>DASQMB010000066.1:0-17812 GCA_035645715.1 Pyrinomonadaceae bacterium
TGTTGCACTTCCATTGAAATTCAGCACCCTCCGTCAAGCCTCCGCCTGCGAATCAGGTTCACTATCACGCGGAGCGTTCATCCACATTCTACACGCCTGAGCTTCTGCCTTGCCTTTCCGCTCTGCGACGGGGCCTAACGCATAGTAGGCGTACAATTGGCTGCTGGTAAAGGTGGCGGTCTGGGCGTAGCTGGTTTTATCCGGGACTGATAGGCGCCAAGGCTTCGGGGAAGTTGGGGCGCCTAAGCCGGGGCGGCGGCCCGATTCCGCTTGATTTCTTCCCGCCGGGGTCGTATTTTGCTTCTCCCACCCTCCTGATTTAGACGCCTTCCCACCGGCGCCGACCTTCCCGCGGAGTACAACATTATGTCACAGCTTCTCGGCCGCGTGAGAGAAGCTCTGCGCGCGCGCCACTACAGTATCCGCACCGAAGAGGCTTACGTCCGCTGGATACGCGAGTACATCATTTTCTTCGGCAAGCGCCACCCGGACGAGATGGGCGCGGGCGAGGTCAGCGCCTTCGTCTCCCACCTGGCCGTCCGGCGTGATGTCGCCGCCTCGACCCAGAACCAGGCGCTCTCGGCGCTGCTGTTTCTCTACCGCGAGGTGCTAGGCCGGCAGGTGGAGTGGGTTGACGAGGTCGTGCGGGCGAAGCGGCCGAGGAGGCTGCCGGTCGTCTTCACGAGGGAGGAGGTCAGGGCAGTGCTCGGCCACCTGCGGCCGGAGGCGTGGCTGATGGCCTCGCTGCTCTACGGGTCAGGGCTGCGCCTGATGGAATGCGTCCGCCTGAGGGTCAAGGACGTTGACGCGGCGCGCCTCCAGCTCGTCGTCCGCGACGGGAAGGGCGGCAAGGACCGCGTCACCGTCCTGCCGCCCTCGCTCGTCGAGCCGCTGGGGCGGCAGTTGGAGAGGGTACGGGCGCTGCACGAGATGGACGTGCGTGAGGGGTTCGGGCGCGTTCACCTGCCTCACGCGCTGGCGCGCAAGTACGCGAACGCCGCGCGCGAGTTGTGCTGGCAGTACGTCTTCCCGGCCCGGCGCCGCTCGCTCGACCCGCGGACGGGCGAGGAGAGACGGCACCACCTGGCGGAGACGGCACTCCAGAAGGCTTTGAGGGAGGCAGTCAGGAGGGCGGGCGTCACGAAGCCGGGCAGTTGTCACACGCTGCGCCACAGCTTCGCAACGCACCTGCTCGAAGACGGCTACGACATCCGCACCATCCAGGAGCTGCTCGGGCACGCGGACGTTTCGACCACGATGATCTACACGCACGTGCTCGGGCGGGGCGGGCGGGGCGTCAGGAGCCCGCTGGAGGGGTGACCGATTGGCCGCTTCGGGGAGGCGTCGGCGGTCCGCCGGGGCGGGGCGTAGTCATGCGGCCGCCCGGCCTCAGTCAACTATGGTGAAGCCGGGCACGGCCTCTCTCTCGACGTGGCCCCGGTGGTACATGTCCATGAAGACCGTGGTCTCGTCCGAGCCCTCGCACTTGACCCTGTAGCCGTCGAGGATGTTGCCGTATGGCCCCGCGCCGAAGCTGCCGATGCGCGAGAACTGCGGGGGCTCGCCGTCGGGGCAGCGCAGGCGCGAGAGGTACTGCCGCTCGCCCCTCGGGCCTTCGCAGCGAACGGGGTTGGTCTTCGCTCCGAGCGGGCCGGAGACTTTTTCTTCCGCCACGTCCTTCTCTTTCGCCCCGCCCTTCCCGGCCGTCTCGCCCCGGTTCTGCTCGCCGCGGTCCTGCGGCGGAGCGACGGCCCCGGCGCCTCCCTCCGCCGCGCCGGCCCAGGCGGCCGACGCCACTATTAACACCAGCCAGATTCGCTTCACTTTCTTCCCTCCCTGTCGAAGAGTCGTCCTGGAGTTTCGGCCGGGGCCGCGCCGGCCGTCGCGCGTGATTAAGAGGCGGCGCCGAGGAGGTACTTGTCGCCGGTCGGCGCGCTGACGCCGCCGGCCGGTTCGAGCGTGACCGCGAACGCCCCGGCCGCGCGACCGCCCTCGGGGATGCGGTCGCGGAGCAGGGCCTCGCCGGCGGCGCCGGGCGTGAAGACGCCGCCGGGCAGCGGCCTGTCGCCGACGACGTACCATAGCTGGTAAGCCTTGCCGGGGGGCGCGGGCGGCAGTCCCGACACGAAGAGCAGGGCGCGCCCCTCGCGCTCGTCGTAGACCAGTTTGGCGCGCGAGAGCGGCGAGGCGTCGGTCCCGTTGAGCGAGGCCACAAGACTCTCGGCCGCGGAGATGAACTCCACGGCCTCGCGCATGCGCGCCATCTCCTCGCCGCCGCGCGACGCTTCAAACTGCGCCTCTTGCAGGCTCCGCGACATCCTGGCGACCTCCGCGCGCAGCTCCGCGGCCTGCCTCCACGCCGACGCCAGCGCGACGCAGAGGACCAGGACGGCGGCCGCGGTCGCCAGAGCCCCGTACCTCAACGCGGGGGCGCCCCACAGGAGGCGCCACGCGCTGACGGCCGTGGGCCTTCCCGGAGAATCACCGGCCCGGCCGGCCGGCCGCGCGGCGGGCTGACGCGCTTCTTCCGTCTCCGCCGGCCGCCCCTCGAAGGCCGGCTGTCGCAGCCCCCTCACCGAGGCGAGCAGGCGCGCCCGCAACTCCGGCGAAGGCTCGACGGGAGCCACCGTATAAGCGAGAGTCGCGGCCACCGCCCTCAACTCTTCGAGTTCGGCGCGGCACCCGTCGCAGGCCGCCAGGTGGTCTGAGAGGAGGCGCGACTCGTCCCCCCGCAGCCCGCCGGCGGCTTCGAGCGCGACCATCTCTTTATACTCTTCGTGGCTCATCGAAAATCCAAGCCTTTAAGCCTTCACCCGAACGAGTCTCTTAAAAGCCCGCGCAGCTTGAGCAGGCCCGAGCGCGTGCGCGTCTTGACCGTGCCGAGCGGCTGGCCCAGCCTGGCGGCGATCTCCGTCTGCGTCATGCCGTCGAGGTAGGCGAGCACGAGGGCCTCGCGCTGCTCGCCGGGCAACTCTCCGAGGGCACGCCCCACGATCTCGCGCCGCTCGGTTCGGATGGCCTCGTCGTCGGCCGCGACGGCGCCCGCGTCCCTTTGCGCGTCGTCAATGATCACGTCCGCCGTGCGGCCCCGCGAGCGGTTCGAGCGGAGGCGGTCTATGGCGCGGCTCCGGCCGATGGTGACCAGCCACGTGAAGGCGCGGCCGCGCTCCGGGTCAAACTGCGAGGCCCGCTGCCAGACCTGTAGGAAGGTCTCCTGCAAAACGTCTTCGGCCTCGGCGCGGCTGCCTAATATACGCACCAGCAGGCCCAAAAGGATGGGGCCGTAACGGTCGTAGAGCGCGGCGACGGCGCCTTCGTCTCCGAGGGCCACCTCGCGGACGAGAGCCTCGTCGGGTTTTTCGTCTGCGCGCGCGGGCATCACCCTCTTTGCTTCGGCCGCCTTCGAGACCTGGGATAGAAGAGCGTCAAGGCGTGAGAAATATACTAGAACGGCGACGCCGGGGCTACCCCGCCGGCCGCGAGCGCCGGCCGCGCCCCTAACGTCTTCTGACGGTGAAGGCCGCCCCGCCTAGAAAGTCTGCCGGCCGTCAAATCCGAACCCACCACGCGCCGCGTATATCGAGCACAAGCCGTCCCCGCCCAGACAGTCGCGCGGCCGCCGGGCCGCGCCGAGAGAATTAGCCCGGCGCTATAGGCAGCGCGGGCACTCTCCGCTCGCGCGCGAAACGCGCGGCGGGCAGGGGCGACGTGTGTGAAGAGACGGGGGAAGTGGGAAGTATGTCGGCCGATGAGTTCCAGGCAATCCACTTAACGCGGGGTGTCCGTACTTCGAGCGACATCCCTCGACGCAAACTTAATTTCACCGGAGGTAGAAGAATGAAGAACCTGTTCTGTCTTATGCTGCTCGCGCTGGCCGCGGCGTTCGTCGTACCGGCCGCCTCGGCCCAGGTAAATCCGATGGTCGGCGGCGCGCCGATGCTCCGCACTAAGGACATCGTTGACAACGCCGTCAACTCGCAGGACCACACGACCTTGGTGGCCGCGGTGAAGGCCGCCGGCCTCGTCGACACCCTCAAGGGTAAGGGGCCTTTCACGGTCTTCGCGCCCACCAACGCGGCCTTCGACAAGCTGCCCTCGGGCGCGGTCTCCACGCTGCTGCGCCCCGAGAATAAGGGCATGCTGACGAAGGTTTTGACCTACCACGTCGTCGCCGGCAAGTACGACGCCAAGAAGCTGATGAGCCTCGTCAAAAAGGGCGGCGGCCGTGCCACCCTCAGGACCGTCAGCGGCGACACCCTGACCGCCACCGCGAACGGCATGGGCGGCGTCGCCCTGACGGACGAGAAGGGCGGGATGTCGAACGTCACCATCGCCAACGTCTACCAGTCCAACGGCGTCATCCACGTCGTGGACACTGTCCTGATGCCCAACTAGGGGGCGCGTTTACGGCGGGGCAGACAGGGGCGCGCTTCGACGCACGAGCGAAGCGCGCCCCGGCCGCCGTCCCACGCGCCAACCCTCTACGGCCCCTTACGGACGGGAGCACCCGAACCATGAAGAGACGAGCTTTCATTTCACGCGGCCTGGCGTTCGGCGCGTTCGCCCTGACCTTCGGGGCGGCGGGCGCCGCGGCGCCGGCCCCCGGCGCGACGCGGCAGAAGCGCGGCGGGCCGGCGGGCAAGATCAGCAGGACCGACGCCGAGTGGCGGCGGATGCTCTCGCCCGCGCAGTACAGGGTGATGCGGCAGAAGGGGACCGAGGCGCCGGGTTCGAGCCCGCTCAACAAGCTCTTCGCGCCGGGCACATACGTCTGCGCCGGCTGTGAGCTGCCGCTCTTCAGCTCTAAGACTAAGTTCGAGACCAACACGGGCTGGCCCAGCTTCTGGGCCGCCGTCTCAAGAAAGAACGTGAGGGAGGCGGTGGACCGGAGTTTGTCCGAGGTTCGGACCGAGGTGCTCTGCGCCCGCTGCGACTCGCACCTCGGCCACGTCTTCAAAGACGGCCCCGCGCCGACCGGCCTGCGCTACTGCATGAACGGCGTCGCCCTCAAGTTCGCCAGGAAGGGCTGAAGCGGTCCGAGGCGCCCCTTCGGTGGGGCTTCGGTGAAGCTTCGTCAGGCGATGTCGTCAGGCGATGTCGTCAGGCGATGTCGTCAGGCGGTGCCGTCAGGTGAGGAGGGCGTCGCCGATTCTGTAGGATTCGACGAAGCGGTCGAGGCCGTGGCTGCCGCCGTTGACGAGCTTGCGCGCGGTCCGCAGGTCGCCGGCCGCCAGCGCCTCCTTGATGGCGCGCTCCTTCCGCTTGAGGAAGAAGGCCAGAACCTTCGCGGCCACGTCGGGCTTGTTCGCCAGCGCGGGGTCGTCGAGCAACTGCCGGCCCATGCCGATGTCCGAGCCGATGACGCGGTAGTTCTCGCGCCCCGTCAACTGGATGTAGCCGCGCCCCTTGAAGGTCGAGCCGTCGGGCGGCCCCTGGTTGCCCAAATCCTTGCGCCGGTCGTAGAGGTCGAAGGGGCGCCCGCCCGGCGAGGTGTTGAAGCGCGACTTGCCCTCGTCTATGGGGCGGAAGCTCTCGGTCTCGGCGCGGACGGTCGCCAGCGCCATCAGGACCATCCGCTTGTCAGTCAGCCCGCACTCTTCGAGCGCCTCAAGGACGAACGGGAGGTTCTTCTTGATGTTGTCGAGCGGCGTGTGCGGGAACATCCTTGAGACTACGCCGACGCTCACGTTCTGAACCGCCGAGGCCGTGAGGACTGCCTCGGGCGCCGGCTCGAAGCCGAGCGCCTTTAAAGTCCTGACCCCGACGACTCCGTCCGCCAGCAGTTCCTCGCTGCGCTGGAAGGCGATGACGGCGGCCTCTGTGCCCGGCCCGAAGTCTCCGTCCACGCGGCCGGGGTTAAAGCCCAGGGCCTTGAGCCGCTCCTGTAGTTTGACAACGTCGGCCCCCTCCGAACCAAGCTTCAAGGTCTGCACGGCTTCTTCTCCTCGTGACTGTGGTGGCAGGCGCGCGCAAGCTTATCAGCAAACGAATCGCCGTCAAGGGATTTGTGCGGGCGCGGCGCGGCCCGAGGCCGTCGGGAATGCGCGTCATATCTTTCGTCTCTTTCGTCATCTCTCGTCCTTACGCATCTTTCGTCCTCACGCTTCAGCTCTCCGGCGGCCCCTCCTCGCGCGTGTGTATCAGCCCGAGCCGCGAGGCCGGGACGCCCTCGATCATCGTGCGGTTAATCATCGGGTGCGCCTCGTGCGTCGGGCCGAAGTCGCTGTCAGGGTGGTAGGCGACGACGATTAACTCCTCGCCCTCGGTGGCGAAGCTGTGCCGGCCGCCGGCCCGGATGATGAAGGCGAGGCCCGGCGAGAGGGCATAGGCGGCCGCGGGCGTGCGGCACCGGCCCGCGCCGCGCACGACCAGGCCGACGCGCGCCGACGGGTGCGTGTGCTCGGTCTGCGAAACGCTCGCCGGGAAGTAGAGGGCGTTGAGGCAGGGGTCGCCGAGCGTCTGCGGCGGGATGAGCAGGCTGTCTGTGCAGCCGTCGATGTAGCGCAGGCGCCCGCGCGGCTCGACGGGTCCGCCCAGGGTGAAGACGCCCCGGTAGCCCGGCCGCGTGAAGACCACGCCCCGGCCCGGGCCGCCGACGCTGCACGAAGAGGGCACGGCGAAGTACATCCCCTCGCGCAGCGTGTAAGAACCGCCGCCCGCTTCGAGCGTGGCCTCGCCCTCGTGGACGAAGCCGAAGTGTGTGCCGTCGGGCGGGAGTTCGAGCGGTCCGCCGCACCAGGCCGAGAGGCGCGAGGGGAAGTCGTCGCCCGCGGTCTCGGCCAGGAGGCCGTGTGTAAGTCGGAAGGGGAGGAAGGTCTGTTCGCGCACGTGGCTTCGGGCGTCGGTAGAGCCGGCCGGAGTCGGGAAGACGACCGGAAGTGTGCTCCCGCCCGGCGAGTCGTGTCAACGATTCCGGCGCGTTTGGCGCGACCGACGCGGCGGCGGCGGCCACGGCCACCGCGAGCGGCCGCGAGCGGCCGCGGAGGCACATCCGTCGCGGGCGCGTCGTTCGCGGCCGGTCCTGCGGGCCGGCGTTCGCGCTGGCGCGGCGGCGCGCTCTGCTGACACAATGCCAGGCCATGACTCTTGCCGACACGTGGGCGCGGAGGCGCCCCTGGCTCGCGCCGCGCCGGCACCGGACCTACGCGACCGTCTCGGGCTGGCGCGTGGCCTACGGCGACGTGGGCCGCACGCGCGAGGAACCGCTCTGGCGCGACGAAGGTTTCGCCGTGCTCGCCGGTCCCTGGGAGACTTGCGCGGAGGGGCGCTTCGTCGCGGCCGGCGAGGTGTGGCTGACGAACCGCGCAGGGTTGCTGGCCGAGCTCGAACGAGCGGGCGCAATCGCCCCCGAAGAGCGCGCAGTCGCTTCCGGAGAACGCGCGGGCACAGAGTCCGGCAATGCGCCCGGTGCCGTGCCCGGCGATGCATCCGGCGACGCGTCCGACCTGCGCCTCGTCGCCTCCCTCTGGCGAGAGCACGGCGGGCGCACGCCCGAACTGCTCGCCGGCGCTTACGCCTTCTGCGTCTGGGATCGCGGCCGGCAGGAGCTGTGGCTCGTCCGCGACCGCGTCGGGGCCGAAACGCTCTACCACACGACGGAAGGTTCTTTGCGTCGTGCCGGGGGGCGCCTGCGCGAGGTCGCGCGCGGGGCGGCGGGCGAGGTGGACGCGGTGGCCGTGCGCGATTATCTCTGCTGCGCCTTCGTGCCCGGCGGCCGGACGATGTGGCGCGGCGTGAGCGAGCTGAGGCCCGGCACCGTCGCGCGCCGGCCCGGCGACGAGACGCGCGCCTACTGGCGCGTAGAGGGACGAGACTCGGAAGAGTCTCTGCCGCTCGAAGCCTACGGCGCCCGCCTGCGCTCGGCGCTGGAAAGGGCCGTCGGCGACTGCCTGCCGGGCGGCGAGCCGGTCGGCGTCTACCTCTCGGGCGGACTCGATTCGAGCGCGGTCGCGGCCCTCGCCGCGCGCCTGCACGGCGCGCCCGTCCACACCTACTCGATACACTTCGGCGCCGAGTGCCCGAACGAGCTCGAATTCTCCTCGCTCGTCTCAGACCACTGCCGAACGAGGCACGAAGTCGTCGAGATCAGGCCCGATATGATGTGGGACCTGCTGCCCGAGACGATGGCCCACCTAGATGATCCCATCGGCGACCCGCTGACCGTGCCCAACCTCGTCCTCGGCCGCGCCGCGCGCGCCTCGGTCGGCACTATCCTCAACGGCGAGGGCGGCGACCCCTGCTTCGGCGGCCCGAAGAACCAGCCGATGCTCCTGCGGCAGCTCTACCGCCCGCCCGTCATCGTCGGGGCGCACGACGGCCGGGACGGGCGCGGCGAACTCCCCGAAGGCTGGACGGCGGAAGACGCGCGGCCGGCGAAAGGGTCGGCGGCAAAAGAGTCGGCGGCGCACGTCGAGTCTTACCTCGCCTCGTTTCAGAAGTGCTCGACCGACCTGCCGCGGCTGCTGCGCGCGGAGGTGTGGGACGAGGTGCGTGACGAGCCCTCGGTCTTCGCCGAGGCCCTCAACGCTCGGGGCAGCTACCTGAACAACCTGATGTTCGTCAACACGCGTTTCAAGGGGGCCGACCACATCCTGACGAAGGTGAACAACCTGACGCGGGCCGCGGGCCTGCGCGGCCACTCGCCGCTCTTCGACGACCGCGTGGTGGAGCTGAGTCTGGAGATACCGCCGCGCCACAAGCTCGAAGGCGCGCGCGAGAAGGCCGTGCTCAAGGCGGCGGTCGCGGACCTTCTGCCGGCGGCCATCCTCGAACGGCCGAAGAGCGGGATGATGGTGCCGGTGCAGCGTTGGTTCCGCGAGCGCTGGCGTCGGCGCGCGGCCGCCCTGCTCCTCTCGCGCAGCGCACGCACGCGGCGCTTCCTCGACCGGGCAGTCGTCCGCGAATGGCTCGACTACCGCGGCGACGTGTGGGGGCGCTACGGCGTCAAGCTCTGGCTGCTCGTAAGCCTTGAGCTGTGGCTGCAAACGCACGCGCGCGACTGAGCCCGAGCCCCGCCCTCCGATTAACACTAGCCGAAGGTGTCGGTCGTGTAGATGAACACGCCTCCGCCCGCGCCGCCGTCGCCGCCCGTCGAGACCGGCACCAAAGAGTCTGCGGCCTGCGGGTCGCGGCTCTTGGCGATGCCCTGCGCCACGACGCGCAGCAGCGTCCGCGGCGGGAAGGATTCGAGCGAAACGTAGTTGCCCGCCTCAAGCCAACGCACCTCTTCGGGTTCGAGCGTCGCGGCTACCTCGGGCGTCAGGGTTAGGGCCGGCTGGCCGTGCTGCGGCCAGGTCTCGACGAAGAGCGGGCGGTCCGAGACCTGGCGCGGCAGCAGCCCCAGGTCGTAGACCTTCGCCCCGCCCCCGGCGAACCAGCGTTCCTCCGTCCGCAGCCGGTAGGCCAGCCCGACGCCGCGCACGCTCGCGTCGTGCAGCGCGTAGACGCTCAGGGAAGGGTTGCGGCGCAGCATCCCCATCACGGTGTGGAACACGTCGGGCGGGTAGCCGTCGGCGCCGAGCACGGCGCAGTTGTGCTCGAAGTGGAAGTTGTTGGCGATGAGGCACTGCGCGACCTCTGCGCGCTCGCAGACGACGACGCGGTCGAAGCTGTAGTTCAACACCTCCGGGTTGACCTGAAGCTGAGCGCCCGCCGCCGGCCGCGACTGCGCCGGCAGGGGTAGCATCCTTCCGGGGTCGCCGTTGACGGCGAGCCAGCGGTCGTACCATGCCCAGACCTGTTCGTGCGAGACGCGCAGCTCCGGCGGCGAGTTGCCGCGCAGCCGGCCCCGCAGCCGCTCGCTCGCCACGAGCGTCAGGCCAAAGCCCGCGATGAGAAGGAGCACGAGCAGCCGCGCGGGCGAGAGCAAGTCGCCCACGAAGAGGAACAGGAGAACCAGCGCGAGCGGGGCGACGAGCGCCACCCAGCCCGCAGCCTTCCACCAGTCGGGCCGCTTCGTTTGAAGGCGCCGGTTGAAGAAGTAGTAGAGCTGGCGCGGCGTGAAGTAGAGCGAGCCGTCGGCCGAGAGGGCCGCCAGCGACTGCTGGAAGAACTTGTCTGTGAACTCGACGCCCGGCGTGACCTTCGGGTCGAAGGCGAAGGGGTGGTTGCAGGCCTTGCAGCGCCCGCCGGCGGCCTGCCGCTCCTTCAGCTTGTTGTCGGCCTCACACTTGATGCACCTCACGTGTACCTCCTCCCGAGCGTGCCGGGCGAGAGCGCCGCCCCGAGACGCGAGACGCGCGCCGCGACGGACGCGCGGCGCGGCGCACCCTCCCCGGCCCGCAGCACGCGCCCGCGCCACGCGCGCCAGGCGAGCAGCAGCCAGAGCGTCTCGCCGATGCGCCGCCCCTGCACGTGCCCGCTCAACTCGCCCGAGAGGATGCGCCGAGGGGCGTCCGGGCGCCACAGCCCTTCGGCCGCGAGCGCGCGCGGGCTCAACTGTCGCCCGGCCCAGCGGCGCAGGCGTCCCGCCAGCCACAGGGTCAGCGGCACGCCCATGCCGCGCTTCTCGCGCCAGACGACCTCGGCCGGCAGCAGCCCCTCGACGGCGCGCTTGAACAGGTACTTCTCGCACCCCCCGCGCAGCCACAGCTCGCCGGCCACGCCGAAGGTCCACTCGGCCAGCGGCCGCGAGCAGAAGAGAGTCCGCACGTCGAGCCCGAAGCTGAGGCCGAGGCTGGCGGCGCGCGGCTGGATGTTGTCTGCGCCCTTGAGCATCAGGTTGGCGCGGCGCAGTCGGTGGAGCAGGCCGCGCGTATATGAAGGATCGAGCGCCGCCGCGAGCGGCGCCAGCGCGTCGAGCCCTGCGATTTCGCGCCGCACCTCGTCGGCGTAGACGCCCGCCTCGTGGCCGTGCAGGCGGTGGAGGGTGCGCGCGTAGAGCGCGGCGAGCGTCTGCGTTGTGAAAGTCTGTGCGGTGAACTCCTGCGCTGTTAACTCCTGCGCTGTTAACTCCTGCTCGTCACCGCGGCCCGCGTCGGCCGCCGAGCCACCCGCCCGCCCGTAGACGGAGGCGGCGATGATCGGCTTGTTCGTCCAGCCTGCGAAGAGCTGGTCGCCGCCCTCGCCGTTGAAGACGACGCGCACCTCCCGGCTCGCACGCTCGCAGAGCAGTGCGAGCGGCACGGTCACGCCGTCGCCGTAAAGCGCGTCGAGCCGTGCGGCGGTCGGTTCGAGAGCCGCGCGCACACCGCGGGGCGTGACCGCGACTTTCGTGAGGGGCACGCCCAGCGAGCGGGCGACCGCCTCGGCGTAAGGCACTTCGGAGAAGCAGCCGCCGCCGAAGTCGAGCGTGTAGGCGCGCACGTCGGCGCCCGCGCGGGCGAGCAGCGCGGCCGTCACGGCCGAGTCCAACCCGCCGGAGAGGAAGACGCCGACCGGCTCGCCCCGAGCCCGCCCGAGCTGCGCCTCCAGGCTCTCTTCCAGCAGGCGGCGCAGGGAGGCCGCGCCGGCATCCTCGTCCGCCGTCTGCTCGTCGGCCTCGCGCCACTCCTGGCGCCTGACGACGCGTGGCGGGCCTTCGGGCGTCGCGCCGCACCAGACCGCCTCGCAGCCCGAGGGCACCGCGAAGACTTCGTGCGCCGGCGTAAGCGGCGCCGGGACGTAAGAGAAGCAGCCGTAGGCGTAGAAGCCCTCGACGGAGACGCGCGCCCCACCGACCGCCGAGAGCAGCAGGCCGAGGCGCGACGCGAACCACACGGCGCCGCCGGCCCGTGTCCAGAAGAGCGTCGCGCGCCCGAAGGCTTCGCGCCCGAGGACGAGGCCGCCGCCGTCGGCCCTCACCCACAAGTCCGCGCCCGCCCCCGCGCCCGACACAGAGAGCGCGGCCGTCACGCCCCGCCCCGCCGCGCCCGCACCCGCTCTGCCGCCGCGCGGTTCGAGCGCGCCTTGAGCGCTTGCGCCGTCGGCTTCGAGCCGCGCATGACGGCCGTGGGCGGCGACGGCGAAGCTGAATGAGTTCGAGAGGGCGCGCGGGTCGGTCGTCTCGGCGGGCGCGTGCGGGAAGTGTCGGCCGTGCGACGAGACGATCTTCGCTCCGGCGCAGCCGGCGCGGGCCAGCGCCTCGGTCAGCAGGCGGTGCGGGCCGCCCTGAAGCTCTTCGCGCGGGCCGTGGCTCCAGTAGCCGATGATGACGCTCATGCGGGGTTCGTAAGTCGGAAGGGGCGGCGGGCGGGGTTAACCGTGCTCGGTTCGGCTACTCGACCCGGAAGGCGGTCCGGCTCACGACGCGGTCGCCCAGGAGCATCTCGACCGTCCATGCGCCCGGCCGCGCGGCGGCGCCAACGTTGTGGCGGCACGAGGTCGCCCACACGCTCTTGTCGGTCGCCCGCGTCTCCCAGGAGTTCTGCCTGACGACGCGCCCCTCGGGGTCAACCCAGTTGCACTTGAGCCGCAGGTTCTCGTCGATGGGCACGCCCCCGAGCGTCACGCGGTAGAAAAGCTCCGTCCCGTCGCGGCTCACCGCGCCGAGGCTTCCGCCGTCGTCGGACGAGCGCGTGATGCGTCCCGGCCCGACGGCCTCGACCGCCGCCAGCGCGCGACCGCGGCGCTGGACGTAGAGGCCCGCGAGCAAAACCAGGACGAGCAGCACGGCGACGACCGAGCCGGCGACGACGAGCCGGCGGCGCCTCTGCTCGCGCACCGCGCGTTCGTAGCGCGCGGCCTCGGCCGCCTCGGCCTCGTGCCGCTCAAGCTCCCGCATGGCCGGGTCGAGCAGCTCGACCGGCAGGTTCAGCTCCTCAAGAATCCTGACCACCTGATCGCGGTCGAGCCGTTCGCGCTCGTCCAGCTCGCGCAGTTGCGCCTGCCTGCTGACCTCCGCGACCACGCGGGCAACCTGCGTCTCCGTGAGCCGGTCTCTCATCTCTTTCGCGCCTCGTCATTTCGTGGGCCGACGTTCGAGCGGCGAGTATACTACCGCGCACCGCCGGCGGCGCGAAGAAAGTTCCTGACGCGCGGCCACTATGTGCCCTTACCAGAGCGGGAGCTGCCCCGACAGGTCGGGGCCGCCACCTCGCCTGCGGATTTAGCGCGCAGGCGGCGGCCGGCGCACGACAGGTGCAAGACGCCGCCGCCCGGCTGTATACTTCGGGCGACACCGACACAAGTTAACAACCGGGGCCGGACGGGCGGGGGTTTTTCGCCGTGGAGTTCTATCTCGCCTTGATCATCGCGCTGGGCATGACCGCCGTCGCGGGCGTGCTCTACTACTACACGTTGTTCCTCGAAGCCCGCGCGCGGCAGATGCGGCGGCGCATCGCCGAGGTCGAACGCGCCAACGCCGGCCTGCTCGCCGAGTTGGGCCGCGCCCGCGAGCTACTCGCCCGCGCCACGGCCGAGGGCGACGGAGAGTTCTGGCCCGAGACGCTCGGCGAGCACGACGCCTCGCCCAACTGAAGGCCCAACTGTAAGGAGCCGCCGGGGCGCCGCAGCGGGCCAGAGGGCACGCAACGACCTAAGGCCCGACGCGAAGAGAGGCGCTCACGACAGGGGTCGTGAGCGCCTCTCTTCGCGTTCAGACTCTCGGAGCCGCTCGGCCCCTCACGGGCGAGGCGGTGCGGCGCCGGGCGGCACGACCCAGAGGGCCGTCGCGCCCGACTCGCGCTGTCCTCCGTCGAGGACGACGATGCGCGAGGCGTCTATGCCGCGCGTTCGCACGAGGTAATCGCGGGCGCGCTCGGCCCGCGCCGAGCCCGAGGCCGAGCGCGGGCGGCGGCCGCCGTAGCCGATGACGTACCCCTGGGCGCCGGGGCTGTTCTGCAACTCGATGGCGAAGTTGTCGAGGCGCGCCTTCTCGTCGTCGCGGGCGATCTCGCCGAACTCGTCCGAGCGGCGCGGCTCGGGCAGCGCCGGCACCTGACTCTGGCAGGTGGCTCGGCACTCCATGTTATAGCCTTCGACCTCGACCGTGGCCGTAATGGGCTGCCCCGCGAGGCCGGCCGTGTCGACCGTGATGGTCGGCGTGCCCTGCCCCGAGGTGATGCGTCCGGCCGAGACGCGCCAGTTGTAGACGGCCGTGACGCCGGCCGTGCCGCCGCTCAGCGAGGCCGTGAAGGTGACGGGGCGGCCGGCCTCGACCACGTCCGGGCAGTAGATGGCGACGTTCGGGCAGACGGGGCGCGGCGGCGGGCAGTTGCGCACGACGACGCGAGCCGAGGTGAAGGCCGTGCAGAGCGGATCGACCGCGCCCTCCGGGCCGCTCTCGACGGTGGCGTTCACGGTGTAGACGCCGGGCTGAACGCCGGTCAGGTTCCAGACCATGTTGTCGCCCTCGCCTTCGAGCCGCCCGCCCGAGACGTTCCAGCGATAGCGCAGCCGGTTGCCGTCGGGGCTGTAGCCCTCGGCCCGCAGGCGCACGCGCGGGTTCTCGACGGACTCGGCCTCCGGGCAGAGCGTCACGACCTGCGTGTCTGTGGTGAGCTTGATGGTCGGCGGTCGATTCTCGGGCTGCGCGGGCTGCTGCGGCTGCCGGCTCTGGCCGAGGGCGTGCGGGACGGCCCCGGCGGCCAGCAGCGTGACGGCCAGCAGGAGCAGGCCCGAAAAGGGGAAACGGCGCTTGGCTGAACGCATCTCCGACTCCTCGCTTGCTTCTTGGACTTGAAGGATACCGGCGCACAGGGTAAACCAAAACCCCCGCCGCCACAACCATTTCTCCGCAACTGAGACTAAACGCCCAATCCCCCCGCCCTTCCATCTCGCCGCCTCGCCGGCCCCGCTTCAGCCCGTGTTGCGCAGCCCGGCCGAGATGCCGTTGATGGTGGCCGCGAGCGCGTAATCGAGTTCTTCCGACTGCTCGCCGGCCCGCTTGCGCCTGAGCAGCTCGATCTGGATGAGGCTCATCGGGTCGACGTAAGGGTTGCGCAGGCGGATCGAGCGCGCGAGCACCTGATTACGTTCGAGCAGCCGGCCCTGCCCCGTAGCGCGCAGCACGGCGCGGCGCGAGCGCGCGAACTCCTCCTCGACGAGCCCGAAGAAGCGGCCGCGCAAGCCCTCGTCGGCGACGAGTCCGGCGTACCGTCGCGCGATGGTCAGGTCGGCCTTCGCCATGCCGATCTCCACGTCTCCCAGCAGCGTCAGGAAGAGCGGGAACTCGCGCGCCATCGAGGCCATCATTTCGCCGCCCGACGGCTGCTCCGCGACGAACTTCTCGACCGCGTGGCCCACGCCGAACCAAGCCGGCAGGACGTGCCGGCTCTGCATCCAGCCGAACACCCAGGGGATGGCCCGCAGGTCTTCGAGGCCGCGCCGGCCGCCGCGCCGCGCCGGCCGCGAGCCGATGCGCGCCAGGTCGAACTCAAGTACCGGCGTGGCCTCCTCGAAGTAGGGCAGCGTGTCGGGGTTCTCGGCGACGCGCTCGCGGTAGAAGGCGAAGGCGTCGCGCGAGAGCCGCTCCATCACCTCCCCCCACTCGTCGCGCCACTGCGCGCCGTCGGGCCGCGCCAGGGCTTCGAGCGAGGCCGCCACCATCAGTTCGATGTTGCGCTCGGCCAGCACCGGGTCCGAGTACTTCCAGTTCAAGACCTCGCCCTGCTCCGTGATCTTGAGCGAGCCGTTGAAGGCGCCGGCCGGCTGGGCGACGATTGAGTGGTGCGTCGGCCCGCCGCCGCGCCCCACCGTCCCGCCGCGGCCGTGGAAGAGTTCGAGCGTCACCTCGCACTCGGCCGCGACCTCGTGCAGGGCGCGGTGGGCCTTGAAGATTTCCCAGGTGCTCGTCAGCATCCCCCCGTCCTTGTTCGAGTCCGAGTAGCCGAGCATCACCTCCTGCCGCCGCCCCCACGATTCGAGGTAGGGCGCGTACTCGCGCGAGCGCCACAGCGCGCGGCAGACCGCGGGCGCGTTGCGCAGGTCCTCGATTGACTCGAAGAGCGGGACCGGCATCAGGCCCGGGTCGCCGCGCTCGGGGCGCGCCGCCACGCTCACGCCCGACAACTCGGCCAGCCAGACGAGCGAGAACACGTCGCCCGTGCCGCGCGCGCCGCTGATGACGTGACTGCGGATCGCCTCGGGCGGGAACTCCTCCTTGAGCGCCGCCACTGCGCGCAGCGAGTCGAGCAGCGCCCGCGTCTCCTCCGAGGGCGCCGCCGGCAGAACCGCCGCCCCGGCACCCGCCCTCTCAACATCGACGACGGCCCCGCCGCCGTCGCCGCCCGCGCTCTCGCCGACGGCGGCCGCCGTGCCCTCATCAACGGCGACCGGCGCGCCCTCGTCTTCGCCCTCGTCTTTGCTCCCGTCGCCGCCCTCACCGTCGCCGGCGGGCGCGCGCGCGAGTTCGGCCACGGCGCGGGCGTGGACGCGCGCGTGCTGCCGCACGTCGAGCGTGTGGAGGTGAAAGCCGAAGGTCTCGACCTGCCTGAGCAGCGGGTCGAGCAGGAGACGCGCGGCACGACGGCCCCCGTTATCTTCGAGGCTGTCGCGCACGAGCCGCAGGTCGCGCGCGAACTCGTCGGCGTCGGCGTAAGCCCCCGCCTGAGAAGCGCGCACGCCGCGCCACGCCTCGCCGCCGCGTGCGGGCGCGGCCGCGTTAACGTCGGGCGCGTTCGCGCCGGCCGTGCCGCGCAAGCGGTGAAGAATGAAGGCCAGGAACCGCCGGTAAACCTCTTCGCCCGCGTGCCGGTCCTCTTCGAGACGCACGCCGGGATAAGCCCCCCTGTAAGCGCCGAGCGCGTCGAGCAGCTCGGCCGAGATGCCGGCCTGGTGCGTCGAGGCGCTGAGGCGTTCGAGCAGCTCTTCGGCGCGCGCGAGGTAAAAGTCGAAGACGACGGCGCGCGCCAGTCGCAGCGCCTCGCCCGTGCGGCCGGGCGTGACGAAGGGGTTGCCGTCGCGGTCGCCGCCGATCCACGAGCCGAAGCGCACGACGCGCGGCAGGTCGCGCGTCTGTATCTCCTCGCCGTAGACCTCCCGGAAGCCTTCGGCCACCTCCTCGTAGACTTCCGGCAGCGTCTCGATCAGGCAGGCCGGATAGAAGTCGAGCCCCATCCTGATCTCGTCGGCCACGGACGGCTGGCGGCGCCGCACCTCGTCTGTCTGCCAGAGCGCGGCCACCTCCGCGGCGATCCGCACGGCGGCCTCGCGTGCGCGTCGGCCCGAGAGCGGGAGTTGGTCGAGCCGCTCCAGTTCGGCAAGGACGCGCGCCCGCTTGAAGAGCACGGTTCGGCGCGCGACTTCGGTCGGGTGCGCCGTGAAGACCGGCACGACCTCGACTCGCCGCAGGAAGTCGAGCGCCGCGCGCGCCGAGAGCCCTGCGTCGCGCATCCGCCGGAGCGTGCCGTGGAAGGTGCCGGCCTGCGGCTCGGCGCGGTTGACTTCGGCGGCGCGGCGGCGGCGCTTGCGGTGATTGGTCTCGGCGAGGTTGGTCAGCTCGAAGTAGGTGGCGAAAGCCTTCGTGAGCAGGTGCGCCTCGCGCACGGTGGCGCGCCCGACGATCTCGCCCGCGCGGCGGGCCAGCTCGTCGGGCGCCTCGTCGTCGCGCCCGCGCGGTGCCGGCGCCTCTCCGCGCGAGAGCTTGCGCCGCCTGATGGTGAGGCGCCGCAGCTCTTCGACCGCCTCGAAGATTTCGCGGCCCGCCTGTTCCGTGATGACCTCGCCGAGCAACCGCCCGAGCGAGCGAACGTCGCGCCTGAGCGGCGTCTCCTTGAGCCGCGCCTCACCCGCTGCCGTCAGCTCCCTCAGCCGGCGACCCTGCCCTTCGGGCTCCCACAAGCGTTCGTCTGCGCCCACGGCTTTCGACCCTTCCTGTCGTCTCGGTGTGTGACTCCCTTTTATCCGGCGGCGCGCGAAAAGACAACGGCCCGCGCCTCTTGTGAGGCGCGGGCCG
>DASQMB010000067.1:0-117850 GCA_035645715.1 Pyrinomonadaceae bacterium
CTTGCGGTGGAGCTGGATGAAGACCTCCTGGGTGAGGTCCTCGGCCTCGGCCGTGTTGGCCGTCATGCGCAGGCAGAGGCTGTAGACGCGGCGCGAGTGGCGCTCGTAGAGCTCCTCGAAGGCCAGCATGTCGCCGCCGGCGGCCATCTGCGTCAGGGCGTAGTCCGGCGCCTCGGCCGTCTCGACTTTCGGAGGCGACCCCACCCCGAGCGTGCGCGCGAGCGGAAGCTCTTCGCTCATCAACTCACACCTCTCCACGTTTGCAGTCAAGGGGCGCAACACCTTTCGCTTCGTCGGAGTCGGAAGGGCAGGGCCGGCCGCAGGCGCGGAAGAGAGTAACTCTTGGCGTGACACCGGGTTTCCCGCGTCTGTGATGCGACCCCTTCGGCGCGTCGTTGCCAGCCCCGGCCCGAAATAATCGACCCCGCGGCGGCGCCCGGCCCGTGTGCGCGAGACGCGGCGGGCACCGGGCGAGAATCTTAACACAACGGGGCGGCCGCGCTTCAGGCCCAGTAGGTGCGGTCGAGCGAGCGGTAGCCGACGGCCTCGGCGACGTGGGCCGTCCTGATCTCGTTCGCGCCTTCGAGGTCGGCGACGGTGCGGCTCACCTTAAGGATGCGGTCGTAGGCGCGGGCCGAAAGCCCCAGCCGCTTCATGGCCGACTCCAACACCCGCTCGCCCTCTGCGTCGAGCCGGCAGTGGCGCCGGATCAGGCGCGGCGTCATCTGCGCGTTGGCGAACAACCCCTCGCCGCGCAGCCGCTCGCGCTGCCTGGCGCGCGCCTCTACCACACGCGCCCGCACCGCAGCCGACGACTCGGCTGGCGGCGCCTCGCCCTTCAGCTCGCCGAAGCGGACGGCCGGCACGTCAACGTGGATGTCTATGCGGTCGAGCAGCGGGCCGGAGACCCGGCCGACGTAGCGCTGGATTTGCAGAGGCGTGCAGCGGCACTCGCGCGTGGGGTCGCCCCAGTGGCCGCAGGGGCACGGGTTCATCGCCGCCGCCAGCATGAAGGAGGCCGGGAAGGTCAGCGACATCGAGGCGCGGCTGATCGTCACCCGCTGGTCTTCGAGCGGCTGGCGGAGGACTTCGAGCGTGTAGCGGTCGAACTCGGGCAGCTCGTCGAGAAAGAGCACGCCGTGGTGCGCGAGCGAGACCTCGCCGGGCCGCGGGCTTGAGCCCCCGCCGATCAGGCCCGCGTCGCTGATGGTGTGGTGCGGCGCCCTGAAGGGCCGGCGGGTGACGAGGCCCGCCCGGCCCGTCAGCCCGGCGACCGAGTGGATTTTCGTCAGCTCTAAGGCGGCCTCGAATTCGAGCGGCGGCAGTACCGTCGGCAGCCGCTTCGCCAACATCGTCTTGCCCGAGCCGGGAGGCCCGATCAGCAAAATGTTGTGCGAGCCGGCCGAGGCCACCTCTAGCGCCCGCTTGGCCGACTGCTGGCCGCGCACCTCCGCGAAGTCAACCTCGTATGGCCCCTCGGCCGAGAACAGTTCGTCGCGGTCGACGCGCGCCGGGCTCGGGCGCGCGGCCGCCCCGCCGCGCAGCGCCGCAATCAACTCGACCGCCTCGCGCAGTGTGGCCGCGGCGTAAACGGCCACGCCCTCGACCACCGCCGCCTCGACGGCGTTCTCGGCCGGCAGCAACATGCTCTCGATGCCGGCGGCGCGGGCGCGCAGTGCGATGGGCAGCGCGCCCCGAACGCCGCGCACGCGCCCGTCGAGCGAAAGCTCGCCGACCGAGAGGAGGCCGGGCATGCTTTCGGCCTCGCCCAGGTCGCCGTTGGCGCCGAGGACGCCGAGCGCGATGGGCAGGTCGAAGCTGGCGCCCCCTTTACGCACGTCGGCCGGCGCGAGGTTGATCGTTGTCTTGTGAAAGGGGAAGAAGAAACCGCTGTTGTTGACGGCGGCGCGGATGCGCTCGCGCGACTCGCGCACGGCCAGGTCGGGCAGCCCGACGATGGTGACGGAGGAGGGCGAGTCGGCCTCGCCGCGCGCGGGAGTCAGGTCAACCTCGATGTCTACGAGTTCGGCGTCTATGCCGTAGACGGCCGCGGACTGCGTGCGGAAGAGCATGGGCCTCGTGTCGGGGCTTGCGCACGGGCAGGCGAACGCGCGTGCGCGCGGGAGGCGCTCGGTGGGCGCGCCGCGTGGGGTGCTGCCGGCCGCCGGGGTGGCGGGGCGGGCCGGACGCGAGAGGGTGGGCTGAATCCGACGGGGGTTTCGGGCCTAAAACTTAGAGCCTAAAACGTGTGAGCGCGCCCGCCCGGCTCGGGGCCGGGCGGGCGCGCTCGCCTTCGAAGGTCCGTCGCGGCGTCTCGGCCGACTCTCGGGGTCGGCGGCGGCCGGGCGGCGACTCTTACCGGCGGCGTCCGGCGGCCCGCGACGCGGCGGGCGCGGCGTTCGGCGCCGACGGGACGTTGACGCGCTGACCGGCCTTGAGCGTGGCGCCGGCCGGCAGGCCGTTGAGCTTGACCACCTCTTCGAGCGGGGCGCCGGTGCGGGCGGCAAACTGCGCTAGCGTCTCGCCTGCGCGGGCCGCGACGGCGCGGATGCTGGCGGTGACCTCGCCGTTACCGCGCGGCCGCGACATGGCTGTGGGCGTCAGCAGTCTGGGCGCGGCGCCGGCGGGCACGACCAGCGCGCCGCCCTTCTGGAGGTCAACGCCGGAGTTCCACTGCTGGAGCGCCGCCACGCTCGTCCCCGTGCGGGAGGCCACGGCCTCGATGTTCTCGCCCGGCTCGGCGCGCACGACGCGCGCGAGCTGGTTGCGGCGGTCCACCGGGATGCGCCTGAGAAGCGCGACCAGTTGGGCGCCGCGCTTCGGCGGGACGCGGACGTGGTACGACTCGCCGGCCGGCGTCATGTCGCGCCGCAGCTCGGGGTTCAGGGCGCGGATGTAGTCAACCGACACGTCCGAGAGCGAGGCGATCAGGTGCAGGCTCGTCGCCGAAGGGACGCTCACGGTGTCGTAGGCGAGCGGCGCCATCCGGTCCACGTTGCGGAAGCCGTACTTCTCGGGGTTCTTGGCGATCAGGATGACGGCCAGGATGTTCGGGACGTAGTTGCGCGTCTCCTGTGCGATGTAGGGGTAGATGGTCCAGAAGTCGGCCGAGCCGGCGCGAGAGATGGCGCGGTCGATGTTGCCCTCGCCCGTGTTGTAGGCGCCCATCGCCAGCTCCCAGTTGCCGTTGTAGCGGTTGGCGAGCCAGCGCAGGTAGCGGGCCGAGGCGCGCGTCGCCTTCTCGAAGCTGTTGCGCTCGTCAACGTAGGCGGTCTGGCGCAGGCCGAAGCGGGCGCCGGTCGCGGGGATGAACTGCCAGAGGCCGGAGGCGGCCGCCCACGACTGCGCGCGGGGGCGCCAGGCGCTCTCGACCTGACCGAGCCAGACGATGTCCTCGGGCACGCCCTCCTCGCGGAAAATCTTGCGCGCCATCGTCACGTACTGCCCGGAGCGGCGCAGCCCGGACTCCATCGTGCCGCGGCCGCGACCCTGATAGTAGTTGATGAACTGCTGGACGAGCGGGTGCGGGCGGAACTTGAAGCCGAGCGTGGTCTTGATCTCGTCGTCGAGCTTGGCGACCTCCTCGGCCGTCACCTTCTTCTCGTCGTCGGTCAGGACGAGCTTCGAGAGCTCGTCGAGCGGCGACGGCTCGAACTTCTGCTCGGCAAAGCCGACCTGCGGGGCTGCGGGCTGCTGCTGGCCGCCGCTCTGGTGCGCCACCTCGACGAACTGCGCGTTGGCGGTCGGCCTCGCTAGCGGCACGACGTGTGACGGGACTTCGTGGCGGTAGACGCGCTCGACCAGTTGCAGATAGTAGTTCTGGAGCCGCGGGTGCGAACGGACGTTCATGCCCGATTCGAGAATCACGTCAACGGCTCGGTCGAACTTCTGGCGGGCGGCCTCGCGCTTGCCATCCTTAAGGTTCAGTTCGCCCAGGCGGAACTGCTCCTCGGCGCGGGCCATGATGTCCTGGACGCGCGAGTCTTCACGCTCGATGTCGCTGCCGACGTTGCGGAGGTACGACTGCTGCGAGCTCTGCGCGGCGACTTGGAAGGAGGGAGCGATAAAAGCGACCGCGAGGGCGGCCGAGGCGAACATGCGGGGGAGGCTCGTCTTCTTCAATCGTTGATCTCCTTTTGCGAGAGACAAAGCGAATCCACGATGGCGGCCCGTCGGGGCCGCACGAGCGGCATCCACTTAAAGCTTAAAAACGGGACGTTTTCACCCCGCGTCGAATGAGGGCGGCTTCAGCCTGCGAGGGGTCTCAAGGGTTGAAGACTTACGGCCAAAGCCCCACGAAACCGCCCCAGAGGTTAGCACCGGCGCGCCCCGGTGTCAAACCTTTCACCCGCATCTAATTGCAAATAAAAGAGGAAACGGCTCACAGTTTCAGCTTTCTCGTGTTTCGTTCGCGGAGTGTTTTTGATGCCGCCCCCCCGGCGCTGGTTGCGCCCGCCGGCGAGACTTAACGAGACTTGAAAGGCGAAACTAAAAAAGCGAAGGGGCGCGGCCGGGGCGGATTCACCCCCGGCCGCGCCCCCTGATTTCGTCAGCGCCCCGCCTCAGCCGAGCGGGGCGGCGGCCTGCGGAAGCCGCGGCTCGCGCCGGACCGGCCCGACCGGCTGCGCCGCCTTCTCCTTGAGCGCCTCGCTGAAGACCTCGCGGACGTGCTCGACGAAGATGAAGCGCATCTCGCCGAAAAGCTCCGGCGGCAGCTCGTCCATCTCGCGCTTGTTGAGCTGCGGCAGGATGACGCGGGTGACGCGCGCCCGCCGCGCCGCCAGGACCTTCTCCTTGACCCCGCCGACCGGCAGGACGTTGCCGCGCAAAGTTATCTCGCCGGTCATCGCCACCTCCTTGCGGACCGGGCGCTGCGCGAGCGACGAGACCATCGCCGTCGCCAGGGTGATGCCGGCCGAGGGGCCGTCCTTCGGGATGGCGCCCTCGGGGATGTGGATGTGGAGGTCGTACTTCTCGAAGTCCTCCTCGGGGATGCCGAGCTCTTTGGCGCGCGACTTGGCGTAGGAGAAGGCGGCCTGCGCCGACTCGCGCATCACCTCGCCGAGCTGGCCCGTCAGGACGAGGTTGCCCTTGCCCTTCATCCTCAAAGCCTCGATGAAGAGCACGTCGCCGCCCACGGCCGTCCAGGCCAGGCCGGTGGCGACGCCGATCTGGTCCTTCCTGAGCGCCTCCTCGGGGAAGATTTTGGGCGCGCCCAGGAACTCGTGGAGAATCTGCGGCGTGACCTTTACCGTCTCGGTCCGCCCCTCGGCGACGCGGCGCGCCACCTTGCGGCAGACCTTGCCGATCTCTCGCTCCAACTGCCTGAGGCCCGCCTCCTGCGTGTACTGCTGGATGATGGCGGCCAGGGCCTTCTTCGAGATCGAGATGTTCTTCGGCGTGATGCCGTTCTCCTCGATCTGCTTTGGCAGCAGGTGGCGGCGCGCGATCTCCAGCTTCTCCTCCTCGGTGTAGCCGGCCAGCCGGATGACCTCCATGCGGTCGCGCAGGGCCGGCTGGATGGTTTCGAGCACGTTGGCCGTCGTCATGAACATCACGTTCGACAGATCGAAGGTGACGCCGAGGTAGTTGTCGCGGAAAGAGTTGTTCTGCTCGGGGTCGAGGACTTCGAGCAGGGCCGAGCTGGGGTCGCCGCGGAAGTCCGCGCCGACCTTGTCGATCTCGTCGAGCATGATGAGCGGGTTGTTGGTGCCCGCCTGCTGCAAAGCCTGGACGATACGGCCCGGCATCGCGCCGACGTAGGTGCGGCGGTGGCCGCGAATCTCCGCCTCGTCGTGTAGGCCGCCCAGGGAGAGCCGGACGAACTTGCGGTCGAGGGCGCGGGCGATGGAGCGGCCCAGAGAAGTCTTGCCCACGCCCGGCGGGCCGACCAGGCAGAGGATCGAGCCCTTCGGCTTCTCCTTCAGCTTGCGCACGGCCAGCGCCTCGACGATGCGCTCCTTGACCTTCTCCAGCCCGTAGTGGTCCTCGTCGAGAATCTGCTCGGCCTTCGCCAAATCCAGATTGTCCTTCGACGACTTCGACCACGGCAGGTCGGTCATAATCTCCATCCAGTTCCTGAGCGTCGCCGTCTCGGCCGCGTCCGGGTGCATCCGTTCGAGCTTCTTGAGCTGCCGGAGCGCCTCGTTCTCGGCGTGCTCGGGCATCCCTGCGGTCTCGATCTTCTCGCGGAACTGCGCGACCTCCTCGGCCAGCTCGTTGCCCTCGCCGAGCTCGGTCTGGATGGCCTTCATCTGCTGGCGCAGGTAGAACTCGCGCTGCGAGCGGTCGATGTCGGCGCGGGCCTGCGTGTTGATCTCCTGCTGGACGGTGAGGACTTCGATCTCCTTGTTCAGGAGGTCGTTGACGCGGCGCAGCCGCGCCGTCGTGTCGGCGATGTCCAGGACCGACTGCGCGTCCTCGACCTTCAGTTCGAGGTTCGAGGCGGCGAGGTCGGCCAGCCGCCCCGGCTCTTCGAGCCCAGTCACGATAGCCATCACCTCGGGCGAGACGTTCTTGCCGAGGTTCGCGGCCTTCTCCATCGAGGCGCGGACGTTGCGGACGAGCGCCTCGACTTCGAGAGACCGTTCGGCCGCCGTCTCCTCCGGCAGCACCGAGAGGCGCGCCCGCAGGCAGCCACTCGTGTCCCCGATCTCCTCGACCCGGGCGCGCGTCAGCCCCTGCACGAGGATGCGGATGCGCCCGTCCGGCAGCTTGAGCATGCGCATGACGACGGCCACCGTGCCCGTCGTGTAGAGGTCTTCGCCCGCGGGCTCCTCCTTGTCCAGGTCGCGCTGCGAGACGAGGAAGAGCATCCGGTTGTCGCCGAGCGCCTCGTCAACGGCGCGGATCGACTTCTCGCGCGAGACGAAGAGCGGGACGATCATGAACGGGTAGATGACGATGTCGCGCAGCGGGAGGACGGGCAGCGTCTCCGGTATCTGCAACTGCTCGCCGCCGGCGTCCACGGGCTCGATGTTCTCTGTGAAATTGGAAATCTGGGGCATAAGCGTTGATGAAATAGCCGCCTTCTAAACCTGTTTGCTGCGTCGAGTTATCCCGAAACTTTATTCCCTCGGAAACGGATTCTAACAGCGGAGGCCGGCGCCTTCTGTCCGCTTAAGTTCCGGGCCGGGCCGGGCCGAAGGCGCGCGGCCTCCGGCTGAATAGATGCGGGGCCGCACCGCGCGGTGCGCCCGAAAGAAGGGGCGCGGGAGGCAGAATGTGGGCGGCCGGCGCCGCTCGCCCGCCCGCGTTCTGCCTCCCGGGAGCGGAGCCGCGTCGGCCGCTGTCCTGCGGGTCTGAGCCCAACCGCGGCCGCCGTCACTTCCGCGCCGAGGTCGAGGGGCCGGAGCGCGTGCGGACCAGCGTCTTCAGCTCCTTCATGAATTCCGTCACGTCCTCGA
Organism: Pyrinomonadaceae bacterium; assembly: GCA_035645715.1. Classification (GTDB taxonomy): domain Bacteria; phylum Acidobacteriota; class Blastocatellia; order Pyrinomonadales; family Pyrinomonadaceae; genus QHXN01. The sequence goes on from DASQMB010000067.1 coordinate 7,407, forward strand.
ACTCAAGGTAGACCGAGGCGAAGCGGACGTAAGCCACCTTGTCCAGCTCCTTGAGCCGCCGCATGATCATCTCGCCGATCTTCGTCGTCGAGCGCTCGCGGTCGGGCGAGTCCTGCACGTACTTCTCGATGGAGTTGACGATTGATTCGAGCTTGGTCGCGGCGATTGGCCGCTTCTCGCAGGCGCGCAGCAAACCGGCCATCACCTTGTTGCGGTCGAAGGGCTCGCGCCGGCCGTCCTTCTTGACGACCATGTAGGGGATTTCGTCAATCCGCTCGTAGGAGGTGAAGCGCCGCTCGCAGCGCAGGCACTCGCGTCGGCGGCGGATGGCGTCGCCCTCGCGCGACTCGCGCGAGTCCACCACCTTGTCTTCCAGATAACCGCAGAAGGGGCATCTCATGGCTTTGCTCCCGGCAGCTTCGGGGTTTCGTAGAGCTTCGATTCGTCCTTAACTCCGCAACGCGGCCCTGCCCGGCGACGCGCCGCGCCCGGCCGTATCAGGCCCGCGCCCCGCGCGCGACCTCCCTGCCCGCCCGCTCGTCGGGCGTCCCGGCCCCGACGTGCCCGTCACGCACTGCGGCCCCGTCCCCGGCTGCCAGCCCGCGCAGGCGCGCGAGCCCCACCCCGCTGCGGAGGAAGTAGTAGACGCCGAAGAAGAGGGCCGAGCCGAAGACGACGAGGTTGAGGACGATGACGGCGGCCTTCGCCACGTTGGCCGTCTGCTCGCCGCCGCCGAGGACGAGGATGAGGCCGTAGGCCGTCGCCAGATGATAGGTGCCCGCGCCGCCGCCCGGCGTCGGCACGAGCGAGCCGACGAGCGACCACCCCAGCACGAAGACCGTCTCGCTCACGCCGACCGGCAGCCCGAAGGCGCGCAGCACCAGCAGGTTCGCCGCCGTGATGGCCGCCCACAGCGCGGCCGTCCACCCGACGGTCAGCGCCAGAGCGCGGCCGCCCGCCAGCACGTCGAGCGTCCGCGCCGTCTGCACGAGCAGCCCCGCCAGCACCCGCCCGGCGCGTCCGGCCGCGGCCGGCGCCCGCGCGAGCCTCACTTCGAGCCACCCGCTCGCGGCCTCGGCGTGGCGCCGGGCGTAGGCCAGCACCGCGAGCCCCGCCGCCGCGCAGGCCAGCAGTAGGAGCCCGGCCTCGCGGACGCGCGCGGCCGTCGCCTCGTCTGCGCCCGGCAGGCGCAGAATTATCAGGTTGGCCGCGAACAGAAGAACGACCGCCGACATGTCGAAGACGCGCTCGACGGCGATAGTGACGAAGGCCGGGCCGGTCTTAACCTCAGGGTCGCGCAGGGCCAGATAGGCCGGGCGGAGCACTTCGCCGACCGCGCGCCCGACGAGGAAAATGGCGCTGAAGCCGACGGTCGTGGCGGCGAAAGCCTCGCGCAGCGAGGCCCTCGGCGCGAGCGGCGCGAGCAGCGTCCGCCAGCGGAAGGCGCGAATCAGGTAGGTCAGCCAGACGAAACAGACGGCCGCCGCTACCAGCCGCCAGTCGGCCCGGCGGATTGACTCGGCCGCCTCGGCCCAGTCGAGGTTCCAGCCGAACCAGACGAGGACGGCCAGCGCCAGCAGGCAAAAGACGAGGAACTTCAGGTTTTTACGCAAATAATTCTTTTTCCGGCGGGCCTCGTCTCCGGCGGCGGCCGACCCGGCCCCTTACCGCGCCCGGCCGAACCGCCTTCGGCCTCTCATCTAGTACTCGCGTCCGGCCCCGGCAGCCGACCGCCACAAGATGTTGTGCCGACGGAGTTAGGCTATAATATCCGGCGCGGCGGCGCAAGGCAGAGGCCGCCGGCCGGGTCGGCTGCGGGCGGGCGTCTGAGGGTCCACCGCGGCTCCTGCGGCGGGGCGGGAACTTTCCTCTTTTCAAGGGCGTACAGCCCCTTGTCTGCGGGCACGACCGCCGGCGCCGTGGGCCTTCTAAGGGAAGGCGCGGCGTGTGATTTGGGAAGGGGCACGAAGTGGGAGTGGCTCAAGCGGTGACGGTCGGCGAAGGGGCTGAACTGGTCAGGCGGTGTCGCGCCGGCGACGGAGCGGCGTGGGAGGAGATCGTCTCGAACTACTCCCGCCGCATCTACAACCTCGCCTACCGCTTCACCTCACGGGCCGACTCAGCCGAAGACCTGACGCAGGAAGTCTTCGTCCGCGTCTACCGCTCGCTCGACCAGTACGACCCGAAACAGGGCGACTTGCAGAACTGGCTGATGCGGCTGGCGCGCAACCTGATTATTGACGACTACCGCCGCCGCCAGCGTGCCCCGCAGGACACGCAGGCCGAGGACATCGAGACGCACACCTATCACCTGCGCGCTTCGGGCGGCAGCCAGCAGCGGGAGATGGAGCGACGCGAGTTGGGCGAGCAGGTGCAGGCCGGCATAGATAAGCTCCCGCCCGACCTGCGGACCTGCGTCATCCTCCGCGACATCGAGGAGCTGAGTTACCAGGAGATCGTAGACCTGCTGAAAATACCCGAGGGGACGGTCAAGTCGAGAATCAACCGCGGGCGCATCGAGCTGGCGAAGATTCTGCGGCGGATGCGCGTGGTGGCCGTCAGCGACGTTTGAAGTGAAGTTGACGAGAGGCCGGCTTCTGGCCGGCCGCGTGAGTCCGGCCAGGAGGGCCGGCGAGACCGGGGCGGCGGGCCGGGTAGAATTACTCGGCCGGGAATTTTCGGAGAAGAAGAGGTGTAGAGGGTTTGCAGATGCTTTGCTCAGACTTTGAGGACTGTCTGACCGACTACCTCGACGGCTCGCTCGGCGCCGAAGCGCAGGGGGCTTTCACGGCCCACTCGCTGCGCTGCCCGGTCTGTCACGAGCTGCTGGCCGAGGTCAAGAGCGCCGTGGTCGAGTGCCGCACTTCCGTCCCGCCGCAGCCCTCGGTGGGCCTCGAAGCGCGCATCCTGCGCCGGACCGCGCCCGAGACCTCGATGTCGTGCGAGGAGTTCGAGCAGCACCTGACAGACTACCTCGACGGCTTCCTGCCCGCGGCCCTCTACCATCGCTGGGAGCGCCACGCGGCGCTCTGCGATCCCTGCTCAGATTTGCCCGGCCAGGTGGTGCGCTCCATCGGCGCCTGCTACTCCTACATCAGCGAGGAGCGGCCCGTTCCCGTCGGCCTCCACGAGCGCATCCTCCAGGCCACGCTCGGCACGACCGAGGCCGAGCGGGTCCGCGCCCCCTTCGGCGCGCGCGTGGCCGAGTGGATGCGCGGCTGGCTCGACGTGCTCGTCACACCGCAGCTTGCCACCGTCGCCACCATGATTTTGCTGGCGGTCCTCGTCGGCACGAATACAGTCTCGGACGACGGCTCGATCAGCGGCATGTACCGCGCCGGCCTGCGAGTCGCGGCGCAGACCTACGAGCACGGCGCGAGCCGCGCCGACGAGCTCAAGCGGGTAACCGAGGGGCTGGTGAGCACACCGGCCCAGGGCGGGCTGAAGACGAACCAGGGCGTCAGCAACTCGAACGCCGGGCAGCGGCCTGACGAGCAGCGTTAAGAACGAACCCGGGTCGGGCAGCAAGGAAGTACCGAGCGTGAACGGCTTGATGAATTGCGCATACCACCTGACGAACCGCGCGGTCGTGCAGTGCAGCCGCTGCGCGCGCGCCCTCTGCCCGGCGTGCGACCACCGCATCCGCGGCTTCCCCTACTGCCAGGACTGCATCGTCGCGGGGGTCGAGGCGCTGCAACAGCAGCAATCGCGCGGCGGGGTGCCGCCCGGCGTGCGGCGCAAGACCTCGCCCTTCGTCGCGCTCCTGCTCTCCTTCCTGGTGCCCGGCCTCGGCGCTGCCTACAACGGGCAGACCTCGAAGGCGCTCGTCCACTTCACCATCTTCGCCAGCTTCTTCCAGATGGCGACCGTAACCGACGGGACGGCCTTCTTCGTCCTCGGCGTGGTCGGAACCTGGCTCTTCGCCGCCGTGGACGCCATGCGGACGGCGCAACTCATTCGCGCCGGCCTCGCGCCCGACGCCGAGTCCGACGCCATCGCCCGGCGCCTCTACGGCAACCCGCTGGCGTGGGGCGCGACGATGGTCACGCTCGGGACGGTCTTCCTGCTCCACACGATCTTCAACGTGCGCCTGCCGGTGAGGGAGTTTTTGCCGGTCGTCCTCGTGCTGCTCGGCGCCTACATGCTCTTCGACTACCTGCGCACGCGGCGCCGGCGCGACGAGCCGAGCTTCGAGGGGCTGCGACGCCCGCCCTCTGTCTTCGGCGGGATGCCGGCGGCGCTGCCCGGCCAGGCCGGCCAGGCCAGCCAGTCCACGCGGTTCGGGACCGGCGAGCTGGCGACCCAGGTCTCGGCGCGGGGCGAGTCGGGCGGTTTCTGGCCGAACGAGCCGCGGGTATAGTAAGATTCGTCGCGCGGGCGGCGGCCATACAGGGCGGCCACCAGAGTCACACGCCGGGGGCGCTGGCCGGGCGCGTTGCCGAAGAAGGGGGATTTAACCGAGATGTCTTCGTTTCTCGTAACCGCGGGCAAGTGGGGCGGTATCGCCACCCTGATTCTGCTCCTCATCGCGCTGGTCAAGCAGCTCATCGCGCTCGTCAGCTTCCTGATGTTCGCCGTCAAGATCGCGCTCGTCATCGCCTTCGTCGGCGTGATGCTCCTGATCGTGACGACCATGTTCCGCACGCGCCGCGACCGCCGGCGCGAGGCCGAAGAGGTTTAGGCCGGCCGCCAAAAACTCCCGGAATTTGACGCCCGCCGCCCGCCGCTCCCAAGTGGCCGGGCGGCGGGCGTTCGACGTTCCCGGCGTTATTCCCGCCATTTTTCCGGTTTCCCGCGGTTTGCAATCTCCTGACTCGTGTGCTAGGGTTCAGCCCCTTGTGCGGCGCCATTCATGAAGCCCGCCCCAAAAGCTTTACCGCGGGTGGTCTCCGGCCGGCACTCTTCAGGAAGGGTCAAACTCTAAGTAGCCCCGCATAACCGTAGTTTCGCACTCGTCGCCTTTTTTCGGCAGACAGTGCCTTTCGCGCTCATCCGCGTGCCTCCCCGAATACAGCACGCGGACGGGGCGCCCAAGGAACACGACTCCGATGAACCGAGACGAGCGTCTATACGCTTTTATCATTTCCCGCACCTCGCGCTCTCGCGCACGCATCCGCCGCTTCGCCATCCGCCAGAGCTGGGTCAAACTCTCCGCCTTTTTCGCCGCCGTCCTCTTCTGCGCCGCGGCTTACGGCCTCTACGGCGTAACGCAGCAAGTAGCGCACATGCGGATCGAGGCCGAGAACGAGCGGCTGCGGCGCGAAAACGAGCGGCAGCGGCAGCAGCTTCAGCACCTCGAAAACCGCGTGGACGCCATCGAAGACGCCTCGCGCCGCCTCTCTGAGATGTCGGGCGTCGAGACGCAAGGTGAGGAGGAGGGCACCAACCCGCACGGCGCGGGCGGCCCGTTCCTGAGCGCCGACGACCCGCTCATCGCCTCCGTCGAGGTCCGCACGGCCCTGCTCGAACAGGATCTGAAGGCCGTCGAGACCGCGCTGCGCGAGCGTGCACGCGTCCCTTCCGTCTGGCCGACCGAGGGCGAGACGACCGACAGCTACGGCATGCGCGGCAACCCCTTTGGCGGCGGCGCTTCCGAGTTCCACGCCGGGCAGGACATCTCGGCCCCGCGCGGCACGCCGGTCGTCGCCGCGGCCTCGGGCACAATCCGCGAGGCCGGCTGGCAGAACGGCTACGGCAACGTCGTCATCATCGACCACGGCGACGGCCTGTCCACCCGTTACGGGCACCTCTCGAAGATAGAAACCGAACAAGGTAAAGAGGTTACACGCGGGGAGCGGATCGGCCAGGTCGGCTCCACGGGCCGCTCGACGGGGCCGCACCTCCACTACGAAGTGCGCATCAACGAGGTGCCGGTCAGCCCCCGTCGCTACCTGCCTGAGCGGCAGTAGGGACGAGGACGCCCGAGCGCGGGCAAATGACTGAAAAAACTTGATTTTGTGCTTGACACCCTGATGGGTTTCGCTTAGTATGCGCCGTCGTTGCGAATCGGCCGCGGCAGTTTAACTTCACGCCGCTGTTAGATTTGCGAGCACTAGCAATGAGTTTTCCCGCAGTCCCCTGTTCCCTGTCCGTGAGCGGTAGACCCGAAGGCGTCCAATCGAGCGCCGACAGGTCATCCGACACGGGCTTTTTCTTTGTCAGGAGTTATTGGTCGCCGCCCCTTTTCGGAGGTCGGAGGCGCACCGGCTCGTAGGAACAACCCTTGCGGGCGGGCCAAAGGGGCCGTTTACAGGCCACCCACCCGGCCCGCCCGGTTTTCCCGAATCGTTAGGAGGATTCGTCAGCTATGCCTAGAATTACCGGTAAGGTCAAGTGGTTCAACAACGCGAAGGGCTACGGCTTCATTGAGCAGCCCGGCTCTTCCGACATCTTCGTTCACTACTCCGCCATCCAGGGCGACGGCTTCAAGACCCTCGAAGAGGGCCAGGAGGTCGAGTTCGAGGTGACGCAAGGCCCGAAGGGGCCGCAGGCGGAGAAAGTGATCAAGGTGTAGTTCTCTCCCCCCTTTGACAGCTTTCGTTGAAGGCCACTGACCGCTTCCGGTCTTCGCCAAAGAGCCGGCAAGCGCAAGAGACCAAAGGCAAGGCACTCAAGAAAGCAAGAAAGCCGAAGGCGGCCGGAACCCTTCAAGGTTCCGGCCGCCTTCGGCCTTTTTTGTCGCCCGCCCCGGCCGGCCGCGCGCCCGCGGTCGCCGTCCCCCGCGGCTCCTACTTCTCGGCCTTCGCCTTGAAGCTGACGCGGCCCTCCGTGACGGCCACCGAGAACTGGACGCGGTCGCAGCCGGCGCGCGACTTCAGGGCCTCAGACTTCTCGGCGACCATGCGGTGAAAGCGCGAGAAGGAGAGGTCGTCGGTAGGCTCGCCGCAGAGTTTCTTCGACTCGACGAGGGTCTCGTAAAGGCTCCTGATGGTCGCCACGTCCGAGCGGGCGTCGGCGCAGACGAAGGTGTGGGGCTGCGGCTCGGCACGCTCCTCCTCGGCGGCGCGGCGGCGGCGGGTCGAGAGGGCACGCCCCTCGTCGCGGTCCTGCATGGTGCGGCGCCAGAGTTGGAGGAAGGAGGTGTAACGGGCGACGAGAGCGTTGTAGCGATAGCGCTGCGCGAAGCTGAGAGAGCGGTCGTCGGCGAGCCGCTTGACGAGCGTATCGACGCGCCCCTTCGTGTCGTAGGGCGGGCGCTTGGCGGCGCCGTTGAAGTAGATGTCGAACTCGACCTTGAGGCGGCGGATGTCTTCTTCGAGGCGTGCGAGCTGCTCGTCGGGCGTGGGCTGAGGGTCGCGGACGACGATCTTTTTCTGAGATTCCCGCTCCTGCGCGCGGCGGGCAAACTTGTTCTGGCGGATGGACAAGGCTGACTCCCCTCGTGGCCGCGTGCGGGGGCGGCTCAGTTTCGAGTCTAGGTTCTGGCGTCGCCGGGTGTCAATGTTTTCGTGCGCGCCGGGCGGGCGCTACGAGGGCGGCCACTGGATAACCTTGCGGCCCGGCGTCGGCGTCGGCTGGGGCTCGGACGCGGTGGGCGCAGGGCGCGGGACCGGGGCGGCGACGACGGGTGGCGCGACCGTCTGCTGGGGGGCGTCGGCGCGCGAGTCGGGTTCGCGGGCGGCTGCCCCGCCGCGGGAGTTTTCGCCGGCGGCCGCCTCGCCGGCACCGCGGCCGTCGCGTGCCGCGTCCGCGCCCTCGCGGCGCGAGGCCCCGGCCGGCGGGCGCGCCTCTTCGGTGACGAGCGCGGGATTGGAAGTCGTGCCACCGCCGGCGTAGGGCGTGACGGGCGGGAGGGCGACGGGTTCGCCGGCCGGGTACGGGACGAATTCGCCGGGGACGGCCGCGCCCGGCGCGAGCGATTGAGAATCGAATGGAGTCATGCCCGGCGTCGGCTGCGGCGCGGAGGGCTGTGGCGCGGGCAGCGGGGAGACTGGTTGGACGCCTCCGGCCTGCGGCTGGTTGATGGTCTGACGGCCGCCCTGCGTGCCGGGGCCGGTGGCGCGCCAGGCCGCGTAGACGGCCACGGTGCAGGCGACCAGCAGCAGGAAGAGGCCCGCGGTGCGCTGCCACGAGCGCGCGGCGCGGGCGGGCCGCGCGGACTGCGCGGTGGCGAACAGTTCGGCCCCGAGCGTGCCGCCGCCCGTCGCAGCGGCCGCAGTGCCGGGCGCGGGTTCGGGCGCGGGTTCGGGCGCGGGTCCGATTGTGAATTCGGCGGTGGATTCCGTCGCGCCGGCGCCCCCCTGCCTGTCGCCGAAGACTTCGGAGACCTCCGAGGCTCGGGCGCGCAGTTCCGACTCGGAGGCGCGGCCGTGGCCCTCGCGGTCGTGGCCGGTGCGCACGTCGGGCGCGAGGGCCGCGAGCAGGACGCCGGCGACGGGCTGGCGCGGCGGGGTCGGCTGTCGGGCAGGCTCGGCGTCGGCGGCGTGCCCTGAAACTTGATGAGAGGTGCGCTGTTGAGGCGCGGCAGGGCGGCGGCGCGGGGCGGCCGCGGCGGCAATGAGGGCGGAGATTTCGGAGAAGCCGCGAGCGTCGGCCCAGGCCGCGGCGGTCGTGCCGAGGCGCGTGGCCGCCGAGGTGTCTGCGCCGCGTTCCAGCAGCAGGCGGACGAGCGCCTCGTGGCCGAAGAAGACCGCGAGCGTCAGCGGCGTGAAGCCGTCGGCGCGGCGTGCCGAGGGGTTGGCGCCGGCGTCGAGCAGCAGGCGGGCCACGTCCTCGAAGCCGCGTGCGGCGGCGCGCATGAGCGCCGTCTCACCGTTCGGGAGCGGCGCGTCGGCGAAGGCACCGGCGGCCAGCAGAGACTCGACTCCGTCCCGGTCGCCCGCGCCGGCCGCGCGCGCGAGCGCCTGCGCCCCGGCGACGTGCGGGGCGGGGTTGCGGGCGGCGCTCTGCGGGGCCGTCTTCTGGGGGTCGGGCGTCATCGCGTCCTCTGGAGTTTCCGGCGCGGGGCACAGGCGGCGTAGAATGAGCGCGGGCGCGAAGCCACACGCCCGCGGCCCGCGGTAGTTTTACCACCTCCGGGCGCCGCCTGACCAACAGCCCGCGACCGAAGATGCCCGAAGACTCAGGACGAACCCCCAGCCTCCGCGCGCTGCCCTCCGTGGACGCGCTGCTGCGCACGCCCGAAGCCCTGGCGCTGCGCGAGCGGCTCGGCCCGTCGCGCCTGACGGAGCTGGCCCGCGCCGTCACGGATGAGTTACGCGCCGGACTGCTCGCGGCCCGTAGCGGCCCGGGCAACGGTGAAGACCCGGCCGAACGCGGCGCTGCGCCCGAAACTTCCGGGCGCCCGGCCCCCGAGACTTCCGAGCGTGATGCGCTGCTCGCGGCGGCCGTGCGCAGGCTCGGCGAAGAGGCCGCGCGCGAAGAGGCGCGGGGCTTGCGCCGCGTAATCAACGCGACCGGCGTTGTCCTGCACACGAACCTGGGGCGCGCGCCGCTCTCGGCCGCGGCCCGCGAGCGCCTGTCGCGCGAGGCGGCCGGCTACTGCGCGCTCGAATACGACGCCGGAACCGGACGGCGTGGCCGGCGCGGCGAGCGGGCCGAGGCCCTGCTCGCGGAGCTGACGGGCGCCGAGGAGGCCCTGGTCGTCAACAACTGCGCGGCGGCGGCGCTGCTGGTCCTCTCGGCCCTGGCGCGCGGGGGCGAGGCCGTCGTCTCGCGCGGCGAGCTGGTCGAGATCGGCGGAGACTTCCGCGTGCCCGAGGTGATGGCGCAGTCCGGGGCGACGATGGTCGAGGTCGGGACGACCAACCGGACGCGGCTGACTGACTACGAGCGCGCCCTGAACGAGCGGACGCGCCTCGTCGTCCGCGTCCACCCGTCGAACTACCGCGTCGTCGGCTTCACCTCCGCGCCGGCGCTCGCAGACCTGGCCGCGCTGGCCCACGCCGCCGGCCTGCCGCTCTACGAGGACGCCGGCTCGGGTGCCCTCTTCGACCTCGCCCCGTACGGCGTCGAGGGCGAGCCGGTCATCCGCGACTCGGTAGCGGCCGGCGCCGACGTTGTCACCTTTAGCGGCGACAAGCTGCTCGGCTCGGCGCAGGCCGGGCTGATAGTGGGGCGCGCCGAGTTGGTCGGACGCCTGCGCCGCCACCCGCTCTACCGCGCCCTGCGCGCGGACAAGCTGGCGCTTGCCGCGCTCGAAGCCACGCTCGAAGCCTACCGCCGCGGGACGGCGCTCGCGGAGGTCCCGGCGCTGCGCATGATCGCCGCCGCGCCCGGGGAGCTTGAGCGCCGCGCCGGCGAGTTCGCCGGCCGTCTGATTACACGCGCCGGCACGAAGCCTTTCAGGATCGAAGTCGTGGCCGGCCACTCGGCCGTCGGCGGCGGCTCGGCCCCGACCTCGCACCCGCCCACCTCGCTCGTCGCCCTCGAACACGAGACCCTCTCGGCCGACGCGCTCGAAGCGGCGTTGCGTCGCGCCCGCCCGCCAATCGTCGCGCGCATCCTCGACGGCCGCGTCGTGCTCGACCTCCGCACCGTCGCCGCGGACGAAGAGGCGGAACTGCTCGAAGCCCTCGGAGCCCTCGCCCGAGCCTGAGCCCGTTGAGCCCCTTTTCATGACGCCGCCCGATCTTCCAACCGGCCCGACCGCGGGCGAAGACGGCCCCGCCGCGGATGACCGCGAGACGGCGGGAGCGGGCGCGCTCGTCGCCCGCGCGCTCGCCGCGAGCCCGTCTCCGCTGGCCGTCGCGCGAGACGACGGCACGCTCGTCTTCGTCAACCCGGCGATGATGCGGGCCGCAGGGTTCGACCCGCCCGCGCCGCCGCCCGCGAGCCTCGGCGCCCTCGCCGAGCGGTTCCGCGCGGGCGGCTTCGACGACCCGGCCGCAACCGCCGCCGAAGTGCTGCGGACCGGCCGGGCCTTCGAGCGCGACGTGACAGACTTCCGCACCGGGCGGACGCTCGCGCTTTGCCTGTGGCCCATCACTCACGGCTCGACCGTGTCCGGCGTTGCCTTCACCGCCCGCGACGTGACGCGCCGGCACGAGGCCGAGCGACTGCGCGGGGCGCTCGTCTCGCTCGTCTCGCACGAGCTGCGCACCCCGCTCACCAGCATCGGCGGCTTCGCCGAACTGCTCGCGGATGACGACGAGTTGCCCGCCGAGGCGCGCGAGTTCCTGGCCATCATCAGGGACGAGACGCAGCGCCTAGCCCGCATGGTCACGGCCTTTTTCGACGGCGTGCGAACAGAGGCCTCCGGGGCCGCAGCCGCGTGCGAGCCGGTCTCGCTCGGCGAGCTGGCGCGCGAAGCCGCCGGCCACTTCGCCCGCAGGGCCGCCGAGCGCGGCGTCAGCCTCACCCTGCGCGAAGGCCCTCGCACACCGCCCGTGGCCGCAAGCCGGCGGGCAATCGCCTGCGTAGTTGCGTCGCTGCTCGACGAAGCCCTGGAGCGGGCCGAGGCGGGCGCGGCCGTCACCGTCTCGACCTGGCTCGAAGCCTCGACCGTCAGCCTCTGCGTGGAGTCGCGCCCGGCGCACGGAACCCCGGACGAACGCCCGCCGGGCGGCCACGAGCCGCTGCGCGAAGCGGTCGGGCAACACGGCGGGCGGCTCGTCCGCGAGTCGGAGGCGGGGGCCGAGCGGGTCCGCCTAACTTTCCCCAGGCTGTAGGACAGGCTGTAAGAGAGAAGCAAAGGACGACGAACGCCAACCGGGCCTCTCAGCCTTGCAAGGCTGAGAGGCCCGATTGGCGTTCGAGACCGGCCGCCCCCGAACGCGGGCGGCGCGGCCTCACTTCCTGTTGATGGTGCCGCGGCAGTTGGGGGCGCGGCAGCGGCAGCGATAATCGTCAGGGTGATGCGTGCTGACGTAGTCGCAGGTGATCTCCTCGCCGGGGCTGATGTCGCGCAGCGCGAAGAAGAGCAGGTGGCCGCGCGTGATGCGCATGTAGCTGTTGGGCCGGCAACTGTGGTTGATGTAGTGGGTGCCGTTGCCGCCGCGTGCGCCGTCGAGGCTCCAGTAGGAGTCGAGCGCGCAGATGCGGTGCTTGCGTAGGTTGCGGACGCGGCGAGCCACCTCGCGGCGGGAGATCAGCTCGCCCGTGTACTCGGCGATTTTGCGGCCCCTCGGGAAGAAGGCCGCGGCGAAACAGCCCTTCCCGTCAATCGGCGACTTGCGGATTTCGAGGCCGGGCGCGAGATTGCGGGACATGAGCGAAGGGCAGTTTTCAGTTTTTAGTTGGTAGTTTTTAGCCGGAGAAGGTCTGAACTAAAAACTAAAAACTACCAACTAAAAACTCTTCACTGTTTCGGCCGGAAGCTGCGGGCGATGGCGTCCGTCTGGTTGACGATGCGCTGAAGGCGCTCGCTGCGCCCGGTGAAGTGGAGCACGTAGACCGTGCGGCCGTCGGCCTTGAGGTAGTAGATGCGGCCGGCCATCGGGCGCCCGCCGCTCGTGTACTCGTAGGTCGAAACGATGCCGCTCAGGCGACCGGCGAACCGCTCCTCCTTGCCGCCGACGAAGCCGGGCCGGTAGCGCAGCCTCGTGTCCTGCTCGGCGCGCGAGAGGTCGGAGAGGCCGGCGCCGGCGTCAAGCATCTCCTTGCGAATCTGGAGGAAGCCGTCGCTGCGCTCGCCGTAGACGAACTCGGTGTGGTTGTGGACGGTGTCGGCGCGTGGCACGGCGCGCCAGGTCCGCGAGGGCAGTTCGACGGCGTACTCGTCGGTGCCGCTCGTGTAGGACTCTTCCTGCCCGCGGACGGGGAGGGCCGCGCCGCAGAGCACGGCGAGGGCGACGGCCAGCAGAATCTTTCTGCGTCGCATGGGTGGCTGAACTCCTTCGGGTGTCTCGGCTGACTTCGGGGGCGGGGCGGGGCGGCCGGGCCGCTTCCCCGCAAGGGTTTCCAGTTTGATTCGGATGTCGCGGCGCCGCGGGCTGTTGCTTTCGCCTGTCGCTTTCGGCGCCGCCGAGGCTCGTCAATTGGAGCGCAGTTGCCTGACGGTGTCGCGGATTCGCTCGGCGTCCGGGGCCTTCGGCGTCAGCTTCAGGTAGAGTTCCAGCTCGTCGGCCGCGCGCTTGAAGTCCTTCCGCCCCCAGTAGATTCCGCCGAGATACTTGTGTGCGACGCCCATCTGGTCGCCGCCGAGTTTGGCCGCCTGCTTCAGCTCGGCCTCGGCCCCGTCGAGGTTCTTCAGCCCGACGAGCGCGAGCCCGAGGTAGAGACGGGCCGAGGGCGAGTTGGGCGACAGCTTGACGGCGCGGCGCAGCCGCTTCTCGGCGTCGCCGAAGCTCTTCTTCTCGACGAGGGCGACGCCGTAGTTGAGCTGGACCGAGAAGTCCTCGGGCAGCGCCTTCTCGGCCGCCGCAAACGAGGCGAGCGCCTCGTCGAGCCGCTGCCCCTTCATGTGCAGCTCGCCCAGCTCGTTATGCGCCGGCCCGAACTGCGGGTGGAGCGCGATGGCCTGTTTGAGCTGGTCGGCCGCCTTAACGGGGTCGCCGTCGCGGGCCGACCGCTCGGCCGCGAAGAAGAGGTCGAGCGCGGCCTTCGGAGCGCCGGCGAAGGCCGGGTTGGCTTCGGGCTTGAGCCTGAGGTAGACGGGCAGGTTCGCCATCTGGCGGCTGCCGTCGAGGTGGACCGTCTCGCGGACGACCTCGTAGTCCTTGCCGGCGTCAATCGTCACCTGATACGGGCCGGGTTCGAGGTTGTTGAAGTTGAACTTGCCGTCGGCGTCGGTGAAGGAGGTGCGGGTGCCCGAGTTGGTGCTCTCGATGGTGACGCGGATGCGCGTCTCGGGCAGGCGCCCCGTGGGGCTGATGATGTGGCCTTGCAGGGCGCGGGTGCCGCCCGTGCCGGCGACCTCGCCGCGGTGTGCGCCGATGCCGATGGACTGTGCCGAGGCTCCGGCAACCGCAACGAGGAGGGTAAGGAGTGGAGCGAGAGCGGCGGCGAGGGCGGCGGGTGTGGTGCGTGGGGTCGGGCGCGCGGGCCGCGCGGGCTTGGCGTCGAGGGGGTGCGGCATGGGGGTTTTCCTTTCTACTTCCGGGCCGTTGTGTTCGCGTCGGGGGGTAGTCTTCAGAGCTGGGCCTGGTCGATGACTTCGCGCTGCGCGGCGAAGAGCGTCTGGAGCCCGCCGCGGGCCAGTTCGAGCAGGGCGTCCATCTCCTCGCGCGAGAAGGCGCGCCCCTCGGCCGTGCCCTGCACCTCGACGAAACGGCCGTCGCCGGTGCACACGACGTTCATGTCAACCTCTGCGGTCGAGTCTTCGTCGTACTTCAAATCGAGCAGCGGCGTGCCGCCGGCGAGGCCGACGCTGACGGCCGCCACCTCGCCCACGAGCGGCGTGCGCGCAATCCGCCTGTCGGCCACGAGGCGGCGGCAGGCGAGCGCCAGCGCGACGTAGGCGCCGGTGATCGCTGCGGTGCGCGTGCCGCCGTCGGCCTGCAACACGTCGCAGTCGATGGTGAAGGTGCGTTCGCCGGTGCGCGAGAGGTCGATGACGGTGCGGAGCGACCGCCCGATGAGGCGCTGTATCTCGTGTGTGCGCCCGGAGGGGCCGCCGCGCCCGGTCTCGCGCTGCGTGCGCTGCTGCGTGGCGCGGGGCAGCATCGAATACTCGGCCGTCAGCCAGCCCTGGCCGGTGTTGCGGCGAAAGGGGGGCACGCGGTCTTCGAGGGTGACCGTGCAGATGACGCGCGTCGAGCCCATCTCGATGAGCGCCGAGCCCTCGGCGTAGGCCATGAAGTGCGGCGTGATCCGCACGGCGCGCAGCTCGTCGGGGCGCCGCCCGTCGGTGCGGCGGAAAGTCTCCTCAGCGGGTGTGAAGCTCATCGTGTCCCCAGACCTCGACGGCCTCCAGGCGGCGCGGCGCGCTGCCGAGGAACCGCTCGGCCACGCGCGCGAACCTGCCGGCCGCGTCGGTCACGTAGAAATGGTCGAGGTCGTCGCAGAGGGCGCGCTGGCGCGCGCCGAACTCGCTCAGGTCGCGCAGTTCCTGCGTCGCGGTCCTGGTCAGTCCCTCGTCTTCGAGCAGCGCGGCGACGCGGCCGGCCGCCGCCTCGCCCGAGTCAATCAAAGGCACCCCCTCGCCCACCACCTCCTGAATCACGCGCCGCAGGATCGGGTAGTGTGTGCAACCGAGGACGAGGGCACCTAGCCCCGCGTCGCGCAGGTCGTGCAGGTACTCCTCGGCCACCATGCGCGCCACCCCGGTCTCGGCCCAGCCCTCCTCGGCCAGCGCGACGAAGAGCGGGCAGGCGCGCTCGACCACTTCGAGGCCGGGCGCAAGCTCGGCGATGCGCCGGCGGTAGGCGCCGCTCGCCACCGTCGATTCCGTGGCGACGACGCCGACCCGCCCGCCACGCGCCTCGCGCACGGCCGTCCGCGCGCCCGGCCCGATCATCCCGACGACGGGCACGCTCACGCTCTGCCGCACGGCCGGCAGCGCCAGAGCCGAGGCCGTGTTGCAGGCCACGACCAGCACCTTGACGCCGTGCGCTTCGAGGAAGCGCGCGTTCTCGACCGCGTAGCGCTCGACCGTCGCCAGAGACTTCGTGCCGTAGGGCACGCGCGCCGTGTCGCCGAGGTAGACGTAACGCTCGCCGGGCAGGCGCGCGTGGAGCGCGCGGTAGACGGTCAGGCCGCCGACGCCGCTGTCGAAGATGCCGATGGGAAGGTTGCGGTTCAAGCTCGAACGGTTAAAGCCGTGATTGAGACGAAGGCTAAAGGCCGCGACGGAGACGACGGCAGCGGGCCGGCCTGGCTAATGGCGCCGCTCGGCGGCGGCTGCGCGGGCGGGCCGGACGTTCAGGGCCGCGATGTTACCACACCGCCGGGCGAACTCGGGCGGCCACGGCGGGGCGCCGGTCGTCCGCGGCTTGGGGGGTTATACGCGGCGCGATGATTCGACTGTTGCCGGCTCGGCCCCTCAGGCCGTACACTCTTTCGGCGGGCACTTCCCCGCCGGCCGCCGAAAGCGCCGCCGCTCCTTCAACTTCACCAGCCGCCCGTCAACCATCGGCGTCCGCCTCAGAGTGAGAGTCGCACCATGCCATCGAACAAGTGTGCGCATTGTGGATTAGTCAACTTCCGCGCGGAGGAGTCGTGCGCGAGGTGTGGGCAGCAGCTCGTGGTTTCAGGTGGCCGGGAGCCGTTCTTCCCGGGCTGCCCCTTGTGCGGCTCACCAGCCTCGATCACGGACCAGAACTGCCCTTCGTGCCAACACCCGCTCGCGCAACCCGCGCCAGCCCCGCGTCGCGTCGAACGCCTGCCCGAACGTCTGCCCGAACGCACACCGGCGGCGCCCCCGCCGCAGGTCGCGCCCACGCCGCCGCGCACGCGCAACCTCGCGCCCTGCCCTGACTGCGGCCGCATGGTCTCGACGGCCGCCTTCGCCTGCCCCTCCTGTGGTCGCCCCTTCACGCATCCGGCGCCCCCCGCGCCCGTCGTCTACCACGCGCCGAACGCCTTCCTGGCGCCGGTCTACCAGCCGGTCTTCATCCAGCCAACCAAGAGCCGCGCCCTCTTCATCGTCTTAGCGCTCTTCTTCGGCTGCCTCGGCGTCCACAACTTCTACGCGGGCCACACGGGCCGCGGCGCGGCACAACTCGCCATCACGCTCCTGACGGGTTGCGCGGGCGGCTTCTTCCTGACCGGGCTCTGGGCCTTCATCGAGTGCCTCGTCGTCGACACCGACTCGATGGGGCGGCCCATGACCTGAGCGGCGCGCGGGCAAACAACCGCGCACGCGAAAGCGCCCTTCCGTCGCAGGCGACGGAAGGGCGCTTTCCCTGTTCACTCGTTTGACACCGACCGCTGCGATGTCTTGCCTGATGGAGGCGCCGAGAATCGAACTCGGGTCCAAAGGCTGGCGCCGCCGGAATCTACATGCTTATCCGCTTCTCCTCTGCCGGTCTCTCTCCGGCGCGTTCGCCGTTGGCGGGTAAGTGAAGCGTCGAAGACCCCGCCGCCGACTAGCCCAGATTTTTCTCACCCGCCGCACCTGAGCACGTGCGGCAGGCCAGCTCAACTGAGTCACACCTCACTCCGCGCGCTTGAGCAACTTGCGGCGAGATGCTCGCTAGGACCTAAGTTAACTTAGGCTGCGAGGGCCAATTCGTTAGAGTTGGCAATTGTGGTTTTCTACGCTTTTTAACGAGCCGCATAGAACGCCCGGCATGCATCCGATCAACGTCCAAAGCCCCTGTCGAAGCCTTGTCGCCCCCTGAAAAACTCACCCGCTTAAGATGCGAGGGCGGCCATTATAGATGCACCCCGCGCCCCCGGCAAGGCCATCGCCGCGCGGCCCCGCACGCATCAAAAACCTGTGCCACATCCAGCCGGGCCGCCTCGCCTCGCCGCCTCGCCGCACCCGCCACGCGTGGGCTATAATTTTGCGCCGGCCGGCCGCGGACGGGCCGTGTGGATGCGCGGGAGTTTTTGTCCCGCGGCCGTAAGTTAGACTGGCTTTCACTTCTGAGGTTCTCAGATGTCTTCAAAACTGACGCGTAAAGAGGCCGGCGCGGGCCGGGCCTTCGTGCGGCCCGCCACGAGGCAGCGCCACTTCCTGCGCCGCTTCTGGCTGCCGGCCGTCGTCCTGCTGGCCGTTTCGGCCGGGGGGCTGACCGGCATCGTCATGGCCTACGGCCTCAACTATTCGCGCGCGGCCGAGGAGGTCAAGGCGCTCGCCACCTACCGCCCGAGCGTGGTCACGCGCGTCTACGCCGACGACGGCGAGACCATCATCGGCGAGTTCGCCCTGGAGCGCCGCATCCCGCTCAAGTTCTCCGAGATACCCCCGAACGTGCGCGACGCCATCCTCGCCGTCGAGGACGTGCGCTTCTTCGAGCACGTCGGCATCGACCCCGTCCGCATCGCCGGCGCCGTCTGGAAGAACGTCACGACGGGCAGCCGCGAGGGCGGCTCGACGCTGACGCAGCAGCTCGCCAAGCGCCTCTTCCTGACGCCCGAACAGACCTACACGCGCAAGTTCAACGAGTGGCTGGTCGCCCTCCAGATCGAGCGCTTCTACACGAAGCAGCAGATCATGGAGATGTACGTCAACAACATCTTCCTCGGCGCCAGCTCCTACGGCTTCGAGGCCGCCGCCCACACCTACTTCGGCAAGCCGGCCAAAGACCTGACGGTCGAGGAGGCGGCGCTCCTCGCCGGCATCCCGAAGGCGCCGAGCCAGCTCTCGCCCACGGTCAGCATGGAGGCGGCCAAGGACCGCCGCGACCTCGTCATCTCCCTGATGTCGCAGCACGGCTTCATCAACGAGGCTCAGGCCGCGGCCGCCAAGAACAAGCCCATCAGGCTCCACGACGCGGCCTACGCGCCGACGCTTCAGCACTCCGACCCGGCCTTCGCCTACCCCGTCGAGGAGATTCGCCAGTACCTCGAAGAGAAGTACTCGACCCGCGTCGCGCAGGGCGGCCTGACCGTCTACTCGACCATCAACGTCGCCGCCCAGCGCAAGGCTTACGAGGCTCTGAGGAAGGGCCTGCGCGACTACGACCGCGCGCGCGGCTGGCGCTCGGCCTATCAGGTCATCGGTGCGCAGAACCCGGACGGCTCGGTCAACGTCACGCCGCAGCAGCTCGTGAGCTACCGCCACCCCGACTGGTTCGACGACAAGTTCGAGGAGGGCGACTACGTGATGGGCCTCGTCACGAAGGTGGACCAGGCGAAGAACGAGGCGACGGTTCGCTTCGGGTCGCACACGGCGACCGTGACGGCGAAGGACATGGGCTGGTCGGGCCGCCAGCCGCGCTCGGAATTCAAGGTCGGCTTCGTCTGCCACTTCAAGGTGCGCAAGGTTGACGAGGAGGCGCGCCGCCTCGAAGTCGATCTCTCGCAGGTGCCGGCCGTGCAGGGGGCCATCGAGACCATCAACGCCAAGAACGGCGAGATCGCGGCGATGGTCGGCGGCTACGACTTCAGCCTCAACAAGTTCAACAACGCCACGCAGGCTTACCGGCAGACCGGCTCGGCCTTCAAGCCCTTCGTCTACACGGCGGCCGTCGAGTGGGGGCTGACGCCCGAATCAACCGTGAGCGGCGCCACCATCCGGCGCGGCAGCTGGGTGCCGCACAACTACGACGGCTCGACCGGCGGCGGCGACGTGCCGATGAAGACGGCGCTCGCCAAGTCTCTGAACATCCAGGCCGTCCACCTGCTCGACATGGTCGGCATCCAGACGGGCGCGCAGATGGTGCGGCGCTTCGGCATCACTGTGCCGATGGCGCCCTACCTGCCGTCGGCCCTTGGCGCCACCGAGGTGCCGCTCGACCAGATGGTCTCGGCCTACTCGGCCTTCCCCAACAAGGGCGTGCGTCACGAGAAGCACCTCGTCCGCCGCGTCTTCGACCGCGACGGCAACACCCTCGAAGAGTGGGAGCGCACGACCTTCAAGGTGACGAGCGAGTACGCCGCGCTGACGATGGTCGAGATGATGCGCGCCGTCACCTCGGGCGGAGGCACGGCGCCGGCGGCCTCTTCGGTCGGCCACCCGGTCGCCGGCAAGACCGGCACGGTCAACGACCACACGGACGTTTGGTTCATCGGCTACTCGCCGTCTTACGTCACCGGCGTCTGGATGGGCTACCAGGAGCGGAAGAAGTCTCTGGGGAGCGGCTTCACCGGCGGGCGGGGCGCTCTGCCCATCTGGATCGACTTCATGAAAGACTTCCTGAAGGACAAGCCGAAGGAGCAGTTCGAGAAGGCGCCGAAGATGCCCGAGGACATCCGCGAACTGGCCCAGCAGCGGCAGCGCGAGATGGCCGAGGAGCGGCAGGCGTTCATGTCCAGCGTCTCGCGGTCGACGGGCGGCGGCGGCGGCGGCGGCGGAGGCGGCGGCGACACCCCGTCAGTCATGATCGAGCCCAAGCTCGAACAGATCACGGTCCCGCCCGCGCCGGCCGCTTCGGGCACAGACTCTTCGCCGGCCTCCGGCCCGCAGCCGCCCGCGCCCGCGCCCCGCGTCGCGCCCAGCACCGACGCGCCTCCCCCCCCGGCCCCCGCCCGCAGGAGCGCCGAGCCCGAGCCGCCCAAGAAGAAGGGCAAGAAGGGCGACGAGGACCAGCGGTAGAGGGGAAAAACGTGGAGGGGGAGGAGGCGCGAAAAGGGGAAGCCTCAACCCGAGAGACGACACGGCGGAGGCGGGGAAGCTTGTTGAAAGCTCTCCGCCTCCGCCCTTTTTTCCTCTTCCCTTTTTTCCTCTTCCCTTTTTCCGTCTTCCCCGGCGGCTTTGCCGCCCTCACGCCCGGCCCGCGACCTCGCCCGTCTGCGTGTTGACGCGGACGCGCTCGCCCTCCTTGATGAAGAGCGGGACGCGGACTTCGAGGCCCGTCTCAAGGGTGGCGGGCTTGAGGTCGCGGCCCGAGGCGCGGTCGCCGCTGACGCCCGGCTCGGTGCGCGCCACCACGAGTTCGACGAACTGCGGCAGCCGCAGCGAGACGGCCTCGCCCTCGTACCTCAACACCTGCGCGTTCGTGCCCTCCTTCAGGTAGCCGCGGTCGTCGCCCACCTGCTCGGCCGGCAGCGTGAACTGCTCGAAGCTCTCCTCGTCCATGAAGTGCAGTCCCTCGGAGTCGGCGTAGAGGAACGAGGCGGGCGAGAGTTGAACGTCCGGCTCCTCGAACTTCTCGCCCGAGCGGAAGTTCTTGTCGAGCACGGCCCCGGTCAGGAGGTGCCGGACCCTCACCTTGATCATCGTCGTCGCCCCGCGCGCCGACGGCGAGGAGACGGACACGTCCACCACCTCGAAGGGCTCGCCGTCAACCTTAATCATCGTCTTCCGCTTCAACTCGTTCGCGCCTATCAGAGCCAAGCCTTCCTCTCCTCCCTTTGCGCCGCCGCCTTCGGCGTGAGCGCCCCACAGGTGTCGGCCGATTGCTGCGCCGCGCCGCCCGCCGTCAACCGCGCCGCCGCGGCAAAACCGGCCCGCCCGCACCCGGCGCGCGCGGGAACGCGCCTTGCACTCGGACCCCGCGACATCCTCAAGCTCAAGCCCCAGGCGGGGCGGAAGGAAATTAACATGAGACAAGTTCTGTTTGCACTCGCGCTGGCGGGGCTGCTGGCCGCGCCCGGCGCGGCCGCGCGAGCGCAGGGAGGCGCGGCCGTGACGGGCGACTGGGCGGCGGTGCGGGCGCTCGCGCCGGGCGCGAAACTGGTGGTCCGGATGATGGACGGCGACCGCCTCAAAGGCGTCTTCGAGCACGCGACCGACGAAGCGCTGGTCATCACGCGCAAGGGGCGCCAGCAGGCGCTCGACCGCCGGCTCGTCCGCCGCGTACAGCTCGACCGCGGCAAGTCGCGGGCGAAGGGCGCGCTCTTCGGTGCGGCCGTCGGCGCGGGCGCCGGCTTCGGCGTCGGCGGGGCAGTCTACTTCCCGCACCGCGACGACTTCGTTGACACCACCGTCCCCAGCGCCACGGCCCTCGGCGCCGCCATAGGCGCCGGCATCGGCGCGGCCCTCGGTAAAGGCAACAAGAACGTCACGATTTTTGAGCAGTGACAAGAGGCGTGACGAGTGACAAGTGACGAGTGAAAAGAGGAAACCCGTTCTTTCTTGTCACTCGTCACTCGTCACGCCTTTCTCACGCCTTGTCGTAGTCAAAGCGGAGCGGGGCATCAGAGGGGCGGACGGTGATCGGGACGGACTTCGAGGCGGGCGTGTTGCTCTTCTCGGCGACGTGGCGCACTGGGACCAGCACGTTGGCCTCGGGGAAGTAGGTGGCGGCCGACCGGCGCGGCAAGGGGTAAGGCACGACGAGGAAGCGGCGGGCCACGCGCTCCTCGCCCTCGAAGCGGCTGACGAGGTCCACGACCTGCCCGGCCGAGAGATTCTGCTCGGCCACGTCTTCGGGGTTGAGGAAGACGACGCGGCGCTCACCGCGGACGCCGCGATAGCGGTCGTCGAGGCCGTAGATGGTCGTGTTGAACTGGTCGTGGCTCCGCACGGTCATCATCATGAACTCGCCGGGCGCGAGGTCGTGGCGCGGCAGCGCGTGGACGGTGAAGTTGGCCTTCCCCGTAGAGGTCTTGAAGACCCCCTCGCGCGCGGCGTTCGGCAGGTAAAAGCCTTCGGGCCGGCGCACGCGCCCGTTGTAGTCTTCAAAGCCGGGGATGACGCGCTCGATCAGGTCCCTGATGCGGTCGTAGTCTTCGATCAGCCATTCCCAGCGCACTTCGCTCCGCGAGCCGAGCACGGCGCGGGCGAGCCGCGCGACGATAACAGGCTCGCTCAGCAAATGCTCCGAGGCCGGCGCGAGGTGGCCGAGCGACGAGTGGACAATGCCCATCGAGTTCTCGACGCTGACGAACTGCTCGCCCGCGGCCTGCCGGTCAATCTCAGTTCGGCCGAGGCACGGCAGGATCAAAGCCCGGCGGCCGGTGATGAGGTGCGAGCGGTTGAGCTTGGTCGAGACGTGTGCGGTCAGGCGGCAGCGCCGCAGCGCGCTGGCCGTGAACTCCGTGTCGGGCGTGGCCGAGAGGAAGTTGCCGCCGACGGCGAAGAAGACCTTGACGCGCCGGTCGTGCATGGCCTTGATGGTCTCGACCGTGTCGAGGCCGTGGCGGCGCGGCGGCTCGAAGCCGAACTCGCTGCCGAGCGCGTCGAGGAAGGTGTCGGCCGGCCGCTCCCAGATGCCCATCGTGCGGTCGCCCTGCACGTTCGAGTGGCCGCGCACGGGGCAGGCGCCCGCGCCCGGCTTCCCTATCTGCCCGCGCAGCAGCAGGAGGTTGACGATCTCCTGAATGTTGGCGACGGCGTTCCTGTGCTGCGTCAGCCCCATCGCCCAGCAGACGATGGTGCGCTCGGACTCCACGAAGACGCGCGCCGCCTCGCGCATCTGCTCGCGCGCGACGCCGCTCTGCTCGACCAGCTCGTCCCACGGCTGTTCGTCGAGCGCGCGGGCGAGCTCCTCGAAGCCGTGAGTCTTCTCGCGGATGAACTCCCAATCGAGCACCCGGCCGGGCCGCCTCGCCTCCTCTTCGAGCACCTCCTTCATCAGGCCCTTGAGCAGGGCCACGTCGCCGTTGATGCGGACTTGCAGGAAGAGGTCGGCGAGCTGGACGCCCTTGCCGAGGATGTCGGAGGCGTGCTGCGGGTGCTTGAAGCGGCCGAGTCCGGCCTCGGGCATGGGGTTGATGTGGACGATGCGGCAGCCGCGCAGCTTGGCCTCGCGCAGGCTGGTGAGCATCCGCGGGTGGTTGGTGCCGGGGTTCTGGCCGATGACGAAGATGGCCTCGGCCAGCCCGAAGTCGGCGAGCGTGACGGTGCCCTTGCCGACGCCGATTGTCTCGGTCATCGCGCGGCCCGAAGACTCGTGGCACATGTTCGAGCAGTCGGGCAGGTTGTTGGTGCCGAACTGCCGGACGAAGAGCTGGTAGAGGAAGGCCGCCTCGTTCGAGGTGCGCCCGGAAGTGTAGAAGGCCGCCTCGTCTGGCGAGTCGAGCGCGTTCAGCTCGTCGGCGATCAGGGCGAACGCCTCATCCCAGGAGAGCGGCTCGTAGTGTGTGGCGCCGGCCCGCAGGAGCATCGGGTGAGTGATGCGGCCCTGCTTGCCGAGCCAGTAGTCGGACCTGAGCGACAGGTCGGCGACGCTCCACTGGCGGAAGAAGTCGGGCGTGACGCGCCGGGTGGTCGCCTCCTCGGCGACGGCCTTCGCGCCGTTCTCACAGAACTCCGCGTGCGACCTCTCGCCCTCGGGGTCGGGCCAGGCACAACCGGGGCAGTCGAAGCCGCCCTTCTGGTTGACGCGCAGCAGCGTCCGCGTCCCGCGCACCAAACCCATCTCGGAGCGCGCGTGCTGCACGGAAGACCAGACGGCCCTGAGCCCGCCCGCGGCCCGCGCCGGCTCGCCGAACTCGCCGCCCGTGAACTCTTCCGGCGGCTGCGCGCGCACGTTCGGTTCCCGCCCGGCCGCCCCCGATAACACGGCGTCCACCTCTTCGTCAGGCGCCGCGCCGGAGGCCGCGCGGCCCTCAGGCCCGGCCGCCGTCGGCTCCGCCGGAGGGCGGCCGCCTGACGCCTCGGCCTCGGCCTCGGCCTCAAGGCGCGAGTGGTAGTGCATGGCCTGCTCGGCGGAAGACTGCTCGGCTGCGGCGGCGCGGGCCGCGCGCGAGTCCTCGCCCGGCTGCTCTTCGGGTCTGCTCATACTCTGCGGGCTCCGCGCCCAAGTCTACTACAAAGGGCGTGGCGAGACTGAGGGCCGGCGCGGTGGCACTGTGTTTGTCTGCTCAACGTGAGAGCCCGCGGCTCGTATCGTTACCGTGCAAAGGGCGCGACGCAGTAGGGACATCAGGAGGACACGATGAACGCTTTTCAGCTTTTGAAGGAAGACCACCAGAAGGTTGACAGCATCTTTCAGCAACTCGAACCGACGACCGAGAGGGCCGAGAAGACCCGGCAGGAGTTGTTCGCCCGGCTCAGGATGGAACTCGACATCCACACGCAGATCGAGGAGAAAATCTTTTACCCCTCGATCAAGCAGGCGGCCGAGACGCGCGAGATAACGCTCGAAGGCTACGAGGAGCACCACGTCATCAAGACCATCCTCGAAGAGATGCAGGGCCTCGACGTGACAGACGAGCAGTGGACGGCCAAGCTCAAGGTGCTCAAGGAGAACGTCGAGCACCACGTCGAGGAGGAAGAGGAGGAGATGTTCCAGAAGGCCCGGAACGTCCTCACCGAGGAGGAGATCACCCAGCTCGGCGAGCAGATGATGGAGATGAAGAAGACCTTGCAGGAGCAGGCCAGGTCGGCCGGCGCCTGAGGCACCGGAAGGCTTCCGCGAACAATAAGGGGGCTCGGTGGTCCGTCGCGGACCGCCGAGCCCCCTTTGTTTCAGCGCCCCGGCGCGGCCGCCGCCTCAGGCCCCGCGCCGCAGAAAGTGCTCGGCCTTGAAGATGAGGACGGCGCTCGTCGCCTGCGTGATCTCGCCGTCGAAGGCCATGCGCACGGCCTCTTCAAACCTGACCTTGATCGGCTCCAGCCGCTCCGTGTCGTCCGGGTCATCCTCCACGAACCTGAGCCCGCGCGCGAGGAAGACGTGCGAGGGCGTATCGGCCTGCGAGGTGACGGCGTCCACCAACCCGAGGCCGACCATCTCCGCGGCCTCGATGCCCAGCTCTTCGCGCAGCTCGCGGCGCGCGGCCTCCTCCGGCCCCTCGCCCTCGTCCACGGCCCCCGCCACCACCTCGACGCACTCCTTGCCGACGCCGTAGCGGAACTGTTTGACGAGGTAGACGAACCCCTCTTCGTCGAGCGCCAGCACCGCCACGCCCGGCACCATCCGCGCCGTCGCGTAGCGGCCCGGCTCGCCGTTCGGCCGGATCACCTCGTCCACCCGCAGCTCGATGAACTCGTCGCGGTGCAGCGTCTGTGAAGACTTGATCGTGTAAGGCCCGTGCTTCTTCATGGCTCTGGGGGAAAGGGGAAAAAGGGAAAGGGGTAAAGGGGAAAAGACCTCATAGCGCGTCTCATCAACGACCGCCCCTCTCCCCTAACTGCTCTTGCCCTTTCGCCTTTTTCCCTTTTCCCCTTTTCCCCTTTCTTTATCGCTTCCCCTGCGCGAGCGCCGCCGCCTCGGGCAGCGAGCGCAGGCGCAGCATCGCGTAAACGCCGGCCGCCGGCCCCACGGCCAGCGCGGCGAAGGCGTAGCGCCAGCCCACCTGCCCGGCCAGGACGGGCACGAGGTGGATGGTGACGGTCGTAATCAGGAACCCGCAACAGGTCTGGACCGTCAGCGCCGTGCCCATGTAGCGCGGATCGCCGAGTTCGGTGACGCAGGCCGAGAACTGCGCCGAGTCGGCCACGACCGTCGCGCCCCAGACGGCCGCCAGCAGCAGGAGCAGCCAGGGGTTTCCGCCGAACAGGAAGCCCACCGCCAGGCAGCACGCGCCGCTGATGCCCATCGCCGCCGAAGTGACGACGGTGCGGCCCAAGCGGTCGGCCAGCAGCCCCGCCGCCACGCAGCCCGCGGCCCCCGCGCCGATGACGACGAACGAGGCGACCTCGGCCAGAGTGTTCTCCGCGCCCGCGGCGCCGAAGCTCGCGCGGATCATCACCGGCGCCCAGGTCCACATCGCGTAAAGCTCCCACATGTGGCCGAAGTAGCCGAAGTTGGCGAGCCGCACGCCGCGGTTGCGGAAGACGCGCGCCACCTGCCCGAGGTCGAAGCGGGCCGGCGCCGTCGCGTGCGGCCCGTCGCCGACGAAGAACAGGACGATCAGCCCGCCGGCCAGCGCCAGCCCCGAGGCCGCCAGCACGTTCGGGCGCCAGTCGGCGCTGCCCACGGCGTTGACCAGATACGGGGCGGCCTTGCCGAGCGTCAGCGCGCCCACGAGCACGCCGAGCGCCATGCCCCGGCCCCGCCGGAACCATGTCGCCATCAGCTTCATCCCCGGCGGGTAGACCCCCGCCAGGAAAGCGCCCGTCAAAAATCGCAGCGCGACTCCCTCGGCCGGGCCGTCGGCCATGAGGGCGAAGGCCGCGTTGGCAGCCGCGCCCCCGGCCGCCGAGACGGCGAACAGACGCCGCGCGCTCAACACGTCCGGCAGGTTCAGGAGCGCCGAGACGAGCGTTCCCGCGACGAATCCGATCTGCACGGCCAGCGTCAGCCACCCGGCCTCTGCGCCCGAAAGCCGCCACTCGCGCTCGACCGCCGGGGCGACCGCCGAGCCCGAGAACCACAGCGACATCCCCAGCAGCTCGGCACACGCGAGCAGCGCGAGCGCCCGCCAGCGCCCCGCGCCCTCCTGCCCGACAGGGCTGTGCGCAGCCTCTCCGCTCACGCAGCTAACGAACGAGCCGCCCCGCGAGGCCGGGACGGCTCAGGATTGATCGGACGACTCGTGTCGGAAGAGGCGCCCCGCCGGCGCGCCCGCGCGGCGAAGCGTGCCACTCTCAACGGGGGCGGGAGAAGCGCATCGAGACGACCTGCCAGCGGCCGCCGCGCTTCTCGTAGCTCCGGGCGTACTCGTACTCCCAGGTGCCGAAGCTGCGGCCCGCGTGGCGCCCGCCCAGGCGCGCGTGCCCCTTGACCCAGGCCTTGTCACCCGCCACGCGGACGCTCACGTTCTCCGTCTCCAGCCGCAGGCTCTGGAGGCGGGGGTCGCTCAGGTTGTCCAGGCGCTCGGCCTTAGTCTGCCCCCATCGGACCGCCCGCATATCGTCGGCCAGCAGCGGGGCCAGCGCCGCCGCGTTGCGCTCGTTGTATGCGCGGACGTACTCGGCCTCGGCGCGCAGCACCTCGCGCACCCCGGGACCGTCCGAGACGTAAGCCCCGGCTCCGAAGAGGCCGCCGGTGAACGGCGAGAAGAGGCCCGCGACGGCCAGGCCCACCAGGAAGGTGGCGACGGCGAAAGGAAGGCGAGTGGCCCAGTAACGCATGTCCCTTGTACTCCTTGTCGAATTGCTTTTGTGCTACGGTAGCACGCGCCTTCTCGGCGCGACAACCTTTTTCCAAAACGATGTTAAGGAGGCGGCCCGGCCGCGCGCGCACGGCGCGAGGCCCTGGGCGAACCCGAGCCCGATGATAGTTAAAGACACCGCGCCCTCCGGCCCGCGCGCCGTGCTGTGGGACGTTGACGGCACGCTGGTAGATTCGAGCGAGTACCACTGGCTCTCCTGGCGCGAGGCGCTCGCGGCCGAGAGCTTCCCCCTCACGCGCGAGCAGTTCGCCGCCACCTTCGGCCAGCGCAACGACGAAATCCTGCGCGGCTACTTCGGCGCGGAGTACCCCGAACGGGAAGTCGCGCGAGTCGGCGGGGCGAAGGAGGAAATCTACCGCCGTCTCGTCCGCGAGCGCGGCATCGAGCTCCTGCCGGGCGTCCGCCGCTGGCTCGACCGCCTGCGGCGCGACGGCTGGCTTCAGGCGCTCGCCTCGTCGGCCCCGCGCGCCAACCTCGAAGCGATCACGGCGGCGCTCGGCGTCGCCGACTACTTCTCGGCCGTCGCCTCGGCCGAGGACGTGACGCGCGGCAAGCCCGACCCGCAGGTCTTCCTCGCCGCTGCCTCAAGGCTCGGCGTCGAGCCCTCGGCCTGCGTCGTCGTCGAGGACGCGCCGGCCGGCACAGAGGCCGCGCGCCGCGCAGGGATGCGCTCAATCGGCCTCCTCTCCTCGCACGGCGCGCTCACGGCCGACGTGGTCGTCGGCTCGCTCGAAGAACTGCCCGACTCGGCCTTCGCAGACCTCCTGGCCGGGGCGTGAATCCCTGCCGCGGGCGCTTTGGCCGGCGGCAGTCGCCTTGTGTTAGTCTTGCCTTCAAGTTCATCAACTCCCGAAAACTGTTAGGAGACGGCACCCGCATGAGCCTGATTGAGACCGTCCACGCGCGCGAGATTTTAGACTCGCGCGGCAACCCGACCGTCGAGGCCGAGGTCTACCTGGTGAGCGGCGAGGTGGGGCGCGCCGCCGTCCCCTCGGGCGCCTCGACGGGCGAGAACGAGGCGGTCGAGTTGCGCGACGGCGACCGCAAGCGCTACCTCGGCAGGGGCGTGCGCAAGGCGGTCGAGAACGTTAACGAGCGGATCGCGCCCGAGGTCGAGGGGCTCGACGCGCTCGACCAGGCCGAGGTGGACGCCGCGCTTATCGCGCTCGACGGCACCCGCACCAAGTCGAAGCTCGGCGCCAACGCCATGCTCGCCGTCTCGCTGGCGACGGCCCGCGCAGCCGCCACTCACTTACAGGTTCCTCTCTACCGCTACCTCGGAGGCGCCAACGCGCGGACGCTGCCCGTCCCGATGATGAACATCCTCAACGGCGGCGCACACGCCGACAACAACGTGGACTTTCAGGAGTTCATGGTCGTGCCAGTCGGGGCCGAGAGCTTCGCAGAGGCGTTGCGCGCGGGCGCCGAGATATTCCACGCGCTCAAGGGCGTGCTGAAAGAACTCGGCTACTCGACCGCCGTGGGAGACGAGGGCGGCTTCGCCCCCAACCTGCGCTCGAACGAGGAGGCCGTCGAGACCATCCTCGAAGCCGTCACCCGCGCCGGCTACAACGCCGGCACGAACGTCATGCTCGCGCTCGACCCGGCGGCCTCGGAGTTTCACGACGGCAAGGCTTACGTCTTCAAGAAGTCTGACGGGCGGCGCCTGTCGAGCGAGGAGATGGTCGCCTACTGGGCCGGGTGGGCGAGGCAGTACCCGATCATCTCCATCGAAGACGGCATGGCCGAAGACGACTGGCAGGGCTGGAAGATGCTGACCGACGAGGTGGGCCGCAGCGTCCAGCTCGTCGGCGACGACCTCTTCGTCACCAACACCGAATTCCTGCGGCGCGGCATCGAGCTCGGCGTCGCCAACTCCATACTCATCAAGGTCAACCAGATCGGCACGCTCACCGAGACGCTCGACGCGATAGAGCTGGCGCGCACGCACCGCCGCACCGCCGTCATCTCGCACCGCTCGGGCGAGACCGAAGACACCTTCATCGCCGACCTCGCCGTCGCCACCAACGCCGGCCAGATCAAGACCGGCAGCCTCTCGCGCACCGACCGCGTCGCCAAGTACAACCAGCTTCTCCGCATCGAGGAAGACCTGCGCGGGGCAGCCCGCTACCCCGGCCTCGCGGCCTTCTACCAGCTCGAAGAGGCGCACGCGCGCTCGGGCGCGGCTAAGGGCGCGGCGGCCAGAGGCGGCGCGGCCGGGCAGGGCGGCGCGCGGCAGCCAGCAGCGACGAAGGGAACGACGAGGGGCGGAGCGAAGAAGTCTGCGAAGGCGGCGCGCGGGTAGTTTCGGGCGGCCGGGGAGACAGGACAGGAGAGGCGGAAGTTGACTAAGAAACGTGGGCCGCTCGCGCTCATCATCCTCGACGGCTGGGGCCACACGGCCGAGCGCGAAGGCAACGCCATCGCGCTCGCCCAAACGCCCTTTTACGACGAGTTCCTTGAGAAGTACCCGCACACGCTGATCGAGGCGTCGGGCACCTGCGTCGGGCTGCCCGGCCGCATCATGGGCAACTCCGAGGTCGGCCACCTCAACATGGGCTCCGGCCGGGTCATCATGACCGACATCCGGCGCATCGACTATTCAATCGAGACCGGCGAGTTCTTCTCGAACGACGCGCTCGTCTCGACCCTCGACGCGGCGCGGGCCTCGGGCAGCGCCCTTCACCTGATGGGCCTGCTCTCGGACGGGCTGGTCCACTCCTCGCAGGAGCACCTCTACGCCCTGCTGCGGATGGCGAAAGCGCGCGGGCACGGGCGCGTCTACGTCCACTGCTTCCTCGACGGGCGCGACACGCCGCCCTCCTCGGCGCAACACTACCTCAAGCTCTTGCAGGAGAAGATCGCCGAGATCGGCTGCGGTGAGGTCGCCACCGTCTGCGGGCGCTACTACGCGATGGACCGTGACAAGCGCTGGGAGCGCACGCGCCGCGCCTACGACATGCTGGTGGGCGGCGAGGGCGAGCCGGCCCCCGACCCGGTCGCGGCCGTCAGGGCCTCTTACGAGCGCGGCGTGACGGACGAGTTCGTCGAGCCTGTCGTCATCACCCGCGAGGACGGCCGGCCCGTCGCCACCGTCCGCGACGGCGACTCGGTCGTCTTCTTCAACTTCCGCGCAGACCGCGCCCGCCAGCTCACGCGTGCCCTCGCCGTCCCCGGCTTCGAGGAGTTCCCCACGCCCGAACGGCCCCGCGTCGCGTTCGCCTGCTTCACCGTCTACGACAAGGAGTTCCCGCTGGCCGTAGCCTTCCCGCAGCTCAAGCACCGGAACATCCTGGCCGAAGTCTTCGCCGCCGTCGGCGTCAGAAACTACCGCCTCGCCGAGACCGAGAAGTACGCCCACGTCACCTACTTCTTCAACGGCGGCACCGAGCTGGAGTTCCCGCACGAGCGCCGCCTGCTCGTGCCCTCGCCGAAGGTAGCCACCTACGACCTGATGCCCGAGATGGCCGCCTTCAAGCTCACAGACAAAATCCTGCGCGCGATTGAAGAGGGCGAAACGGATGTCTTCATCGTCAACTTCGCCAACCCCGACATGGTCGGCCACACGGGCGTCCTCGACAAAACGGTAGAGGCCGTTCAGTACGTGGACACCTGCCTCGGCTGGATCACGAAGGCCATGCGCACGGCGGGCGGAACCTGCCTCATCACCGCCGACCACGGCAACTGCGAGCAGATGATAGACCTCAGGACCGGCCAGCCGCACACGGCCCACACCAGCAACCCCGTGCCCTTCCACCTCGTCGGCCGGGGGCACGAGGGCGTGCGGCTGCGCGAGGGCGGCGCGCTCGAAGACGTGGCCCCGACCATCCTCGGCCTGCTCGGCATCGAGAAGCCCGAGGAGATGACCGGCCGCGACCTGCGTGAAACATCCTGAGGCGCGCGGCCGTTTCTACGCCCGATGACTTTCGCGCCGCGCAACATCCTCGTCATCGACTTCGGCCAGCTCGGCGACGTGGTCCTGAGCCTGCCCGCGCTCGCGGCCGTGCGGCAGAAGTTCCCCCGCGCGCGCTTGACGGTGGCGGTCGGCCGCGCGGCCGGCTCGGTGGTCGAGCTGGCCGGCGTGGCCGACGACGTGCTCGCCGTTGACCGCGTGGGACTGCGCGACGGCTCGAAAGTCCTGTCTGTTTTCCGCATCGGCAAGCTGGTCGCGGAGGTCCGCCGCCGCCGCTTCGACTTCGTCATAGACCTCCACAGCCTCTCCGAGACCAACCTGCTCGGCTATCTCTCGGGCGCGCCGCACAGGCTCTACGCGCGCCGGCCCACCCGCTCGCTCGACTACCTCTCGAACTTCCGCCCGCCGCCGCCCGTCGAAGACCGCTCGAAGCACGCGGTAGACCGCTACCTCGACGTGCTCGCCCCGCTCGGCGTCGGTGAGGTCTCGCGCACGCCGCGCCTGCCCGTGCGCGAAGAGGACTCGCGCGCCGTCTCCGAGCTGTTCAGGAAGGAGAAGATCGGCCTCGAAGGTCCGCTCGTCGGGATGTTCCCCGGCGCCGGCCACCCGAGCCGCCGCTGGCCCGTCGGGAGGTTCGCCGAGCTGGCCTGGTCGCTGGAACGCAACGACGCCGTCCGCACGGTCATCTTCGCCGGGCCGGAGGAGCGCGAGCTGGTGCGCGGCGCCCGCCAGAAGTTCCCGCCCTCGGCCGCCGTGCTCGACCGCCTGACCGTGCCGCAACTGGCCGCGGCCGCGGCCCGCCTCTCGGTCTTCGTCTCGAACGACACGGGGCCGATGCACGTCGCGGCGGCCGTCGGCACGCCCGTCGTCATCCTCATGCAGCACCATCCGATGTTCAACTGCTACATCCCGCCCGGGGAACGCCACCGCGTCGTCGCCGCCGACACCATTGACCGCATCACGGTCGAACACGCCTACTCCGCCGCCCGCGCAGCCTTCACCACCGAGCGCATGTCCTCGCTTTTTTCGAGCTGAGTTCCCCACTTTTCCGGCCCGTCCTACCCGCCACTTCCTCCCGGTTTCCCCTCTGATTTACCGCAGCCCCGTCATGTTTAGTATGGACAAACATAGTTTGTCATGTATAATGCTTTCGCCGTCGCGGCCCCCGCGGCCGAGCCTCCTTGAGGCGAAAGAAGCGAAGGACAGACGGCCGGACTCGGGCGAGAGACGACCCACCTTTTCCGTCGCCCACCTCTCCGACGGCGCTCGGAAGCC
This sequence comes from Pyrinomonadaceae bacterium, assembly GCA_035645715.1. Taxonomy (GTDB): domain Bacteria; phylum Acidobacteriota; class Blastocatellia; order Pyrinomonadales; family Pyrinomonadaceae; genus QHXN01. The sequence continues at coordinate 39,967 of DASQMB010000067.1, forward strand.
ACTCTCAAGACAGACGAAACGGGCCGGCGCCGGCCAGCCCGGCCCCGACCGCCGCCCGCGCACGCCGCAATTAAGGTCGTCGCGCCCCGTCGCCCCTCCTCCCGAACGAATCCGCCGCGCGCGAGCATCCCCGGAGTGAAGCCGATGCCGAACCCAAAGACCCACAGGCGATTGCCCCTGCTCCTGCTGCTGGCACTCTGCGCCGCCCCGCCCGCACTCTGCGCGGGAAAGGCGGGCGCTGCCAGCCGCTTCTCGACGCCGCGCCACGCAACGCTCGCCGCCAACGACCGCGAGCAGGACGGGCTGGTCGGCCCCGTGCGGCGCGTCAAGACCGAGACGGCCAAGATCACCGTCAAGAACGGCAAGCCGGTCGAGGGGCCGCGGTCGGTGCTTGAAACGATCACCTACGACAACAAGGGCGGGCGGGTGGACAGCGCCTACTTCCTGACGGCCGGGGGCACGCTGACGGGCAAGGAGGTCTACAAGTACGACGAGCGCGGCAACATGGTCGAGATGACGCTGCACGACGCGGACGGGTCGCTGCTGGCGAAGGAGACCTACGAGTACGAGTTCGACGCGGTCGGCAACTGGGTGAAGATGACGACCGCCGTGGCCGTCGTCGAGGGCGGGAAGCTCACCTTCGAGCCGACCGAAGTAACCTACCGCACCATCGCCTACTACCTCGAAGAGAAGACGGCTGCCAGGCTCGCGCAGGCGACGCCGCCCGCACCCGCACAGACGGCCGCGCCCGCACAGGCTGCGCCCGCCACACAACCCGCGGTCTTCAAGCCTGCCAGCAACCAGCCTTCGGCCTCGCCCTCGCAACCCGCCTCTTCACAACCCGCGGCTGATGGCGTGCAACACGCCTCGTTCAAGTCCGCCGGCAGGGCCGCAGACTCGCCGACCGACAAGGCCGCCGAGAAGGTCGCCGAGAGGCCGACCGAGAAGCCCGCCGAGAGGCCGACTGAAAGGCCCACGGAGAAGGCCGCTGAGAGGACGGCGGAGGCGCCGAAGGCATCGCCGGCCGCGGCGAGCCCGAATCGGCCGAACGCGCCGACCGAAGTTGCTCTGAAGACCGAAGCTGCGAAGACCGAGCCTGCCGCCAAGCCCGAACCGGCGGCAAAGCCTGAGCCGGCAAAGACCGAGCCGGCGGTGCCCGGGCCGGCGGCGAAGGCCGAGGAGGAGGCCGCGAAGCCGGTCGTGCGCGGCCCACTCAAGCCGGTTTCGGGCGGCATCCTCAACGGTAAGGCCATCAGCCTGCCGCCGCCGCAGTACCCGGACATGGCACGGCGCGCCGGCATCTCCGGCGTCGTCGAGGTCGAGGTCGTTATCGACGTGTCGGGCAAGGTCATCTCGGCTAAAGCCGTCAAAGGGCCGCCGATGTTGCAGCAGGCCGGCGAGCAGGCCGCCCGCCTGGCCCGCTTCGTACCCACGCTGTTGTCGGGCCAGCCCGTCAAGGTCACCGGCAGTATCAACTACAACTTCACCCTCAAATGATGGCGGACGCGCGCCCCCAGCCGGCGCGCGTGCCAGACACCTGACCGGGGGCGCCCGAAGCCCCGTTGCAAAAGAGGAAACACATGGCACTGACCGGACAGCTCAGCGACATGTCGCTGGCCGAACTGATCGAATTCTTCTGCAACCAGCGCAAGACGGGCCGACTCAAGATCGACTATCCGCGCGGCCACAGCGTCTTCTTCATCAAGGAGGGCGAGCTGGTTGACGCCAAGGTCGGCGCGCTAAACGGCCCGGAGGCCGTCTACTTCTCGCTGACGCTACCCAACGCCGCCTTCGACTTCAGCCCGGAGGTGGAGCCCAGCCGCCGGACCATCAGCGAGTCGTGGACGCAGGTCGTGCTCGAAGGCTTGCGCCGCCTCGACGAAGGGGTCTCGCCGACCGAGCAGGACGCCTTCGGCAACTTCAGCCCGAGCGAGTCCGAGATGGCCGCGATGTTCGACCAGGTCGAGCGGCTCGGCGATTCGCAGAGGAAGAGCGAGGAGAGGCGCGAAGCGAAGGCGCCGGCGGACGAGGCGGCAGCCGCATCAGCCGCCCCGCTCTCGCTAACGGTCGACAGCGCGACGGGCGCCGGCGGGGGCAAAAGGAAGTGGGTAGCTCTCGGCGTCGCCGCGAGCGTCGTGCTGGCCTGCGCGGTCGTGGCCGTCCCGCTCCTGCGTCGCTCGCCGACGCCGGCCCGGCCGCACGCGGTTCCGGCGTCAGCCGAGAGCCCGGCGCCCGAGGCGGCCGCGGGGCCCGCCGAGGCAGCCCCGGCAGCGGCGGCAATCGAGCAGCCCGCCCCCGCCGCCACGCCCGACGCTGCTTCGGCCGAAGCGGCAGCGCGGCGCGAGCGCGAGGAACGCGAACGACGCGAGCGCGAGCGGCGCGAGCGCGAACGCCGCGAGGAGATGAAACGCACGGAGGCCGAGGCGGCGAAGGCCGCGCCCACGCCGGCCCCGGCCGGCCCGAAGTCGGTCCGCGTCGCCGTCAGTTACGACGAGGCCGGGCGCGTCACGCAAGCCTCCGTGGCCGGCGCCACGCCCGGCGCAGAGGGGTACGGCTCGACCGCCGTCCGCATCGCCCGCAGCCGCCGCTTCCCCGCCGGCAGCCCCGGCTCGACGGTCATCACCATCCCGGTCAACTGAGGGAAACAGTTTTCAGTTTGTAGTTTTCAGTTTTTAGTTCCTCGCCCGGGCGGGCCGGGCACTGAGGGTTGACGAAAGCAGGAGTGGCGGCCCCGTCGACTCTCGACGGGGCCGCCACTCCTGCTTTCGTCAACGCCTGCGTCAGTCGGCCGGCGAGCGTTTGGGCGGCGGGGCCAGTCCCACCGCGCCGAGGGCGACGAGGAGAGCGCGCCTGAGCCCCTGCGCGCGGCCGCGCGGGTCGTACCACTCTTCGAGCGTGTGGGTGTTGGCCGACGAACCGCCAGCGCCGAGCGTGACGGCCGGGATGCCGAGCGAGATGGGGACGTTCGAGTCGGTCGAGGAGCGGTCGAGGAAGGGCCGGGCGCCGACGGCGCTCGTGGCCTCGACGGCGAGGCGCACGATCCTTTCCCGCGGCGGAGTCTCGCCGCCGGGCCGGTCGCCGATTAAGGTCACTTCGAGTTCGAGGGGGCGCGTGCCCGAGCGTCGGGCGGCGTTCTCGTCCTCGGCCGCCTCGCGCGCCGCGCGTCGGAAAAAGGCGTCGAGCCGCCTCAGCTCCTCCTCCGACTCCGAGCGCAGGTCAACGTCGAAGGCGGCCTCGTGCGGGATGACGTTGACCGAGGCTCCGCCCTCGACGCGGCCGACGTTGAAGGTGGTGCGCGGGCGCTTGGGCGCGGGGTAGGCGGCGAGGCGCGCGATGGCGCGGCCGACTGCGTGGACCGGGTTGGGCGTGCCGAAGTCGCCCCACGAGTGGCCGCCCGCGCCGCGGCAGCGGACGCGGTAGCGCCGCGAGGCGAGCGCGGCGTTCGTCACGCGCTCGACGCCGGGGCCGTCGAGACTGATGAAGGCATCGACGCGGCCGGCCCAGCCGCCCGCCGTCAGCAGGTGGCGCACGCCGCGCAGGTTCCCCTCGCCCTCCTCGCCCACGGTCCCGACGAAGAGGATCGAGCCGGCCGTCTCGACTCGGCACTCTTCGAGCGCGCGCGCGATTGCAAGCAGCCCTGCGAGCCCGCACCCGTCGTCGGCCGCGCCCGGCGCGTGCATCCGCCCCGCAGAGTCGCGCCTGACGGTGAAGTCCGTGCCTTCGGGGAAGACCGTGTCGAGGTGTGCGCTCAGGACGAGCAGCGGCCGCTCCGACCGGCCCGGCCGCAGCGCCACGCAGTTGCCTTCCGCGTCGAGCTCGGCCGCCGCAAGCCCGCACTCGCGCAGGCGCTCGCGCAGGTAGGCCGCGCGCACGGCCTCGCCGAAGGGCGGCGCCGGCACCTCGCAGATGCGGACGTGCTCGGCGTCGATCTCTTCGGCCCGCTCCTCGAAGATGCGGAAGGCGCGGCGCACGCGCTCGTCGGCCAGGAGGTCGTTCATGACCTCCCTCGGCTCGGCGACGGCGGAAGCTGTGGGCATAACGACGAGGAAAGACGAGGGCCGCGCGCGCCGCTCAGACGAGTTGCATGACCTCCTGCTCGGTGAGGACGCCGTGGGCGCTCTTGGCGTGGTCGAAGATGCGCTGGACGCGCTCATCGGTGGCTTCGAGGCCGCGCGATTCGAGCCAGTAGACGACGTTCGACTTGCCGCTCATCGGCCCGACCTCGATGATCTGCTTCATGCCGAAGAGGTGCGCGGGCACGCCCGAGTAGACGAGGTCGGCGAGGCCGGGGTCGCCCTTGCGGTAGCTCTTGATGACGGCGGCCGCGTGGACGCCGGTGGCCGTGCGGAAGGCGTCGCGGCCGAAGACGGGGTAGTTGTGCGGGATGGTCCAGCCCGTCGCCTCCGCGGCGGTCTGACAGTATTCGCGCAGCTTCGAGAGGTCGTTGTCAATCCATCCGAGCAGCCGGAGGTTGACGAGCAACTGGTCCATCGGCGTGTTGCCGACGCGCTCGCCGACGCCGAGGGCCGAGCCGTGGACCTGGTCGGCGCCGGCCTCGACGGCCGCAATCGAGTTGATGACGCCCAGGCCCCGGTCCTGGTGGCCGTGCCAGTCGAGCCTCACGGGCTCGCCCTGCTCCTCGATGATCCCTCGGACGAAGCGGACGACGGCGCGCGTCCCGTCGGGCGTCGAGTGGCCGACCGTGTCGCAGACGCAGACGGCGCGGGCGCCGCAGCGGATGGCCGTCGTGTAGAGGGCGCGGATGGTGTCGGGGTGGGCGCGCGTCGTGTCTTCGGTTACGAACATGACGGGCAGCCCCTCGGAGACGGCGAAGCTGACGGCCTCCTCGGTCAGGCGGAGCAGCTTGTCGAGCGTCCACTCCTCGGCGTAGAAGCGGACCGGGGAGGAGCCGATGAAGGTGCAGGCTTCGATGGGGATGCCTGCGCGCTGCGAGATTTCGGCGATGGGGCGGATGTCGTTTTGGTGCGTGCGCGCGGCGCAGTTGGGGCGGATGGCGAGCTTCTGCTCGACGATCTCGCGGGCCAGGCGCTCGACGCCCTCGGCGTGGGTGCCGCCGGCGCCGGGCAGGCCGATGTCGGCCGTGTCAATCCTGAGGTCGTTCATCAGGTGGAGCAGCTCGATCTTCTTCTCGACGGGCGGCTCGACGACCGAGGGGGATTGCAGGCCGTCGCGCAGCGTCTCGTCGTCGAAGCTGACCTTGCGGCCGGGCCGCCCGGCGAAGGGCTCGACCCTGTTCCAGTCGTAAATCAACTCGCTCGCCAAGTCGCTCGCAGGCATCTCTGACACCTCAACTTCCGGGGGTTTTTATCGCGCTCGCGTTGTAGTCTCGTCTGAGCTGAGAGAATTGCAAGCGGCGCGGGCAAAGTCAAGCGAGCCCCACGGCGGCGGGTGGGCGGCTGAAGTGTTAGACAGCCGGCGCGCCGCTCCCTTAGAATCGGCCCACCCTTTCCAGACCCCGACGGCCGAACTTAACGCGCGTGGACGCCAGCATCGTTCTACAGAATCTGCTCGCCCCGCCGATCCTGTTCTTCTTTCTCGGCGCGCTGGCGGTCGCCGTCCGCTCGGACCTCGAAATCCCGCAGCCGCTCCCGAAGTTCTTCTCGCTCTACCTGCTGCTCTCGATAGGCTTCCGCGGCGGGGTCGAGCTGCACCGGGGCGGGTTCGGCGGCGAGGTGGTCTACGCGCTGCTGGCGGCCATCCTGATGGCCTCGGCCGTCCCCGTCTACACCTTCTTCGCGCTGCGGCGGCGGCTCGGCGCGGCCGACGCAGCGGCCGTCGCGGCCACCTACGGCTCGATCAGCGCCGTCACCTTCATCACGGCCGCGGCCTTCCTCCAGCGGATGGGACTGGAGTTCGGCGGCCACCTCGTCGCGGCGATGGCGCTGATGGAGTCGCCGGCCATCGTCATCGGCGTGCTGCTCTACAAGCTGAACGCGCGGGGCGACGACGGGCGGGTGGCCGAGTTCTCGTGGGGCGAGCTGCTGCGCGAGGCGTTCCTGAACGGCTCGGTCTTCCTCATCATGGGGAGCCTCGTGGTGGGGCTGCTGACGGGCGAGGCCGGCGAGGCCGGCATGCGCCCCTTCACCGAAGACATCTTCAAGGGCATCCTGGCCTTCTTCCTGCTCGACATGGGGCTCATCTCGGCCAAGCGCGTCGGGGCTCTCAGGCGGGCCGGGCCGGTCCTGACCCTGTTCGCGGTGGTCGCGCCCCTCGTCAACGCGGCCGTGGGCGTCTCTCTGGCGTGGGCGCTGGGGATGCCCAAAGGCGACGCGCTGATGTTCACAGTCCTGTGCGCGAGCGCGTCCTACATCGCCGTGCCGGCGGCGATGCGCCTGTCTGTGCCGGAGGCCAACCCGAGCCTCTACGTCCCGATGTCGCTGGCGATTACATTCCCCTTCAACATCGTGGTCGGGCTGCCGCTCTACCTTTTCGTCATCAACGCCTGGTGGGGGTAAAGAATGATGAGGCCGGTCAAGAGGGTTGAAATAGTGATTGACTCGGTGGAGCTGCCGCGGGTGCTGCGGCTGGTCGAGGCGTGCGGCGTCTCGGGCTACACTGTCTTCGGCGGCGTCACCGGCAAGGGCGAGCGCGGCGAGCGCGCGGGCGACGACCTGACCGACGTGTTCCGCAACAGCTACGTCCTGACGGCCTGCCCGGAGGAGCAGCTTTCGGCTCTTGTCGAGGCCGTCCGCCCGGTCCTCAAACGCTACGGCGGCGTCTGCCTCGTCTCCGACGCCGAGTGGATAGTTCACTGAGGGGAAAGGGGAAAGGGGAAGGGGGAGAAGCGAAAAGGGGCGGTAGTCCGGTTGAGCACGCCTCGCACCTGCCTTACTGCCTCTGGTGCTCCATATCCTCTTCCCCTTCCCCTTTCTCCTTTTCCCCTTTTCCCCTTTCCCCCCTATACTGATCGGCGACTAAGCTCTCGAAAACTAATCGGCGGGGTGACGCGGGCGGATGGCGAAGAAGCGCGTGGTCGTGGTTGACGGGTCGAACGTCGCGCACGAGGAGAAGAGCGTGGGCGGCAAGCCGAAGGTCTCGAACATCGTGGCGGTGCGCCGCGCGCTCGAAGGGCAGGGCTTCGAGCCGCTGGTCGTCATCGACGCCAGCCTCAAGTACGACGTGGACGACCCCGAGCAGATCGAGGCCCTCATCGAGCACCAGTCCATCCGGCAGGTGCCGGCCGGCACCGACGCCGACTACTTCATCATCCAGATCGCCGAGCAGTACGAGGCGAGCATCGTCACCAACGACCAGTACAGGGAGTATCGCTCGCGCTACCCCTGGATCGCCGAGCGCCGGATGCCCTACATGATCGTCAAGGGCGAGGTCCACCTCTACGAGGACCGAGACGGCCACCGCTGACGGCGGCGCGCAGAGGCGTAAGAGACGGCAAAGCAGGCTGGCAAAGCGGGGCGGCGGGTGAAGGCGGGAGGGCACTTCCTCCACTTTCGCCCGCCGCCTTTTGCCTTTTACCGCGCCGTATTATAGCCTCGTCCCCGCTCCGCCCCCCGGCCCGAACGGCCGCCGGGCCAAGACTCCCGCTCGACGCCCGACCGACACAGAGACTCCCACGGCCCCGGCGTCAAAGGCTGGTCAAAGCAATGCTCGTCGCACTCGGCTCGGCCCGCGCGGCCAAGATCATGGCGGTGCGCGCCGCCTGCCTGCGCGTCGCCGAGGTAGACGCGGCGTGGCGGCGGGCCGAGATCGTCTCGCGCTCGGTCGAGAGCGGCGTCGCGCGCATGCCGCTCTCGGAGATGCAGCTCATGCGCGGGGCGCAGGGGCGGGCCGGGGCGATACGCGAGCTGCTCGGGCGCGAGGGGCGCGAGGCCGACCTCTACGTGGGCCTCGAAGGCGGCTTCCACTCGGTCACCTTCGAGGGGCGGCGGCAGACCTTCCTGCAAGGCTGGGCCTACGTCACTGACGGCGCGCGCGGGGCCTTCGGGGCGGCCCCGGCCGTCATGGTTCCGGCCGAGATCGTGCGCCGCGTCGAGGGGGCCGGGCGCGAGCTGAGCGAGGTGATTGACGAGGTGGCCGGCGAGCACGACGTGCGCAGCCGCCAGGGCGCCTGGGGCGTCCTCTCGCGCGGCCTGCTGACGCGGGCGGCTAGCTTCGAGGCGGCGCTGCTGGCGGCCTTCGCCCCCTTCTACAACCCGCGGCTCTACGTGTGAGCGGCGAGACTCTAACGACCGAGACTTGAAAGGCGACCGGCGAGGGATGGAGAGATTGATGGCGGAAGGCAACGACGAGCACATGGCTCAGCTCAGGTTCGACACGGGCGCGGACGGTTGGATCGAGGTGATCGCGGGTTCGATGTTCTCGGGCAAGTCAGAGGAGCTGATCCGGCGGCTGCGCCGTGCCAGGATCGCGCGCCTCAAGGTGCAGGTCTTCAAGCCGGAGATTGACGAGCGTTACTCGCGCGACCACATCGTCTCACACTCGGAGATGCGTCACGAGTCGGTGGCCGTGCGGACGGCGGCCGACGTGCTGGCCGGGGTCGAGCCGGACACGCAGGTCGTCGGCATCGACGAGGGGCAGTTCTTCGACCAGGATTTGGTCGGCGTGGTCAACCAACTGGCCGACCGCGGCGTGCGCGTCATCGTCGCCGGCCTCGACCAGGACTACACGGGCCGCCCCTTCGAGCCGATGCCGCAACTGCTGGCCGTGGCCGAGTACATCACCAAGACCCACGCCATCTGCGTCCGCTGCGGCCGGCCGGCCAACTACTCGCAGCGCACCGTCGAGGTCGAGGGCCGCGTCGTCGTCGGCGCGGCGGACGCCTACGAGGCCCGCTGCCGCCGCTGCTTCGTCCCGCACGCCGACGCCCCCACCCGCCACGTCCTCGAAGTCTCCTGAGCCACGAACAAGGCTGACGTTGAAAGGCGCGCGGGCCGCCGTCTCAGGTAACCGAGCTTGAGACGGCGGCCCGCGCTCTCGGCGTTAAGTGAAGGATTCGCGGCGCGGCCTTCAGAGCCTCGGGGGGCTCCCGCGGCGGGCGCGGGCGCGCGAGGCAGTCTCGGCGACGACGAACTGCCGGTAGTGGTCGAAGCGTTCGAGGATGTGCGAGACGTAGTTGACCGGCTCGACGCCGCGGCAGAAGCCGAACTTGACGACGGGGTCGGCCGAATAACGCTGCGTCGATTTTTGCAGGAGCCAGTAGGCCACGTCGTCCCAGCGCTTCGGGTCGCCGCCGTACTTCTCCGCCAGTCGCTGCGCGTCCTGCACGTGGCCGGCGCCGGTGTTGTAGGAGGCGAGGACGAACTTGAGCCGCTCGGCCTCGTCGGGGATGCGCTCGCGCCAGTAATCGCGGAGCCAGCGGAGGAAGGCGACGGCGCCGCGGACGTTCTGCTCGGGGTCGAGCGGGTCGCCGACGCCGAACTGGCGGGCCGTCGGCGGCATCAGTTGGAGCAGCCCGACGGCGCCGGCCCACGAGCGCGCGTGCGGCTCGAAGCGCGACTCCTGGTAGACCTGCGCCGCGAGCAGCCGCCAGTCCCAGCCCAGCTCGGCCGCCGCGCGCTTGAGCAGATCGTCGTACTTGCAGAGCCTGCCCGTCGTCGAGGTCAGGTACTCGCTGGCGACGCGCTCGACGTGGCCGCGGCGGTCCACGAAGTACTTCCGATAGAGGCGGTCGAAGAGCTCGCCCTGCTGCTCACTCTCGATCCAGGCGTTGAGCGCGGCCAACAGCTCCGGCGAGTTGCGGCGCGTGGCCCACGAGACGCCGTGCGTGCGGCCGACCACTGGGCGCACGCGCAGGTTCTTGAACTCGGCCTCCTTGAGCAGCGCCAGGTTGCTCTGCATCACCGTCAGCTTCACCTCGCCGCGCGCGACCTTCTGCGCCAGGGCCTCGTCCTGCAACTTCCCGCCCAGCTCGACGACGTGGATGTCGCCCGAGACCTCGTCGGAAAGCTCGACGAGCGCGCGCCTGTAGGCGTGCCTCTCGGGCAGGTGTACGGTCTCGCCGGCGAGCTGCGTGGGGCGGTTGATGAGCCGGGCCTCGATGTCGGTCTCGGGCAGTTCGTCGGCGGGGCCGGCTTCGAGGGCCTTCTCGGCGCCCGACCCGGCCTCCTCCGGCCCGGCCTCCTGCTGCACGAGCGCGGGCTCTGTGCGGTAGAGGGCGCGGGTAAAGGAAACGTGGCGCTCATCCTCCGGCGTCGGGATCAGGCGCGCCGCGGCGATGTCGCCCTCGCCGCCGTTGAGGAGCGGCAGCAGGCTCCGGCGGTCCGCGACGACCACCATCTTGAGCGCGAGCCCCTGGCTTTTGGCGAACTCGCGCAGCAGCTCGTACTCGTAGCCGAGCGGCTCGCCGCGGTAGACGAAGTAGGTTGTCGAGTTGTAGGGCGCGAGCACCGTCAGCGTGCCCTTCGCGCGCAGGGCTGCGAGGTCGCGCTCGACCGAGGGCGGCGACATCGGCACGTCGGTCCGGCGGTCGATCTCGTCAATGGCTTCGAGCGGTGTGGGCGGCGGCTCGCCGCGGCCGCAGGCGAACTGCGCGCAGCACAGGGCGGCGACGAGGTAGAGCGCGACAGGCCGGGTCAGTCTGCTCATGGCGGAGGGCTGTCGCGGCGGAACGAGCGTTCCGCCGCGCGTCCGAACTTAAATACCGGCGGGGGCCTTACCGGGGAATGGGACAATTTTTTATTTCAAAATCGCGGGTAAGTCAACGGCGGGCGCGGCCCGAAGGCATGCGCCCCACCGAACTTCCGCCGCTGCCGGGGCGCCCGGCAGCTCTGCCATCCCGCCCGCCATGTGCTATCCTGTCGCCGGCTCGTAAAACCCCCTCGGACAATCCGCTGTCAAACCATCTCTGTCACAGGAGGAGAGTAGGTTCATGTCTCTCTGTAAGTCTGCGAAGGTGCTGGGCGGCTCGTGCCTGTTACTGGCGGCGCTGGCCGGCGCGGCCTGCCAGCAGGCGGCCGTCACCAACACGAACACCACGACCACCGGCGCCAACCTGAACATCAACAGTTCGAACAGCGCCAACATGACCTCGACGACGATGACGACCGGCGGGGGCGCCACCATCGAGGCCAAGGAGCCCGACAAGTACAGCGCCGTCGTCCACGTCTCGGGCACGACGCAGGGGCAGCAGTCGGCCACGTTCCAGCAGCAGATCGAGGTGGCGCGCAACGGCGCGGACCGCGTCTACTCGGTCAACACGCCGATGGGCCGCCTGGCCTTCCTCGACAAGCCCGACAAGCGCTACGTCATCATCGAGGGGCGGAAGCAGTACGCCGAGCTGACGCCGGAGATGACCGGCTTCGAGATCGGGCGCTCGCTGACGCCGGGCCAGATGGTCGCCTACACCAGCCGCCAGCAGGGAGTGACGAAGGTCGGCGAGGAGTCTCTGAACGGGCGGATGACGACCAAGTACCGCGTCGCCGGCCAGACCAACACCAACACGCAGGCCGGGCAGGTGCAGGGCGAGAGCTTCATCTACGTGGACAACGAGACGGGCCTGCCGCTCAGGGTCGAGGGGTTCAGCCAGGCCACGGGCAACGTGCAGGGCGTTAGCGGCGGCAACGTCGTCGTCGAGATGCGCGACATCAAAACGGACGTGGACCCGACCCGCTTTGAAATCCCGCAGGGCTACGCCAAGCTCGAACCCGAGCAGGTCCGGCAGTTCATGAACCAGGCCGGACAACTTTTGCAGGGCGTCATCAACATGATGAACGCGCAGCAGGGCGGCGGCGCGGCGCCTTCGCCCGCGCCCTCGCGCTAGGAGAGGGGAGAAGGGCCCGACATGAGATACCTGCTCACGCTCCTGCTCGGCGTGATCGTCGGCGGCGCGCTCGTCTACTTCCTGTTCGTGGGCGCGCCGCGCACGAGCCGCGTGCCGGGCGAGCCTGTGGGGCCGCCGCCGCCGGGCGGGCCGCCGCCGGGCACGGCCGTCGTCGAACTCAACGAGCAGTTCTTTAACGAGCTGCTCGGCACTATCTTCCAGGAGCTGGGCCAGCCCTCGTTCCGCCTCGGCTCCGCGGGCTCGCCCGGCGGCGCGGGCGGCGCGGGCGGGGCCTCCTTCGTCAACGTACAGGAGGGCGGCTGCCCGAACCAGATCGTGATCCTGCCCGAGGGCGGCGGCGTGCAGACGGGCGTGAGGCTGGACGAGGGGCGTGTGCTGGCGCCGCTGGCCTTCAGCGGCACCTACGCCGCGCCCTTCGTCGGCTGCCAGAACCTGCGCGGCACGGCGCAGGCCAGCATCGCCCTCCACTTCGATCAGGCTTCGCAGACGCTCCACGGACAGTTGAACGTCGAGGCCGTCAACGTCGAAGGGCTGACGCCCATCCTCGCCGGCCCGGTGACGGCCTTCGTCCAGAACGTCATCAACCAGCGGGTCAACCCCATCACGCTGCTGCGCGGCGAGCAGATCGCCATCGCCGTCCCCGTCCAGGCCACCGGCGGGACGCTCCGCGCACAGGCCGCCAGCGTCAACTCCGAGGTCGTAGACCGCAGGCTCCGCCTCTACGTCACCTACGACTTCACCGGCGCCAAAGACGCCCCCGCCCCCCCGCAGGGGTAGGACAGGGGAAGCGTTTAAAAGAGGAAGTGGGAAGTCGAAAGGCAGAAGGTTGACGAAAGGCGCGCTCGCCTTTCGTCAACCTTCTGCCTTTACCTTTCCCCCGCCTTCCCTTTTTAACCGCTCCCCTTACTCGGCTTCGGCCGGCGCCAGCCCTTTGATGGCTGGGCCGTTGAGGACGTGGCCGTCCTCGGGCGCGAAGCGCGAGCCGTGGCAGGGGCAGTCCCACGAGCGCTCCAGCTTGTTCCAGGCGACGACGCAGCCCAGGTGGGTGCAGACGGCCGAGCGTTCGTGAAGCGCGCCCTGCTCGTCGCGGAAGGCCGCCACCTTCGTCACGCCGCGACGGATGACGGCGCCCTCGCCCGGACCAATCTCCTCGACCGACGAGACATCGCCCGGCGTCAGGTAGTCAGTGTACTGCGCGGCGACGTTCAGGTTCTCGACGGCGTACTCTTTGGCCGAGGCGGTGTCCTTCGGCACGCGCGACGGGCTGTAGAGTTCGGCCCACTCGTTCTCGCGCCCCACGATGAGGTCCGTCAGCAGCCGGCCGGCGATGGTGCCGTGTGTCATGCCGTGGCCCGAGTCGCCGGTGGCGATGTAGACGTTATCCGCGTCGAGCGGGTTGCGACCGATGTAGGCGAGGCCGTCGGCCGGCTCCATCACCTGCCCCGACCAGCGGTACTCGAACGACACGACCGAGGGGAACCGCTCGCGCGTCCACTCTTCGAGGCGGCGGAAACGCTCGTCGAAGTCGAAAGCCTGCCCGGTCTTGTGGTCCTCGCCGCCGACGATCAGCACGTCGTAACGCTCGCCGCCTTCGCCGCCCTCGCCCGCATCCCCCTCGGCGGGTTGCAGCCGGACGTAGTGGTACGGGTCGGGCGTGTCCCAGAGCAGCACGCGCGGGACCGAAGCCGAGGGCACGCGCGCGCCGACGACGTAGGTGCGGTAGGGCGCCTGCTTGGTGTGGATGGCGACGCGGTCGTTGACGGGCGAGTTGGTGGCGACGACGACGGCGCCCGCCGTCACCGTGAAGCCGTCAGAGGTCTTGACGCGCGCCCGCCCGCCGCCCTCTATCTCGTCGGCGTGCGTCCCGGTGTGGATGCGACCGCCGAGTCGGCGAAAGGCCGCGGCCACGCCCGCCAGGTACTTGAGGACGTGGAACTGTCCCTGTTCGGGGAAGCGCAGGGCCGCGCCTAAATCGTAGCCGTCGTAGGGGACGCGGTGGACGTACTCGACCTCTGTGAGGCCGGCGCGGTGGGCCGCGCGCAGCTCCTCGCCCAGCTGGTCGGTCGGCTCGCCGGGCGCCACGAAGAGGTAGCCGTCGAGCCGCTCGAAATCGCAGTCGATCCCCTCGTCTTCGACTATCCGCTCGATGAGGGCGATGGCGGCCTTGTGGCTCTCGGCCGCGAGGCGGGCGCCGCGCTCGCCGTGCATGCTTTCGAGGTTGTAGTAACGGTCGTCGAGGGCGAAGGAGAGGTGCGCGGTGGTGCGCGCCGTCTCGCCGCCGGCGGCGGGTCCGTCGTCCAGGACGACGACAGACCTGCCCTCGCGCGCCAGCAGGTAGGCGGTCGTCAAGCCCGCAATGCCGGCGCCGACGACGCACACGTCGGCCTCCGCGTCCTGCTGCAACCTCCCGCCGCCGGGCACATCGCCCGTCTCCATCCAGACTGAAACTGTCCGTGCCGAATCCGTTTTCATCACTGTTCCCCTTGTGTCTCTGCTCGGTCTACAGGTTTTCGCCGCCCCGGCGTCGCGGGCCGGGTCCGCTTCAGCCTTCGGGGTCGGGCGGGGCCTCGGACTCCTCGGCCCAGAAGACCCATTCGGAGCCGTTCAGGTGCGGCTGGCGCGGCGGCAGCGCGCCCGAGTCTTCGAGCCGCTCGCGCGCCCCGCGCTGCACGCGCGCGTACAGGTAGTGGCCCACGTCCTCGAATTTCCAGCCGCGCGCGGCGAGGTCGGTGCCGTCGAAGGCGTGTTCGAGCCGCTTGAGCCTGCGCGCGAAGAGGGCGGCGAACTGCTCGGAAAGCTCTTCGCAGACCGAGTCGAACTCGGCGCGCTCGGCCCGACGGACGACGGGGAAGTTGGGCTCGTAGTAACGCTCGGAGGGGTGGCGCTTGGGGTGGCCGTCGGCCGCGCGGATGAGGTCGGAGGAGACCAGCTCGGTGACGTGTGTGAAGACGCTCGGGGGCGACAGGCTGAGTTCGCGCGCGAGCTGGGCGATGGTCTTCGGGTCGCGCGCCACCGAGCAGAGAATCTCCTCCTTCGTTCCGTTCGAGAGCAGCTTCCGCTGCGCGAGCCCCGCCCACGGATCGCCGTATCCGCCGTGCGACGAAACGCACTCGCACGCGAAATCCAAACGCCTCCCTACGTCCTGTTCGCTCATCGCTTCCCTCCCGCGCCCGGGGTTTCGGCCGGCTCGGGGCACGGCTCACCCGCGGAACGCACGTCGAGGCCAGCGAGGTCGGCCTGTTAAGAGTTTTCGTTGGTCGCTTCGCCGAGACGTTAGCACCGCGGCCACCTCCGCGCAAAGGCCGGGACGGGCCACGCGCAGCCGCCACGGCCCGTCCCACTTTCGGCCCTTCAACTCTCGGAGCGCCTGCGCGGGCCGCGCTTCGAGCCGGCGCTGCCCTTCGCGCCCTGCGCCTTTGCCCCCTTCGCCCCCTTCGTATCCTTCGTGCCCTTCGTGCCCTTCGTGCCCTTCGTGCCCTTCGTGCCCTTCGCGGCCGTGACCTTCACCCTCTCGACCTTCACCCTCTCGGCCTTCAACCCTTTGGCCTTCACGCTTTCGGCCTCGACGGCCGCGACCTCCCCGCCCCCGGCCTCGACGGCCGCGACCTTCGTGCCCGCGCGACTCTTCGCGTCCGGGGCCGGCGTGCGGCGCGCCTCGCGCAGGTAGGCGTCGAGGTCGAGGCCGAACAACTCCCTGACCTGCGCCGAGATGGTAGGCAGCACGGCCTCGGCCAGCGCCGTCAACTCGCTGGCGGCGCGTCCGGCCAGCGACTCCGAGCGGGCCTCGTCGCCCTCCTCGTCTTCGAGGGCGCGGGCCAAACCGAGACCGATCAGAATGCCGACCGAGACGGCGCCCGCGCCCCAGAGCACCGGGTTGCGCTCGAACTGCCCGTGCCAGTCGAGCACCTCGCCGGCCGCCGCGCGCACCGTCTCGACGCGCCCGCGCACCTCCTCGTACTGCTGCGCCACGACGGCCTTGATCTCGCCCACCGTCTCGGCGATGGCGTCGCGCGATTCGTCCATCCGGCGGCGGAGTTCTTCCTTCTCCGCGGGCTCGCCACGCTCCCCGGCCGCGCCCGCGTCCGTTTCGTCTCGGCCCATCTCTTCGTGCCCTCCCGTCTCTTTCGGGGTCTTTACAGCCGCGGAGTCCGCTCGTTATCCTAGCACCAAAACCCCGGCCGACCGCGCGACGGTTGACGACGGGCGCCCCCGCGCCCTTTCGCGGCGCCGCGAGGCGCTCTCAATACTACCGCCACGCCCGAGACAAACTTCCGCGCTTCAATGGGCGGCTCGCGCGGCTCGCGCGGGCCGGAGGCCGAAAACTAAGGAGGAGAAGAGATGGAGAGCAGGGCTAAAATCCTGGGCCACCCGGCCCACCAGATGTTGATTCCCTTCCCTTTCGGGCTGCTGGCGACGGCGGTCATCTTCGACATCGTCTACCTGCTCGTCGGCTCGCCGGAGACGGCCGCCAACATGGCGCTCGTCTCGTTCTGGATGATCGCGGCCGGGCTCGTGGGCGGACTCGTCGCCTCGCCGTTCGGGACGGTCGACTACCTCGCCATCCCGAAGGGGACGCGCGCCAAGTCGGTCGGCCTCCTGCACGGCGCGGGCAACGTCGTCCTGCTGCTGCTGTTCGCCGCGAGCCTCTACCTGCGCTACAGCTCGCCGGCCGCGGCCGGCACCTACGCGCCGACCGCCTTCGCCCTCGCCCTCTCGTTCCTCGGCTTCCTGCTGGCCGGGGCGACGGGCTGGCTCGGCGGTGAGCTGGTTGACCGCCTCGGCGTCGGCGTGGACGACGGCGCGCACCTCGACGCCCCCAACTCGCTCACGCACGAGAGCGCGCGCGGCCACGCCGCCGACTGAAGCAAAGGCCCTTCGCTCGCGGCCGGCCGCACGCGGGCACGGCCTCTTCGCCTACGAAAACCCGTCTGCCCTCGTGCTACGTCCTGGCCGTGGGGGCGAGCGCCCCGAGCCGGTAGTGACCTCGAACGTCGAGCAGCTCTCCCGGCCCGGACACTTCATCCGCGTGCCGCCGGCCGAGAATAAATTGGGGAGATTTTGAATAACCTTTTCGTAACCTTTTTGTGGTTACCTGTCTCCCAAGAGTCTGGCCGCGCCGCACGGGGCGCGAGGTGAGAAAGAGGTCATGGGTAAAAAAGGCAAACCTGAAGTGGTGGTGGTGACGGGCGCCTCGGCCGGCGTGGGCCGCGCGGTGGTGCGCGAGTTCGCGCGGTGCGGCGCCCACGTCGGGCTGGTGGCGCGCGGGCGCGACGGGCTCGAAGGAGCGCGCCGCGAGGTCGAAAAGTTGGGCGGCCGCGCCGTCGTCGTCCCGACGGACGTGTCGGACGCCGACGCCGTCGAGGCCGCGGCCGAGCGCGTCGAACGCGAGCTGGGGCCGATTGACGTGTGGGTCAACAACGCCATGCTCTCGGTCTTCTCGCCCGTCAAGCTGACGCGCCCCGACGAGTACAAGCGCGTGACGGAGGTGACGTACCTCGGCGTCGTCTACGGGACGCTGGCCGCGCTCAAGCGGATGCTGCCGCGCGACCGCGGCTCCATCGTGCAGGTCGGGTCGGCCCTGGCCTACCGCGGCATCCCCTTGCAGTCGGCCTACTGCGGGGCCAAGCACGCCATCCAGGGCTTCCACGACTCGCTGCTCTCGGAGCTGCTGCACGAAGGCTCGAAGGTGCGCGTGACGATGGTGCAACTGCCGGCGCTCAACACGCCGCAGTTCTCCTGGGTCAAGTCGAGGCTGCCGCGCAAGCCGCAGCCGGTCCCGCCCATCTTCCAGCCCGAGGTCGCCGCCCGCGCCATCTACTGGGCCGCGCACAACGACCGGCGCGAGCTCTACGTCGGCTGGCCGACGGTCAAGGCCATCGTCGGCGACAAGCTGGCGCCGGGCGTCGGCGACTGGTATCTGGCCCGCAACGGCGTCGAGTCGCAGCAGACCGACGAGCCCGTCTCGCCCGACAGGCAGGACAACCTCTGGGAGCCCGTGCCCGGCGACCACGGCGCTCACGGCTCCTTCGACGAGCGTTCAACCGACACCAGCATGCAGCTCTGGCTGACGACGCACCGCTCCCTGCTGGCGCTGGCCGGGGTCGGCGCGGTCCTGGGCGCCGCCGCCACCAAGCTGATGCTCACGGCCAGGGAAAGCCACCTCAACAACCGGCAGGTCGAACGCTTCCGCTCGTCCGGCGTCATCTGAGCGGGGCGCCGCCGCGGCGGTCGCGTCCGGGGGTTCACGATGAAACTGACTTTGGGGAACGAGGAGGCGCGGCGTCTGCGGCGCGAGTTGCAGGCGGCTGCGGCCGGCGCCGGGCCGGTGGTATAGTCGCGGGCCGATGATGATCGCGCTGATGATCGCCGGGGGGTTGATCCTGCTGGCGCTGGGGGCCGAGGGGCTGGTACGCGGGAGCGGGTCGCTGGCGCTGCGGATGGGGGTGACGCCGCTCGTCGTCGGCCTGACCATCGTGGCCTTCGGCACCGGCAGCCCCGAGCTGGTCGTCTGCATCGAGGCGGCGCTGGCCGGCAACAGCGACATCGCGCTCGGCAACGTCGTCGGCTCCAACATCTCCAACATCGCCCTCATCCTCGGCATCTCGGCGCTGATACGCCCGCTGGAAGTCCGCTCCGAGCTGCTGCGGCGCGAAGTGCCGCTGATGATAGGCGTCACGCTGCTGCTCTGCCTGCTCCTGCTCGACGGCGCGCTCAGCCGCCCCGAAGGCGTGCTGCTGGTGGCGGGCAGCGTCGCCTACACGTGGCTGACCTACTGGGCCGCGAGCCGCAACCGTGGTGACGCCCTGGTCGAGGAGGCGAGCGGCGAGGCGGCCGCGCTGCCGAGGCGGCGGACGTGGCTCGACATCCTGTTCATCGCGTGCGGCATCGCGGCCCTGGTGCTGGGCGCGAGGCTCCTGCTCGACGGCGCCATCGTCGTGGCCGGGTGGCTGGGCATCAGCCAGATCGTCATCGGCCTGACCATCGTCGCCGTCGGGACCAGCCTGCCGGAGCTGGCGACCTCGGCCGTGGCCGCGCACAAGGGCGAGGCCGACGTGGCCTTCGGTAACGTCGTCGGCTCGAACGTCCTCAACATCCTCTTCATGCTCGGCGTCGCGGCCGTCATCCAGCCGATGTCGGCCGCCGGGCTGCGCGCCTTCGACCTCGGCGCCCTCCTCGCGTCGGCCGTCCTGCTCCTGCCGGTCCTCTGGAGCGGCTCCATCCTGAGCCGCAAGGAGGGCGTGCTGCTCGTCGCGGCCTACGCCGCCTACGTCTACACGCTCGTGCCCTGACCGGCGCAGCGGGGGAGCGGATGATGACGGCGCTGCTCAAACTCTCGCTCGGCCTTCTACTCCTGACGACACTCATGACGCAAGGCGGCCGTGGGCAGACGCGCGAAGAAGGGGCCCGCCCGCGGGCGCGCGACATCGGCCTGGTCGTCGGCGTGCTGCCGCCGGGCCGGCGCAACGCGATCACGGACGTGGCCGGCGTGCGGGTCGGCCACGCGACTCTGATCAGGGGCGAGGCGGTGCGGACGGGCGTGACGGCCGTCCTGCCCCACGGCGGCAACATGTTTCAGGAGAAAGTGCCGGCGGCGGTCTTCGTCGGCAACGGGTTCGGCAAGTTGATGGGCTCGACGCAGGTCGAGGAGCTGGGCGAGCTTGAGACGGCGATCCTGCTGACGAGCACGCTGAGCGTGCCTCGCGCGGCCGACGCGCTGATCGACTACGTGCTGGCGCTGCCCGGCAACGAGCAGGTGCGCTCGGTCAACCCCGTCGTGGCCGAGACCAACGACGGCTTCCTGAACGACATCCGCGGCCGCCACGTCGGGCGCGCAGAGGTCTTCGCCGCGCTCGCCGCCGCGCGCGACGGCGAGGTCGCGGAAGGGTCGGTCGGCGCCGGCACGGGCACGGTGGCCTTTGGCTTCAAGGGCGGAATCGGCACGGCCTCCCGCGTCGTCCCGGCCTCGCGCGGCGGCTACACTGTCGGCGTCCTGGTGCAGACCAACTACGGCGGCGTTTTGACGATGAACGGCGCGCCGGTCGGGCGCGAGCTGGGCCGCTACTACCTCAGGGAAGAACTCGAGCCGGCACGGGCTGGCGCAGCATCCGGCGACTCTCGGGAAGGGAAAACCCTGGGCGCGGACCGCGGCGACCTCGCCGACGGCTCGGTGATCGTCGTCGTGGCGACCGACGCGCCGCTCGACGCGCGCAATTTGAAGCGGCTTGCCGCCCGCGCCATGCTCGGACTAGGGCGCACCGGCGCGGCCTCGACCAACGGCAGCGGCGACTACGTCATCGCCTTCTCGACCGCGCCGGCCTCGCGCGTCCGCCACGGCGAGACGGACGCGCGCGAACGCCTGCTGCTCCCCAACGACGCGACCTCGCCCCTCTTCCTCGCCGCCATCGAAGCGACCGAGGAGGCCGTCTACAACTCGCTGCTCCGCGCGACGACCGTCCGGGGGCGCGACGGCAACACGGCCGAGGCCCTCCCGCTCGAAAGAACAATCGAGATTCTCAAAAAGCACAACGCGCTAGCCGGCGATAGGAAGCGGTATTGACCCCAACACGCGGTCATGGTTCCGCTCGCCCCCCCTGACAGCCAAACTTAAGCTGCCTCACTACCCGCCCCTTGCGCGCCAGTATCAGGCCCCGCCACCTAGGCTTGCTAGTACAGGACACAGGCGGGGGCGACCACGCTGATACAACCGTCCGACTGGGAACAGGTGGAAGGCATAGGCCAGAATCCGCGGGCGCAAGAGGTCGTCGAGGTAAAGAGGTGAGATTCTGCGCGCTCATGCTTACGCCCATGTCGGCGAGTAGTGAAAATTCCAAGCCAGATAATGCTTGCGCTCAGAGATTCTTATTTCTACAATCCCACTGCTCCTTCATGCCGAGTCCTCACAAACTTAGAACCGAGGCGTAAACCATGGAACACGCTGCTTTCCTTAGCTATGCGAGAGATGACGACGAGTACTCGGGGCAGGCCGTCACGAAGTTCAAGGCCCTACTGCAGATGAAGGTACGCGAGATAACGGGCAATAAGGACTTCAACATCTTTCACGATAAAGAGATCGAGATCGGCTCGCAGTGGCGGGAGAGGATATCCAATGCGCTGCAGAATGAAGCGATAGTATTGATTGCCGCAATCACCCCGTCCTACTTCAAGAGTAAAGCCTGCGCCGAAGAGTTGGAGATGTTCCTGGAGAACGAGGAGAAGGGAGGAAGGAACGACCTGATTCTGCCCATCTACTTCGTTGAGGCGAACGAGATAGAGAACAAGGACAGCGCTGATCGGAGCGCGAAGGTGCTCCTACAGCGGCAGATAGTTGATTTCAGGCAGTACTACGAGGAAAGGTTCAAGAGCGACACGGCCCTACAGCAGATTAGAGAACTAGCTAAAATAATCAAGCGCGTTTCCGAGGTCCGCACTCAGGAATTTGTGGATGCGCAGCCGCCCCAGCACCCTCGGCCGGCGGCATTGAGTTCCGACAAAGACATACTGATTGGGGAACCGACTATTTACAAGGACAGAATCAACCACTTCAAGGAGGAGAAAGTTTTCCTCGCGGAGAAGTTCGGTGGTTACCTGCTGGCAAGGCTGAAGAAGCTCTGTAATGATAGCCAGCCAGTCGTACTCCTGATAGACGCTGGCACCACGCTGTTTCACTTCTTCAAAGTGCTAAGTGAACACGCCATCGAGGCGCGACAGAGTATCGCGGGGAAGTCGTCGTGGATTGACAACCTTACCGTAGTCACCAACAACCTGACGGGCGTCCATTGGCTGATGAAGAACGGTCGCCTGTCCCACGACGACCGATGGTCGGAGATAGCACTTCAGTGTCTACTCCTCTCGGGCATACCGCTGGCCGCCTATAGTGCTGTGACGGGCGCCAAGGAGATAAGCCACTCGCAGAAGTTCATCAGCCCTCTGATGCCGGATAACCTGTTGGCGCATCTCAAAGAGGCGAAGGAGAAACTAAAGAACGAACAGTCAGAAGATTTGCCCCGGATCATCGCGCTGGTCACGGGGAACTGGGTGAGGATTAGGCAGACCACCCCGAGGTATCCAATTTTGCTGGCGCGCGGCAGGGGCCACCTGTCAATCAAGCAGAGCATGGTCGACCTAGCAGACGAGGTTTACGTCATTGCTTCGCTAGGAAAAATTTTCGCGCAGGCTAACAGGCGTGAGGTCGAAGAGTTCTTGAACGATCTGGTCGAAGAACAGAGTCCGCACCAGCCACAGTACCGCGAAGTCAAAGTCAGTTCCCCGAAGTATCAAATTCTGGGTGAGGAGGAAACCGCGACTCAGAAGATCAAGTTAGTGACCACCTACAGACCGCCGGGCTTTCTGCTATCCGAGTTGTCGGCCCTCCTCGAAGACCAGGCTTATCTGGGGGCGTCGATCATCCGAGACGAAAACTATGCGACCATCAAAAAGCCGTTTATAAGTGAGGCCGGGAGCAATCTGATGTTTGTCTTTGATAAGCTGCCTCAGGAATTGCCGGCCCAGATGGAAACGGAGTTCCCTCACTCAATGATGCGCGACAGAGAATTCCTCAGGAAGTTTCACGTCCCGGAAGAATATTTCAACGCTCTTTTCCCAGAGGACTCTCCCGGCGCCCGGCGGTGAGTTGTACCACAAAGGTTCAAGGCGGAGCTTAAGAGCCGGAGTTCGTAAGCTTTGGGATTTGGCAGCGAAGCTTACGAACTTGGGCTTTCGGGCGTGATATTCAGAAGGCGGCCGGCGCGTATTCCCTACACTATAGCGCCTTCTTCCTCAGGCGCGTCACCATCGTTTTCATCTTCACGCGACAGCTTTTCGCGTTTGACGCCGTGCGGGTTGGTCGTGCGCTCGCCGCGCTTGCGGCGAGACTTGCGGCGGGCGAGCAAATTGCCGAACTGGTCCACGGAGCGGATGGGCTGGAGGTCTTCGGCGTCGCCCTCGGGATCAACCAGACGGGTCTCGACGTGCTCGCCGCCGATGGTCTCTTCGGTCATCACGGTCGGGTCGTTCGAGTCGTTGGCTTCGACGAGGGGCACCTCGCCGGGGAGCGGGGCTTCGGCCGCGGGCACATCCGCCGCGCCAACCGTCACAGTGGCGCCGGTGGCCGCGGCCGCGCCGGCTGGCGCTGGCGCGTCAATCGTGTCGGCTTCGGTGTCGTTCGCGCCGCCGGCCAGCGCCCGCTGGCGGCGGAAGTGCTCGACGATCTCCCCGGCGGTCTTGTGCCCGACGAAGGGCGAGAGCTGCTCGGCCGACGCCTCGGCGATTTTGCTGATCGAGCCGAGGTTGCGCAGCAGGCGGTTCTTGCGCTTCTCGCCGACGCCGGGGATGGCCGTCAGCTCCGAGGTGAAGTCGCGCAGCTCCCTCCGCTTGCGGTGGTAGGTGACGGCGGCGCGGTGCGTCTCGTCGCGGATCATCTGGATGAGGCGCAGCACCGCGGAGTGGGAGTCGATGTAGACGGGCTCGTGCTCGCGCCCCTTAACGAGCAGGTGTGAGACCTCGTTGTGTCGGCGCGGCGGCTTGACCACCCCGACCATCGGGACCGCTTCGAGCCCCAGCTCGCGCATGGCGGCGGCTGCCGCGCCGAGCTGGGTCTTACCGCCGTCGATCAACACGAGGTCGGGCAGGGGGTTGCGCTCTTCGAGCTGCCGGCGGTAGCGTCGCATGACGGCCTCGGCCATCGAGGCCGGGTCGTTCGCGCCCTCGACCGTCTTGATGCGGAAGTTGCGCTTCTCGGCCCGGTTGATCTTGCCGTTCTCGCAGACCACCACGGCCGCGACGTTCTCCGCGCCCGAGATGTTCGACACGTCGAACGATTCGACGCGCGCCGGGAAGCGCGGCAGTTCCAGAGTCTCCTGCAACTCTTCGAGCACGCGCTCCATGTCGGGCTTCAAGACGCGGAACCTTTGCTCGAAGGCGAGCTTGGCGTTCTTCTCGACCAGCTCGATCATCTCTCGCTTCTGGCCGCGCTGCGGGTCGAGGATGCGGACGCGGCGCCCTTTGCGCTCGCCGAGCGCCTTCTCAAGCAGCTCGCGGTCCTCGAAATCAACGGGGACGTGGACCTCGCGCGGCACGTAGTCGGTCGAGTAGTACTGCACGAGCACTTCGCTGAAGAAGGCGGCCGAATCGAAAGAGTCGTCCTCGGGCAAATCCTCCCAGAAGAACTCGCGGCGGCCGACCACCTTGCCCTCGCGCATGGTGAAGAGTTGAAGGGCGAGGCGCGGCCCCTCGCGGTGGAAGCCGAAGATGTCAACGTCGAGGTCGGCCGTCACGGCCATCTTCTGCTGCTCGGAGACGGCGAGCACGGTCTTGCGCAAATCGCGGTACTTGGCCGCCTGCTCGAACCTCATCTCCTCGGAGGCCGTCACCATCCGCCGCTCGTAGTCGGCCGCCAGCTCCTTGTTTTTCCCTTCGAGGAACATCCGCACGTCGCGCACGCTCTCGGCGTACTCCTCGGGCGTGCATAAGCCCTTGACGCAGGGGCCGAGGCACCGCTTGATGTGATATTCGAGGCACGGGCGCGGGAGCCTTCCGTCGATCTCGATGTCGCAGGTGCGGAGTTGGAAGGTGCGGTTGATGAGGTCTATGGTGCGGCGCGCGAGCGAGGCCGGCAGGAACGGGCCGAAGTAGAGGGCGCCGTCGCGCTGGATGCGCCGCGTAATCATCACGCGGGGGAAGGGTTCGCCGACTGTCAGCTTGAGGTGCGGGTACTGCTTGTCGTCCTTCAGGAGCACGTTGTAGCGCGGCCGGTGCTGCTTGATGAGGTTCGACTCGAGGACGAGCGCCTCGACCTCCGTGTCGGTGACGATGAATTCGAGGTCACTGATGCGCTTGACCAGCTCGCGCGTCTTGCGGTCGTGCCCGCGCCCCGACTGGAAGTAGGACCGCACGCGGTTGCGCAGGTTCTTCGCCTTGCCGACGTAGATGATCTTGCCGGCCTCGTCCTTGTGCAGGTAGACGCCCGGCGAAACGGGCAGGTTCTTCAGTTTCTCTTCGAGCGTCAAAGCCTACCGCCCCCGCTTGCCTCTGGTGGATTGGGCACAGTGTAGCGCCGCCGGGAACCGTTGGCGAGCCGGGCGGGCCGCGCGCGACGCAGGCCCGTCACAGGTCCGCCGCCCGCGCACGCGTCGCCGCCCGGCCGCCGCTTGTTTTATACTCCGCGGGTGCGCTTCCCCTTCGAGCCGCCCGCCGAGAGAGAGTTCGACGCCGTCGGCTTCGGCTTAAACGCCGTGGACCACCTCGTCGTGGTGCCGGCCTACCCGGAGTTCGACACGAAGACGCGTCTGTTGGAGCACGTCCGCTCGGCCGGCGGGCAGACGGCTTCGGCTATGGTGGGGCTGCAAAGGCTGGGACTGCGCACAGCCTACGCCGGCCGCTTCGGCACGGACGACGCCGGCCGCTTCGGGCTCGAAACCCTGCGCGCGACAGGCGTCGACTGCTCGCGCGCCGAGGCGGTCGAGGGCGCGACCAACCAGATCGCCTTCATCCTCATCGACGCGCGCACGGGCGAGCGCACGGTCATCTGGGACCGCGACGAGCGTCTGGCCTACGCCGAGCACGAGGCGCCGCGCGACTTCGCCGCACGCGGCCGCGTCCTGCACATGGACGCGCACGACCCGCCGGCCTGCGCCCGGCTCGCGCGCGAAGCCCGCGCGGCCGGCACCATAGTTTCGCTCGACGTTGACAACATCTACGAGGGACTGCCCGCGCTGCTGCCGCACGTGGACCTGCTCATCTCCTCGAAGGAGTTCCCGCACAGGCTGACCGGCGTCGCGGACGAGCGCGAGGCGCTGCGGGCCGTCAAGGAACGGCTGCGCGAGGACGCCGTCGTCGGGATGACGCTCGGCGAGCGCGGGGCGGTCGTCTACCACGGCGGGCGCTTCGTCGAGGCCGAAGCCTTCGCCGTCCCCGGCGGGTGCCGCGACACGACCGGCGCGGGCGACGCCTTCCACGCGGGCTTCCTCTACGGGCTACTCCAGGGCGAGGAGCTCGAAGCATGCCTCACGCTCGGCTGTGCCGTGGCCGCCCTCAAGTGTCGTGCACTCGGCGCGCGCACGGCGCTGCCGACCGCGCCCGAACTCGAAAAGTTCCTCACGGCCGAGGGCGAGACTTCCTGAGCGGCCGGGGCGACTCGGATTAGTCAGAAGGCACGTCAGAGGCGAGAGTAAACATCCGTTCGGGCTTCGAGTCACACGCGGGCCTCGAAGCCCCCGGGGGCGGGTCTCTCGAACAGTTTCTAAGAAGAGAGGGAGAGATATGCGTGTGAGGACGATTGTGGCGGCGGCGCTCGTGCTGCTGATGTGTTGCCTGCCGGCCCTGGCGCCGCGCCAGGCGCGGGCGCAGGGTAAGCGCCGCGTCAGCCTGATGCTCGTCGGCGGCAAGGTCTTCGCGGCCGATACGCGTGGCACCCTCGCAGAGGCCGTGGCGGTTGACGGCCAGCGCATCGTCGCCGTCGGCACCACGCGAGAGCTTCAGGCGCGCTACCAGGCGGCGCGGACGATTGACCTGCGCGGCCGGCTCGTCACCCCCGGCTTTAACGACGCGCACATACACTTCGCCGGCGGCGGCCTCTCACTGCTGCGCGTTGACCTGAACGGCGCGGCCACGCTCGAAGAGGCGAAGCGGCGCGTGGCGGCGCGCGTGCGCGAAGTAAGGCCGGGCGCGTGGGTGCTCGGGCGCGGGTGGGACCACACGCTCTGGGGCGGCCGCTGGCCGACGCGGCAGGACCTCGACGAGGTGGCGCCCGACAACCCTGTCTTCCTGCAACGCGTGGACGGGCACGTGAGCTGGGCCAACACGGCGGCGCTCAGGCAGGCGAAGGTGACGCGCGCGGCCGAGGCGCCCGAGGGCGGCGAAATCCTCCGCGACGAGGCGGGCGAGCCGACCGGCATCCTCAAGGAGACGGCCGCCGGGCTGGTCGGCCGCGCCGTGCCCCAGACCACGCCCGAGGAGGCGATGGAGGGCGTCGAGCGCGCGCTGGCCGAGGCGCGGCGCTACGGCATCACCTCCGTCCAGGACAACTCCGGCTACGAGACGACGAAGCTCTACCGCGAGCTGCTCAAGAGGGACCGTCTCACGGTCCGCGTCGCCGAGTGGCAGAACTTCGAGGACTCGGTCGAGGAGTTGAAGCGGCAGCGCGAGGAGTTCGCCTCCTTCAAAGACGACCCCGTGCGGCTGCGGCTGACGGCGCTCAAGGGTTACGTGGACGGCACGCTCGGATCGCGCACGGCCGCCATGCTCGCGCCCTTCTCCGACGACCCCGCCAACAGCGGCATCCCGCGCCGCCCGCCCGAGGAGCTGACGAAGATGGTGGTCGAGCGCCACATGGCCGGCTTTCAGTTGGCGCTCCACGCCATCGGCGACCGCGCGAACCGCATGGCCCTCGACGGGTTCGAGCAGGCGCGGCGCGCCTGGGCCGAGCACGCCCGGACGCTGAACGAGCGGGGGACGGACGGCCGCACCTACACGCTCTACCCCGAAGCCCGCCACCGCGTCGAGCACGCGCAGGTCGTCTCGCCGCTGGACTTCGCGCGGTTCCGCGGCCTCGGCGTCGTCGCCTCGATGCAGCCGTCTCACGCCATCTCGGACAAGCGCTGGGCGCAGGACCGCCTCGGCGAATACCGCGTGCTCGGCGCCTACTCCTGGCACACGATGCTGGCGCACGGCGTCCACACGCCGTTCGGCACCGACTGGCCGGTCGAGCCCATCAGCCCCTACCTCGGTCTCTACGCCGCGGTCACGCGCCAGAGCACCGAGGGCGAGCCCCAGGGCGGGTGGTGGCCGCAGGAGCGCGTCTCGATGGCCGCGGCCATCCGCGCCTACACGGCCGAGGGCGCCTACGCCTCGTTCGAGGAGCGGGAGAAGGGGCAGATCGCAACCGGCATGCTGGCCGACCTCGTCGTCCACTCGAAAGATTTGCTGACCGTCGCCCCCGAGGAAGTACTCCGTACGGAGGTTGACATCACCGTCTTCGACGGCCGAGTGGTCTACGAGCGCGCCGCGGCGGGCGGAAGGTGAGCGCCGCGCGGCGGCCCGCGCAAGGCGCCGGCCGGGCGAGCGCGGGCCGGTAGCCGAAAACATCGAGGCCCCGGCGGAGGGCACGCGCGACCCGAACGCGCGTGCCCTCCGCCGGGGCTCTCCCCCGTGGCCTCGTTCGAGACCCCGACGCTCAACCGAACGCGCGCAGGACTTCGTCGGCGTGCTCGGAGACTTTGGGCTTGTCGAAGACTTTGGCGATCCTGCCCTCCTCGTCAATCAGGAAGGTCCGGCGGGTGACGCCCATGTATTTGCGTCCCATGAACTGCTTCTCGCCGTAGACGCCGTAGCTGTCGGCTACCGAGTGGTCTGTGTCGGCCAGGAGCGTGAAGGGCAGCGAGTACTTCTCTGTGAACTTGCGGTGCGACCTCTCGTCGTCGGTCGAGACGCCGAGCACCTTGATGTTGTGCCGCTCAAGCTCGGCGTGGCCGTCGCGCAAGCTACACGCCTGTTTGGTGCAGCCGGGCGTGTCGTCCTTCGGATAGAAGTAGAGAACGACGCGCCGGCCGCGGAAGTCCGACAGCCTGACCTCGTTCCCGTCCGCATCGCGCGCAGCGAAGTCGGGCGCGGCGTCTCCCTCTTTGAGCATCTTCCGGCCTCCTTCCCTTCCCCCGGCAGCGTTGATGAAAGCCGCGCCATTCTACGGCCGCGGGGCCGCGTTCTCAAAAACCGGGCGCCAACGTCGCGGCGGACGATGGGAAACGCCGGGCGCTCGTCAGTCGTGCGCGGCGTCGCGCTGCTGGAAGGCGCGGAAAGACTCGGGGAGAAGGGCCGTCATGTGGTAGGTGGCCGAGCGGCCGTCGGCGAAGGACTGGTAGACGTTGAACTCCGGGAGCTGGAGGCAGGTGAGCGGCGAGGTCGGGAGGTAGCCGGTGTCGATGCCGACGGCGTCGTGAGAGACGTAGACGCCGTGGCGGCCGAGGCGGCCGAGCAGCGGCAGGAGCGGCGTCGGCGTGTGGCCGAAGACGCAGGGCTTGCCGCGGTAGTGCCTGAAGAAGTCGGGGTCGCGCGACCAGAGCAGGACGCGGGCGTGGGTCTCGCTCGGGTGGAGGCCCGACACCAGCCCGGCGTGGACGTAGATGGCGTGCTCGTCCTCGTAGAAGAGCGGCAGGCCGCGCAGGAACTCGACGTGCTCGGGCGGCACGGCCGCCGCGGCCAGCTCGCGCGCCTCGGCGGCGTGGACGCGCATCTCCTCCGTGAGGAAGCGGCCCGTGTACTGCTCGAAGGTGAGGTGGCTGCCGACCTGCGGGTGGAGCCAGAGCGGGGCGCCGTGGTCCAGGAAGTCGAGCAGCATCTGCTCGTGGTTGCCGCGCAGGGCGACGACCGGGGCCTCGGAGCCGTCGCCGGCCAGCCGCATCACGTCCTCGACGGTGCCGGGCGCGTCCTCGTTACGGTCTATGTAGTCGCCCAGCAGCACCAGCGTGTCGCGCCCCGGCCGGCGCGGCAGCATCCCGAGCAGCCGCCGCAACTGGCCGCGCCGCGCGTGTACGTCGCCGATGACGAAAGTGCTCATTCTCGTGACAAGTGACGAGTGACGAGTGACAAGAGGAGGTTGAGTTGTGACGGGCGACGGGCGAAGAGAGGGGCGCGACGAGTAACAAGTGACAAGACAGAGATGAAATCCTCTTGTCACTTGTCACGGTTTACTTGTCACTGTTCCTCGTCACTTGTCACTTGTCACTCGTTACGCCGATCCGGTTCATCAGTTCGCCGAAGCGGGGGTCTCGGCGCAGCGCTTCCCAGTGGGGGTCGGACTCGAACCAGGGGCGGTTCTCGTTGCCGAGCTTGATGGCGCGTTCGAGCCAGCGGAACGCCTCGTCGCGGTCGCCGAGCATGGCGTAGGCCGTGGCGAGCCAATAGGCCACGTCGTGGTCGGCGTCGGCCGCCTCGCTCACGCGCTCGGTGAGCTGCGCGCGCGCCTCTTCGGTCTCGCCCCGGCTGACGAGGAACTGCGCCAGCAGCGGGCGGACGCCGTCCATGTAAGGGTGGCGTTCGAGCACCTCGCCTATGCAGCTGACGGCCGCCTCCACGTCGCCGCGGCGGGCGCAGACCACGGCGCGGAAGGTCTTAATCAGCGGGTGGCCGGGCTCCATCCGCGCGCCCAACTCCAGCTCGGCCAGGGCGTCGTCGAGGCGGTGCTGGTACATCAGGATGCGCGCGCGGTTGTAGCTGACGACCACCCGCTCGGCCGGGTTGATCTTGAGCATCCGGTTGAGGCTTTCGAGCGCGTCCTCGTAGCGGCCGTCGAGGCGGGCCAGCGTGGCCGAGACGAACTGCACGCCCACGTCGTTCGGCGCCTCCCGGCAGAGCCGCGACACCCACTCGCGCGCCTGCGCCTTGTCGCCGCGCGCCAGGTAGATGAAGACCATGTGGAGCCGCGCCTCCAACAGGCGCGGGTCGAGCGCGAGCGCCCGCTCGAAGGCGGCCTCGGCCCGCCGGTAGTCTTCGGCGTCGCCGAAGCCCTTGATGACGCGGTTGGCGTAGGCGCTGCCGAGGGCACAGTGGGCGAGGGCGAAGTCTGCGTCGAGCTCGACGGCGCGCTCGAAGTGCGCGACCGCGGCGTCTGAGTCCTCGCGCGCCAGCGTGTGGTAGATGAAGCGGCCCTCGCGGTCGCGCCCGCGCAGGTACTCCTCGTAAGCCTCGGGGTTGGCGGTGGCGCGCGGGCCGCCCGACTCGGACGGGTCGGCCGTGGTCTGCTCGACGGCGGAGCCCTGCCGCAGGTCCTCCTCGATGCGCCCCATCATCTCGCGGAAGCGGGGCCGCTCGCGCAGCCGCTCCCACTTCGGGTCCGACTCGAACCACGTCCGGTTCTCGTTGCCGAGGTCGATGGCGCGCTCCAGCCACTCGAAGGCGTCTTCGTCGTCGCCGAGCATGGCGTAGGCCGTGGCGAGCCAGTAGGCGATGTCGTGGTCGGCGGCGGCCGTCTCGCGCACGCGCTCGGTCAACTGCGCGCGCGCGGCCTCGGGGTCGCCGAGCTGGACGAGCTGCTGTGCGAGGAGCGGCCGGATGCCGTCCATCGTCGGGTGGTCTTCGAGGACTTCGCGGAGCACGCGGACGGCGTCGGAGGCGTCGCCGCGGCGGCCGAGGACGACGGCCTGGAAGGTGCGCACGAGCGGGTGGTCGGGCTGGATGGCCGCCGCCTGTTCGAGTTCGAGCAGCGCGTCGTCGAAGCGGTGCTGGTACATCAGCACGCGGGCGCGGTTGTAGCCGGCGACGACGCGTGCCGCCGGGTCGAGCCGGGCGAGTTTCGAGAAGGAGCGCAGGGCGCGGTCGTACTCGCCGTCGAGGCGGTGCAGCGCGCCCTTGACGAAGTAGACGGCCGCCTCGTTCGGCGCCTTGCGGGCGAGGCGCGCGACCTCGGCCCGCGCCTTCTGCTTCTCGCCGCGCGAGAGGTAGATGAAGACCATCAGGATGCGCGCCTCGACGAGGTCCGGGTCGAGTTCGAGGGCGCGGCTGAAGGCGTTCTCGGCCAGCTCGTAGTCTTCGCCGCCGCCCAGGCCCTTGAGCACGCGGTTGGCGAAGCAGGCGCCGAGGCCGCTGTAGGCGAGGGCGAAGTTCGGGTCGAGGCGGACGGCGTGCTGGAAGTGTTCGACGGCGCCGTCGCAGTCTCCGGGGTCGAGCGTGCGGAAGAGGAAGCGGCCGAAGAGGTCGCGCGCGCGCAGATACTCCTCGTAAGCCTCGGCGCTGCGTGTGGCCGGGGCCGGGCCGCCCTCGCGCGCTCCGGCAGACTGCTCCACGTCGAGCCCCTTGGCGATGCGATGCGCGATCATGTCCTGGAGGGCGATGATGTTCTCGGCCGTGGCGTCGATGCGGTCGCTCCAGAGCATGTCGCCGGTCTCCACGTCGATGAGCTGCGCGTTGACGCGGAGGTGGCTGTCGGCTCGCAGGAAGTTGGCCGCGAGCACGGCGCTCACGCCCAGCTCGCGGCCGGCCTCGCGCGGGTCTGTGTCCTTGCCCTGATACTTCACGATGAGCGAGGAGGGGCGGACGATGAGGGTGCGGACGCGGGCCAGCTCGGTGATGACGGCGTCGGCGAGCGAGAACTCGTAGAAGCTGGACTGCGGGTCGTTGGCGATGTTCTTGAAGGGCAGGATGGCGATGGACTTGTGCGTCTCGAACTGGCTGACGTGGGGCGCGGCCGACTGCGAGAGCGGCCCCGTCTGCCCGAGAGGCCCCGTGCCCCGCTGCGCGCCGGGCGGCCGAGTGCTGCGGGACGAGGGCGGGATCGAGGTGGGCTGCGCCTCGCTGCCCGTCACGCTGCGCCACCAGCGGCGGAAGGTGCGTCCGACCTTGCCTCCGCCCTGCGCGTGTCGCGGCCGCGCGATGGGCACGCCGGCCTCCGACGGGACGAGCCCGGCCTCGCCGGCCGTGCCGGCGGCCACCTCGCGCAGCAGGGCCCGCAGTTCGTCGCGCATCTCCGATACCTGCTGGTAGCGGTCCTGCGGCCTCTTCATCAGTGCGCGGTCGATGATCTGCTGGACCTGCGGCGGCGGCGGGTCGTCGCGCATCTCGGCGACGGGGATCGGCGTGTCGTGCAGGACGGCGTAGCGCACCTCGACGGTGGTCTGGCCGCGGAAGGGCCAGGTGCCGGCCAGCAGCTCGTAGAGCAGCACGCCGGTCGAGAAGATGTCTGCGCGGTGGTCCACCTCCCGGCCGGCGGCCTGCTCGGGCGCGGCGTAGGTGGCCGTCCCGTAGGGCACGCCGAGTTCGGTCAGGTGCTGGTCTCCCGCGCCGCCTCGCCCCCTCTGGTTCTCGTCGAGCAGCTTGGCGAGGCCGAAGTCGAGCACCTTGACGAGGCCGGCGTTCGTCACCATGACGTTGCCGGCCTTCACGTCGCGGTGGATGATGCCCTTCGAGTGGGCGGCCGTCAGGGCGTCGGCCACCTGGTAGGCGATGGAGAGGCCGCTCTCCATCGAGAGCGGGCGGCCCGCGACGAGCTGGCGGACGTTCTTGCCCTCGACGTACTGCATGGCGATGAAGTGGAGCCCGCCGACCTCGTGCAGCCCGTAGATGGTGCAGATGTTGGGGTGGTCGAGCGAGGAGGCGAGCTGCGCCTCGCGCTCGAACCGCTTGAGGTTGACCTCGCGCGCCGTCAGCTCGGGCGAGAGCACCTTGACGACGACGGGGCGGCCGAGGCGTTCGTCCACGGCCTTGTAGACCGTGCCCTGCCCGCCGGCGCCGAGCTTCTCCGTGATGCGGTAGTTAAGGAGCGTCCTGCCAACCATGAAGGGGTGCCTGGTTACGCGGTCAGGAATCGGGTGCGCCGCAAAACGGCGCGGGGCCGTCGCACGCCCATTGTAGAGCGGCGACGGCCCCAAATCAAAAACGGCGTCTCCCGACCCGAGAGTTTGTCGCCGGGCGCACGGCCCGACCTCAGCCCGAGACCGTTCAACCGCGCGGCGGGTCGCCCCAGCCCGAGCCCTGATAGACGCCGTCTCTAACGAGGCAGGGCACGGTCGGGTCGCCGCCCGAGTAGGCGAACATCTCGGCGCGGCGGGCGCGGTCGTTCTGCGCGTCGTACTCGGTCCATTCGACGCCCTGCGACTTATAGTAGTCGCGCGCCTGCTGGCAGTAAGGGCAGCCGGGCTTAATGTACATTACCAGTCCCACGAAAGATTCCCCCTTCCTTTTCGTTCGGGCATGGTCCCGAGTTTACCGCACCGGCGCGCGGCCTGAGAAGCTCCGGCGCGCTTGCCGGCGGCGCGGTGGTTTCGGCTATACTCCCGCGCGCCCGCGGCCTTCGTTCCCGACCCTAACCTTCGGCGCCGCGGAGGCGGAAGAAACCCCTTGTTACACAACGACCTCTTCGACCCCTACGACAGGCTCGTCCGCATCGAGGTGCTCGGCCGCACCGTCGAGGTGCCCGAGCACAACCGGCTGCTGCGCTGCTTCCAGTTCCTCTCGCTCGAATCAATCTCGATGGGCGACTTCTGCTGGAACGGCGACTGCACTAACTGCCAGGTCTGGTATCGAGACCCGAACGACACCGGCGGCCCCGAGCGCACCGCCCTCGCCTGCCGCTTCGACGTGCGCGAGGGCATTACCATCACCCGCCTCAGCCCGCACGTCCACATCCTCGGCGTCACAGACTGCGGCGGCCGGAGTGAGGAAACCGCGGCGGGGGCGGCCGGCGAGGACGCCGGGAGCGAAAGCGCGGCGACCGGGCCGGCGAACGAGGACGTTGCGACCGGGCCGGCGGCCGAGGGTGTTGCGACGGTGAAGGCGACCGAAGGCGCCGCGGGGCGCGGGGCCTGAAGCGTTGGCCGACTGGGACGAGCGGTATCGGCGCGGCGAGCACGCGGGGCTCGAACCCGACCCGCTGCTCGAATTCGCCCTCGCCTGCTTCCGCCAACTGCGGCCGGCGGCCGGCGACGCGGAGTATCCCGCGGGTACTGCCCCACTCGTCGCGGACGAGGCGCCGCCTCTCGCGGGTGCCGCGCCGCGCCCGCCCGATCTCGACCAATTTGCACCGCGCGCGCTCGACCTCGCCTGCGGGGCCGGGCGCCACGCCCTGCGGCTGGCCGAGGCCGGGTTCGCCGTGACGGCCGTTGACTCTTCGCCCGCGGCAATCGGACTCGCCCGCGAGCGCGCCCGCGCCCGCGGCCTCGCGGTGGAGGCGCGCGTCGCCGACCTCGAAAGCGGCGAGTTCTCCATCGAGCCCGAAGCCTTCGACCTCATCTGCGACTTCTTCTACCTGCAACGCGACCTGTTCGCAGCGATCCGCGCCGGGCTGCGACCGGGCGGCCTCTTCGTCGCGGCCATCCACACGGCCGACGACGACCCGCGGCTGCGCCCCATGAATCCCGCCTTCCTCCTCCGCCCCGGCGAGCTGCGCGAGGAGTTCGCCGGCTGGCACCTCGTCCACTACGATGAGGCGAAGGAGTTCGACGGGGCCGCGGGTGCATGGCGACGCCGCACGGCCCGCCTCGTCGCCCGCCGCCCGCTCTGAGCGTTTGGCCCGCGCGCCGGGTGTTAAGCTGGCGGCCGGGCCGAGGCTTTCACGCGCGGGCCGGTTCGGCGAAGACTTCGGGCTGAGAGACGAAACGGCGGCGGGCTTCCGGGGGCCAATCTCATGTACGACGTAATCATCATCGGCGCGGGGCCGGCCGGCCTTTCGGCCGCCCTCTGGTGCGACGAGTTGGGGCTCGACACGCTGGTCTTAGAGCGCGCCGAGGAGGTCGGCGGCCAACTGCTGCGCGTTTACAACCCCGTCAAAAACCACCTCGGCGTCGAGGCCGAGAACGGGCGCGAGCTGCGCGACCGCTTCGCCGGGCAGGTCGAAGGGCGCGAGTTCGATCTGTGGACCGCGGCCGAGGTCGAGAGCATTGACCTGCGCTCGAAGCGCGTGCGGCTGCGCAGCGGCGAGGAGCTTCAGTCAATCGCGCTCGTGCTGGCGACCGGCGTGCGCCGCCGCCGGCTCGGCGTCCCCGGCGAGGAGGAGTTCCGCGGGCGCGGCGTGCTCGAATCGGGCCAGCTCGAACGCGAGCGGGTGGCCGGCGAGGACGTGTGCGTGGTCGGCGGCGGCGACGCGGCGGCCGAGAACGCGCTGCTGCTGGCCGAGGTCTGCCCGACCGTGACGCTCGTCCACCGCGGGCCGAGGCTGCGGGCGCGGCGCGAGTTCGTCGAGAGGCTTCAGGGCGCGCACCGCGTCACGGTCTTCACGGAGGCGCGGCTGACGGGCATCTTCGGGGGCGAGCGCGTCGAGTCAATCGAGATCACGCGCGAGGGCGCGCTCAAGCCGTTCCGCGTTGCGGTGCGCGCCGTGCTCGTCCGCGTCGGCGTCGAGCCGAACAGCGAGCCCTTCCGCGAGCAGCTCCACACGGACGGGCGCGGCTACGTCGTCACGACCGGCGAGCAGGAGACGAGCGTCGAGATGGTCTTCGCCGTCGGCGACCTCTCGGCGCCGCTGGCGCCGACCGTCAGCGGCGCCGTGGGCGCGGGCGCCACCGCCGCGAAGGTCATCGCCTCCCGTCTCTCCGGCCGCGGCGCGTAGCGGGGCACACGGGGGCTGCCGGGCACCGCGCCTCATCGCTTGTCTTCCCGCCGGGGCGCTGGTACTTTTCTGTGTCACACGCGGACAGCAGGCAAAGATGAGCTACGGGACCATCCGGCCGGCCGAGTATGAGGAGAGGCGCAGGCGCGGCGACGCGCCGCCGCTCGTGGACGTGCGCGAGGAGACGGAGCACGAGCTGGCCCGCGTCGAGGGAGCGCGGCTGCTGCCGTTGAGTCGCTTCGACGAGTGGGCGCCCGCGCTCGACCCCGAAGAGGAGCTGGTCTTCATGTGCCACCACGGGGTGCGGAGCGCGCAGGTCTGCGCCTTCCTGGCGCGGGCCGGCTTCCGGCGGCTCCACAACCTCGCCGGCGGCATCGACCTCTGGTCAATCGAGGTGGACCCCTCCGTGCCGCGCTACTGAGCCGGAGGCGGGCCGGCGGCCGCGCCAGCCCGCGCCATCGAGGCAGACGATTCCGAGAGGGAGTTGAGGTGTGAGGCATGAGTTCTGACCCGAACGAGAGGTTTCTGAGGACGGTGATCGAGCACCCGAACGCCTGGCGGCAGCAGTACGACCGCTGGCGCCAGATCAACGTGATGCGCGGCGACGAGGTGGGCGACAATTACCCGTGGGTCGCCAATCGCCACGCCCCCTTCACGCCCGCGGGCCGCGCCCTGCCGATGCTCAACCTGGCGCTCGTCTCCTCGGCCGGCGGCCACGTGGACGGCACAGAGCCCTTCGACACCTCCGCCACGGGCGGCGACGTGTCGTTCCGCGAAATCCCCATCGAGGTCGAGGCCGAAGACCTGAGATGGTCGGCGCGCGGCTACGACCCGGCCGCGGTCGAGGAAGACCGAAACTCGCAGGTGCCGATTGACCGCCTGCTTGAGTTCGAGGGCAACGGCATCATAGGCCAGTTCAACCCCGTCTGGTGGAGCCTCTGCGGCTTCATCCCCGAGGCGCGCCGCTTCGCCGAGGAGACGCTACCGCGCCTCGTCGAGCGCCTGCGGCGCTACGAAGTGCAGGCAGCCCTCTTCGTCCCGGCCTCGTCGCTCTGCCACCAGACGCTGGCGCTCGCGGCCCGCGCAGTCGAGTCGGCCGGCATCCCGACGATGATGCTCGCCGTCGAGCGCGACACGGTCGAGGCCGTGCGGCCGCCGCGCGCGGCCTACTACGCCGGCGAGCTGGGCCGCGTCGCCGGCAATCCCTCCTGGCCCGAGCACCAGCGCCGCATCCTCGACGAGGCGCTCCGGCTGGTCGAGCCAATCGACCAACCCAGCGTCCGCAACCTCATCGTCACCTCCGCCACCGAGGTCGAGATGGCACGCGGCGAGAAGTAGCCGACCTCGCCGCCGGGACAAAGGGGAAAGAGGAAAAGGGGAAAGGGTGAAGGCCGGGGAGCACACGATATGCTCCCCGGCCTTCACCCTTTTCCGCGCGCGGCGTCAGCCGATATGGCTTACCGCTTCCCGACGCCCGTTCCCCCCGCGCCCTCTTCCCCTTTTCCCCTGCGGCGCGGCCGCCGCTTACCGCCCGCTACGTCGCCTGCTGCCGCCATCGACCGCCCCCTGGGCGAAGTAGCCCTGGCGGTAGGTGAGCTTGAGGTTCTTCAGCTCGCCGTTGACGACCTCGATCTGGACCTTGCGGAAGGTGCCGTCCTTGGCCTTGTTGGTGGGCGAGTAGGCGACGAGGTACTGCGACCGCAGCTCGTCCTGAATCTGCGCGAAGGCGGTCCGCAGGTCGTCCTCGTTGCGCGGGTAGAAGGCACGGCCGCCGGTCCGCTCGGCGATCTTGTTGAGGCTCCCCTGGTCCACGCCGCGGAAGGTGAAGTCGTCGCCGATGCCGATGGCGTAGACGGTGGCGTCCACCTTGATGGCCTCGTCCACGGCATGCTGCAAGCCCTTCTGGCTGCTCGTGTCCACGCCGTCGGTCAGGAGGATGATGGCGCGTCGCGTCTTGTCGGAGGTGTCTGCCAGCACCTCGCGCGAGGTGACCCAGACCGAGTCCCAGAGCGCGGTGGTGCCGGCGAGCCGCTGGCTGTCGCCCGAGATGGGCGGCGTGCCGACGACTGTGCCCGCGCCGACGTAGCCCGAGGGCGGCACGAACTCGACCCGCTCGATGGCCCGGCGCACGCGCGCAACGCTGCCCGTCAGCCCCTGTTCGAGCGTCGTCTCGCCGGTGAAGGTCAGGACCGCCACTTCGTCCTTGCTCGGGCGGATGACCGAATCGACGAACCGCTGGGCGGCGCGCTTCTCGTCGGGCAGCGTCCGCTCCTGCGAGGCGCTGGTGTCGATGAGGATGGCGAGCGAGAGCGGGCGGTCGGTCTCGCGCTGGAAGACGAAAACCGGCTGCGGCACCCCGTCTTCGAGGACGCGGATGTCCTCCTGCCGGAGGTTGGTGACGAAACGCTTGTTGCGGTCCACGGCCGTGAAGATGACGTTGGTCAGGTCGGTCTCGACCCGCACCACGTCATCCTCGTCGAGCGTCTGCTCGTCCTGCTGGGCGGGCCTGGACTGCTGCGGCTGCTGCTGTCGGGGCTGCTGCCCCTGCGCCCGCGAAGGCGCGGGCCAGCCGGCCCCGCCGAGCATGGAGAGCGCGAGCAGGAGTGCCGCCGCCCCGGCCTTCGTAAAGCGTCGAATCATTAAAGTCCTCAAAGCCTTTCAGCCGCGCCTCTTCAGCGCGAGGCGTCGCGGTCGGCCGTGTAGCCGCGCTTGGCGTTGACGCGCATGTCCTTGCCGTTAACGAGCCGGACCTCGATCTGGCGGAAGCTGCCGTCGAACGGCTCGCGCGGCACGTAGGTCAGCAGGTACTGCGAGCGCAGCTCCTCGCCGATGCGCTTGAAGGCGCGTTCGAGCGCGAGCATGTCGCCGGTGAAGAAGGCGCGCCCGCCCGTCTCCTCGGCCAGCCGGGTCAGGTGCTTGTCGCCGCTGTCCTTGACCGTGCCGGCCTCGACGCCGGGCACGGCCGAGCCGGCGAAGCCTCCCTTCGTCGAGAGGGCGAAGATGATGGTGTCGGTCTTCTGCGCGATGGCGATGGCCTCTTCGAGCGTGGCGCGGCTGTAGGTGTCGTCGCCGTCGGTGATGACGACGAGGGCGCGGCGCGGGCTCGAAGCGTTGCGCATCTTCTCGTCGCAGAACTGCCAGACGGCGTCGTAGAGCGAA
The DNA here is from genome assembly GCA_035645715.1 of Pyrinomonadaceae bacterium. Lineage (GTDB taxonomy): Bacteria > Acidobacteriota > Blastocatellia > Pyrinomonadales > Pyrinomonadaceae > QHXN01. The sequence goes on from DASQMB010000067.1 coordinate 78,912, forward strand.
GTCTGGGTGCCGGGCCTCTTGATGCCGTTGACGGCCCTGTCGAGCAGGTCGAGGTTCGTGGTGAAGTCCTGCCGCAGGTTGACCTCGTCGTCGAAGGTGACGAAGGCCACGTGGTCCTTGCGCGTCCGGGTGACGGCGTAGATGAAGTTGAGCGCGGCCTCCTGCTCGAACTTCAGCTTGCCGGCCGTCGAGCTCGAGGTGTCCATCAGGACGCCGATGTAGATCGGCAGCTTCTCCAGCTCGCGGACCTCGCCGAGGAAGTCGAACTGCACGGGCCGCTTGTCCTCGAAGACGAGGAAGTCGTCCCTCCTCAGGCCCGTCACGGGCTTCTTGTCCTTGCCGGTGACGGTGACGGGCACGCGGACGATGCGGGCCGTGACGCGGTCGTCCGCCGCCGCGTCCTGCCGCGGGGGCTGCGGCGGCGGGGCGTCGGTCGGGTTCTGCCGGCGCGCCAGGGCCGCGGTCGGCGCGCACAAGGCGAGCCCGAAGAGGGCTAGGAGGAGTCTGTACCGAACTGTTTTCATATGCTGGACGTTGGCGCCAACTGGCGGCTTAAGTCGTAGTAGTTGCAGCCGCTTTCGGACTCACGTTGTGATGCTCGCGGCCCCGAGGGCCGTTGCTCGCCCGAGCGGACCCGACAGTATAAAGGATGGCTTTCGTAAGCCCTAAGCCGCGCGCGCCGGCCCGGCCCCGGCCCGCGATTTACCATTCCCGCCCCCGCCTTTCTCTTCTATAATGGCCGCCCGACAGAGACGCCCCGCGCGAGCCGTCCCCGCCCCGGCGGGCAGAGCGACGCCTCGGTAGCACCAACCGGCGCCGCCGCCCACGTCCCGTGGCGGCCCGCACCACCCGAGCCGCCACGAGGACGAACAGCCCAGTGGTCTCCGGCGCTTTCTCACACTACCGCATCGTCCGCAAGCTCGACCGCGGCGGCGTGGGCGAGGTCTATCTGGCCGAGGACACGCGGCTCGGCCGCCTGCTCGCCATCAAGCTCCTGCTCCCCGAGCACACACAGGACCCGACGCGCCTGCGCCGCTTCGTGCAGGAGGCCCGTGCCGCCTCGGCCCTCAATCACCCGAACATCCTGACCGTCTACGAGGTGGGCGAGGCCGCAGGCCGCCACTACATCGCCGCCGAGTACGTCGAGGGCGAGACTGTACGACAGAAGATCAGGCGCGGCCCCCTGGAGCCGGCCGAGGCGCTCGACATCGCCGCGCAGGCCGCCGAGGCGCTCGCCGCCGCCCACGCCCGCGGCATCGTCCACCGCGACATCAAGCCCGAGAACCTGATGCTGCGGCCCGACGGTTACGTCAAGGTCTTGGACTTCGGGCTGGCGAAGCTGACCGAGCCGGAGCGCGCGCAGGGGCCGGTCGGCGAGACCGGCGGCGAGGCCGAGACCATCGAGCTGCTGCGCACGCAGCCCGGCAAGGTGATGGGCACGGCCTGGTACATGTCGCCCGAGCAGGCGCGCGGCCTGCCCGTGGACGCGCGCACTGACATCTGGAGCCTCGGCGTCGTCCTCTACGAGATGCTGTCGGGACGGCCTCCCTTCTCCGGCGAGACGCCGAGCCACGTCGTCGTCTCCATCCTCGAAGACGAGCCCGCGCCGCTCGCGCCCTCCGGCGAGGCCGGGCCGAGCGGCGCCCCGCCCGAGGTGCAGAAGGTCGTCGACCGCGCTCTCTCGAAGAGGCCCGAGGGGCGCTACCAGACAATCGGCGAGATGCTGGCCGACCTGCGCGCCCTCGCCGGCGACCACGCGCAGCGCAGCGCGGCCCGCGCCGGGGCCACGAGGGCACGCACGCCCCGCGGCCCGGAGCGCGGGCCGCGCGACTCAGGCTCGACGCCCGCCGCCGGGCCGGGCCGCACGTCCGAGTCGGCGCGGGTGCCGGGCGGGCCGGCGCGCACGTCGGGCGAGACGCGGGCGGCGGCGCACACCTCGGTGGTCGCGCGGCTGACGGGCCGCGTCGCGCGCTCCGACACGGAGACCTCCGGGATGGGCCGCGCGCGGAAGCGCATCCTCCTGGCCGTGGTCCTGGCTTCGACGCTCGCGGCCAGCGGCTACCTGCTCTACCGCCGCCTCGCCGCGCGGCCCGCGCTCAACGCCGTCGCAGTCCTCCCGCTCGCCAACGCCTCGGGCGACCCCTCGGCCGACTGGCTCTCCGACGGCATCACCGAGAGTCTCATCAACAGCCTCGCGCCCGAACCCGGCCTCAAGGTGATGTCGCGCAACGCAGTCTTCCGCTACAAGGGCAGGCAGGTCGAGCCGGCCCGCGCCGCGCGCGAGCTGGGCGTCGGCGCCGTCCTCACCGGCGAGGTCATGCAGCGCGGCGACGACCTGACCGTCAGCGTCGAGCTGATCAACGCGCGCGACAACACGCAGCTCTGGGGCGAGAAGTACGTCCGCAAGATTTCCGACGTGTTGCAGGTGCAGGAGGAGATCGCCGGCGCCATCGCCGGCCGCCTGCGCTCGCGCCTCGGGGCCGGCGGCGCCGGCGACGGCCCGAAGCGCTACACGCGCGACAGCGCCGCCTACCAGGACTACCTGCGAGGCCGCTACTTCTGGAACAAGCGGAGCGAGGAGGGGTTCCGCCGCGCCGTCGGCTTCTTCAACCAGGCCATCGAGCGCGACCCGTCCTACGCGCTGGCCTACGCCGGCCTCGCCGACACCTACGCCCTGATGAGCGACTACAGCATCGTGCCGCCGCACGAGGCGATGCCGCGGGCGCGGGCCGCGGCCGAGCGCGCCCTCGAACTCGACGACGCGCTGGCCGAGGGGCACACCTCACGCGCCTTCGTCCGCATGGCCTACGAGTGGAAGTGGGACGAGGCCGAGGCCGACTTCCGCCGCGCCATCGAGCTGAACCCGAACTACGCGACCGCGCACCAGTGGTACGCCTCTCTGCTCGTCCAGACGGGGCGGGCCGCCGAGGCGCTCTCCGAGATCAGGTTCGCGCAGGAGCTCGACCCGCTCTCGTCCATCATCTCGGCCAACGCCGGCCTCTACCTCTACTACTCGCGCAGATACTCTGAGGCCGAGCGGCAGCTCAGGAAGACGCTCGAAGTCGACGACGCGTTCGGCGTCGCACACCTCTACCTCGGCTACGTCCGCCTGCAACAGAACGAGGCGGCCCGCGCCGTCTCGGAGATGGAGAGAGCGCGCGAGCTGATGGGCGAAGACCCCGAGACGATGGCCGCGCTCGGCCACGCCTACGCCGCCGCGGGCCGGCGGGCCGGCGCGCTCGACATGCTCGGGCGGCTGCGGGCGCGCGGGCGCCGCGGCTACGTCTCACCCTACTTCTTCGCCGTCGTCCACGCCGGCCTCGGCGACCGTGACCAGGCCGTCGGCCAGCTCGAGCAGGCATACGCCGACCGTCATCCCGGCATGATCCTCCTCAAGTTCGACCCGCGCTTCGACCCCCTGCGCAACGACCCCCGCGTCGCCCGCCTCATCGGCCGCATCGAGCAGGGCGGGTGAGGCGGCTGCGCTGCCGGAGCAAATGGGGAAAGTAGTGCCCGAAAGGTAATGCCCGGTCTTTGAAAAGAGCGGGGCGGCCCCGTACCCGTGCGCTCGTCAAAAGGCTGCTGATCGAGCGAGTCTGCCTGCCCGGCGTCTGTTGCGTCGCCGGCTCCGGCCTGACCCGACTCGGCGTGCCTCTCAGAAAGCTTGCGTGGTTATGCAGTTGTGCGGGCGGGTGGCGCCGAGCGTTAGGCGCTTCTGAGTTAACATCTTCGCAAGCCTTCGAGATGTTGCCGGCCGCGAGAGGCTGAAGATTTGGGAGGGAGGATAGGTTAAAGAAGATGGACAGAAGAAGTAGGTTGATTCTGACGGCGGCGGCGCTGTTCATGTGCGCATCGCAGTCGGCCGTCGTCGCACGGCCGGGGCGGAATCCCGCACAGGCCGCGACGCCTCCGGCTCAGGGAAAGCAGACTCAAGCACCGGCCGCTGTCGCCGGGAACCTCGAAAAGGTCAAGTTGATTTTGTCCGACGGCTTCGAGGTTTTCGTGAAGGATTTGAACGAGAACGGCAGGCTCGGCTACCGCCTCGAAAAGTCGCTGAGTTACGGCGGCGCGGGCATGCCACAGGGGTTCGCCGCAGTGCTGCGGCTCGACCCCGGCAGCACTTACGAGTACGACTGGCTTTCCAGCCCGAGTAAAAACCTGCTCGACGTGCGACTAAACACCCAGGCCGGGAAGGGGTTCAACTTTGCCAACGCGTTCGCCCTCACCTTCTGCGACGACGAGCGGGACCCGGACTCCGACACGGCGGGGCCGACGTTGTCAATTTTCCGGTACTTGAAGGGTAACGCGTATCTGGTCGAGCGAAAGAACGGCGGTACGACTCAGACAAGAGAATACAGGGTCGTCAGCGGGAAAATCGGCCCGCGCAAAGACACAAAGAAGGCCATCGAAGCCGCGCTGGCCGCGGCCCCGCCGGGATTCCGTCCCGTTAAGATGCTCTTCTCGAAAGAAGGCTGGCTGGATTTCGCCGTCACAATCCTGCTCGAAAAGAATTTAGGGGAGGTCGACGCCCCGAAAATCGAGTACCGGCTGGTCAAGGAAGCGACCGGCTTCGACAAGGCGGTCAACGCGCTCGCCGCACAGGGCTTCCGTTTCGTCTCGGGCGGGCGCGTCGGTACGATCAACTTCGCGCTGATGGGTAAGCAGGCGGACGCAGCGACCGTCTACACATATTTCGACGACGAGGAACACGCCAAGAAATTCGACAGGACCGTCGCGCAGGGGAACCGTTACCAAGCCTTGATTTCGGGCGAGCAGAGGTGCGAGTCGCTGGAGGTGGTCAACCAGAAACTCCTCTTCGCCCAGGCCCCCGGCGGCGCGGGCGGAGTGTACAAAGTTTTCAACGTCTTCAACCGTAAGACGGCCAGGCCAATCGCCGATTCGCTGGCCGAGTTTCAGCGCCTCATCGGCGAGGGCTATCAGGTCAGGGACTTATTTTATTCCGACGGGCTGAACGTTATTTTCGAGAGATGAACGGACGCCTCACCATGAAAGACCCCGTGGGCCGGACCCATCGGCCGGCCGCGGAGCAAACATCACGGCGGCTGCGGGGCGGTACGTCGCGCCTAACAACGGCATGCGCCCGACCGCGAGTTAGCGTTGATTTCGTCCGCGGGACCTGGCCGCAGCAGCGGCCCGCCGCGGCGAGAGATGCCTGGCGTTAGACAGCCACCTGATTAGCGCCCTTGATAATCAGCTTGTAACTTCGACCTTAGGGTAGGGAGGTTTTAGTATTGAGCATTAGCAAGCCCGGCAGCGGGCCGAGCCGACCAAGCGCCCTGAGAGGAAAGCCAGCCTCGGCTGGTGCTCTGCGCTGCCGGCGCAAGTTTCTCCACTTCTTCCCCGGGGGGTTCCGCGACCCGACCTATCTCGACTGGGAACGCGAATACAAATGGGAGACGCACCTGCGCTGGGAGCAGGTGCTGGGCCGTGGGGAGTTTAGTCGTCTGCTGCGCAGTCGCCAATTCGCCGAGGTCGCCGCCCGTGCCGTGCGCGTCGAGCAGCGCTCCCGCCACAGTATGATCTTCTCCTTCGAGAAGATGGCGCTGCGCGATGCCGTTAAGTCCGAGGAGGGCGCGCGCGCCTTTGCCGAAGGGCTGTACGAGTTCCTGCATGGCGCGGCCGGCGTCGAGCGCAGGTTCGAGCGCTGGGTTGAGGTGGTCGGCGCGCTGCCGCGCAGGCAGACGCGAGTCCTCACATGGCCTCTCCTGACAGTCTTCGGCTTCATCGCGCAGCCCGACATACATATCTTCCTAAAGCCGAACGTCACACGCGCCGCGGCGCGTGAGTACGACTTCGACCTCCGCTACAAGTCTCGGCCGTCGTGGGAGACCTACGCGAGCCTGCTGGAGTTCGCCGAGGCTGTACGCCGTGACCTGCGCGGCATGCGGCCCCGCGACATGATAGACATCCAGTCGTTCATGTGGGTGCAGGGCTCGAACGAGTATGAGGAGTAAGGCTGTCTAACAACGGCATGCACCCGGCCGCGAATGGCGCGCCTTTCATCGAGAATTGGCCGCTAATCACGGCCCGTCGCGGCGGGAGATGCCGGGCGTTAGACGTTTTTCGATGCGGTTGCGCCGCGCGCGGCGCGAGCGCGCCCGCGCCAGCCCTGACGGGCCGAAGATGAGGAGCCGACGCAGGGGGATACCATGTTCGTTCCCTCTCCCACCACCTCAGGCGTTAGGCTATTGCAAATTGGTACTGGTTAATGATAGACATGCCACCCGCAATGAGGCGCGCGGCTTACTAAGCCGCGCCTAATGCGTACCGGATTCTACTCCTCGCCCTCTATTTCATCTCCGAGTACAAAGGAAAACGTAATGAGTTTACCGGGTTCACCGACGAACGACGAGAAGGTAACGGCGCAACTCTCGTTCCTTGCCAATAATGTTTCGGGTCTTCTCGGGCCTGATTTGGAGAGCGAACTCTACGAATCTATTCTGAGCTACTTTGATAACCACCAAAGTCAACTGGGCAAATGGGAGATCGCCTGGGGGCCTGCGGTCGTCCAACTAATCACAGACTCTTATGCCATTAACGCCATCTACGTGGCGCACAGCCTGGACAGACCTTCATGGTATGTAGTCGCGGTGGCCGGGACAAATCCCCCCTCGCCCTTTGATTGGCTGGTGGAAGATTTGCTCGTCAGGGAGCAGGTGCCCTGGATTTATGCTCTTTTTTCGGCCCCCGGAGCGAAAATCTCTCTAGGCACCGCAGTCGGACTGGGCATCCTGCAAAACGCAAAACCGAGCGGCAGTCGTCCGAACGCGGGCCGGAGTTTGCAGGACTTTCTTTCGGGTTTACCGTCGCTGGAGATCGACTTGAGCGTGACGGGGCACAGCTTAGGCGGTGCTTTAGCGCCGACGCTGGCCTTATGGTTAAAAGATATCCGGTTGCTTTGGAATCCCGCAGGCAATGTGCGAATTTCGACTATGCCATTGGCAGGCCCCTCGGCTGGCAATAGCGCCTTCTCTCTGTATTCGGATAAAACACTGCCGACGAAGCGTTTCGTCAACTCACTCGACGTAGTACCGCACGCCTGGAATGAGTCTACACTGGGGCAACTCAAAAACATTTACGCGCCGAGTATTCCCGAAAACTCGGACGTAGACGCCCTCATAGGAAGGGCGATGCAGGCCGCGTCGGGGGGCGACTATCTCTCCGTCCAGCCAAACTCGCCCCCAATCACGGGCGAGATTAATCAGGGGAAAATCAATCCGCAAGCGCCTCCTTTTATTAACTACGTCATACAGATGGGATACCAGCACGTCGAAGCTTACATAAAGTATTTCGGCCTGTCGGATATGGCATTCAAACCCCTCGTCGAGTTGTACTCGAACCCCCATACGCTCATCACGCCTGCCTTACGGCTTGTCGCCCGCCGCGCGGATATGTCTTTGTCCGAACCTGATCAAGCAAGCATGCCATCAGGCCCTAGAACCATTCCCATCGCGGGCCGGCCGGTCATACTGCCAACCAATCCCGACGACCCACGGATGGCCGAGATTGTCGAGATGGTTAAGACGGAACTCAAAAAGTTCGCCGCCCCCGAATGAGGCTTTAACCGAGTGGTCAGGTATAGGTGACGAACAAAGCCGAAGCACAAGACAGACGTTTCCGCCCTCTGTGATTTTATGGAAGCGATGGCGCAAGGTGCCTGGCGCCAGGCATCGCCCGCCCAGACGAACCGTGATTATACGCAAGTTCTCGTTGAGGGCTGCGCCGTTCGCGTCGGGTGCATGCCGTTGTTAGGACGCGTGGTCCCTTTATCACTCGCCAATTACTTTATAGGCTTCTCAAACTTGGCATCTTCGATTGGGACGTTGTGCCTAACCTCGGTGATCTTAAACAGGATGTTGAGTTCCGGGGATCGATGACGCGCCGCGAACGGCATCCTTATTCCGTCTATCTCTCGATAATCATCATAATGTATCTCAACGACCGACTTTCCCTCCGGAGTTTCTTCCACTGCGTCCGCCCGCGCCAACAGCCCGCTCTCGACATCAAAATACATTGTCTCGGAGTAACCCTCCTTCGAGACCCCTTCCAGCTTGTACGCGGTCTTACTTCCAACCTTCGCAGTCCCCTGGAACGTGAGCTTCGGGAAAATCTCCCTCAGCCGGACCTCTTTATAGAAATCGGAATCAACCTTTGTAGATACTAACTCCGCCCTCGTCATCACACGCACCTCACTCTGAGGCTCTTGAGACCATCCCGCCACCCCATTGTAACCTTCACGACTGATGCCTAAACCGGGAAAGTTAAGAACCACTAAAGACTTATTCGGGGCCTTCTCGTAAGTTTCGGCAGTGCCAGTCAGGTTCTGCATGTCTAGTATGACGAATGTTGCCCTGGTCACTCGGCTGGTCAACTTCCGGTATGCGGCCTCACCGCCTATGGCCTGCACATATTTGCTAATTATCCGATCAACGGTAGGAATGTTGCTTGATAGTTTAGCTTGTATCTTTGTAGATTGGTGCGCCTGCCGTGCGTATTGAGAAGTAGGGATCAGAGTCAATGTTAAAAGGACTGCTACGAGCGCGACTGTTCTCTTCATAAAAGCTCCTTTCTTGTAGTGAAGCAATCTAACGCCCGGATTAACCGGGGCGCACGAGCCGCCGAGACCACCCAAGCTCTCGATAAAGCCCGGCTAACCGCGCGTCCGGTTGAATGAGTTGTATGCTGATGGTTACGATTGAGGTGCAGAGTTAAGTTTTCAACCGGAAGAGTCGCCATCAGTGATGCGTCTGCTCTCCGTCGCTAGCATCAATCTGCAAAGGCTCTAGTCTGTTCTGCACACTCTCACCGGCCTGTTGACGCTTCACCAGAGGAACGATTCTAGTTGTTGACGCGGCGGAAGGAACATCAACGGCCACTCCGACCAGCCTCTTCAGGCCATTGAAGGTTAAATCCTCTGCTTTCTTCAACCAAGGCGGCGCCGGTGGGTTTACGGTCTCCCTCTTATGCCACGCACCAACAATCCCCGTTTGCAGCCGCTCTAAGGCGATTTCAGGAGCTACGTCCTCAATACCCGCTTCTCTGCTTTTGAGCTGGTTGCCCCGCAGCAACCGCTCCCCCTCGTCGGTTTTAGTGGTGACCGGAAGCATCAATCCCAACTGAGCCGCCGCCCCGGAGGCCCCTATGAAAAGGGGGTCTCCGTGCTTGTCGAACAATTTGCCAAAATCATGGGCGAGGGCATTGAGGCAGTAAATAGCCCTCTCGGCATTAAGGGGGTTAGTCGCCGTTCCGTCAGCCAGCGCGACTCCCGCCAGCCACACGGCGAGGCCGTAGTTCCCGTTCGACTTCTCAGAGGTGCTCCACTCGAAGAAAAATGACCGCCGCTCATGTTCTATTTGGGGGAACTCCCGGTAAAGCGCCACGCTTTCGCGCTGCGCCCCGGTCTCGCGCAGCATCCCCGCCAGTTGGTTAATGAAAAAGAGGTCGGTTGGATCGCTTTCAACCATAAGGCGAGTCAAGCGAAGCCCGAGAGGCTTTCTATCCGTGTTATAGAAGTGTCTCGATAAATGATGCCAGTCACGAAGCTCCGGCACGAAGATGTCTGACCTACGCAAGCGGCGGGCGGACTCAACTAACTTCACGTAGAGTTCATCAAAGTCCAGGTCGAACTCAACATCCAAAATAGCTTTTGCAGTTTCGGCAATCACCCGGTGACGCGTCAAAATGATCGTGCCGGAAGTGGTCTCGGCCGCAACCTCTCTCGCCGCAAGCTCCTCTTTGAGCGGCCCTAGAACCTCCCTTTTGACGGCGCCAACGTCGCAACCTAAGACATCAGCTAAAACAGGCTTGGAGAGGATATAAAACTTCTCCGCGTGCAAGGCGGCGATGTTGGAAAAGGCGGTCATTAACGTTCCGCCCGGCGCGCCCTTTTCGTCGAGTCGGCTGAGCAGCTTTTTAACGTGCCCTCGAAGACCCTCGCCGAAGCGCGTCTGGAGCATGGCCCCGAGGAAAGCCCCCTCCCGGTCATCCTCTTCCGAACTGGCCGCTTCGATCAAGAGACTGACGGCCTGCCCGTGGGTTTTATTCTTCAACTTACCCATCCCGGCATCGCCGTATTTGCTCCACGCTCGGACTATGTCTTCGGCATCTCGTTCGTCCGAGAACCCTCTCATGCGCCGTTCGACGAAAGCCGTCGCCGTCGTCTCCCAAGGATGCAGGTTTGCTTTCGCGCTACGCCAGTCCACGTCCCTGGAGCACAACAGGAACTGCACGTCTCTCCGCCCGGCCTCATTCAAGGCCTTTACTGCTTTGAATACAGCAGAGGCCATCAAATCGCCGTCATCGGAGGCGAAAAGATAAGTGCGCCCTGAGCGCGGGAGCCTCAGTAAGTCTTCGGGCGGCAGCCCGGTCCTCTCTGTGTCCCGACGCCACGCCACTGTCCATTCAGAATCACGGTCTGCCAGGGCGCAGACCACCTGCATAAGGACTGTCGATTTCCCTTCGCCTCCCGCCCCCTTCAGTAACGTCACTCGCGCGCCGCCCGCGCCCTTGGAATCTGTTAATTCATTTAACATCTCGCCTACGATAGCCCTTTTCGGGATATCGGGGGACAGCGCGTCCGCCCACACGGGGTCGCGCCCGTCAAAGTACGCGAGCGTGTCTGCGTGACTCATCGTTCTGTGGGGGTTAAGAACTTCCATGTTCACCACTACCCAGCCGGGGGGCAGTTTGATTGAGCTTTCGTACTCTCGCGTGATCATAGGAATCACCTGTTCATGGGTGCAGTCCGAGCGACGGCCCGATTAGACGATTTGCAGAGGAAGCGGGTTTCTTTACGGAGGGGCGGAATCTAATCGAAGCGGAGTAAATAAACCCCCGGCTCGCCCCAGCCATAGGATGGATTTTCTCATGTTTCCGTCACCGGGCCTAGTGCTCTGTAACGCTAGTTCTTAGACTGCACGTTCTCGTAGTGGCGGCCCAGATTCTCTCGCGCCCGGGTGATTGAGAAGTGCCATTCAACTTTGATCCCCGGCTCGTTCCGTTCTTTGACGACCGCCTTTACCTCGCCGTCGGGTGCCCCGACCGAAGCGACGCGCCGTGACAAGCAGACGCGCGACAGAGCCGACAGACAGCCCCCCATGTTAAGCCACGACCCTTTCTTCGGCGAATAGTGCATCTCGAACCATGCGCCAGAGTGAAGACTTGCTCGGGCGGCAGGCCCTCCTACAACAACTACTATTACAAAGCACCAGGTTCATGTCAGCGCCCTTATCATCTAACTCAGCAGCAAACTGGCATGTGCCGCCCCAGCAACGAAGCTGTTGCTGACGCCCATCAGTTGACACGCCGCTCACTTAAATATTTCGTGAGGCTAGCCAGAATTTCATTCAAGTCCCGCAACTCGTCGGTTACGTTTCTCTCCCTAATGAATGTGCGGCTCGCCCTGTACGTCAGGTCTATCTTGAAGGGTTCGTTGTACTTGAAACCGGTAGAATCTTCGTAGCTAATGTCGCCTTGAAAAACAGGCGACCGGTAGGTCTGGTAGAATGATTCTGTAGCATCTAAAAGATCGCTGACCTCGTCGGCCGGAGCTAGAAACGAAATCTTTTGAGACGTTAAGGCTGACTCCCTTCTCTCATTATCCCCAACTACATACTCAACCCTGGGCGTCACCTTGACGCACACATTGGACGCGGCTGTCAGCCCTATATTTTTGAGCGTCGCATAAACATGATGGGCGGCTGAAGTGGTGATGTTGAATACGACGTAAGGGCGCAAACGATTGCGCTCGAGTCGTAGGGCTGTCTCAATGTTCTTCTGGCTTATCCTATTAGCTCTAAGTGCGAGCAAAGCGATGCCGACAGTCGTGAGGACATAGATCAACGTTAACATTGCCATCACGAAGCCTTGATTATCATTCAGCCATTTCACCAGGTGCATTTAATCCCTCCGACTCTGGTCGGTTAAAGTGAAGCATAACGCCCGAATCAACCTGCCGCCCGCCGCGACCGACAACCCACATCGCAGGACGCAAGGCTGATGAGAGGCACGCTGAGGGCGGTCGGGTTGAATGAGTTGTTCGGCGGCGGTCGTGTTGGATGAGATGATTAGACCGCCTCAGGCGCCGCAGCGAAACGTCCCGAGTCTCGCCGCGGCGCTTCAAGGCGCTCTAACGCCAGGCGTCACCGGCCCCGGCGGCCGTAGCCAGCGACAAGTCTTGCGGATGAGAGCTACGCTGTTCGCGGTCGGGTGCATGCCGTTGTCAGATGGCGCCGCCACTCGCATCATTTTCCCCGCCGAACAAATCATTCTGCAAGTATCTGACATCTCTTTTCACCCAGAAGGGGAAAAGAAACAGACCTGTTGTAGTACCTTCAACCCACCCTCCATTCTCTTTATACTCGACCACCCATTTGTAAGCGAAATTCCCTCGCCTGTACTCTTTCAACCGGCAATCGGAGGATAAGCCAAGTGCAAACCAATTCAATGCCTCCTCCTCATGCGGGAAATCTTCATGCCATCCGTTGAAAGAGATTGTAAACGAACCTGGGTTAACGTAAAGGCTAACTATGAATCCACTATCTGAGGTCGGCATCACGCTGATGGAGTTGCGGTTACTTTCGCATTTGACGAGCGGGTATTTCTGGAGCTTGGCTTTAATCTTCTCGATTGTATTCATGTTGAGCTTTAGAGAGGGAAAGCCATCTGACGCTCGGCATCACCCGCCGCGCAGGGCCGTGATTAGCGACAAGTTCTCGATAAGGGCCGCGCCATTCGCGGCCGGGTGCATGCCGTTGTTATACCGCGCCCCACGTTGGAATCAAACATCCTTACGCCTCCGAGATACGATTAGCAGGCCGGCATAATGTGCCGCGCCCATGAAGAGAAGCGCGGGCACGATGTACAGAATAACCCCCATCGGGAAGGGGGAGAAATCCGAGAAGAAGCCCGGCTCCGGATCATCAGCTCTCGACACCACTTCATTTATCCCGGCGACAATTACCAAGCCCAGAATAGCAATCACAGCCCAGCCCCACTGCGCCCTCAATTTATGCTTCCACAGAAACAGCGCCAACGTGACGAGAGCGAAAGCCCCTATCCTGATAGATGCATTCTGAAGAATATCTTCGAATGTGAGCGCGGTTAAGAAGGTCGGGTGATTCGACAGATCGAGCCAACATAGCCCGATTCCCGTAAGAGCTGCCGCGATAAGATCGACTAACTTGTTGTCCTTCATCGAGCTCAAATCCGGGTGCCCCCAGCCTCATCTCTCGGCTACCACGAAGCGGTATAACTCCCGGCATCACCCGCCCGCGCATACTAAGAAACCACGCAAGCTCTCGATGGGAGGCACGCTAATTCGGGTCGGGTGCATGCCGTCGTCAGGCGGCGCCCACGCAGGGGTCTTCACCCTCGACACAGCTCGGCCATCTATATTTCCTCTCTCAGGAGGCCGAAACAATAGGCGTCATATAGACTCTCACCCTTCCGGAAGTGCTTCCTTAACCGCCCTTCCAATTTGAACCCGTTCTTCTCTAGCACGCGGCCGGAGCCTACATTGAAGGTAAAAGTATGTGCCGTTAGCCGCAGCAAACCCAGGTCGCCAAACGCGTATCGGGCGTAAGCCCGGACGGCATCCGTCATAATCCCTTGCCCCCAGTACGGGCCCGCCAGCCAGTAGCCGATCTCCGCCCGGTGAGAGGCGCCGACCTCAAGGCTGTCGGCGCCGACCGCCCCTATCATCTCCCCGCCACCATTCCGGATAGCGAACGTGACTTCCTTGCCCTGCCTATGCGTGCTCTCAATTCTCCGATTAAGCCACTTGTCCGCATCCGCCTCCGAATAGGGGTAGGGGATATTCAACGTCGAATCGTAAATCTCCCTCGCCTTGAAGTGTTCAAGGAGCGAGAACTTATCATCCCATCGGACGCTCGTCAGATGGAACCCGTCGCGAAAGTGAACCCTGCTCTCTGTCATGACTGTAACACCTTCGGCAATAGAGCCGCCTAACGCCAGAATTAACCGGCGCGCACGAGCCGCCGCTAGCAGTGAACCTCGCATGAGATGAACGCTAATGCGCGTCCGGTCGAATGAGTTGTTAGGCCTTCCTCTGCTACCGGATAGAAGACACATAGCTCGGAGGCAGACCGATTCGGGCGGCGAGTCCTCTTAGTTTTGATACGTACTGAGGATTTCGCTCGTCTGCCGGAGGCGGCACTGGAAGGTTGAAACACAGAGCCGGAATAAGGCCCCCGTCAGTCAGTTGTGCAAACACAGCTTCCGGACGGTAGGCACTAACTGAAGCTTCCGAGTATAGAGCATCGACTTCCGAATGGGTTAACGAAAAGACCACACCATGGGCTGTTCGCCCGGCGTCCGGGAGTAGTGTGGCTCGCGCTCCGATGACTAGAGAGAAATTCTCAACGAACGCCACCCGGCGGTTCATAGGATGAATGCCTTTTTCTCGGATGAGAGCATCGTCCATGAACAGCCCGTAGAAAAAAACGTCGACCCTTCTGACTTTATCTTCTGTCATAGCAATAACTTCAGTTGAAGGCCTAACGCCCGAATTGGCCCGCCGCCCGACGACAGCGACAACCCATGATGTACCGCACGAGCATCATGAAAGTGAAAATAATTGCCCCGCCGTGTCTAGCTCCACGGTTTAAGTTCATCCGACCCCGGCGGCTCGAATAAACCCCACCACAGGTTGAGCTGCGCCCCGATATTCGGAACGAGTATACAGGTAAGTCGGCGTTGCGGGCCGCGAGGCGGCTCGGCAGTGCCGGGCGCGACCACTCCACGGCCTCGACTGGGTCTCGCCACCAGTCGAGCGTAGGCGGCGTAAGGTTACTCCCGAAAAGCCTCACGACCCACTCGTCGGGGGTGGGGCGGAGTGCCCGGCGCTTTCGCTCAAGTTGTTTCGTGAGAGTAGTCTTGCCGGAACCCGCCGCGCACACAGCGTGATTAGAGACAAGTTCTCCATGAAAGCCGTGCTATTCGCGGTCGGGTGCATGCCGTTGTCAGGCCGCGGGCCTCGGCAAGGCATTGCGCATGCGGATGAGCGAGAACTGCAAACTGGAGGCTACGACCGCGTCGCGCAGTGGCCATAGGCTCGGCACGAAACGTAGCTCGACTCCGCGCCCCAGCAACCCCGCTATCGAGTCATCAATGACCTCGACACGCACAGGCACGACCGGCACGCGGCTCACGAAATAGCCGGCACACTCGTCGATACACTGGAACGTCTCCGGCGGCAAGTGGTAGCAATACAGCCGGCAGGATCGCAGGCGTTCCAACCAAACACTCTCGACGGCGATGACCGCCGGACTCGCCCCGAGAAACCGTTCCACATCGGCCGGGCTGGTTTCGCGCCCGGCGTAGTAAGTTACGCGCGGGCATTCGCGCGGGAGCAAGTAGTTGCGCAGGCGACCGGCGTCAATAGCCCATACGACAGGCGCGCCGCCGCCTTCCGGAACCCGCGGCTCGAATCGTTCGATTCCGGGTTCTTCGCTGACGTGGAACAACATGGCGCGCCTTACGAGCGGCCCGACGCCAGACATCACCCGCCGCGCCGGGACGTGATTAGCGGCAAGTCTTGCGCATGAAAGCCAGGCTATGCGCGGTCGGATGCATGCCGTTGTCAGGCGCGACACGCGTTCAGCCCCTTAGCGATATGAATATCTCTGACGGTAATTCTAACCACTACTGGCTGGAAACTCGTCGTTTTGGAGTTTCTTATTATCTTTCCTGGTCAGATGTTGCAATTCGTTCTGGGCTTCATTTAGTACGGAGAGCCTATCGGAGTTCTTGGCGCTTGCGCCGAAACCCTCTTCCAATTCTCTCTTAGCTGTTGCAATAGCGTCTCGTAGTTCGCTGGCGTGTGAAGCATGTAAGCTGCGGACGGCAGAAAGAAGTGCGACGGCGGCATGATAACCAAGGAAAGGTTTTTCCGTCCGCAGCCGCTCCGCCAGCCATAGCAAATATTCGGGGTTAGGTATCGCCTGAAGTATAGATATGGCGGCGAGCCGCTGCCCTGCCGAACTGCTGCGCGCCAAATCTTGTAGTAGCGGATAGCTTGAGAGCGCCAGAGTTCGCATCTTCGAGAACACGATCTCCATCTGGCGCGTCCTGTGATGACCGGATTCCATCGTTTCCCGAATATGCTCGTATTCCCGCGTTAGCGCCGACACTTGCAGCGAAACTTCCGAGGTGTCAACTTGTGCGGCGCGTTGTGCAGCGTATTCAGCAGTTTCCGCAGGGGCTATCTTGGAAAACATCTTACCGATTACAAGAAGTAGATGCGGCCTGATAACGTCGGCGAAGCTTTCGTGGTCTGCGTAATCAGCAACCAGCCCCCTTTTCATCAGCTCGTCGCGGAAGTCCACAACTTTGCCAAGTTGCTCGACCTCCTCTTTCGTCCGCGGCGGCGGGAATGATTGCTGGCAAAAATAAAATAGGACGGGCAGCGTTCTATCCTTCTGCCAAACTGAATAGGCGCGCTGAAACTCTTCTTCAGTGCCCGACCTCGCCGAAGTAGTAGGGGTACCTAGTCGCTTCCATATTATTCCCACGAAAATATCATACTCACCGATCTGTTGATTCACGACCTCTTGCGCGTCTTTTCCTAAGCCCGGGTGGACGTGAGTCTCCCACCTCACAAGCTCTAACACCATCTCTTTTTCGGGAGCTATCGCGGATATCGTGAGGTTCAACTCGTTGACAACTTTGGCGAACTGCTCTCGTTCCATCTGCACGTCGCCCGGGGAGGCGACAAAAACCCTGACCTTTTTGACCGTAGTTGGCATATTCCGAGTTTACCTTGCGACGAATCAGGTCTGGCGAAGGAAGCGGTTCAGGAGCCGAAGGATAGTCCAAGCATATTCCACATCATCAGCCTTGAAACATCTATCCGAAGAGCCGCAGCGCCTAACGCCCGGCATCACCCGCACGCACATAGTCAGCTAGCGAAACTCTTGCATGAAGGGCACGATAATTCGGGTCGGGTGCGTGCCGTTGTCGGGCGGCGCGCCGAGCGACTATTCAATCCTGCACATCACCCGCTCGCCTCCCCAGCAGGCTGTCAACAGAAAGCTTCCCGGCGCCGTGTAACAAGAAGAAACATGCCGCGGCCAGCATCATCAGCGCGGGGAACATATTAGGGTACGTATCGCCGGTATGAGCAATGATGAGTGCGGCGATGAAATTTATGATCATCACCACTGCCGCATATCGTGTCGCCAAGCCAACGATAAACAGGATGCCGCAGATGAATTGCGCATAAGCCGAAAGGAAGGCCGAGAACAAAGGGAAGGGCACGTTCCGCACGGATAAGAAGGCGGCGAACTCTTCCATGCGGGCATAGCTGAAGACATTGTCCTGCGTCCCATAGACGAGATGGAAGCCAACGGCGAGGCGTATGAAGATAACGCCGTGCTCTTTATATCTTTCGAGGGTTGAAAGCTTATGCATTTGAAGTACCTACGGCCAGCCCATAACGTCAATGTGCTTTGCCAGCCGTAGCCGCCCGACGCCAGGCACCACCCGCCGCGACGGACCGCAGCAATAAAGCAAGTCTCGCGGATGAAAGCCGCGCCGTTAGCGGTCGGGTGCATGCCGCTGTTAGGTGCGGGTTGTTCAAAATGGACTTCTATATCAAGCACTTCTCAGACTCTACTGATTAGCTTGAACCTCTTTCTCCATAATCACCATGTTCTCGCCTCGGCCCACTAACCCCACTAGCACGAATCCGTCAGCTTCGGATTGCGCCACTTCCTTCTGTAGTGTAGAGGTTCGGCTTGTGGCTAGGAGCCGGTATTGGTAACGCTTACTCGATTTTGGCGCCTGTTCAAGGACCGATACGATCTCGTTGGTCAGAAACCCTTCCTTCGCAGTAATTGTACGGGGGAGCAGGCGGTAGCCCTCTTGCGCAGCCTGATTAAGCTCCTTCTCCATCGTACTCGTGCGCGTCGTCGCCAGCAGCCGGTACTTGTAAGTATCCGGCGCCTGCGTCACCCGCTCAAGGAAGAGTACCATCTCAGACTGGCCGCAACTGGATGCGGCAGAAATAATGCGGAAGCCCTGAGATGAGGCCTCGTCAAGCTCCTTCTGCATGGTCGAGGTTTTAACAGTAGAGAGTAAAAGATAGCGGTTCTCCGGGTCTATCTTTAATTTACCTTGTGCAGCCGTAGAAACAGCAGCAGGCAAAATAAAGGAAAGGAGAAGCGTGAGAGTGTAGATTGCTTTCATCTGTATGTCTCCAAAGGAAATGGTTAGATCAAGGGCGTTCCGCCTTATAGAATAAGACATGTAAGGTTTGTGTGGCTAGTTGCACAACCGTACACATCTCGAAGCACCTAACGCCCGGCATCACCCGCCCGCACCCGCGAAATCACGAAAGCTTTCGATGAGAGGCACGCTGATTCGGGCAGGGCGCACGCCGTCGTTAGCCGGCCGCCGCGACGCTAAACGCCACCGGGCAACCCTATCCGCGCTAATCTCTCTTCTGACACGCCTTGATGATACAACCTCGCGAGTTCGTCGGGGTCAAAGTCGTAGCCGAATGGCGGCCTGCCTATTTCCGCCATCTCTTCGCTTCCGACGAAGGCGCTGCACTCCTCTTTGGTGGGGAAATTATCCGCGCTGAATTCCACCTCGTTGCCGTCCGGGTCATGGTAGTAGAGAGAGGTGGTGAATCTATGGTTCAGTTGTGCGAAAGGCGTGATGCCCTCGGCCTTGAGACGTTCATATGTCTCAACCAAGTCACCGAGGCTCGCCACGCCGTAGCCCACATGATCGACCCCGGCGGCGGTCGCGGGCCTTTCCACAGTCTCCGGGTCTTCAAAGATCACGAGCCGGTGGTGCTCCTCATCGAAGGTCATGAAGGCGAGGAACTCGTTCTGGTGCTGAACCTTCGCTCGGAAGACTCGTGTGTACCACCGGATCATCTCCCTAAGCTGTCGCGCACGAATGCCGTAGTGGGAGATGTAAGCGGGCTTCGCTTCACTCATGACCTTCCCCTCCTCAGGAGATTCAATCAAGTTGGCCGCCTAACGCCCGGCACCGCCCGCCGCGGCGAACCGCAGAATTAAAGCAAGTCTCGCGCATGAAAGAATCGCCGTTCGCGGTCGGGTTGAATGAGTTGTTAGACCTCGCATCCAATCACACACCATTGCCCCTGATCATCTCTCTAAATCTCAATGCATCTTCTGTCATGTATATATTATTGAAGAAAATATAGGAGCTCTTGGCTTCGGGCAACATCCTGGCTAATTCTTCTAATTCTCCTTCTTCATACTTATACCTCCACCCTTTCCTGCCGTGTAGTCTGAAATAACATTTGCTCGGAGTTACTGACTTCTTCAGGAAGGGATCGACTACATGCCATAAGTTGAGATTCTTACAGATGCTCCTCACAACAACATCGTCCCAATCCCCGCGCGGCTCCCAACAAAAATTAAACCTCTCCCGCCTGATACACGAAAAGAATTTCTCGAAATTCGAAATGTTCTCTCTTGTCTGTTTGAAACTGGCTGGACATTGAAACAAAACCGCCTTTGCCTTTAGAGCCTTTGCGCACTCAAGAGTGACCTCCCATGCCTCCCTGACTAAAGATGAAGGTTTGAAATATCCAACCTCTTTTTTCTCAATCTCGGACAGTTGTTTCTTCAACCGTTTATAAGTGGGGCTTTTAGACTCGTGTGTGATTAACTGCCAAGCCTTCAGGGTAAACTCAAATTCGGAAGGGGTTTCTTGCCGCCAGCGTTCGAGGGTGACTACTTGCGGCGGTTGATAAAATGTTTGTTGAATTTCGACGCAAGAAAGGAGTTGAGTATATTCAACTCTGGGGATACGAAACCCGCATGTGCCGATGTTTAGCTTGCCCTTCATATCTATTGATTACAAGATTAACCGTAAGGCCGTAAAATACTCAACTTTGCGGAAGAGGTCTAACGCCCGGCATCACCCGCCGCGCAGGGCCGTGATTAGCGGCAAGTTCTCGATGGGAGCCGCGCTATTCGCGGCCGGGCGCATGCCTTGCTAGACGCCGCCGCTCGGGAACATACGCCGTCAATCTTGCAGGACAACCCATAGCGAGGGCGACTGCGGTATTTCTTCTTTCGGGCCTCAAGGTCGAAGCTCTCGCTATGCCACTCAAGCAACCGCAACGCTTCACCCTTTTTCCCGCGGGGCAACCCAAGCACCCGCAAGAGCACGGGACCTCTTCCGTGGTGATGAGATTAACGTGCAAAGTGCACGGTCGGCCCTTCCTCATTCCGAGAGATTATTTCCATCAAAATCCCCACCGATAGCGATGCCCCTTCGGGCCTGCCTGAACACAATCGGTTTGTTCGGATTGTGAGAGAACGGCGACCGGGCGCCTCCTGTCAGTACGACCGCGGGTTATAACCGGGGTCGACGCGGGCCTGGTAGTGGCTGAAGAAGGCATGGCGGTTAATTTCGGAGATGAGGGGCGCCGCCTTTTCCGGTTCCGGATTCGGCTCGTAGGCCGCATCGGCGAATTCGTGTGCGGGGAATAGCACCTCCGCCGGCTCCGCGGTCGCCCACGCGGCGAAAGCAGCCTGCGCCGTCTCCGGCCTCCCCGACGCCCGCCCGGAAGCTCACCCGGCGAGAGCGACGGGCCGGCACGCCGAGCGCGCCTTCGGTGCCGCCCGCCTGAGTGTGTTCGCCACTCCGCGTCGGGGCGGCGCGATTCACGGTGCGGGCTCCGGCGCTTCGATTGTAGAGCTTGGGGAGAGCGCACCCTCTACGAACCGTCTTGAGCTGTCGAGGTATCGGGCTTGCGCCTCGCGGTATTCGCCGCGCCTCGGTGCGACCGCCCGCCCGCGACTGTCGAGCCATCTGATTAACCGGCCGCCGGCAAAGTAGAAACGTTCCTCCGCCGTCTTCGACACCTTGCCGGACATCGGCTCGTCATACGTCTCGCGCCGGTAGAAGACGAAGATCAACTCCCCGCCCCGGTAGTAAAACTCCTCCAGCGAGCGGCCCGTCTCCCCCTGGTGATTCGCCACTATCTTCACCACCGACGCCCCGTCGACGTAAGCGACCAGCTCGCCGCCCTCGGTCGAGAAGCCCAACAACTCTTTTTTCACCGCCCTGTATTTCGCCAGGTTCTTATTGACGGCCGCGTACCGCTCACGTATGGAGGAGATCGACTCTTTCTCCTGTGGGTTATCTGCCGGCGCCGGGCCCGCGACACCCGGCCGGCCGGATAAGACGAAAAGCGATGCGACGGTAATTATCAAAGCTCTCTTCATAAGTTGCTTTCAGGCATTACCCCGGCGGCGGCGGCATGCTCGTCTCGGTGATGAAGGTTTCGCTCCTGCCCGCCCGGCCGCGGGTCTAATTTGTAACTGTGAATTTCACCGAATACTTGCCCGGGGATGGCGCGGGACTTATCACGAAAAGATAATCCCCGCTCTGCGTCAAACGGCCGCGACTTAAACCGTCTATCGAAGGCTCCCCGCCTTCTCTTTTGTCCGGGTAATAAAATGAGATAGTGCATCCGGGCGCTTCAACCTCTATCCGCTGGCCCGCTTTCATGTTCAGCAGAAAGGATCTTCTCTCGCCCTTTGTCTTGAACGCCAGCGGGGAGCTCGCCGAATTCGTCCCCCTCGCGAACCGAACCCTTTCCGCCCCTTTCGCCAGCGCCGCGTAGCTTTGGGCGCAAGGCTTAAAATCGGCGAAGCTCACTTCGTACTTGTTCGTATCGTAGTTCTTGCCGGAGAACTTGATTCGCAGTGACTCAGCACCGCCGGTCTTCACCAGCGTCCAGACCAGGCTCTTCATCTCAGACGGCGAGACATCGGGCAGCCTGTTATCGGCAAACGTGACGGTCAAAGTGTCGCCTCTGAGCGTGCCGCTAAACTCGTATGTCGCCTCAGGGGCAGCTTCGCCGTCGCCCCCCACCACGAACGTTCCCGTTACCTTGCTCCCGTCAATCCTGAAGTTGACGACGCGCTCCCCCTGCAGCCAGTCGCCGCGGAAACACTTCGAGACGCCTTGCGCGTTGGCCGACGAGCCCGCGCCTGGAAGGATGCAAACCAGTATGATTACAAAATTAGCCGCCAGGATTTTCACGAGTGTCTCCTTGAGATTTTTTGCTTCCGCGTGGCCGGCCTCGTCCGAACGAAAAAAGGCGTCACTTCATTCTCACGTCCGGGCACGGGTGTCAAGCATCCTTTCAAACACACCGCACCCACCGCGGCACAGTCCCGCATTAGCGCTCCCGATTCTCCCTATCCTTTGGGCATGAGACCGCACCTTGTAGTTGCTGTCGAATGTCCCTCGTCTGATCAAAGAGTCACAGATTTCCAATCTCACTTTCATTCGCGTTCCACGGCGCGGAAGCTCGAAATGATGGGCGGAGGCCGGAGACTGGGAAACGATTTTCGCGAGTCGCGCGGCGGCCTGCGGGCGGTCCCAAAACATCCTGAGGTCGGGCGGCGGGAGAACTTCGTTTTTCACCTCCACCCATCTGTTTCCGACGCGCCGCAGGAAAAATGTTTAGTATGAACTACATTGCATGTCGCTACGCTCGTTAGAGACGACGACGAGCGGTGGCCCGTTTTTACTTCTGAACAAGGCCATTTCAAAAGACATGTCAGTCCCGCCGGGCAATTTAGAGATGTCCCGCGTGCCCGTTCTACTCGTCGATGACCGTTGTCTCTTTGGAGGGCGGAGAAAAATCGCCTTCAAAGGTTATGAATTTCTCCGGGAGGTTCTTCAGATAATCGGAGATGCCCCAATCCTGAGCGTATGCGGGAGTGGCTAAACATAAAAGAATTGACGGAGTGCCGATCAAAATTCCCCCGCCTCATTATCACGAAGCTGTCTAATGCTCGACTTCAGCGGCGGCGGCGAACTGGGCCGCGTGAGAGGAACAAAGCTGCATGACAAGCAAGCTCCCCGCCGTCCGCCGCAGGAGTTGTTCGACGGCGCGATCTGCTGAGACGCGCTACTTTGCTACTTCAGAAAACACACGTACCAGCGTCGTGTTACAAACCCCTCGCAGGTCTCTTCCCAGCCCGCTCGACATAGAAGATTCCCTAGGAGCAGGCATCTAATGCCCGGCATCACCCGCACGCACGCAACTCCGCCAGAGACAACTCTTGCATGAGAGGCACGCTGACTCGGGTCGGGTGCATGCCGTTGTTAGGCGGCGGCCTCACTCGCTTGTTCCCTTGCTATATCTTCCTTGCCACATCACCGACGCGAATTATGCCCGGCCGCACGACGCGCGCGTTGACCCCCCGCAGATTTAACTCCCTCCCGACCTGCGAATTGACAAACTTCATCGCCTCCAGCCCGAACCGCGACACGAACTTCTTGCACCCCGTGTGCGGCTGCGCCGTCACCTCTATCACCGCCTCACCCAGCGCCAGCCGCGTACCCGCCGGAAGGTTCTCGCCACTCAAGTCCAAGTCTAAGTAGAGTTGATCCCCTGCCAGCGGCCACCTCTCTTTGCCTCGCGCCACCAGCGCGATTACCCGCGCGTTCATGATGTTGAGCTGCATCTCCGGGTGGGCCGACCCGTCCGAGGTGCGAGAACTGCCGCGGTCCTTCCAGCCGTCGCCGATGAGCCCTTCTGAGGGGTGGAGTTCACCTTCCGTGAGGGCCTCACGTTCATCGACGCACGGCCGCCGGACGATCAATTCCAGTCGGCCGGCATCTTTAGGCGAGCGGCGGACATTATCCAGCCCCGCTTCGAGTTCTTCCATCGTCAGGTGCTTCATACCGGCAGCCATAACCTCTTCTACTTTTGACCTTGCCCCTCAATCATGCCGCCTAACGCCCTAATTAACGCGCCGCCCGCCGCGACCACACAACCTACGCGCAGGACGCAAGATTGATGAGAGGCACGCTGCGGGCGGTCGGGTTGAATGAGTTGTTGGGCGGCGGTCTTTGCTAATGCACTATTTCGTTCAGGATGCGACTTGTTCCGCTGTTACTGGTCGGCTGTTACTTAGCCTTCTTCGTGGCCTTCTTCTTACCTCCTCCCGGCTTAGGTCGTCTAGGGACAGGTATCTTCTGTCTCTTGGTTGCTCCTATGACCTCTATACCTTTCGTACCCAGAATCCCATCGAGCGGGATAGAAACCGTATAGGGTGCCAGAGCAGGAAGGCCAAATCCAGGTAGCGAGCCGACAACCTCTATCCCCCAATATTCGGGCTGGCGCACATAGATCAACGGGCTGAGTTCAACCGTCATATTGAGATATGGTTTTGTTCCTGATACCACCAGAAAGTAGGTGCCAGAAACAAATCCGCCGACGACTTCAGCCTTGTCGAAATCTATCAGCCTAACGGACGCCGAGGTCGGTGCATTCAAGAACTCTTCGCTCATATGCTAGCTCCTTCGTCTGTGAGTTGACTGTGAGGCTGGCGGGATAAGGCTCTCGTCAGCAGGAGATGAACTCAATCTGTGCCCCTTGGATGCCGAAAAGGTAATAGGATTGTGACTAAGTGTCAATAGCGAGTCCAAAGCGAGTTAGAGCATTCTCTCCAACACTCAGAAGATCAGCGGGTTGGTCGAGACGCCCAACGCCCGGCATCACCCGCCCGCATGCCGCATGATTGGCGATAAGTCTTGCATGAGAGGCACGCTAAACCGGGTCGGGGGCATGCCGTTGTTATGCCTCGGTGCAATTGGGG
Organism: Pyrinomonadaceae bacterium; assembly: GCA_035645715.1. Lineage (GTDB taxonomy): Bacteria > Acidobacteriota > Blastocatellia > Pyrinomonadales > Pyrinomonadaceae > QHXN01. The sequence goes on from DASQMB010000067.1 coordinate 103,565, forward strand.
CGCAGCGGGTGTCGGATTTTCTCTGCGCCGGGACTCACCATTTGAAACGGCACTGAAACGGCACTCGACTCTCCGTCTTTAACAAACCCCTTAGGAATAGTTCTTGCATTTCAACCAAGCGGAACTCTTTCCATAACTCTGATTCACAGGAGAATTACCATGCGTGGCAGAACGGTCGCACTGGCCCTCGCTTTCCTCACCCTTCTAACGCACCCGTCTATTTCGCTCGCTCAGGGTGCGCCCGCCCCGAACGAATGGTCTATCGTAAAGATCGTCCCGCCGGGTGACGAGTTGGTGGTGAAGCTGAAGAACGGACAGACTATAAAGGGGAGGCTCAAGGTCATCTCTGACGTACATCTCACGTTAGCGCGCGGCCAAAAGAGTTTTGACATAGACCGTCAGGATGTCCGGCAGATTCATCGTATCGTCCCGAAATCAGCGGCCAAGCCGACGCTCATCGGTGCCGGGACCGGAGCGGCAATCGGAGCGGGGGGAATAGCCATCGCAGTGGCGGCAGATGAATCGGGAGGGGACGACGGCGAGGCGGCAGCAGCCATCCTCGGAGTGGCTTTAATAGGTGCCGGGATCGGGGCCCTAGTCGGGCTGGCTTTCGGAAGCAGGCAGAAGAAAGTGTTGATCTATGAGGCTCGCTAGAGGCCTAACGCCAGGCATCACCCGCGCCCCAGCGCAACGTACATGAGGGGCTCCGTGATGGGCCGTCGGGCGCATGCCGTTGTTAGGCGGCGCCTCCCCTACGTAGGCCCAGCCGACGAAAGAACGCACTCAGCGGCACGGGATTGTCCCTTCGTACACCACGCGCCTGCGCCCGCCCCTCTCCAACTCCACGCGCATCGCCGACCCCACGGGCGAGGCGTACCAGCGCACGCGAAGCCCGCCTTTCCCCTTCGGCCCCTCCAGGGTGGTGCGGAACGAGGCGTCCGTCACCGACCCCTCCTGACTGTAATTAGAAGTCCAGGCGAAGAGCCCCGCCTCGACCGGCGCGCCCAGTTCGTCGGCCACCACGGGGCTGCGCCGCGACACCTCCAGCGCGCAGGCGTAGCCGTCCGTCCCCTTGGCGTGGAAGCCGAAGACGTAGACGAAGATGCCGGCGAAGGCGAGCACGGCGACGAGGAATAAGAGTCTGCCCACGATGTTTTTGTCCTCACTCTCGGCCCCACACAATGCAGCCGCCTAACGCCAAGCATCACCCGCCGCGCAAGGCAGTGATTACAGCATAGTCTTGCGCATGAAAGCTACGCTATTCGCGGTCGGGTGCATGCCGTTGTTGGGCGGCGCTTTGACTTAAAGATATCTCTGCTTCTTGCCTTAACCCCTTTGGAATAATCTCCCTCGCGCCATAACTCCTTGCCCAGTTCACTCATCCGGCAGGTAGTAGCCGCTCCGCGCACTGACCACCACCTTGCGCTCTTTGCCCCGCCCGTCGCGCGCGCTCACTCTCACCTCCAGCCTGTGCAACCGTCCTGTATTCTGCTCATTCTCCCCGAGCGTAAAACCGAGTGAGTACCGCGCCGACAAATTGCTTATCAGCTTCTCGAACGCTTCGACGTACTTCTTAGCGCTGCCGACATTCGCCATCTCGCCGCCCGTCTGCTTCGTCATCTCCGCGACGACATCAATCGCCCCCGGCATCCCCCGGAAGTCGGTTCTCTTTGCGATGCCGGCAGCCCAATTAGTAAGAAAGAATGTCCTGATTCGCAAAAGGTTCACCGTGCCGCCGTTTTCGAGTGAGCCGCGAATCATCTCGTCACGCGCCGCGAATGGAAAGTAAGTAAGGTCGTCCGCCGCCACGACCATCATGGGCCGGGAGTGCGGGCGCACGGCCGCAGCCCGGCGGAGCGCGTCGCCAGCGCACGCGACGCCGGACGTAGTGTTTATGAGATCAAAGTCCCAATCCACGAGCTTGTAATCCCGCTCGTACTTCGCCGAGATGGCGGGCACGGACTCCAGTGCGGCGACTATTTTCCCGCGGTCGCGGGTGAAATCCTGCAACACCTGAAGCGGGGGTGGGGTGTGCGGCGAATTAGGACTTAACGCCGAGCACGGAGACTCGGCCTCCCCCAGCCACGAGACGGCCACGGCTATTTCGTCTTCAGGGGGCAGTTTCGCTAAGGACGCGGCCAGTCGTGAGACGGTCTCCTTGCTGTGGAAAGTCCGCCCCCAGTGCCCGTAAAAGTCTATGACCAGCATCAACGCCCGCGGCCGCCGGGCATCGGCCCCGGCGCTGAAGTAAGTGAGGTCACGCACCCGCCCATCATCGAGCACCGTGAAGTTGTCACGCGTCAGGCCGGTGAGGGGCAAGCCGGTCCGCCTATCCTTGACGAGGGCTTCGATAAAAACGACGCGCGTATTAACGCGTACCACGTCCTCGGCCGGATCTTGTTCAGCCGGCGAGATCGGCCGGCCGACGGTTCTTTCGCGCTCCTGAGCGATGCCCAGGGAGGCGCAGCAAAATAACACCCACCAGCAAACCCGGAGGGGTAATTTACCTTTAGCCAGCATGATTCTAGCCCTCATGCGCCCACTGCCGATACCGCTTACTCGGACGAACGAAATAAGGCAAGCCATTAAGATAAAGCCGCCCAACGCCTGGCATCCCCCGCCCGCACATACTTTGTTATCAACACCTCTTGCACGAGAAGCACGCTGATTCGGGTCGGGTGCATGCCGTTGTTAGGCTGCCTTGTCGTGACATCATATATTGTTCGCTTTAAGCCACTGCCTGATATATGCCGCTACATCCTCCCAACCATCTTCCAGCATCATGTCATGCGCCATACCAGGAAAGACCTTGACCGTCGCCCTGTAGGCACGCCCTGTGCTCTCTATCGCACGCGGGCGGACAATCGCGTCGTTCGCCGCTCCCAACACCAGCACTGGAGCTTTCACCTTTTCCGGCTTCGGTAAATAGAACATCATCTCCAGGAAGGCCCTAAACGATTCTTTTCCACAAAGCTCCGCATACCTCTCTACTTTTGATTTCTCCATGCCGGCAGAAAACAGCATATCCTTAACCAAATCCGGCGTACCATAAACCGTCTGCACATCCAGCCTCAAGAATGTTTTGGTAAAGAGCAGGGGCCGCCGGCAGAAGAGAGCCAGCCCGCGCATAAACATCCCTGAAGCCGGAGACGAGGCAACTAGGACTGCCGCCGGAGCAGTATACTTTTCAAGATATTTCTGTACTACTAGGCCGCCCAGCGAATGTCCTATCAGGACGGGCGGTCGGGCCAATTCGCCGGCCACTCGAGCGACATCCGCGACGTAATCTTTAACCGAGGCCCACTGAACAACATCTCTCCCATCACTCTGGCCGTGCCCACGCAAACTCAAGGCGTAAGAATCGTAACCATAGGCGGCGAAATAGTCGAGGAAGTTTTCCGCCCAGCACCATGCCCCATGGCACGAGCCGTGTACGAATAACAAAGGGCGTGCGATTCTCCTACCTTCGACTCACGCGCAATGACTTCAAGCTTCATCATCTAAGATTTTACCAAGGTACGATAGGCGCGGCAGCCTAACGCCCGGCATCACCCGCGCCCACATTCAACTTTCATGAGAGGCAGCGTGGAGGGGCGTCGGGTGCATGCCGTTGTTAGATGCGGCGTTGATTAGACCAAGCCCCATTCCTTAAGGATGCTCATCAGCGGAGGCAAAGGTTCTTGCCATAACCAATCAGCGCGCAGCCATACCCCTGCGATTACAACGCTTCGATAGATACCGCCATTATCAACGGGCACAAGGCGATACACCGCATTATCAAGACGGTAAAATTCGGCTAACTGCCTTATTGGATCAATAAGCCAATACTCCTTCACTCCACCCTTCTCATATTCCAAGAACTTGTCCCCGCGGTCCCGCGCCGAACTCTCAGGGGAGATGACCTCTACTACCATATCAGCCGCCCCAGCCAAATAGGTGTCCCTGAGCCTCTCCAGATTCTCTGTAGCAATAAAAAGTATGTCCGGCTCGCGCCCCGGCAGGCCGGCTCCGGTCTTCATCTGAAAGGGTGCCGAAATTACCAGCCCCAGGCGATTCGCCTCGACGAAATGCTGAAGCAGGGCGGCCAGGAAATTGACGAGCAGTTGATGCCTTTTCGACGCCGGGCTCAATTGGATGACCTCTCCATCAACCCACTCTGCCCACACGTATTCTTCAGACCGAAGGAAGTCCTCGTAGGAAATCTTATCCGAGGATGTCGGCGAAGCGTGCGGCGTAGGTGTGTGAGTTTGAATATCCTGTGTCATAGCAGAGTGAATTTATCACGGCCCTAGTAAGGTCTCAATGCATCGGCAGTACGCGAGCATCTAACGCCCGAATAACCCGCCGCCCGACACTAGCGACAACCTGAGATGTACCAGCAAACGTTGATGAGAGGCAAGCTGAGGGCGGTCGGGTTGAACGAGTTGTTGGGCGGCGTGAGGTATCAGCGGCAGGCAGTATGAAAAGCACGCCTGGCTTGAACGACGGGTCAAGCAAATGCCACCCCCATGAATTACGGGGTCGGTTCAACTCGAAGGTCTTTGGGATCGTTAGGGTTGACCCACCTGTGACCCCTGGCCGGGCGATAACTACCACCCTCCATCTTAATCAGTCCCGGCATGAGTTTGACTCGGAAATCTCTTGGGTTATCTTCATCAACCCACACGTAGCCACAGGCAGGCTTAAGTCTCCCACGCGCCCCGCGGATTACGTTAGGGTAAGGAGAGGCCGAGCCACCGCACGCATTAGAAGTGGACCCGTGGGCGCTAGGGGCTGACGAGTTGACGCTTTCTCCGGGCTTGGCGGTGATGATCACCCAGTAATGTCTGTAGCGGCTGGCCGGCACATAAGCGTGGCCCACGCCGTACTCGACTTGCTCGGCATAGAAATCGGACAGGCCGAGCAGATGAGTGCTATGCCCCGTCGAATTCATCCAACTGTCCCAAACCTCTTCGGGCGTTCTCCTGCCCGCCGAGATGCTTTCAATATCGTTCGATGATCTACCCTTCCCGTAAAAATCGGGTAGTACGAAACCGGCTTGGGTCACAAGGTAGTTCGGCCCGATACCGTCGGGGTTTACGTGACCAAAATAGTTACGCTGCCCCATGTCGTAAGCCCTCTGCCGGGCGACACGGGCGAGGATAGAGTTATAAGTTAGCGAAGAGCGGCGCTGGTCGGCGGCCCGCTTCATAAGGGAAGCCAGTCTTTGTTCAAGCTCGGCGTCGGTGTCGCCCGACTTTCCCGCTACTTTGTGGCCGAAAGCGCCTGAAGAGAGAATCAAGAGAGAGGCTGCAAGCAGGTGCAGCACATATGGCCTGCCATTTTTGTTTATAGTCATGGGGCCACCCCACAGGTGATTAGTTATTCGACACGTCAATGCAGCCCCGAACCACTGACTGTTCTTGTCCTAGGGAGAAAGCAAACATCGTACCCCTCGACCGCAGCGTATAAAAAGCATTCGGGAATTATTAGCCGCAGAGAAGTCCGCACACGTTTTCGTATACCCGGTAAACTTTATCGAGTACTAGTCCACACACATTAAGGGTAAGAAGTCGGTAGGCGATGCGAGGAATGTGCAAGCCTTGTTCTTCGATTAATTACTTCCAGACGAAGCCGCCCAACGCCAGGCATCACCCGCCGCGGCGGGACGTGATTAGCGGCAAGCTCTCGATGGAAGCTGCGCTATTCGCGGTCGGGTGCATGCCGTTGTTGGGGAGCGTCATCGTTGAGCAGATCATTTGATAGTATGCGCTAGCGCTGTCAGACACTTCCTTGCATAATCGTTTAGCTTAAAAGAATACTCGCCTCGTTTTGACTTTAGCTTTAGCTCAATCTTCTTGGCTTGCGTGAGGCGTTCTAATATTTCCAGGGGCATGGACACAACGATGTGTTGGGGATTCGCCTTATGCCCGTTAACCTCAACACAACACATTTCCCTCAAGGTAGCTTCCCCTTGATGAAGAACGGTATCGTCCGCCGCGACGGAAAAACTGGGCGCGGTCTTGTTTTTGTCCGCCGGTATTAACACAAACGCAATCGCTTGCGGCCGTGAAGGGACATTTCCAGGGTACGTGTATTCGACGCTATGCAATCGAATGTCTGGTGAAGGGCGGTTGGCGGGATAAGCGAACTCACTCGGGTTGATGAGAAGTGCGGTAACTTTCGATTCGTTTTTGTCGGGATCAAAAATCCTGAGCACTAGTGGCCGCTTTGATAAAACCTCTGAGTTCTGAGCAGCACCGCTAAATTCGCGGGCAGTGCAACAGAACAGCAGCGTCAAACATGCAAGAGCCCGAATGTGTGATTGGATCATAAGAGTCATCCTTGACAGACAGAAGAAGCGCCCCAACGCCCGAATTAACCCGCCGCTGCGAAACGCGGCAACGCAGAAGCCTCGCGCATGAGAGCCGCCGTGCCAGCGGTCGGGTTCAATGAGATGTTAGACCGCCTCAGGGCGCCGGCACGAAACGCTCAGAGTCTCGGGCCGGCGCTTCAGGCGCCCTAACGCCCGGCATCACCCGCCGCGCATGGCCGCAATTACAACATAGTCTCGCGGATGAAAGCTGCGCCACTCGCGGTCGGGTGCATGCCAATGTTAGACGGCGCTGCCCGGTGAGAAAACTACCCCTAACCGTTACTCATTCTCGCTGCCGAGAATGACGGACGCCAGGATAAATCCGCCGAACGCGAATGAAGCGACTGCAAGGAGCCTCAGGTGGCGCGTTGCGTAAGGGACGCCCCAGCGTGCAAACCTACGGTGCCACTGCCACGGGACTGCGAAGAGGCCGACGGTTGTCATCACCAGCACCCATCCCAAAATGATAAAGAAGCCGGGAAACAGCATCCGCGGAGCATGTAGCAAGATGGCTACACCCGCAATAAGGCGAATCGCCGACTCGAAGTAGTGGGTAAAAGCAGAGCTGGCAAACCCGTCTAGGAACCGTTTGCCTCGCGTGGGTGACACCGACAAAAGCCCGGCAAGGCTAACGAGGTATAACCCCGCAAGTAAAACCAGTATTGAAGCGAGCAAATCTATCATCAACACATATTATCCCGAGTCGGAGAACGATGAAGCCGTCTAACGCTTGAGATAACCCGCCGCGACGAGACGTGATTACACGCAAGTTCTCGATGAGAGCCGCGCTATTCGCGGTCGGGTGCATGCCGTTGTTAGGCTGCGACCTATCGGAACTATCCAACAGCCAATTCGGACACATGTTCGTCTTCATACTTCTCGATCAAGACGCTAATTATTTCCATCAGTGAGGCGAGAGGGTGCGACTCATCCTCCCCGACCTCATCGATTAAGCCATCTAGTAAGACCACGAGCCGCCGGTATTCTTCTTCGCTATGTGGCACGAAGACCGCGCCAGCCAGCGAAGACCACGCATCCGCCGTTTTATTCACATCTAAGTTCTGCATAACCTATTCCTTCCATTTCCCTTCGTCATATTCGGCGTGAGTAAGCACGGCGCGAATATAAATCCTCCTCCGATTATAGTGGATGGCCGCGACCAGGCGCACTTTATTCCCGCCAATATTGAAGACGGTAAGTTTACCAACTGGGTCGGCGGACGGAAATATTGCCCTCAATTCGGCAAGATTCGAGAAATCATTGCGTTTTGCCAAGCCGTACCAATGGGCCAAAGCCGTTTTGGTTTCGGGATATTTCTCGGCAAATTCATTGAGTCGTTTGCGAGTAATTACATGCATAAGGGCATGATATGGCCTTAGTAATCTGAGACTCAACGCGCGAGCGGCCTAACGCCAAGCATCACCCGCCGCGATGAGACGTAATTACAACATAGTCTCGCGCATGAAAGCTACGCTATTCGCGGTCGGGTGCATGCCGTTGTTAGGCGGCGCGCACCTCGACATATTCAATTTTCGAAGAGGGCGCAGGCACGGGCTGACCCCCTTCGCGCAACCCTTCGATATGAAATTCGATGGCCTCTTGAATTAGTCGCAATACTTCCTCCCGGGTCTCCCCGACCGCAGCACACCCAGGCAGATCAGGCACATACGCCCCGAAACTGCTTTCGCCCTCTTCCACAATCACGGCATAGCGCATCATTCTCACCTCACTTTAAGCCCGCTTGCTTCAAGATGCTGTTAAGGGTACCCGGAGGCACATCAACGCTCGGCTTCCCTGAAACTGTGACCGCGCCCGATTTCGTCGGATGCTTAAACTGGCGGTGGCTGCCTTTCGTCCGCGCCAAGGCCCATCCGTCGTCCTCGAGCAGCTTGATAACCTCCTTCACCTTCATGTGAGGATGATAAGACGTTTCGAGCGCCAGAGGAAGACGGCTAACGCCCGGCATCACCCGCCGCGGCGAGACGTGATTACGACATAGTCTCGCGCATGAAAGCCGCCCTGTTCGCGGTCGGGTGCATGCCGTTGTTAGACAGCGTCCTCGTAGCGATTCAGCAGCCGATCATACTCTTCCCAGAAATCTTCATACTCTTTTTGGCCGTATTCATCAGTGAAAACCTTTGTGACTCCCGTAAATAACAGCTTGGCCTCTTTAGCAAATGCAACGATTTCTCTTCGATATTCCTCTTCAGTCATTTCAACATCGAGATTCGGGAATTCCACAACATCGGCCTCACCATACTCATCATGTCGAACCACTTTAGAGATACGAACGCGGCCATTCGAGTGAGCCACTTCCCAACCAACGCCAATAGGGCATCCGAACATAAGCATTGTCCCGCAGCCATGAACAATAAGATGCTCGGCCACGGTCTTGTCTGAAGAATGATTGCTATTCAAGGTACGAAGCAGAGCCAGCGCGCTCTCGCTTACACCATAGTCTTCATCACCTGAAGTCACTGGCTCACCGCCAATCGCAAGCTCGATCTTGCCGTGCGAGCAAAGGTCTTCCTCCGACGAGCATCCATCAAGCCAAGCTTGCTCAATTACCTTTACCTGAAATTCAGGTGATTCCATAACCACTCAATAGCTGTCTAACGCCCGAATTAACCGGCGCGCCGCGAACAGCATTCAACCTACATCGAAGGAAGCACCATGAAAAGAATGCTATCGGCGCGTCCGGTTGAATGAGTTGTTAGGCCTTGTCTGAAGAGACATCTCCTTATTTCTCTTCGGCTTTACCAATTGAGTCTTCAACACGATCAAAGAGAGCTTGAATTTCAGCAAGTAAAGCGCTTCGGTCCAATTCGTCGTCGTCTGAATCTAAGGATTCATACCTATATTGAACCGCGAAAGGATTTAGATCGACGAGCGAATCCAAACCTGACGTATCCTCACCAGCACCGTCTAAAGCCTCAAAAAGTGCCATAAGGTCATGAGTACGAGGATAACGTTCTCCCAAACTGGCAATCCAAGCTTTGAGACATTTTTCAGCAGCTTGTTGAGCATGGAAACCGAAAATTTCATCGGTAAAGAAACTTTCGCCGATGGAACTTCTAAGCTAGACATTCCCCGTAGCGCATTTAAGTCACCTCTACCCATATCAAGAAGGGATTTAGCGTGCTCAAGATCGCTCATAAAGCACCTCCCCTTCTTGAAAAGCTTCACTGATAATGTGATTTGTCGTATCTCGCCATTTTAAAACCTCATCAGGTGTAAAAAATAGAATATCAACTGGGATCTTGGTCGGCGGAAGACTGCGACGGATTTTGCCAATTTCACGACGCCTACTCCACACTTCGTTGAGAGGACGATCCCCGATGACTAGCAAATCAATATCTGAGTGTTGGTCAGCTGTACCACGCGCTTGCGACCCGAACAAAATAACTAACTTGGGATTAGTTATATGCTTGATTGCATCAGTTATTGCGGCGAGTTGATCTTTAGAAACAGTTATCAATGCTCTAACCTCCTTTACTATATTCTACCTTTCTAAACGCATAAGGCATAACGCCCGAATTAACCGGCGCGCTGAGACCGCCGAAACCACGCAAGTTTTCGATGAGAGGCCAGCTAATTGCGCGTCCGGTTGAATGAGTTGTTAGGTGGCGTCTATGGATAAAGTAGGTGCGAACATATACTTTTGATTCCTCACCTACCGTCGCCCTTACAAATTTGAGTGACCATTTTATTAGTTGAAGTAGAGCCAATCAAAGATTCAAAGCATTGAACATATTCATCTATAAAATGAGAATTTGATGTTGCCGTCACCTCAGTTATTTCACTGTCTTGATCTACAGTTACTTCCCATGCAATTCGTTTCTCCTGATCTACAACGAAAATCCTTCTCAGGTTGCGTGGGATTTTGTCCTTGACCGTTACATATACTTCGACCCCAATACCACATTGGGCAGCTATAACCTGTGACACTTCTTCATCCTCTAGCTCTTCCAAGTTTTTTACAAAGAAAATTCTTCGCATTGTGCCACCATCATCAATAAAATTTCTTATCGCATCTTCCATCATTTGATTCCGCCAAAAGAACCTTTCGTATGGAAGGCTCGTTGCGAGGAAAGTGGCGCGCGGAAATTTTTCTAATGTGCGCTTATAAAGATACCGAAATAACTCTAAATCGTTAAAGTGAATCGTGCGTTCCTTCAAAGCTCGTTCAAAATTACTGATAGAATCAGAAATCATATCTCCATAGATGATTTCAAGATTTTTATCGAGTTGATTACGTAAGCTTTTTATCTTCTCTATGGTGTCCTGATTTATATGAGCCTGCAAAGTGAGCATGGAAGACTCTATAGAATCCACCCTGCTCCCTATCCATGTAATGTATCCAATTAGCCCGCTAATCAGCAATAGCGTTATGGTAGGGATACGCGGTTTAATAATGGATTCGGAGTCAAGAAGCCCAAACAAATCCAGTGTAGATACTAAGCCGCCTAAAAACACAGTAGCATAAATGAAAAACAGGCCAATTATCTTTAATTTATCCAGAAGTGATTGATTCATTTTTGTCCTCTGCTAGGGTGAACTTAAAGCCAATCACATAATGAAGCAACCCAACGCTCGAATTAACCCGCCCCGCGCGAACAGCATTCAAGCAAGCCGGAGAGGACAAGCATGAGAGCCATGCTATCGCGGGGTCGGGTTGAATGAGTTGTTAGGCGCTAGCCTGCCCTACACGTTTTTGCTCTGAATCGTAATCTCTTACGGCTCTGTCATAGCAAACATCCGGGATATTCGGACTTTCCGCCGCGATGGCTTCTAGCTCCTTGTTTAGAGCTTCGAGTTCCCCGATAGCTTCCTCCCGTTTGTTAAGTGAAGCATCTGAGTACTTGAGGCGGAAGGTTTTTAGTTTCCTGCGAATAGCCCGATAACGCGCAGCCGACGCTTTGTGGCGTTCGGCCATTTGACCATAGCCAAATGTTGTCTGCAACGCAGCGAGCACTGCTCCAAAGAGTGATAACAATCCGGCCGCAATTCTTAATTTAGGATCAGGATTCTCGTTGAGAGTACCGAAGATTGTGGTTCCCACCACGGTTGTAATTATCACTACTGGAATGCCAAGCCATCGGTTTCGGATACCGATTGGTCGGATACTATATAGTGTGCGCGACCGGCAATGCTGTAGGTGCGCTCATACTCTGCGGCTTGCTTCAAAATATCTTCCATAAAAATCCCCCCTAAGCGCCTAACGCTGGCAATCAGCCGCCGCGCACATACTCTGCCAGAACCCCCTCTCGCGCATGAGAGCTACCCTATTCGCGGTCGGCTGCATTGCCCTGTTCGGCGGCGTCGCCCCTCTCCATTCATGCGGAGCGGGCAACCCTTTAACCCGCGGTAGCGTGTCCTCCCTTTACACTAACCAACCGCCGTCAACCTAACGACTCACCCCCACGTCGCACGCCTCGCATTTCAACGCCGAGCGATTTATCTCTCCCAAGCTTTTACCTTTGTTGTCGACGAATCCGCAGCATAACCACGTCGCGCATCACTCCATAATTACGCGGGGCGGTACTCCGCAATCACCAACGAAGGCGCCTACCATCACATGTTCATTACCACGAATTCCGATTATCATGACGCGTTACATATTCACGATTCGTTGTCAGTAACAGAGTTTCATCAGCCAGCCCAAACGCGAACGTTTCTTCTTTGTCGGATGAAGTTTCGCCATCAAGGCGCCTAACGCCTGAGATAACCCGCCGCGCACAACCGCAATCAGTGATATGTTCTCGACGAAAGTACCGCTATTCGCGGTCGGGTTCAGCGAATTGTTAGGCTGCCCTCTGTTTCTAACGAACTGCCTTTCGCATTGCTGCTCTTTCATTGAATTCTAGCTCCTTACCTCTAGCCTTTGCATTCATATCCCATTCACTATCACGCGGAGCGAACTGACTCATTTTACACCTCAGAGCTTTGGCTTTGTGTTTCCGATTCGCGAAGAGGCCTAACGCCCGAATTAACCGGCGCGCGCGGGCCGCTGTAACCATCCAAGTTCTCGATGAGAGGCCGCCTACTCGCGCGTCCGGTTCATCCCCTTGTTAGGCAGCCCTCGGCCGCTACCTGCCGCCCTCATCTCCCTCCCGCCTGAACACCTATCCACCCCACACACCCCTCCGCCCCGCACCCACACTCGAAATTCCACGGCGACGCCGGCAGAGGATGCGCCACATAATCGTAGGTTATCTCTTCTCCCGGCCCGATCTCCCGCAGCGCGACCAGCACCCCGCCTTCGTCGAAGCTGGCGTTCGGGTCGCACGAATGATTCGTCATATGGATCGGCATCTGCGCCCGCGACCAGTAATCTAAGCGATAAATGCCTTCCCCGGCCCGGAACTTCCGCCTCGCGAACAGTCCGGCCCCCTTCGCGTGAGCGGCCCGCAGGACTTCGAAACTCTCTGAGATTAATAGAAGCATCAGCGATACGGCCCTCAGCGAAGCAGCCGTCATTGGGCTTAGAGTGGTTTTCAATGGAGAGACTACTGAAGAATAGTTCTGCTCTTGATAAATGACAACAGTCCGGCAGACGGAAGCTGCCTAACGCCCGGCATCACCCGCGCCCCTATTCATGATTCATAAGAGGCTTCGTGTGGGGCGTCGGGTGCATGCCGTTGTTGCGCGGCGGCAACGCATCAGCTAGATAGGTCGCAATACGCTTAGCAACCTCTGCGGAGCCTGCCTCGATGCTTATCCTTACTTTACCTTTTCTGAAGACCACATCGAACCTGGAGGCCCTGCCATAAGGGCTACTCGATAATAGGTATGCTTCGTCGCCTATATCTTTCAGCAAGGTGCGCTCTCTAGGGGCCGCCGTCAACAGGGAGTTCGGCGAGATTTGGGTCGGTACTTCATATTCATTCATGTGGATGCCTACCTCTTGCTCCTCGTACTTCAATCTAAAATAGGAGTAGTTCTCCTCTTTGGTTTTCCGCACCATTACAGAGACAAGATTCCATGACGGCTCTTTTTCTTTGATGGCGCGCTCAACTCTATCGGGAACGGATAAGCTGTGCTGTGCCCACGCTAAAGGCGTCAGGAGTAACAGCAATGTCACAAAGAAGCATAACGCACGTACTATACGCATCATTAACCTCCATCGGGAATATTTCTAAGATTGCACAATAGCTTATCCATTCGTCAAGTTATGCCGCCCAACGCCCGGCATCACCCGCGCCACATTTTAACGCGCATCAGAGAGTTCGTGGCGGGGCGTTGAGTGCATGCCGTTGTTAGATGGCGCGTTGCATCTAAGCCTAGCCACTGTTTATTTACTATCTAGCCGCAGGAATCGGGAAGCGTTATTGTAGAAGATGTCTCGTTTCTGCCCCTGCGTCAGAAAGCGCGCTGACTCTACCCCTTCAACCGCCATCCCTATTGCCTCGGGCCACAACATTTGATCCGAGCCTAACATCAGACGCTTACCAAACCCGGCTCGCATCAACGCCCGCAGGTGGTCATGAAACTCCGCGCGGGATAATCCAGTTAATCACCGCCAAATCGGCATAAATCTTCGGGTACATGTACATGATGGCTTTTGTCTCTGCTAAGTACGGCCATCCCCCGTGCATGATGCAGAGTTGTAGTTTCGGGTGTCGAATTAATACCCCTTCCAGTAATCTAGGATTACCGAGTGTGACGCGGAAGTTAGGGCAACATCCATAGGGCGTGCCCGGGTCCGAGTCCCATGTGGACGCCCACGGGGATGTCCAGCTTCTCAGCGAGAGCGAAGTAAGGCTCCGACTTGGGATCATCGGGAGATAGCCCCCCGTACTGCGCCCCTACCTCGCCCATTGCCCCTAACCACCCCGCAGCATACTCGCCACCGAGCATATTAATGTCTGGCAAAGGGCTTCCCACAGAGCCTTCAAAATAAGGTGTAGCGACGACGCGGCTCGGGTCGG
>DASQMB010000068.1:0-50547 GCA_035645715.1 Pyrinomonadaceae bacterium
ACACCACGGCCCGGGCCGTCGAGACCCGGCCCGCCGCGGCCCGCCGTGACGAGCCGGAAACCCGTGCCGCCGCTCCGAAGCGCGCCAGTCGTGACGACGACGCGGACCGGCCCCGTGCCCGCCGCGAAGAGTCAGAGAGCGCGCCCCGCGAGAAAGAGACGGAGGCGCGCCGCGTCGATTCCATCGTCTACCAGCGCCAGCAGCGCCGCGCCGAACGCCGCGAACAGCGCCGGGCCGAGCGCCGCGAGCGCCGCGCCGTAGATAGCGTCCGCAGCATCTTCGAGGGCCAGCCCTGATGAGGCCCGGCCGGCAGAATGCCTGTCGCATTAGCGCGCGTCGGGAGGCGGTCTTCGGACCGCCTCCCGACGCGCGCTAATGCCTCGCCTGACTCGCGTCAATGCGCCGCGCGACTTGCTCTAACTTAGACCCCGCCCCCGCCCGCTCTTCTCGCCGCCCGCTTCCCGTTTTCGCCTTTTTCCCTTTTCCCCTAAAATCTCTCCACCGTGAAGCACGAGCGTGTAGATAAGCTGCTGGTCGAGCGGGGCTTGGCCCCGACGCGGACGCGTGCGCAGGCCCTCGTGATGGCCGGCGCGGTGCTCGTCGGCGAGCGGCGGGTCGAGAAGCCTTCGGAGACTTACCCGCATGACGCCCCGCTGCGCGTGCGCGGCAGCGACGACCCGGCCGCGCGCTACGTCGGGCGCGGCGGCCTCAAGATGGAGAAGGCGCTCAACGCGTTCGGCCTCGACCCGACGGGCGCGGTCTGCCTCGACGTGGGCGCCTCGACCGGCGGCTTCACCGACTGCCTGTTGCAGCACGGCGCGCGCCGCGTCGTCGCCGTGGACGTGGGCCACAACCAGCTCGCCTACTCGCTGCGCGTGGACCCGCGCGTCGAGGCACGCGAGGGGGTCAACGCCCGCCATCTCTCGCCCGGAGACTTCGCCGAGCAGTTCGACCTGGCCGTGATGGACCTCTCCTTCATCTCGGCGACGAAGGTGCTGCCGGCCGTCGTCCCGCTCGTGAAGCCGGGCGGGCACATCGTCGTCCTCGTCAAGCCGCAGTTCGAGGTCGGCCGCGGCGAGGTCGGCAAGGGGGGCGTGGTCCGCGACCCCGGTCAGCACGCGCGCGTCGTCGAAGAGGTCAACGCGGCGGCGGCCGCGCTCGGGCTTGAGGTGGGCGGCGTCACCGAATCGCCCATCACCGGCGCCGACGGCAACAGGGAGTTTCTCGCCCTCTACGAGAAAGTGTGTGCGGGATGAGGAGAGTTTCGGAGGCCGAGGCCCTGGCGCGGCTGCGCCGGGGCAAGGAGTCGTTTCAGACCGACCTGAAGCTCAGGTTCGAGCACCGCGCGCAGGACTGCCGCGCCTGCCCGACGCCCGGCGCCTGCTGTACCGACGCCCACTTCGTCAACGTCCACATCACGCGCCTCGAAGCCGTAGCCGTCCGCGACACCCTCGAACGCACGCCGCGGCTCGACGACGCGGAGCGCCGCGCCGTCTACGAGCGCGCCCGCGCGACCGTCGAGCGTTACGGATTGCGAGCCTCGGGCGACACCTTCGCGCAGACCTACTCGTGCCCGCTCTACGTGCGGGACCGCGGCTGCCTCGTCCACCGCCGGGTCAAGCCCGCGCCCTGCGTCCACCACGCCTGCTACGAGGACTGGGCCGACGTGCCGCCGCCCGAAATTCAGTGGCGCGAGGAGCGTCGCATCGAGCAGCTCAACGCGGAGGCTTACGGCGCGGCCTGGGCCTGGCTCCCGCTGCCAGTATGGCTCGTGCTGCTTGACCCGGCGGGAGACGGCGCGGAGTTGTCGCGGCTCGCGCGCGAGTGGGAGGCGCGGGGCGACGCGGCGCGCGGCGGGCCGGCGCGAGACGGAAAGGCCGGCGCGTCGCCTCGGACGTGGCGGCCGCGCCGGCCCCTGCCGGTACTCTCGCGCTGAGAGTTGAATTAAAGCCTGACGATCTTGGCGCACGAGTCGCGCCGCAGGTCGCGCGTCAGGGCGTTACGCGTGTCCACGATCAGCTTCGAGAGCGAGCAGACCCGCCTGTAATCGACGCCCGAGTGGTCCGTGACGATGATAGCCACGTCCGCCGCCTTCAGCTCCTCGTCCGTCAGCCCTACAGACTCCAAAGGCTCGCCGCCCGAGACCGTGTGCGCGTCCTCGAAGTCGAGCCGGGCGATGAACGGGTCGTGGTAGCGCACCTCCGCCCCCTTCGCCCGCAGCCGGTCGATGATCGAGAGGGCCGGCGACTCCCTCACGTCGTTGATGTCCTTCTTGTAGGCGACGCCGAGCACCAGCACGCGCGAGCCGTTCAGAGACTTGCGCTCGTCGTTCAGCCCGTCCGAGACGAGCTGGACGACGTGCTCCGGCATGCGCGAGTTGACCTCCTCGGCCAGCCCGATGAAGCGCGAATCGAAGCCGTGCTGGCGCGCCTTCCACGACAGGTAGTGCGGGTCGAGCGGGATGCAGTGGCCGCCGATGCCGGGGCCCGGGTAGAAGGGCATGAAGCCGAAGGGCTTGGTGGCGGCGGCGCGGATCACTTCCCAGGTGTCTATGCCGAGCGCGTAGCAGAGCCGCGCCATCTCGTTCGCCATCCCGATGTTGACGGCGCGGAAGGTGTTTTCAAGAAGCTTCGCGGCCTCGGCGACGCGGGCCGAGCTGACGGCGTGCACGTCGCGCACGATCTGGCCGTAGAGGGCGGCGGCCGCCTCGGTCGAGTCGTCCGTGACGCCGCCGACGACCTTCGGGATGTTGTGCGTCTGGAACTGCGGGTTGCCGGGGTCCACGCGCTCGGGCGAGAAGGCGAGCAGGAAGTCTTCGTCGAGCTTGAGGCCGTGCTCCTCTAACAAGGGCAGCAGCACCTCGTCGGTGGTGCCGGGGTAGGTCGTGGACTCTAAGACGACGAGCTGGCCGCGCCGTAGCCGCTTCTGAATCTCGGTCGAGGCGGCCATGATGTAGGAGATGTCCGGCTCCTTCGTCTTCCTGAGCGGGGTCGGGACGCAGATGATGATGGCGTCGCACGACTCAAGCTCGTCGAAATTGGTCGTGGCGTGGAGGCGCTCGGCCGCGACCGCCTCGCGCAGCGCGTCGGAGCCCACGTCGCCGATGTAGCTCTCGCCGCGGTTGACCGCGTCGGCCTTCTGCTGGTCCACCTCGAAGCCGACCGCGCGGATGCCGGCCCACGCGAACTCGACCGCCAGCGGCAGCCCGACGTAACCGAGGCCGATGACGCCGACGCGGGCGCGCCGGTCCTTAATCAGACTGACAATCTCTTCCTTGATCATAAAACGGTTTTCCGTGTGCTTTCTTCCGGGTTGGTGTTTACGGTGCCTCGGCGCCAGGCGGGTCTTCGGCGCGCGCCCGCACAGGTTCGAGACTAGGAAACGCGAGCGCCCCTGTCAAGCACGTCGGGCCTCGCGCGCCGCCCGCCGCATCTTGCGCGCGGGCCCTCGGCCCGAATCTTCGCCGAAAGTGGCGGCCCGGCGGCTTCACTTCCGCCACGGAGGTTCGGGGCCGTCTCCCTCCCTCCCGCCCTCCGCGAACCGCCGGCCGGCGGTTCGTTATTGACATCACCGGCGTTCGGGCATATCTTCACGGCGCCGCATGAAGCGTCAGACTTATCGGTGCGCGGCCCTTCTCGTCGGCCACACTTCCGGCCGGTCCCGAAGGGTCGTCCCGCGACGCTTCCGCGGCCGGTCGTTAATCGAAGAACCCAAGCGCGACTCCTCTGCCGTCGCCCTCCGCCAGAAAGGCGCCTCATGGCCCCCGCACTCGCCTGCTCCGGCGGCGGCGCTACGGCACATCATTCTCACGCCTCAGGCCCAGACTGGAGGACTAACAAATGCCACACCACGTCAGATTCTTTACCGGGCGCGTGCTGTGTTTCGGTATGGTCGCAGTGCTTTTCCTGTCGGCCGGTACGTGCCGCAAGGGGCAGGACATAGACATCACCGCGAGGACGACCGTGTCGGGGGTCGTCAACGGCGGCGCGCTGGAAGCCACCGTGGTGGCGTCAATCAACACGGGGCGCGGCGGCACCTCGACCTGCACGTACACGAAGCTCCCGTCGGGCTTTAACCCGGCCGTGCTCGGCACCCACGGTT
Organism: Pyrinomonadaceae bacterium; assembly: GCA_035645715.1. GTDB lineage: Bacteria > Acidobacteriota > Blastocatellia > Pyrinomonadales > Pyrinomonadaceae > QHXN01. The sequence goes on from DASQMB010000068.1 coordinate 4,102, forward strand.
GAACCAGCCACCACACTTCTGCCGGTCTTGGCAGATTCGAGCGCAGATTCGAGGGCGAGCCGGTACTGAATTTGTACGACCTGACGAAGGGGAACTACCGCTTGCAGCGAACGATCTCTTACCCCGACTTTCCCGACAGCAGAATCGAAACCACCGCGCAGGTCAGGGCGGTCAGGGATTCGGAGTGGGAGACTAAGATAACGATCAACGGGAACTACACCGGCCCGACCGACGTGGTCTCGGCCAAGGATTACCAGGTCAGTTGGACCGCCGACGGTAAAAACATCGTCGAGTCCGGCAGCGTCACCCTCCAGCTGTCGTCCGGCAGGTCCGTGCGCCAGGTCTGGTCTTCGACCATTACGCCCGAGCGCGAGATCGAAAAGTTCCCTCAGCACGGCGAGTTGATTAACATCACCGTCTCACCGTTCAAGCTTGACGGGAACAAGATGAGCTACAGTTGGGACGGAACGGTGAGCCCACGGGCACAGTAAGGCCGTAAGTAGAGCCGGCCGGTAGTTGCCGGAGTCGGGCGGGGGCGCCGCGGCCCTTTACTGCGGCGCCCCCGCCCGACATTTTTCACGGAAGTAAAAAGCGTCCGGCGCGAGACAATAACCCCCCGACGGCGGCCCGCCGGCGCCTCACTTGACCCACTCGTCCGAGACCTGCGACTCGACCTTGACCGGCACCTTCCTGACGTACTCCTCGCCCGCCGCACACATCGCCGCCTCGACCGTCTCGGCCACCCCCACGGCTTCCGCTGCGTCGGCCTCGACCACGATCTCGTCGTGGACGACGTTGACGACACGCGCCGTCGTTCCCCGCAAGCGGTCGTGCAAGAGCCGCAGCGCCCGCTTGATGATGTCCGCCGAGCTGTTGTGGGTGATGAGGCCGTTGGCGGCGAAGCGGCCGCTGGCGGAGTCAACCACGTCGTACATCTCCACCAGCTCCGCCGTAATTTCGACCGACTTGACGCGGGCCGCGCGGCCGTAAATCTTCGAGCAGCCCTCGGGGTTGCGCGGCACGACCCCCGCCAGTTTCGCCTGCTTGGCCGGGTTCATAAAGCCGACCTCTTCGGCGAAGACGGCGGCGTCGCGCTTCAGCACGCGGACGTTGATGCGGTCCCGGCAGCGGTTTATCCGGCTGCGCACGCCGAAGAGGAGCAGGGCCTGCTGGACCTGCCGCGCCCATTCCAGATGGCGAGCTGGCCCCTTGCCGAAGGTCAGCACGGGTCCGTCCACGTTGACCGTCCCGCCGCCGTCAAACATCCCGCGCAGGTATCCGCGCAGCGCCGACTTGCTTCTCCAGAGGAAGTCTGGAATTCGCTCCTTGATGCCGTAATGGAGGAGCTGTCTCGTCAGCGAGATTGAGCCGACCGTCAGCGAGTGGAAAGCGCCGGGCTGCGTCTCGGTGATGCGCGTCCGCTTGCCGAAATACCCGAAGGTGCTGGTCAGGACCTCCAGCTCCGGCAGGATGGCCTCCTCGTGTTCGGCCACCATCAAAACGACGTTGCCGGGCCGCTTCGTCTCCAGCGCCGAGACGCTGCCGTCGGACGCCAGCCTCCCGACCCAGAGCCCCATCATGAAGCGGTCGGGGAAGGCTTCGAGCGAAAGCGTTTTGGCGTTGTGCGGCTTCGCCGCCGGCTGGTGCCGCAGCCTGACTTCCCGCGGCTCGAACACCTTCAGTTCGAGCGGCAGTTCCCAGCCGGGCGCCGGGCCGGTGACATCAACGTAAATCTGCTTGAGCGGCGCGAGGTCTTCGGCGCTCAGCCAGCGCCCCCTGCCGTTAGCGTCAATCGTCCAGAACCTGTGGTCGGGGCTGCATTCGACGTGATGCCCACCCCACAGTTCGAGTCTCACTAACCGCTTCGGCCCGCTCGCGGCCACCGACGCCGCGACAAAGTCGTGCCCGTCCCAGACCGTAACTTCCTGCCCTGCCGCCTCCTCGATTCTGACGTAGCCGTGCTCGGCCGTCAGGATGCGCGTCCCCGCGCGGACGCAGCCCTGGATGGGCGAGTTCTTGCCGTTTCTCTGGGCGAGCGAGGCGGCCTGGCGGTCTTCGGGGTCGAAGTTGAAGCGGAAGAGGCGCCCCGCGACGGTGCGGGGGGCTGTGCGCTCGCGTGTGGCCTTGTTGGCCGCCTCGCGGAGCCAGATGTCGAGGGCCGGGTAGCTGGCGAAGTAGCGGCGCAGGAGGTCTTCTGCCTCGGTCTCGGGCAGGCCCGTCATGAGGGCGAAGCGGCGGGCGCCGATGCCGTAGACGACGCCGAAGTTGAGGCGCTTGGCGAAGTCTCGCTGCTCCCTCGTCACCCCGTCGAGCGGGACGCCGAAGACCTGCGCGGCCGTGACGCGGTGGAGGTCGGCGCCCGAGTTGAAGGCCGAGACGAAGCCGGGGTCGCCCGTGAAGTCGGCGAGGATGCGCAGCTCTATCTGCGAGTAGTCCGCCGTGATGAGCTTGCGCCCCTCGGGCGCGCGGAAGCAGCGGCGGAACTCCGCGCCGTGCGGTATCTGCTGGACGTTCGGGTCGGTGGAGCTCATCCGGCCCGTGGGCGCCCCGATCTGGTGGAAGTTCGAGTGGATGCGCCCGGTGCGGGGGCTGACCGCTTCGAGCAGGGTCTCGCCGAACTTCAGCGTCTTTTGCAGCGTGCGGTAGTCGAGGATGTTGCGGACGACCGTGTGTTTGACGGCGAGCGGTTCGAGCTTCCAGTTGCGCGTCGAGTCGGGTATCTCCTCGCCGGCGGGGAGCACGCGCCTGAGCGCCTTCGTGAGCTGGACGTGCGAGTCGAGGTTGATGTCGGCGCGCACGGGGCCGAAGAGCGAGAACTGCGCGGGCTCTTCGGCCAGAACGTCCTGCAACTGCTCGTGGAGCGCGTCGCGCCGCTTCGAGATGCCCGAGAGCAGCTCGCGCCAGCATTCGGTGTCGAGGTAGAGGCCCGCCAGTTCGAGCGACGCGAGCGGCAGGACGCACTCGAATTCGAGCTGGGCGCAGCGCGCCAGCGAGTTCGACCTGAGCAGCCCGACCAGCCGCTCGCGTAAGGGGATCATGAGGGCCGCGTCGCGCGCCGCGTAATCGAGCTGCGCCTCGGAGAGCTCGCCCGACCAGTCGCTCACCTGCATCGTCTTGTCCACGGCCTGGTCGAGGTAGCGTTCGGCGACGGCCGCGAGGCTGTGGCGGTCTTCCTGCTCGCCGGCCGAGACGAGCTGGCTCGCCAGCATCGTGTCGAAGAGGCCGCCGCGCTCGACCTCGGCCCGGTCGCTCGAACGCGTGTCGTAGTCGGCGCCCAGATCGACGCCGAGCGCGTGGCTCACCCACTTCGAGTCGAACTTGCTGTTGTGCGCGATCTTGACGGGCCGGGTGGCGGCGAGCAGGCGGCGCAGGGGTTCGAGGGCGGGCTCGCGCGCGGGGTCGCCGCCGGGCGCGAGCCGGTCGAGGTCGAAGAGGTAAGCGCCCTCGGACGAGGCGAGCTGGACGAGGCGGACGCGCCCCTCGCGGGGGTCGAGGCTCGTGGTCTCGGTGTCGAAGCCCAGCTCGCCGTGGGCCGAAAGGCGCTCGACGGCCGCGGGCACGTCGGCCGCCTCCGTGACGAGCCGGTAGTTGAGTTCTGCCATTAAGGTCTCTCGCGCCGGCCGGGTTCTCGAAGAAGGGCGGCGCCCGTCGCACAGGTTCGGAGCGGATAAGGTAACGGAAAACCGCCCCGCGTGTCATGGCCGGCGCAGGCGTGGCGGGGCCACAGCCGGCTTGACCCCCCGCGCGGGCGCGGCTATCATCCGCGCACGTTTCTTTGGCCCTCACCGGCCTCTTTCGACCGAAACCCGGCACACCGGACCGCGGGCGCCGCCCCCGCCCTCGCGGCGCAACCTTTACTCCCCTCCCCGCGCTGGGGCGGGCCGGAACCCAGGCATGGAGAAGCTCACAGTCCGCCGCGTCGGCATCCTCGTCAGGCCGGAACAGCCCGAGGCGTTTAAGACCGTCTGCCGGCTGGTCGAGTGGTGCGCCGAGCGGGGGGTCGCCGTCTCGTGCGGCCCGCGCCAGGAGTGTGCCCGCATCGAGGCCGAGACGGGCTGCGCCGTCGAGGTGCTCGAACGCGCGGAGATGGTGCGCGACGCGGACCTGGTCGTCGTGCTCGGCGGCGACGGGACGATGATCGCCGCCGCGCGCATGATCGGCGACCACGGCACGCCGGTCCTCGGCGTCAACTACGGCCGGCTCGGCTACCTGGCCGAGTTCACCGTCGAGGAGATGGTCGGGGCGCTCGAAGCGGTCTTTTCGGGCCACTACCGGCTCGACCACCGAATGATGCTCTCGGCGCAGGTGCTGCGCGGCGCCGAGACGCCGCTGCGCGACCGCGTCCTCAACGACGTGGTGATCTCGAAGTCGGCGCTGGCCCGCATCATCGAGATCGAGGCCCGCATCGACGGCCGCTTCGTCAACCGCTTCCGCGCCGACGGCCTCATCATCTCGACGCCGACGGGCTCTACCGCCTACAACCTCTCGGCCGGCGGCCCCATCATCTACCCCTCGATGGAGGCCGTCGTCATCACCCCCATCTGCCCGCACACGCTCTCGAACCGCCCGCTCGTCGTCCCCTCCGACGCCGAGTTCGAGCTGACCTTGAAGACGCCGGACGAGGAGGTGGCCCTCACGCTCGACGGCCAGGTCGGGATGCCGCTCCAGGCCGGCGACCGCGTCGTGGTCCGCAAGAGCGCCACGGCCTTCAACCTCATCCAGCCCCACACGCGCAACTACTTCGACGTGTTGCGCAGCAAGCTCCGCTGGGGCAACTGAGGGAGCGCCCGCGCCGCGCCTCCCCGCCGAGCCCGCCCTCGCCGCCCCGAGTGAAAAGGGGCTTGAGTTTTTTCCCGCCAGGCCCGACAATCCGACCGCAACCCACACCCCGAGCCTGCGAGGAGTCCTCCGGGAAAAGCTATGGATCAACAGCACCTTGACGAGACCGTCGGGCCGCCGATTGACCGCGGCGACGAAACCACCAGCGACACGCATGGCCTCGCGCTCCACACCAAAATCCTGATCGGGCTCGGCATCGGCGCCGTCTGCGGCATCAGCGCCAACATCCTGACGGCCGACGACCCCGTGTGGCGCGCCCGCGTGACGGGCTTCGACCAGTACGTAACGGCGCCAATCGGGCAGGTCTTTTTGCGGATGCTCTTCATGGTCGTCGTCCCGCTGGTCTTCGCCTCGCTGACGCTCGGCGTCTCGCAGCTCGGCGACCTGCGCAAGCTCGGCCGCATCGGAGCCAAGACGTTCGCCTATTTCATGGTCATCACGACGATCTCGGTGACCATCGGGCTCACGCTCGTCAACACCGTGAGGCCCGGCGTCGGCTTCTCGCCCGAAATCCAGAGCGAGCTGATGGCGACTTACGGCGGGCAGGCCGAGAAGGCGCAGGCGCAGGCCACCTCCGACACGGGGTTCGGCGTCAACACCTTCGTCAACATCGTCCCCCGAAATCCCGTCCAGGCCGCGGCCAGCACAGACATGCTGGCCGTTATCTTCTTCTCCATCATCTTCGGCATCGCGCTGACGCTGATTCCCGGCTCGAAGGCCGAGCCGGTCCAGCGCGTGCTCGACGGCCTCGCCGAAGTCGTCATCAAGATCGTCGGCTTCGCCATGCAGCTCGCGCCGTTCGCCGTCGCCGCCCTCATCTTCGGGACGACGGCCCGCTTCGGCTGGGGCCTCGTGCAGAGCCTCTTGTGGTACGCCTTCTGCGTCCTCGCCGGCCTGCTCATCCTACAGTTCGGCGTCTACTCGGTGGTGGTCCGCATCTTCGCGCGCCTCAACCCGCTGGCCTTCTTCCGCAAGGTGACGCCGGTGATGGTGACGGCCTTTTCGACCTCCTCGTCGAACGCGACGCTGCCGACCACGATCAAGACGGCCGAGGAGGAGCTGGGCGTCCCGCCGCAGATCGCCGGCTTCGTCCTGCCTCTGGGCGCGACGATGAACATGAACGGGACGGCGCTCTTCGAGGGCGTCACCTGCGTCTTCATCGCCCAGGTCTTCGGCATCGAGCTGGGCCTCGGCCAGCAGCTCGTCGTCATCGTCCTCTCGGTGCTGATGGCGGTGGGCACTGCCGGGGTGCCGGGCGGCTCGATCCCGCTGCTGATGATCGTGCTGAACACCATCGGGGTGCCGCCCGGCGGCATCGCCATCGTCCTCGGCATCGACCGAATCCTCGACATGTCGCGGACCGTGCCGAACGTGACGGGCGACCTGACCTGCGCCTGCTTCATCGCCCGCACAGAGTCGGTGAGGGCCGAGGCGCTGGCCGCATCGCCTGCGGGCACGCGGGCCGCCTGAGCCCCGCCGGCGGTTCGCAGTGGTCAGGGGGCCGGGGTTTGGAGAAGGGTCGAGGCTGAATTGTCATGATCTTCCCGATTAGCGACGACAACTCGGCGCGGGTCCGCACGCCTTACGTCAACTACCTGTTGCTGGCGGCCAACATACTGGTCTTCGTCCTGCTACAGGGCATGGGCGGCAACGAGCGTTTCACCTACGCCTGGGCCACCGTCCCGCAGGAGATCGTGACGGGCACCGACATCGCCCGCGCCGTGACGGTAACGGACCCCCTCACGAACGAGGCGGTCGCCCGCATCCCCTTGCAGCCCACGCCCGTCTCGGTCTACCTGACGCTGCTGACCTCGATGTTCATGCACGGCGGGTTCGCGCACCTGTTCGGCAACATGCTCTACCTCTGGATCTTCGGCGACAACCTCGAAGACCGGCTCGGCCACGCGCGTTACCTCGTCTTTTACCTGCTCTGCGGCCTGCTCGCCTCGCTCGCGCACGTCCTGACGAACACCGGCTCCTACGTCCCGAGCCTCGGCGCGTCGGGCGCCATCTCGGGCGTGCTGGGCGGCTACATCCTGCTCTACCCCCACAACCGGGTGCACGCCATCGTGCTCCGCTTTTTCACACAGATACCGGCCTGGGCGGCCATCGGCGTCTGGTTCCTGTTCCAGCTCATCAACGGCCTCGGCGCCTTCAGCCAGGGGTCGCAGGTGGGCGGCGTGGCCTACGCGGCGCACATCGGGGGCTTCCTCGCCGGCCTCGTCCTCGTCAAACTCTTCGCCGCCGGCCGCGGCCCTTCGGCGCCGGCCGCACGCCCGCGAGGGTTCTGAAGTTGTCGTTCGGCGGGCGGCCCGCAGGCGCGGGGGGCGCGCTCTGGGCGCCCGCGCGGGCCTCAAAGGGGGGAGGAAGCATGGCGGACAACGAGGCAGCAGTCTCCACGCTCAACGATCTGATCGAGACGTGCCGCGACGGGCAGCACGGCTTCCAGACGGCCGCCGGCCACGTCGCCGACGCCGAGTTGAAGGAACTCTTCCACGGCTACTCGCTGCAACGGGCCGGCTTCGTCGGCGAGTTGCAGGACGAGGCGCGGCGCCTCGGCGGCGAGCCGGCCGCCGAGGGCAGCCTCGCGGCCTCGCTCCACCGCGGCTGGATCGACCTGAAGGCGGCCGTGACCAGCGGCGACCGGGCCGTCCTCGAAGAGTGCGGGCGCGGCGAGGAGGCGGCGCTCGGCGCCTACCGCGGCGCGCTCGACTCGGACCTGCCCGCGAGCGTCCGTGCCCTGGTCGAGCGGCAGTTTTCCGAAATCAAGAAGGCGCGCGACCGCGTCCGCGCCCTCGAAGACAGGCGCCCCTGAGGCGCTCCGAACCCGCCGCAGCCGGCGCCGAGGCGCGCCCAGACGGCCGACGCCGGGGCGCCGGCCCGACGGCCGCCGCCACCCCGCGCGTTTGAGTAATCGCGGGAGACGTGATTAAATCCCGCCTCCGCGAAGGGGCCACCCCGACGCGGGGCTTTCCCAATCGTCCGCGACACCGCCTCATTCAAACCCGCCGCCCGAACCCGGACGCAGGGCGCGGGCGCTCGAAGACGGCGTCCCCCTTTAACCTTCAGCCAAATAATCGAGGGAGAATTAACATTGAAGCACGGTGCCATTCGCATTTTCGGCATGGCCGCTCTCGCCCTGCCGCTGACTATCCTGACCGCCGCCGCGCTGGCCCGGCCCGCGTCGGGCGTGCAGAAGATGCGCGCCGAGGAGGTGCTGGCAAAACATCAGGAGTCGCTCGGGACGGCCGAGTCGAGGGCGGCCGTCAAGAACCGCCTGCTGATGGGCGAGGTGGTCGTCTCCTTCCGCTCCCCGTCGGTGGGGACGGCGGGCGGGCAGGTCGTTTTGGCCTCGGACGGCGAGATGAACCTGATCGGCATGGCCTTCCCCAACGTCCCCAGCTACCCGCACGAGAAGGTCGGCTTCGACGGGCGCGACGTGTCGATCAGCTACGTCAGGCCCGGCATCCGCTCGACGCTCGGCGAGTTCCTCCAGCAGCACAAGTCCATCGTCAAGCAGGGGCTGCTCGGGGGCTCGCTCTCGTCGGCCTGGCCGCTCTACGGCCCGTTGGAGAAGAAGGGCAAGCTCGAATACTCGGGCCTGAAGAAGGTTAACGACCGGCAGGCGCACGCCCTCAAGTACCTGCCGCGCGGCGGGTCGGACCTCAGCATCACGCTCTTCTTCGACGCGGAGACCTTCCAGCACGTCCGCACCGAATACACGCGCACCCTCGCCGCGCAGATGGGCGCCACCCCCGAGGCGTCCTCGCGCCAGCGCGAGAGCCGCTACAAGCTGACCGAAGACTTCTCGGACTTCCGGCAGGAGGGCGCGCTGACGCTGCCGCACAAGTACCACCTCGCCCTCGAAATCACCCTGCCGGGCGGGTCGTACAAGGCCGACTGGGAGATGGCCCTTTCGCGCTTCGCCTACAACCAGGACATGGACCCGAAGTCGTTCGACGTGGACGACAAGTGAGACCCGCCCGGCGCGACGGCCGAAGCGGAACGCGGTAAGAAAAAAAAGGGCGTCACCCCCGAGGGGGTGACGCCCTTCAAGTTTCGCCGCGGCCGGGGCCGCGCCAAAACCGAGGAGTTTAGAACTCGAAGCGGGCGGCGAACTGCACGACGCGCGCGCCGCCCGTGCCCGAGCTGGTGCTCGAAGTCTGGGTCAGGCGGCCGAAGTTGGTGCTGGTGATGTCCAGAATCTGACCAGCCGGGAAGAAGTTCACCCTGTTCAGAGCGTTGAACGCCTCCATGCGGAGCTGGATGCGCGAGCCCTCGGTGATCCTGATGTTCTTGATGAGAGAAGCATCGAGGTTGAAGTAGCCCGGCCCGCTGATGAGCGCGCGGCCGAGGTTGCCCACGCTGCCGGGGGCGTTGTTGAAGAAGACCTGCCCGGCGAACGGCGTCGTGCCGAAGCCCTCGGAGGCGCGGCCGGTGCCGGTGCAGTTCGACAGGTTGATGTTGAGCACCGACGGGTTGATGTAGAACAGCCCGCAGGGCGTGTCGTAGATGCCGAGGAGGCCGCGGATCTGGTCCGCGGTCAGGTTGGTCGTGACCCCCTGGCGGGCCGAGCGCGCCGTGCGGTTGAAGGTGCCGCGCGTGTCAACGAAGGTGATCGGGGGGCCGGAAGTCCACGAGACGATGGACGAGAACTGCCAGCCGCCGACGATGCGGTCCAGAAGGCCGCCGGCGTCGGAGAAGAAGGTCTTCCCGCGGCCGAACGGAAGCTCGTAGATGCCGTTGAAGTTGAAGACGTGCGTGATGTCGAAATCGGCGCGCGACTTCTCAAGCTCCGGACGGTTGATGTCGAGGAACGGCTCAACCAACGTCTGCGAGGTGCCGATGGCGTCGGTCAGGTTCTTCGAGAAGGTGTAGTTGGCCTGGAAGTAGAGTCCCTGCGAGAAGCGGCGGCGCGCCTCGACCTGGAGCGCGTCGTAGCGGTACGAGGCGCCGTTGGTGAACAGGTTCGCCACGCCCGTGCCGGGGTTCGGCAGGAAGTTGATGAAAGGCGTCCTCGTGGGGTTAGCCACGTTCGGGTGGTTGTTGAAGCCGCCCGAGATGAAGGCAATCGCCGCGTCGGCGGGCGTGCCGTTGTTCAGGTGGCTGGTGAAGGTGGCGAGGGCGAGGCCGCCGGTGCCGACGACGAGGCGCCCGTTGGTCGGCGTGCCGCCGCTCTGGAAGACGGTGAGCGCCTGGCAGCCGGCCGTCGCCGGGTTGCAGAAGACGCTGCCCGTGTTGGCAAGGTTAGCCCTCGCGCGCTCGAAGTCCTGGAAGAAACCGTTGGCGAAGATGTTGACCTGGTTGTAGTCAATGCTGCGCCACAGGTTGCTGCTCTGGGTGCCGACGTAGCGGATCTCCAGAGCGGTCTGGAACCCGAGCTCGCGCTGAATGCCGGCGCTGTACTGGTGAACCATCGGCGTCTTCAGGTTCGGGTTGATAGCGAAGACCGTGCCGAAGTTGTTGCCGATGCCCGGCGCGTTGTTGCCGATGAAAGTACGGGTCGCCGGGTTAACGAAGGTCGGCGCGGTGATCGGCGTCAGGCCGGCGGCGAGCCGGTCGTTGAGCTGCGTCTGGCCGTTGGGGTTGAGCGCCGAGCCGCTGGTGCGGCCGAAGCCGACGTTGCCGACCGCGGCGTTGTTCAGCGTCGTCACCAGCGAGTCGTTGGCGTAGATGATCCCGTAGCCGGCGCGCAGCGTCGTGCGCCCCTCACGGCCGAAGACCGTGCCGAGGAATTTGTTCTGGAAGTTCGGCGACCAGGCGATGCCGATGGTCGGCGCGAAGTTGTTCTTGTCGGTCTTGTGATAGGCGTTCTCGCTCCCGGCGTTGGTGCCGATCAGGGCGTAGCGACCCTGCGGGTCGAGAATGGTCTGGATCGGGTCGGCGCCCTCGGGGATCAGCGGTTCGAGACCGATGCCGTTGGCAATCCGCAACGCCGAGAAGAGCTCGTAACGCAGGCCGAGCGTCAGGCTCACATTGGGCCTCAGGCGCCAGCGGTCCTGAAGGTAGAGCGAGTGGTTCTCATAGCGGAAGGGCTGGAAGAAGGTTGTCCCAGGCTGGAAGCCGGTGGTGGCGTCCGCCACGTTGAAGCCCTGCGAGCCGCCGGTGACGATGCCGCCGAGCAGGCCCAGCAGAGCGTTGGCCGTGCCGAGCTGCGCGGTGCTGATGCCGCCGAGCGAGTTGAAGTTACCCGATGTCAGGACGGGTGCGGTGCCGCCCGTGCCGAGCGTGTAGGTCGGGACGGTCAACGCGTCGTTGTAGGCATCAACATGGAAGAACTGGAAGACGCCGCCGAACTTGAAGGCGTGCGAGCCGCGGACGTAGTCGGCGTTGCTCTGGATGTTGTAGCCTGCCGTGTCGCGCCCCTGGTTCAGGAACTGCGACTCGGGCGGGTTGACGAACGGAGCGGTAGCAGTCGCCCCGCCCGTGGAGCTCGGGGGCGTGATGAAGAACGCGGGGAGCGGGGCGAGCCGGTTAAACGGCACGCTGCTCTTGAAGAAGCCGCCGCGGATCTCGTTGATGAAGTTCGGCGTGAAGACCCGGCGGTAGGCCAGCGCCAGCATCCGGTTCTCCGAAGTCTGGTCGGTGAAGGGCTGGATGGTGTAGCCCGTGGTGATCGGGCTGTTGTCGGCGTCGGGGCGGAGGTTGCCCTCCTTGTTCCAGGTCCAGACGACGTTGAACTGGTTGCTCTCGTTGGCGTCCACGTCGAAGCGCGTCGAGTACTGGTTGCGCGTCTGGTCGGCGCGGCGGTTGATCTGGAAGCCGGTCGTGTTCAGCTGGTCGCCGATGTCGGTGCGGTTGCCCTGCTCGGGCATGCCGGAGATGATGCGCGACAGGACGACGGGGTCGATGCCTGCCGGGACGTTGAGGCCCAGCGAGCGGGCGAACGTGAGAATGTTGACCGTCCGCTGCTGGCCGGGCGTGACGCCCGCGGGGCAGGGGTTGGCGGCCGTACCGGTGCAAGCGGCGTTGAAGGTGAAGGTGCCCTGGCGCGCGTTCGGCGTCAGGATCGAGCGCGTCTGGAGCGACGTAACGGGGTCGCGCACGCCCTCGTAGTTGAAGAAGAAGAAGGCCTTGTCGCGGTAGAGCGAGGGGCCGCCCTCGCCGAAGCGCGGCAGGATGGAGGGGCCGCTGATGGTCCCGCCGAACTGGTTGCGGTTGCGGATCGGGCGGGGCGAGCGCGGGTCGCCCGCGCGTGCGCGGCCCTGGAGAACCGCCGCATCATTCGGCCCGAAGCTGCCGGCGCGGTTGTTGAAGAATGAGTTGGCCGCGAAGTAGGAGTTGCGGTTGTAGACGAAGAGCGCGCCGTGGAAGTCGCTCTGGCCGCGCGGGGTCACGAGGCGGACCTGCGCGCCGCCGTAGCCGGCGTCGGCGTCGGCCAGGCCGGTCGAGATCGTGAACTCGCCCGTGTCGTCAACCGACGGGCGGCCCGGCGCGAAGTCGGTCGCGTTGGAGCGGATGAACGCGTCCTGGATGTTGATGCCGTCACGAGTGATGTTGGTCATCGTCGTGCGCATCCCGTTGATGGTCGTGTTCTGGAAACCCTGCGTGCCCGTGGTGCCGGCCTGGAGGCCGATCAGGTTGAGCGGGTTGCGGAAGACGAGCGGCAGCTCTTTGACCTGCTGCGGGCTGACGGTGTTCGAGAGCGTGGGCGAGGTGGCGTTGATGACATCGGCGCCCGCCGTCACCGTCACCGACTCCTCGACGCCGCCGACTTCGAGCACCGGCACCAGCGAGTACTCGCGGCCCACGTCGATCTTAAGCTCAGTGGCGATGAAGGTCTTGAAGCCGGGCGAGGTCACGGTCACCGTATAGGTGCCGACTTCGAGCTGCGGAAAGGTAAACGACCCGTCGCCTCTGGTCGTGATCGTCTGCTCCCTCCCGGTCTGATTATCCTTAGCCACGACGGTCGCGCCAGGCAGGACTCCGTCGGGGCCGGAGACGGTGCCGACCAGGCGGCCGGTAGGCGTCTGGGCGAACGCCGGCAGTGCGAGTAAACACAATGCCAGCGCCACCAGGGCAAATCTTCTCATGGTGGTCTCCTTCTGAAACTACTAATTGTCGCTGTTGCAAGGCGTGAACGCCGGGGAACCGCTTGCTTTACATCCCACGGCCAGCAAGACTTGTTCCACTAAGCCCCGCTTCCCTAAGTCTTTAGAACTACTTGCGGGGCGCGGGCAGGCCCCGGTGTTGTCATTCGTTTTTTTGGTGGGTTCTCCAAAATTTCGGAGGAGGCGCCGCCGGTGCCGCTCTTTCGCAAGGCACGAGCCGGCGGCCCGGGCCACGCCCGTGAAGGGACATCGGCGGCCGGGGCGCCCGCCGCGGCGGCACCGGTTGATGGCCCCGCGCCGCTCGGTTAAGATGCCGCCCGAGTAAGGAGTCTCAAACCGCCATGTCAACGACCGAGGCCGCCCCGCCGCCGGCTAACCGGCAGGGGCTCGACATCCGCCCGACCCCGCGCGGGGAGATGAACCTCTACCCGCTCGACACCTTCCCTTACGAGTACGTCGGGCGGGAGGTGCGGATCAGGTTCGAGCTGCCCGAGTTCACCTGCGTCTGCCCTTTCTCTGACTTCCCGGACTTCGCCACCTTCCGCATCGAGTACGTGCCCAACGAGCGGTGCGTCGAGCTGAAGAGCCTGAAGCTCTACGTCAACTCGTTCCGCGACGTGAAGGTCTTCCACGAGCACGTCATCAACGTCATCATGGAAGACTTCGTCCGCGCCTGCGACCCGCTCGAAGTCAACATCGAGGGCGACTTCAACGTCCGCGGCAACATCAAGACGGTGGTCAGCGCGTCCTACAAGAAGGGCCAGCCCGCGGGCGCGACCCCGCCTCCGGCCTGAGGACGGCGCGGGGCCTACGCGCGACGAGCCCGCGTACTTGTTAGCGCCCGCGGGCGCTACGAACGCCGAGCGGCACGAGCGCCCGCAATTTCCACCGGCGCTCGCCGGGGCGAAGGGCGGCGGGGCGGGCAAGCGCTGGGCTCGGGCCGGGCGCCGGGAAACACTCTTATGGACATACTCATCGTCTTAGTCCTCGCCCTCGCCGGCTTCGGACTCTTCTTCTTCGTCGTCAAGCGCCTGCTGCGGATGGCGATCCGGGTGGCGGTCTTCGGCGCGCTGCTCTTCGCGCTGCTGACGGGCGCGCTCGCCTGGTGGTGGTACGACCCGCTCGGGAGCGTCTCGGCGCCGCAGAACGCGAACCGGCGCGACGCGACGACGCGCCCCGCCCGCGCGAAGTAGGCCGGGGGCCGGGGCGGGCGGGCGAGCATGGGGGAGACGGACACCGACGCCGCCGACCGGTACGACGCGAGGGTCGCCGCCGGGCGGCTCGACGAGTCGAGGCCCGGCCTCTGGGGGCGGGTCAGGAAACTGCCCCGCAACGTGCTCGCCATCAGCCTGGTGAGCCTCCTCAACGACGCCTCCTCCGAGATCATCTACCCCTTCCTGCCGCTCTTTTTGGCGCTGACGCTCGGCGCCTCGCCCCTCGCCATCGGCCTGATCGAGGGCGCCGCCGAGTCGGTCTCCGGCCTCCTCAAACTCCTGTCCGGCTACCTCAGCGACCGGCGCGGGCGACGCAAAGGGCTGGTGGTCTTCGGCTACGGGCTGGCGAGCGCGATGCGGCCGCTGCTGGCCTTCGCCTCCTCGTGGCCGCAGGTGCTCCTGATCCGGCTGGCAGACCGCGTGGGCAAGGGGCTTCGGAGCGCGCCGCGCGACGCGATGATCGCCGACGCGGCCTCCCCCGCAGAGCGCGGCATCGCCTTCGGCTTCCACCGCGCGATGGACCACGCGGGCGCGGTAATCGGCCCCCTGCTAGGCTTCGCCATCCTGGCCTTCGTCGCCGGGAGCGACACGCCGACCGCCGACGACTACGCCACGCTCTTCCTGCTCGCCTCGATCCCGGCGGCTGCGGCCGTCCTCGTCGCGGCCCTTCTGATCCGAGAGCGCCCGCGCGAGACCGCGCCCGACTTCGTGCCCGCCGCGCCCTCCGATGCTTCGACGGCAGGCACGAGCGGGGCCGCCACCGTCTCGCAGGCGCCCGCCGCCGCGGCGCTCGCGGCGCCACCGCGCCTCAGCCTGCGCGGCTTCGACTCGAACTTCAAACGCTTCCTGCTCGTCCTGGCTCTCTTCACTCTCTCCAATTCTTCGGACGCCTTCCTGCTGTTGCGGGCGCAGGAGTCTGGGGTGAGCGCCACACTCATCCCGCTGCTGTGGGCGGCGCTGCACGTAATGAAGGTCGGCAGTTCGCTCGTCGGCGGCGACCTCTCGGACCGGCTGGGGAGGAAGACTCTGATCGTCTCGGGGTGGCTGCTCTACGCGGCCGTCTACGCGGGCTTCGCCTTCGCCTCGTCGGCGGCCGAGGTGTGGGTGTTGTTCCTCGTCTACGGGCTCTACTTCGGGCTGGTCGAGGGCTCGGAGAAGGCGCTCGTCGCAGACCTCGCGCGGCCCGAGCAGCGGGGCACGGCCTACGGCCTCTACAACCTGGCCTTCAGCGTCACGGTGCTGCCGGCTTCGCTGCTGCTCGGCGCGCTCTGGGCCTGGCGCGGCGCGCAGACGGCCTTCCTCACGAGCGCGGCGGTCGGCGCCGCGGCTGCCCTCCTGCTCGCGCTCGCCGTTCGCGCCGGGGCGCCGAACGGACGAACAGCCTAACGCTAGGCATCATCCGCCCGAGCGTTTGCAGGAACATAAAAGCTAGCGTGTAGCGGGTCGGGTGCATGTCGTTGCTAGACCGCTATAGAGTGGAAGTTCACCCCAAACAATGTGAAAGACAGCTTTATCTTAGTGAGAATAACCGACTACTTATTATTTCGATTATCATAATTCTTTTACTTAGAGCAACCTCTAAATAGTCCTTGTAAATCTAAGATGATGGTAGTTGATCTTTGGCCTCGCATTGTTTCTAAACTTGCAGCGGAGGTAAGGAGGAAACTGCTTTGAGCGACTATCTGCATAGTGCTGTGCATAACGTTCTTGGAGAGTCGCCGAACCCTGTGGTAGGGACTTTAGGTGGCGCGGCTGCCGGCGCGACCCTGGGCTCTATCGCGGTGGCAAAAACTATAAGTGTGGCTGGGGTTGTAGCCGCTGTGAAGGTAGCCGGCGTTGCTGCTACTGCAAGTGCTCTAGGAACCATAGCGGCTCCGGTAGTAATTCCTGCTGCCATTGGTTGTGCGGCATTCGGCTTCGCGTGCGGCCTGAAGAACTGGCTTCAGAAATAGTTAAGCATACTGCCTGTACGTGGTCGTGTCGTACACAAAAGAGGCGCTCCGACGCACAAGAGGCGGACCCGGTAGGGTCCGCCTCTTGTGCGTCGGACGGCGTGGTTTCGGGCCGCCTCAGACCTTGACCCGCGCGCCGCGCGAGTCGGAGCGGCGGCCGTCGAGGACTTCCATGTTCTCGCGGACGCGCGTGTAGATGCCGTCGGCGTCGAGGCCGTACTTGGCGAGCAGCAGTTTCGGGTCGCCGTGCGTGACGATCCGGTCGGGCACGCCCATCCGCACCAGCCGCACGGAGTCGAGCAGCCCGTTCTCTTCCAGAAGCTCCATCACGGCCGAGCCGAAGCCGCCGGCCAGGTAAGCCTCCTCCACCGTCACGATCAGGCGCTTGGTCCGCGCCAGCGCCAGCAGCAGCCCGGCGTCGAGCGGCTTGACGAAGCGGGCGTTGACGATTGTCGTCTCGATGCCGTCCTTCGCCAGCGCCTCGGCGGCCCGAAGCGACGGGTAAACCATCGAGCCGTAGGCGACGACGGCCGCCTCGCCGCCGTCGCGCAGGATTTCGGCCTTGCCGATTTCGAGCAGGCGCGGCTCGCGCTCGATGTCGGCGCCGACGCCGTTGCCGCGCGGGTAGCGCATCGCCATCGGCCCCGGCGTCTCGATCATGGTCCACATCATGTCGCGCATCTCGCCCTCGTCCTTCGGGGCCATCACGACCATGTGCGGGACGGGGCGCAGGTAGGCGATGTCGAGCAGGCCGTGGTGTGTGGGGCCGTCGCCGCCGACGATGCCGCCGCGGTCCATGCAGAACTTGACGTTGAGGTCCTGCAAACAAACGTCGTGGACGATCTGGTCGAAGGCGCGCTGCAGGAAGGTCGAGTAGATGGCGCAGACCGGTTTGAGGCCCTCGCACGACATGCCGGCGGCGAAGGTGACGCAGTGCTGCTCGGCGATGCCGACATCGAAGGCGCGGTCGGGGTAGCGTTCGAGCACCTTGTCGATGCCGGTCCCGTCGGGCATGGCGGCCGTCAGCGCCACAACCTTCTCGTCGCGCGCCATCAGTTCGCACATCGTCTCGCCGAAGATGGCCGTGTAGCTCGCCGGCGCGCTCTTCGCCGGCAGGGCGGGCGTGCCCGTCGTCAGGTCGAAAGGCCCGGTCGCGTGCCAGGCGTAGTAGTTCTTCTCGCGCGACGGGTAGCCTTTGCCCTTCTGCGTCAGGGCGTGGACGATGACGGGGCCGTCCTTAACGTGCTTGGCCTCTTCGAGGGCGCGGACCAGAGCGCGCGGGTTGTGGCCGTCCACGTAGCCGATGTACTTGAAGCCCAGTTCGTTGACCAGCGCGCCCGGCAGGACGGCCGCCGCGATGGCGTCCTTGACCGTCTTGGCCGCCTGGTACAGGCGCTCGCCGAACGAGGGTATGTCGTGCAAAAGGTCGCCGACCTCGTCTTTGAAGCGGTGATAGCCCTGCGCCTCGCGGATGCGGTTGAGGTAGCCCGTCAGCGCCCCGACGGCCGGCGCGATGGACATCTCGTTGTCGTTCAGGAGGACGATGAGGCGCGTCTTCAAATGTCCGGCCTGGTTGATGGCCTCCATCGCCATCCCGCCGGCGAGGCTGGAATCGCCGATGACGGCGACGACGTGGTGGTCTTCGCCGCGGCGGTCGCGGGCGGCGGCCATGCCGAGCGCGGCCGACAGAGAGGTCGAGGCGTGGCCCGCGCCGAAGGTGTCGTACTCCGACTCGTCGCGCCGCAGGAAGCCCGAGAGCCCGCCGTACTGCTTGATGGTCGGCAACCCGTCGCGGCGGCCCGTCAGAATTTTGTGGGCGTAAGCCTGATGGCCCACGTCCCAGACGAGCCGGTCGCGCGGCGTGTCGAAGGCGTAGTGGAGTGCGACGGCCAGCTCCACCGCGCCCAGGCTCGCGCCCGTGTGGCCGCCGACCCGCGACATCGTCTCCAGGATGTAGCGGCGGATGGCGTCGGCCGCCTCCTGCAACTGGTCGGGCTTGAGGCGGCGCAGGTCCGCGGGCGAGTTGATGCTCTGTAGAAGATTCATGCGGCGAGTATTGTAACGCCGCGTCCGGCCGTTTGCCATCTCACGAAACCCTCACTTTTGCTGTTCGGTTGTGCCGCCGGCCCGGCACCGCCGTCGGGACGCCGGCCGGAAACATTTCTCAACCGGATGAACGACCGCCGCGTCTAAAGGGTTCGGGTGCGGCCTGCGTCGGGTTCTTTCCCGCCGGGCGGACGCCCCCGGCAGCGGCCCCGGCGCGCCCGCCGAATTCACAACATCATTTCAGAAGGAGTCTTGACGATGAAGAAGTTTCTGACCGGCGCGGCGCTCGCGCTCACCCTCGCGGCCTCGACGGCCGCCGTCGCCCAGCAGCCGCCCGCACAGGACGGCCCGCGCGGGCCGCGCGCAGGGGGCGAGGGGCACCCCAGGGGCCACGGCATGAAGGGCATGAGGGGCCGCCGCGGCCACGGCCACGGGGGCGGCTTCCGTGCCCTCGCCCAGCTCGACCTGACCGACGCGCAGAAGGAACAGCTCCGCGCCCTGCGCGAGGCCCAGCACCAGCGCACGCAGCCGCAGCGCGACGAGCTGCGCCAGCTCATGCAGGCCGCCCGGCAGGGCGGCGAGCTGACCGAACAGCAGCGCGCACGCGCCCGTCAGCTCCGCGAAGAGCTGCACACCCAGCGCGAGGCGCACCGCGCCGAAATGCTCAACCTGCTGACGCCCGAACAGCGCGCACGCCTCGAACAGCTCAGGCAGGAGCGCGAGCAGCGCCGCGAACAGTTCCGCCAGCGCCGCGAGCAGTTCCGCCAGCAGCGCCAGCAGAACGACACGCTCTGAAGTCTTTAATGAAGTCTTTATAAGACTTCATCCTCTAAACGTCTAGGCGTCAGAAGCTCATGCGCCGGCCCAGTCGGCTAGCCGCCCCCTGATCTCCTCGCGCACGCGGCGGAAGGCCGCCAGACGCTCCTCCCACTCGCCCTCGACGGCCGCAGGGTCGTCGAAACTCCAATGTGCCCGCCGGGCGCGGCCGGCGAAGACGGGACAGCTCTCGCGCGCCCGGTCGCAGACGGTCAGGACGTGGTCGAACTCCTGCCCGGCGAACTCGTCCACCGACTTAGACCTCTGGCCCGAGATGTCTATGCCCACCTCGCGCATCGCCTCGACCGCCTCGGGGCGCACCGACGAAGGGCGCGTGCCCGCGCTGTGGACCTCGAAGCGTTCGCCCGCCAGCGCCCGCAGCAGCCCCTCGGCCATCTGGCTCCGCGCGGAATTGCCCGTGCAGAGAATCAACACCCTCTCCCTCTCGCCCACGACTGAAGCCCTCCCTTCATCTATGGCCGCGCGCCCTCAGCCCGACAGCCCCGCCGCCTCGCCGCCCGTCGCCGCGAAGTAGCGGCGCTGGAACCACAGCGAGACGTTGACCAGCCCGACCAGCACCGGCACCTCTACCAGCGGCCCGATGACGGCCGCGAAGGCCACGCCCGAGTTGATGCCGAAGACCGCCACCGCCACGGCTATCGCCAGCTCGAAGTTGTTGCTCGCCGCCGTGAAGGAGAGCGTGGCCGTCTTCGAGTAGTCGGCCCCGAGCCTGTGCCCCATGTAGAAACTGACGAGGAACATCAGGACGAAATAGACGAGCAGCGGCGCCGCGATCCGCAGCACGTCGAGCGGGAGCCGCACGATCAGCGCGCCCTTCAGACTGAACATCACGACGATGGTGAAGAGCAGCGCGAAGAGCGTCAGCGGCGCGATCTTCGGGACGAACCTCTCGTGATACCACTCCCGCCCCTTCGCCCTGACCAGCGCGAGCCGCGTCAGGAACCCCGCGGCGAACGGGACGCCGAGGTAAATGAGAACGCTCTCGGCGATCTGCCCGAACCCGACCTCGACCACGCTCCCGCTCAGGCCGAACACGGGCGGCAGCACCGTGATGAATAGCCAGGCGTAGACGCTGTAGAAGAGCACCTGGAAGACGCTGTTGAAGGCCACGAGGCCCGCGGCGTACTCGTTGTCGCCGCGGGCCAGCTCGTTCCAGACGATCACCATCGCTATGCAGCGCGCCAGCCCGATCAGGATGAGGCCGGTCATGTAGTCCGGGTAGTCGCGCAGGAAGAGGACCGCCAGCGCGAACATCAGCACGGGGCCGATCACCCAGTTCTGCACGAGCGACAGGCCGAGCACGCGCCAGTTGCGGAAGACCTCGCCCAGCTCCTCGTAGCGGACCCGTGCGAGCGGCGGGTACATCATCAGGATCAGCCCGGCCGCGATGGGCACGTTCGTCGTCCCGACCCTGAAGCGGTTGATGAAGGCTTCGGCGTCGGGGTTCGTGTGCCCGACCATGACGCCCGCGGCCATCGCCAGGAATATCCAGAGCGTCAGGTAGCGGTCGAGGAACGAGAGCCGCCGCACCGGGTTGCAGTTGTTAATCGCCATGCGTGTTCGGTCGGCGACCGCCGCGCCGCCGTGAAGCCCGCCCGTCAGGCCGCCGGCCCGCCGGGCGTCAACCAGGCGGGCGGGCCGCCCAGTTCGAGCCTCAGCAGCACGGCCGTCGAGCAGCGCGGCAGGTTCCACTCGGGCGAGCGCGCGAGCCGCAGGTCGTACTCCTCGCGCCGCGCCTCGGCGAAGCCGAACCGGCGCACGAAGAAGTCGCGGGCGGTCGTCGTCAGGAGCAGCACCTCGCGGACGCCGGCGCCGCCCGCCCTTTCGAGCAGCTCGCTCACGAGCCGCGTCCCGAGCCCGGAGCCCTGTAGCCCCGGGGCGACCGCGGCCGAGCGCAGGAGCCCGAGCGCGCCGTGGCGCTCAAGCCCCACGCACCCGACAAGACGGCCCGCCGCGTCGCGCGCCACGAGGAACCCTGCGAGGTGCTCGGCGACGCCCTCGCGCGGCAGCCCCGCCGAGTCGAGCAGCGCGAGCACGTCGCCGAGGTCTTCGGCCGCGGCCTCCCTGATTGCGTGCCTCTCGTCACTCATCGGTTCAAAGCCCCGCGCCGATTAACCTTGAAGCTCAGCGCGTGATGGTCGCCGGAGCCGTCGCGCCGCAGCAGCCCACGGTCGCCGCGTCCGCCGCAGGCGTCGCGCACGAGGCGGCCGACGCCGGCGAAGCGGACGCGTCGGACGACGCCGGAGCGGCCGTTGGTGCAGCCGGCGACGTAGCCGGCGACGCAGTCGGCAACATAGCCGGCGACGAGGTGCTCGCCCCCTCGCCCGTCTCACCGCTCGCCGCCTCGGCCTCTGGCACGCAGCAGAGCGCCGTCTCGGCGAGGTTGTCTTCGAGCACGACGAACGCCTCCCACTCGTAGCCGTCAGGGTCGCGCACCCAGGTCTTGTCCTGCAAGGCGTAGCAGCAGTTGGTCCCCATCTCGTCGAAGGTCGGGAGGCCGGCGGCGCGCCAGCGCTCGCGCAGTTCCAGCACGTCGCCGGTCGAGGCCACCTGGATGCCGAGGTGCGAGACGGCGCCGCGCCCGGCCCTCCCCGCGTTCTCGTTGAGAGTCAGGTTGAGAGGTGGCCGCTCAACGTCGAACTTCGCGTAGCCCGGCCGCACCTTCGCGGGCTCGATCCCGAGCATCCCGCGGTAGAACTCCATGCTCTTCTCCACGTCGGAAACGTACAGCGCCAGATGCGCCTTGAGCGTCGCCACGCCCGCCGTCGTCTTGCTCTCCATAGCCGTCCTCCTCTACGATTTCGTATTCGCCTCGGCGAATGCGTCGGCAGCATACGTCCGCCGAACGTATCTGTCAAGGCGTATTTGAAAAATTTTCTTCGGGGCGCCGGCCGGAGGTGCCGGCCCCGCGCGCGAGGGGTTAAGATGCCGCCGTGAGTGCCGGGCCGGAGTTCCACGTCTGGGAGATGCGCGCGGAGGACTGGCCGGACGTGCGCGCCGTCTACGCCGAGGGCATCGCCACGGGCCAGGCGACCTTCGAGACGGAGGCGCCGGCCTGGGAAGCCTGGGACGCCGCTCACCTGCCGTTCGCGCGGCTGGTGGCGCGCCGGCCGGGCGGCCGGGTGGCCGGGTTCGCGGCGCTCTGCCCCGTCTCCGCGCGGAAGGCTTACGCGGGGGTGGCCGAGGTGAGCGTCTACGTCGGGGCGGAGTTCCGCGGTCGCGGCCTGGGCCGGTCGCTGCTCGGCGCGCTGGTCCGGGAGTCGGAGGCGCACGGGGTCTGGACGCTCCAGGCGAGCGTCTTCGCGGAGAACGCGGCGAGCCTGGCGCTGCACGAGCGCGAGGGTTTCCGCGTGGTCGGCCGGCGTGAGCGCGTCGCGCAACTCGGCGGCCGCTGGCGCGACACGGTGCTGCTCGAAAGGCGCAGCCGGGTGGTGGGGGTTTAATCGGGAGCGATGGCGAAGAAGAAGAAGGAAGCACGGGCGGAACTGCTCTTCAAGGCTTTGGCCGACCGGACGCGCCTGCGCCTGCTGAACCTGATGGCGGGCGGCGAGGTCTGCGTCTGCTTCTTCGTCGAGGTGCTCGGCACCAACCAGCCGAAGATTTCGCGCCACCTCGCCTACCTGCGCCGCGCCGGCGTGGTCGCGGCCCGCCGCGAGGGCAAGTGGATGCACTACCGCGTCGCTGAGCCCGAGGACGAGCACGCCGCGCGCGTCTTCCGCGAGGTCATGGCCTGGCTGCGCGACGACGAGGAGATGCTGCGCGACCTCGCGCGCCTGACCAACATCTGCTGCGCCCAGCAGCTCCCCGTCAGACTACAGGGCGCGCCGCGCCCCGCCGCGCCGGCCGCCTGAGCCCGAACCGCGCGACCGACCCCGACCGTCGGCGCCGGAATCCGAACCGAGGAGCCGAATCGTGAGCTTGAACATTTGCCGGAGCCGCCCTCTCATTATCGCCTGCGCGCTCGGCCTCGCCGTCGGTGCGGCGCTCTCAGCCCTCGCACCTGCTACCGGCGCGGGTAACGACGCAGGCCCGGCCCGGCCGCCACAGAACCCCGCGCCATCGCAAACCCCGGCGCCGCAGACTCAACCCGCGCCGCAGACTCAACCCGCGCCGCCGGCTCGACCGGCGCCGCAGACTCAACCGGCGCCTGCACCGGCCCCGCCGCCCGAGCCTGTCGTGCCCGCGCTCCTGACGCCGGAGGACGTGGCGAAGCTCCGCTGGATCGAGGGCAGTTGGCGAGGCACGGGCGACATCGAGAAGCCTTTCTATGAGCGTTACCGCGTCGAGGACGACGCAGTGGTCGTCGAGGGCTTCGAGGACGAGACCTTCACAAAGTCCACAGGCGCCTCACGCTTCGAGTTGCAGGACGGCGAGATGGGCGGCGGCAACGAGGGCTGGCGCTGGGTCGTTACAAGTCTCGACGAGAATTCGGTCACATTCGGACCCGTCGTTAAGGCGCGCAACACCTTCCGCTGGGAGCGCGTCTCGGCCGACGAGTGGCGGGCCGTCCTCGAATGGCCGGCCGCCGGCGAACGGCCCGCGCGCCGCCGCGTCTACAAGATGGAACGCTGGCCCCCGCCCTCAGACCGGAATAACTAAGTCGATGGGGTTTGAGACTCGGGCCGCGTGCGCAGGCGCAGGACGGCGATCTCGGGGCGCGCGCCGAGGCGGACGGGCAGACCGATCATGCCCGTGCCGCGCGAGACGTAGAGCTGCGTGCCGCCGCGCTCGTAGAGGCCGCCCAGGTAGCGGAACTCCTCGACGAAGCGCGCGGGCGCGCCGACGAAGGGCAGGCTGATCTGGCCTCCGTGCGTGTGGCCGCTGACGATGAGCGAGAGGCCGGCCGCCTCCGGCATGTCGAGCACGGCCGGTTCATGCGAGAGCAGGACCGACGGCCGCGAAAGGTCCACGCCCCGCAGCGTCCTTCCCCAGTCGGCCTGCCCCCAGCCCCAGTCGTCAACGCCTGCCAGCCGCAGCTCGTCGCCGCCCCGCCGCAGGAGCGTGTTCGCGTTGCTCAGGACGCTGATGCCGCGCCGCTCCAGGGCGCGCGTGGTCAACTCCGCGTCGTTGTAGTGGTCGTGATTGCCGAGCACGGCCCAGACGCCGCCGGGCGCGCTCAACCGGCCGAGGGCCTCGGCGCAGGGCTCGATGTAGCGTCGGCGCGAGGTGGTGTAATCGCCAGTCAGCACGAAGAGGTCTGGCCGCGCCGCGTTCGCCAACTCGACCACGCGCCGCACCTCGCCTATCGGCACGAGCGGGCTGTGGTGCACGTCCGTCAACTGCGCGACGCGGAGGCCGTCGAAGCCGGCGGGCAGGCCGCGGATGAACACGTCGGTCTCGGTCACTTCGTAGGCGTAAGGCTCCCACAGCGAGGCGTAGCCGGCGACGCCGGCGAAACCCGCGAGCGCCGCCGCGCCGGCCCCCCTCAGGAATCGCCTGCGCGTGTGTTTACCTTCGACCATCAGAGACCTCCCTGCCCACCGCCCGCGCGGCCCGGCGCTCAGGCCCCCCACGGCCCCACGCCAACCGGAAACCGGCTCGTGCACCAAAATATTAACACCGGCCCCCGCGCGTGCCTTTCGGGCTCCGCGGCCCCTCGGGGGCGGCCGGCGCGCGCCTTGACAATCGCGGCGCGCGGGCTAGAATACCGAAACGTCTTCTTTCGCGGAGATGTGGCCGAGTGGCTGAAGGCGGCGGTTTGCTAAACCGTTATAGTCCAAAAGACTATCGCAGGTTCGAATCCTGCCATCTCCGCCAGCAATTTGAATGCGGTGACGAGTGACAAGTGACGAGTGACAAGTTAACTGCTTGTCCCACTCGCCGGTTGTCACTCGTCGCTTTTTTTGGCGGCTTACCGAGTCGGGCGAAAGCCCGTCAACCCGTCATTAACATCCTGTCACTCGTCACTTGTCACTCGTCACGCCCTTTATGACTACCCGCGTCCGCTTCGCCCCCTCGCCGACAGGCTACCTCCACATCGGCTCGGCCCGCACGGCCCTCTTCAACTGGCTGTTCGCCCGACAGACGGGCGGCAAGTTCCTGCTCCGCGTCGAGGACACGGACCTTCAGCGCTCGACCGAGGAGAGCCTGCGCTCGATTCTCGAAGGACTCGAATGGCTCGGCATCGCCGACTACGACGAGGAGATAGTCTTCCAGTCGTCCAACGCCGAGCGCCACCGCGAGGCGGCCCTGCGGCTGGTCGCGGAAGGCAGGGCTTACCGCGACTTCACGCCGAAGGGCGAGCGCGCCGACTCGAACGTCAAGCAGGAGATCGCCGAGCGCGCGCGCGCGCAGGCCGGCGCCGAGGGGCAGGACCACCGCTCCAACCCGTTCCGCGACCTGCCGCTTGACGAGTCGGAGCGGCGCGCCGCGGCGGGCGAGCCCTTCGCCGTCCGCCTGCGAATCGCCACGGACGGCCGCTCGCGCTTCGAGGACGCCGT
This sequence comes from Pyrinomonadaceae bacterium, assembly GCA_035645715.1. Lineage (GTDB taxonomy): Bacteria > Acidobacteriota > Blastocatellia > Pyrinomonadales > Pyrinomonadaceae > QHXN01. The sequence continues at coordinate 29,481 of DASQMB010000068.1, forward strand.
CTACGGCGAGCAGACGCGCGACTACTCCGAGATCGAAGACCTCGTGCTGCTGCGCTCGGGCGACCTCTCGCCGCTCTACAACCTGTCGGTCGTGGTAGACGACATCTCGATGGGCATCACGCACGTCGTCCGCGGGCAGGACCACCTGACGAACACGCACAAGCAGGTGCTCATCTACGAGGCGCTCGGCGCCCCCATCCCGACCTTCGCCCACCTGCCCCTGATCCTCGCGCCGAACAAGGCCAAGCTCTCGAAACGCAAGCACGGCGAGGTGGTCTCCCTGACGACCTACCGCGACCGCGGCTTCGTGCCGGCGGCCTTCCGCAACTACCTGGCGCTGCTCGGCTGGTCGCCGGCCGAGGAGGGCAAGGAGATCATGTCGCTCGAAGAGATGGTCTCGCAGTTCTCGCTCGGCGGCATCCATCGCTCGAACGCCGTCTTCAACTTCAGCGAACAGGACCCGCGCCTCTGGACCGATCAGAAGGCGCTCTGGATGAACTCCGAATACATCCGCACGATGCCGCTCGCGGAGCTGGTGCCGATGGTCAGGGCCGAGATGGAGCGCGAGGGGCTCTGGGACGACGACTATGACGGCGCGCGCCGGGAGTGGTTCGAGCGCACGCTCGACCTCATCCGCCAGCGTTTTTATACCCTCAGAGACTTCACCGGGCAGGGCCGGGCCTATTTCGCCGACGGGTTCGAGCTCGACCCTTCGGCCGTCGCCAAGAATTTGAAGAAGGACGAGCGGCTGCGCGAGTTGCTGCCCGCCCTGGCCGAGCGGCTCGAACGGGTCGAGCCGTGGACGGTCGAGACCATCGAGGCCGCGCTGCGCGAGTTCGCGGACGCCTCGGGCGTCAAGGCCGGCCTGCTCATCAACGCCTCGCGCACGGCACTGACGGGCCAGGCCGTCGGCCCCTCGATGTTCGACGTGTTCGAGGTCGTCGGCCGTCCGCGCACTGCCGCCCGCCTGCGCGCCGCGTCGGCCCACGTCTGAACCGCACGGCCCTCGCCCGGTCGGGGATCGTCTGAGAGGGCGGCCCGGAGGCCGCCGGCGCCAGCGCGAAGCCTGCCGCGCCGCCTGATTCTTCAGCAGAGAGGTACAGCCATGATGTTTAAGCTTCTTTCGTCCCTCGCCCTCGCCGCCGCGCTCGCGCCCGCGGCGGCCGCGCAGAACGCCAACGCCAACACGGCACCGGCTCAGGACGCCGGCGCAACGCCGTCGCGGCCGACTGCGCGCGGCCGCCAGACCACCGCGCCGCGCACCGCCCCGGCCGCGTCCGACGCCGCGCAACGCCGCGCCGTCGAGGACGCCTTCGACGCGCTGATCGACGGCATCCGCCGCGCCGACGCCGCCGCCGTGATGGAGGTCTACTGGAACTCGCCCCGCCTCGTCCTCTTCAACAACAACGGCACGGTGACGCGCACCTGGGAGCAGTCGCGCGCCAACCGCGAGAGCATCTACGCGCGCGTCAAGAACGTGAAGCTCGACGTGCGGGACGTGAGCGTCGAGCTGCTCGGGCGCGACGGCGCGGTCGTCTCGGCCCTCTGGGAGCAGTCGCAGACTGCCGACGGCCAGCCCGAGCGCGCCAGCGGCCGGATGACCCTCGTCTTCCGCCGCGCCGGCACAGCATGGAAGGTCGTTCACGCCCACACCTCCCCCGACCGGCCCGACCCCGCGCGCCTCTTCCCATCCGAGCGGACCGGCGAGGCGCCCGCCCAGAGACCTTGAGGGGCGCCCCGCCGGCCCCCTGAGGGTAGCCCCATTCGGCCACCGGGGCGGCCCCGAAGCCCGCCCCGGAGGGGTAAAAATTCACCCTCCGGTGCTAGACAGCAATGGGCGATTTCAGTATAGTTTTCCCCGCTTTTGGTAAGCTCAACTTAAGTTGGATACAGGAGAACGACAACCTATGCGTAGGACTTTGGCGCTTCTGGCGTTAGTTACGGTCGCCGGCGTCTGGACCGCCTGCGGCGGCGATGGCGGTAACACGAACAACGCCAACAACTCGAACGCCAACAACTCGAACACGACCATGAACGCGAACAACGCGAACATGGGCATGACGAACATGAACGGCGGCACCACCAACATGAACGGTGGCACCACTAACATGAACGGCGGCACCACCAACATGAACGGCGGCGCCACTAACATGAACGGCGGCACCACCAACATGAACGGCGGCGCTGGCAACATGAACCGCGGCAACACCAACGCCGGCGGCACTACGGGCAACCGCAACTCGTAAGCCGGCGGTCCCGAAGAGTTCAAAAGGGCGTGGCTCCCGGGGCCGCGCCCTTTCTGTTTTTCCGGCCGCCGCCCCGCCCCCAACGCCCCAGTCCGCCGCCCGCAGGAACCCGCCCCGCCCCCAGTCGCCGTAGGACCTCGGCCGTGACGCCGCGACCTTTGTCCGGTACAGGACGGTCGCGCGCCCCGCCCCGAGGGATAATCAGTCTCCCGAAGCACACACCCCAGTGTATACTTCCCCCGCCTGTCAGAATTTCCCGCGTCTCGGAAACGGGCGCGGCCGCAGCATCGGTTTACAAGGAGGGGGAGATGAGAAAGAGTAACGCACCACTATTAGCCTTCGCCCTGGCGGCGCCGTTCGCGTTGGCCGCCTTCATCGCGCCGGCCACGAGCAGCCAGAGCCAGCGGGGCGATTGCCAGCAGCGTTGTACACAGCAGTACCAGGAGTGTAGGCGCGCCGCGAACGCCAACCAGGAAGCTTGCAGGCAGACCTTCGACGCCTGCCGCGAAGGATGCCGCGACGTTCGCGGCAACACCAACGGCAACACCAACACGAACGGCAACACCAACGGCAACACGAACACGAACGGCAACATGAACGGCAACACCAACGGCAACGGGAATATGAACGGCAACGGCAACATGAACTCGAACGGGAACATGAATGCCAACGGCCGGCCCGGGGTCAGGCGCGGCCGCAACGAGGAGCCCGGCACGCCCCGCGGCCCCGTCAACCGCAACACGAACGGCAACATGTAACGGCCGCCGGCCAACACAAAGGAAGAGGGGCGACGCCCGCGGGCGTCGCCCCTCTTTTATTGCCTATGGTCCGGTGGACTGTTTAGATTAGCCTCACTGAATCCGGCCTGGCGGCCGCGCTCTCGCGCGGCGCGTTCGCCCGCCGCTCGGGGACTTAAACCATAGGGCTCGGGCAGACGTGACTTCGCGCGTCCATCCCTGCTTCAGCTAGGCTTCAGCCACCTCACTGTGACAAAGACTCATACGCTTCGGATCACCTCCTTTCCCAGTGTTGCGGGCGATGATAAGGCACGACAGATTGTGCGTCAACGAAAATCTGCTCGCCTATCTTGTGCCCCCGCCGCGGGGTTCGGGTCGGGGGTTGCGGGCCGCTCGCGGCGCCGCCGTCAGACACGTCTGAAGACCTCGCGCCCGCCGACGTAGGTCGCGTGCGCGTGCTCGACGCCGAAGAAGTAAGCCAGCTCGCGGTAGTCTTCGCAATCGTGGACGACGAAGTCGGCGCGGCGGCCCGCCTCCAGCGTGCCCAGCTCTGCGCCGCGGCCGAGGCTGTGGGCGGCGTTGACGGTGGCGGCGACGAGCGCCTCGGCCGGCGTCATCTTCATCTGCGTCGCTGCGAGCGACATCGCCATCGTCATCGAGGGGGTCGGCGACGAGCCAGGGTTGAAGTCCGTGGCGAGGACGACGGCGAGCCCGGCCTCGATCATCGCGCGCGCCGCCGGGTACTGCCGCGAGCCGAGGGCGTAGACGGAGCCGGGCAGCAGCACCGGCTGGACGCCGGCCGCCGCCAGCGCGCGGATGCCTTCGGCGTCGGTGTGTTCGAGGTGGTCCGCGGTCGCGGCGCGGAGTTCGGCGGCGAGGAGCGCGCCGCCCGAAAGCGAGAGCTGGTCGGCGTGGACTCGCAGACCGAGGCCGTGCGACCGCGCCGCCCCGAGCACGCGGCGCGCGTCATCTACGCCGAAGACGCGCTCCTCGCAGAACACGTCGCAGAACTCGGCCAGCCCCTCGGCCGCCACCCGCGGCAGCATCTCGCCCACGACCGACTCGACGTATTCTCCGCGCCGGCCGTGGAACTCGTCCGGCACCTCGTGGGCGCCGAGGAAGGTCGGGACGTAGCGCGCGCCGCCGCCCTCCTCGTTCAGCCTTCGCACGACGCGCAGCATCTTCAGCTCGTCCCCGGCCGAGAGGCCGTAGCCCGACTTGGCCTCGACGGTGGTCGTGCCCGTGCGCAGGAACCACCGGCCGCGGCGGCGCGCCGTCTCGAACAGCTCGTCCTCGGAGGCTTCGCGCGTGCGGTGCACGGTCGAGCGGATGCCGCCCCCCGCGGCCGCTATCTCCTGATAGGTCGCGCCCGAGGCGCGCCGCTCGAACTCGTCGGCCCGGTTGCCTGCGAAGACCGGGTGCGCGTGCGCGTCCACGAAGCCGGGCGTCACCAGACGGCCGCCCGCGTCGAGCAGCTCGCAGTCAGGCCCCGCCGCGCGCTCGACCTCGTCCCTCGCCCCGACGCGCTCGACGAGGCCCCCGCGGACCAGCAGCGCGCCGCCCCCTACGATTGAAAGCTTGCGCATCTCCGGGCCGACGCGCGGGCGCGCGGGGCCGGCCAGCGTGACTATCTGCGAGCAGTTGATTACGGCGAACGTCTTCTCTTTCATCAGCAGGTCGCGCACACGGCTCACGGGGCCGAGGAGGTGTGGTCGTGGACGACGCGCCACCCGGCGGCGGTGCGTCGGAAGATGAGGGTGAAGCGGCCGCGCGGCGTCTCGCCGCTCTCCAGCGTGAGGCGCCAGCGCCCGAGGGCCATCGTGTAGAAGGGGCTGAGCGGCCTGAGCTCGACCTCGGAGAAGTCGAGCGTGCCCATCTTCGCGCGCGAGTCGTAGCGGGCGCGGTAGCGTTCGAGCACGGTCTGCCAGCCGCGCGTGACGGCGTCGCCGGAGACGAAGGTGGTCGTCTCCTCGCGCGCGTAGCCGTCCATGAAGCCTTCGATGTCGCCGCGGTTCCAGGCCGCCTTCTGTGCCTCTATGACGGCGCGGACTGCGGCCAGCTCGCGGTCGTCCCCCTTGCCGGGCGCGCCCTGCCGGAAGCCGAAGACGAACAGGCCCGCGGCCAGCACGGCCGCCGCGGTGTAGACGAATTTTCCGTTCATCATGGGACGCTCCTCGGCTTCCCCTGCGCTTTGCGGGCCGGGGGCCGCCCCGAGGAGGATAGGCCGGCCCAGAGGCACGGTACAAGGCCGCGTGAAGTCGGGACGCAGTCCGGCCCGCGCCCCCCTCAGTCGGCCGCGCGGCGCGCTAGCCACGCGCGGACCTCTTCGCGCATGGCCGGCGTCAGCTCGTGGCCGGCGTCGTGCGCGCGCACCTCCACGTCGGAGGCGCGTGCGCGCAGGCGCGCCGCGTAATCGGCGACGCGCGCGGGCGGGTAGAAGCTGTCGCGCGTGCCGTTCAGGTGCAGGACCGAGGCGGCGGTCGCCCGGTAGAGATCGCTCGTCTCCCAGTCGCCGGGCAGGCCGCCGCAGACGCCGACGACGCCGCGCAAAGAGCCGGCGTGCGTGAAGGCGAAGCGGTAGTTGAGCGCGCACGACTGGGAGAAGCCGAGGAGGAAGACGCGGTCGCGGCGCGCCACGCCCTCGGCGGTGAGCCGTTCGATCAGGTCGAGCAGGGCGCGGTGGTGGAGCGCGACAGACTCTTCGGGCCGGAAGTTTGTCAGCCAGCCGAAACCGTACCGCAGCGGACCGCCCGGCTCGCGCGGCTCTTTAATGTGCTGGTGGAAGCCCTGCAAGGACGCGACGGCGAAGTCCGCCGGCGCACACTCACGCGCGGCGCGCATCATCCAGCCCTTGTTGCTCCCGTAGCCGTGCAGCGCCAGCAGGAGCGGCGCAGGCCCGCGGGCGGGCGCGTAAAGGTCGTAATAGAGTCTGGTCTCGACCCCGATGGAAAGGTCGGTCTGTGGCGCGTCGTCTACGTGGTCTCGGTCCATGATGTTAATGAAAGTCGTCGTGCCCGGCGGCCTTCGTACCCGCGGGCCTTCAAGTGTCCGGCGGCCTTCAGTTGACGTACTCGCCGCCCCCGCCCTCTTCCCCGTCTCCGCCCCGTTCGTCGTCGATGCCGTCCTCGTCCTCTGCGTTCCCCGCGACAGCGTCCTCGGCCTCGCCCCCGAAGCCCAGGCGGGCGCCGGCCTTCTCCTCCCCCGGCGCGGGCAGCGCGGGCGCGTCCTCTTCGAGCGACCAGATTTCGTAGAGGTCGGGGGGCACCTCGGTGACGAAGCGGGAGGGGCGCTGGAGAACAGACTGGCGGTTGTAGTCGGTGACCATGAGCGGGTAGGAGATGTAGAGCTGGTCCCTGGCGCGGGTGAGGGCGACGTACCAGAGGCGGCGCTCCTCCTCCTCGCCCTCGGGGTCGCGCAGGCTGCGGGGGCTGGGGAACTTGCCGTCGGCGGCCCAGACGATGAAGACTGCGCGCCACTCAAGGCCCTTCGCCTGGTGGACGGAGGAGAGGGCGAGCAGCTCGTCTTCGTCGCCGCCCTCGACCACGTCCTCGGCGGCGAGAGGCTGCGGGGCGCCGTAGCGTTCGGTCGAGAGCAGGGCCAGCTCGGAAAGGAACTCTTCCGTCGAGTCGTAGCGCGCGCTGTAGAGGGCGAGCTGGCGCAGGTCTTCGAGGCGGGCCTCGGCGTTCTCGTAGGAGGCTTCGAGGTGGGCCTCGTAGCCGCGCGCGAGGACGGTCTCGATCTGGCGGGCGGGGCTCGTGCGCAGCTCGGGCCGCGTCAGGTCTTCGAGCAGCGCGCGGAACTCCTGCCAGCCCGTGCCGCGGCGGGCGGCGGCCGAGTCGGCCTCGCCGCGCAGGACGAGGCCGACGGGGTCGGGCGCGTAGGCCAGGCGCTCCCAGACGCGGTTGGCCGTGGCCGGCCCGACGTTCGGGATGAGCCGCAAACAACGCTTCCACGCCAGCTCGTCGCGCGGGTTGGCGGTGAGACGCAGGTAGGAGACCACGTCCTTGATGTGCGCCTGTTCGAAGAAGCGGACGCCGCTGCGGACGGTGTAGGGGATGCCGCGGCGGGTCAGTTCGAGTTGCAGTTCGAGCGAGTGGTAGTGGGAGCGGTAGAGGACTGCGATCTCGTCGAGCGGGACGCCCTCGTCGCGCAGTTCGAGGACGCGCGAGGCGACGAAGGCCGCCTGCTGGTCGGCGTCGCGGCAGGGCACGAGCGCGGGCGGAAGGCCCGCCGAGGGGCGCGCGGACCGGAGCGTCTTGGGGAACTGGCGGCGGTTGGCGGCAATCGCCGTGTTGGCGACGGCGACGATCTCGGGGGTCGAGCGGTAGTTGGTCTCAAGCTTGTAGAGCCGCGCCTCGGGGTAGCGTTTGGGGAACTCGGACAGCCCCTCGACCGAGGCGCCGCGGAAGGCGAAGATGCTCTGCGCGTCGTCGCCGACTACCATCACGTTGCGGTGGCGCGCCGCCAGCAGGTCCACGATCTCGGCCTGTAGGCGGTTGGTGTCCTGATACTCGTCAACGAGGACGTGCTCGAACTGTTCCTGGTAGAGGCGCGCCGCCTCGTCGCTCTCGACGAGCAGGCGCCTCCAGTTGAGGAGCAGGTCGTCGTAGTCCATCACGTTGCGCTCGCGCTTGCGCTCCATGTAGACGCGGTCCACGCGGCGAATCTGCTGGGAGAGCGGCTCGAAGAAGGGGTAGCGGCGCGGGATTACGTCCTCGACGGGGCGGTCTGTGTTGGTGGCGTAGCTGATGATGTCTTGCAAGACTTCGGCCCTGGGGAAGCGGCGGGCGCGCGTGTCCACGCCGGCCTCCTCGACGCAGACCGAGAGAAAGTCGCGGGCGTCCTCCGAGTCGAGGATCGAGAAGTTGGAGGTGTGGCCGACGGCCTCGGCGTGGCGGCGCAGGACGAGGTTGGCGATGCGGTGGAAGGTGCCGCCCCAGACGCGCCGGGCGGCGTCCGTGGCGTGCCCCGTCAAGTGCTCGACGCGGCGCAGCATCTCGCGGGCGGCGCGGTTGGTGAAGGTCGCCAGCACGATGCGCGCGGGCGCGACGCCCTGCTCGACGAGGTAGGCGACGCGGTAGGTGATGGCGCGCGTCTTCCCCGAGCCGGCGCCCGCGATGACGAGGGCCGCGCCCGGCGGCGCCGTCGCCACGGCGTATTGCTCCTCGTTCAACTCCTCGCGGTAGCGCGCCAGCCGCTCGGGCAGCGCCGACGCAGAGGGACGCTTGATGACGTAACGCTTCATGCCGCCCCGGCTTATAGCACGCCGCCCCGCGGCCGCAAAACTGCGACCGCGCCCGCCGGGGCCGCGCCTTTGCATTCCCGGCCCGGCGCGGGCTAGGATGGCCGCGGGCCGCGGTGCCGACAAATTTTTAAGAGCGAGCGAGGTCGAAGAAGATGAAATTCCCTGGCGGGATGAACATGCAGCAGATGATGAAGCAGGCGCAGGCCATGCAGGAGAAGATGGCGAAGGAGATGGAGTCGCTCGTCGTGGACGCGACGGCCGGCGGCGGCGTCGTCACGGTCAGGATGCGCGGCTCGAAGGAGGTCGAGTCAATCACGATTGACCCCGAAGCCGTTAAGGACGGCGACGTGGAGATGCTGCAAGACCTGATCGTCGCCGCCTTCAACGAGGCCGGCCGCAAGGTGGACGAGGCCATGCAGTCGAAGCTCGGAGGCATGCTCCCGCCCGGACTCCTCTAGTGACAAGTAAACTGTGACAAGTTACAAGAAGGAGTGACAGGTGACGAGTGACGAGTGACGAGAGGAAAGACTGACTCTTTCTCGTCACCCGTCACTCGTCACTCGTTACGGCACTTATGCTTGAGTACTCCGAGCCGGTCACGAAGCTGATAGACGAGTTCAGGCGGCTGCCGGGCATCGGGCAGAAGACGGCCTCGCGGCTGGCCTTCCACGTGCTGCGGATGTCTGAGGCCGACGTGCGCCGGTTCGCCGAGGCGCTCGAAGAGGTCAAGCGGCGCATCGTGATGTGCTCGGTCTGCAACAACCTGACCGACGTGGAACCCTGCCGCTTCTGCTCCTCGACCTCGCGCGACCGCTCGATGATCTGCGTCGTCGAGGAGCCCTACAACCTCGTCGCCGTCGAGAAGACGCGCAGCTACCGCGGCCTCTACCACGTCCTGCACGGCACGCTCTCGCCCATCCGCGGCACCGGCCCCGACGACCTGCGCCTGCAAAACCTCCTGCCGCGCCTGCGTCCCGAGAACAACGACGGCGTAGAGGTCCGCGAAGTCATCCTCGCCACCAACCCCAACACAGAGGGCGAGGCCACCGCCAGCTACGTCAGCCGGCTCCTCAAGCCGCTCGGCGTCCGCACCACACGCATCGCCATGGGCATGCCCGTCGGCAGCGACCTCGAATTCGTGGACGAGGTCACGATGGACAAGGCCCTCGCCAACCGGCACGAAATCTGAAAAGCCGTAACAAGTAAACCGTGACGGGTGACAAGAGGAAAGAACCCGCCTTTCTTCTTGTCACCCGTCACCCGTCGCCCGTCACGGCTCTTAGAACCGGACCTGCTCGACCGGGGCGTCGGAGCCGCACTCGGTGCAGTCCTCGCCGTCCTCGTACCACTTGGCCTCGAACTCGGCGAGGGCGCGGATGGGCACGGGGTCGTCGTTGGGGACTTCGATCTGGTCGGGCGCGGAGCTGAAGCGAAGGATGACGCCGCAGCCGACGATCTGCGCCTTCAGCTCGTTGCGAATCAGCTCGACCGCCTCGTTGATGGCCTCGCCCGTGCGCGAGATGTCGTCCACGATGACGGCCGGGTAGACCTCGCCCTGGTTGACCCACTGGCGGAAGCGGCGCTTGCCGTCCTCGATCTCGGCCCAGTAAATCTGCTCGGCGCTCAGGGCCTCGCGGATGGCGAAGGCGATGGGGATGCCGCCGGGGCTCGGGCTGATGATCGAGACCTTGGGCAGCAGGCTCGAAATCGCCTTGTCGAGCCGCAGCTTGCGCGAGAGCGCGACGGCCAGCACGCGCGCCGTGTCGTAGCGGCGGAAGGCCAGGGGCATCTGGAAGTAGTGCGGCGTGTGCCGCCCCGAAGGGTAGACGAAGTGGCCCTCGCGGTACGCGCCGGTGCTCTTGAGAATCTCCATCACCTCGGCCGACTCGGGAATCAGTTTCGGCATCATCTCGGTTTTCTCTCCCACTCTCCCATGAAGTCAGAAGCAAGTCTCGGGGCCGGGAGTCAGGACTTTCCGGGCCGCGCTAACGGCCGCGCGGGGGCACAGACTGCGTGCGCGCCCACTCGCCCCCCGGCCTCTGACTCCTGCGGATGAGGCCAAGCATAACACTACTCGGCGGAGTTTGCCGCGCCCCCGAGCGCCCGCCGGATCAGGCCGCGCTGGTCCGGGCCGAGCCCGTCCGGCAGCGCGTCGAGCGCGAACCACCCGGCGCGCTCGATCTCGAAGCTGTCGGCGCGCCCGTCGAGCGCGGCCGCCTTCATGCGCGCGCGGAAGATGACCTCGACCTGTCGCGCGTGGCCGAGCGTGCGGACGAAGGCCAGCTCGACCTCTTCAAGTTCGAGCCCGATCTCCTCGCGCACCTCGCGGCGCACGGCCTCGTCCGGCTGCTCGCCCGCGTGGATGAAGCCGCCGGGCACGCCCCACCCGCTGCCCCTGCGCAGGACGTGGCCGAGCAGGAGGATGCGCCCGCCCTCGTCGCGCACGACGGCCCCGGCCGTCACCGTAAACTTGGGCTGCGTCAGCCACACGCCGGCCCGCCTCACTATCACAGGCGTCTTCAGCCACGCCCCCGCCAGAATCTTTTTGAGCATCGGCGTGACAGGATAGCAGAAACGCCCGGCCCCGCGCCGGCCGCGCCGCAGCCAAAGGCCGCGCTCCTATACTCGCGTTTATAAAAAATCGCCGTGTGCTCGTGTCAGCGCTCCGAACGTCAGGCCGGCCGCGTTGACCGCGCGCGGCGGCCGGCCATAAGATGCGCGCGGGGTGGCGGCCTGCGCGGCCGGCCCGGAGTTGTTCAGAGCCCGAATCGAAAGTCGAGTCGAAACGATGTCGAGCGAAGATGGCGGGGCGAAGAAGACGGGCGAGACGGGAGGGGCGGCGGCGGGCGGCGGCGAGGAGACGGCCAGGCTCGCACCGACCGAACAGCAGCGCTCCGAGGCCGGGACGGCCAAGCGTTTCGCGCCGGGGCAGACCGTCTGCAATGAGCGGAACGAGAAGGGCAAGCTGTGCAACGGCCACCTCAAGCAGCTCAACACGCAGCACGCGGCCGAGGTCTTCCTGCGCGGCGACGACGCGCTCCACCGCTGCCAGACCTGCGGCGCGCTCTACTCCGGTCCGCCGCTCGGCCACGTCCGCGACCCGCGCAAGCAGCGGCGCTACGTCGAGAGCGACCTGGCCGCCATCCTCCGCGCGGCCGGCGGGACGCTGCCGGCCTACAGCTACCCCGAGCCCGACTGGCGCGACCCCGCAAAGTCTGACGCCCTCGCCCTCGCCAACTCCAACTACGAGACGGCCGCCGAAGGCGCGGCCACGAAGGAGCGCGCCCGCCCGGCCGCGAACTCTTCGCCCTCGGCCGACCGCCACCGCCCGGCCGCCGAGGCGCAGGCCGCCACCGGCCAAGCTTCGGCCGCGCCGTTGAGCCCGACGGCCGCCACGGCCTCGCCCGCCTCCGGCGCCGAGACGGTCTCGGACCTCGCACCCGAAGCCTCGACCGAACAAACGCCCGGCGCCCCGCGAGACGGGCGCGGCGAGCGGCGAGCCTGAACCCTCCGGCTCAGGGGCCGGGAAGCCAAGAACGAGGGCCGGCGTGAGTTCGACTCACGCCGGCCCCTATTTTTTTTACAGCATTCGCCTTTACGGCGTTCGCCCCGGCTCAGACCTCCCTCACGGTCAGCCCCTCGTGGGCGAAGCCCCAGCGGAGGACTTCGGCGCTCTCGTCTTCGGCCAGGGCGCGCTCGACCGACTCCTTCGCCCCGTCCTCGCAGAGGAAGGCGATGCAGCCGCCGCCGCCCGCGCCGCAGACCTTCGCCGCGACGGCGCCGCTCCGCAAAGCGCGCTCGACCAGCGCCTCCATGTGCGGCGTCGTGATGGTAGCGGCGAGCTGGCGGCGCCGCGGGTAGGCTTCGCGCATCACCTCGCCGACCCGCTGCCAGTCGCCGCGCTCAAGCGCCGCGCGCACCTCGCGGGCCGTGTCGCGGATGCCCTCGAAGATGTCGAAGACGCGCCGGTCGCCGTCCACGTGGCTCTTGAACATCTCCCAGTTGTTGATGCCGGAGAGGCGCGGCTCGCCCGTGTAGACGATGGCGATGCGCCGCTCGAGCTCGGTCGGGTCCACGGCGACCGGCTCGCGGCGGATGCCGTCGGCCGCGTACTCGATGGCGTTGGCCGCGCCGTAGAAGGCGCCGTAGTAGTCCTGGAATCCTGCGGGAACGCGGATGACCGTCGTCTCGACGTTGGCCGCGATCTGGATGAACTTGCGCTCGGGGTAGCGGTCGCCGACGAAGCGGTTGAGCGCGCCGATGCAGGCGATGGCTAAGGAGCTTGAGCCGCCGAGGCCGGCGCCGGCCGGGGCCGCCGACTCGGCGACGAGGTGAAAGCCCCGGTCGGGCTTGAAGAAGTGGACGAGCTTGGCGATCAACTCCAGCCGCTCCTCGCGCGCCAGCTCCTCGACGCGCGAGAGGCTCGTCTCGAAGCCGACCTGCCGGTCGCGCGATTCGAGGACGATGCGGTCGTCCGCGCGCGGCTCGATGCGGCAGCGGGCGTAGAGAGTGATGCCGAAGTTGACGGTGGTCGCGCCGGGATGAAACAGGTAGAGCGGCCAGATGTCTATGGTGCCCCCCGCCAGGTCCACGCGGGTCGGTGCGGTCGATTCGATGGTCATATGAAAGCCGTGAACGGTGAATCGTAAATCGTGAATAGTTGTTAAATCAGATCGCGCCGGTTTGCAACCGCGGGGCGGCGCCCTGCGTGCGCCTGACGACCCGCGCCCCTCACTCACCATTCACTATTTACCACTCACCGTCCGCCAACCTCAGTCGCCGCCGGCCTTGCGGCTCTTGCTCTTGGGCGAATCCTTGTGGCGCGAGAGGGGATGCGGGATGATCTCCTGAATCTCCTCTTTAATCTCGTGGAGCTTCTCGCCGGCGGCCTGTTCCAACTGCTGAATCTTCTCCGGGTCGGCCTCCTCGACCTTCTTCGAGAGCCAGTACTTCTCGGCCAGGTAGAAGCCGAGAACCCCGACGGCGATGACCACCAAAAGGATGATCGGGAACTTCTCGAAGTCGCCGATCAGGTTGTAGATGGCGCTGTGGAAGACGTAGCCGACCGCCGTCAGGCTCAGGACCCAGACGAAGCAGCTCGCAAACGAGAGGGCGAGGAAGCGGCCGTAGGGCATCCGCGCCACGCCGTAGAAGGCGCAGGCGCCCCAGCGCAGGCCGTAGGTGTACTTCGAGACGAAGATCGAGAAGAGGCCGAACTTTCGGGTCAGCCGCTCGATGCGCGACTGCGCCGCGCGGTAAAACCTGTACTGCCGGACCCCGCGCCCGGCCCAGCGCCCGACGAGGTAGGCCGCGTTGTCGCTAGCCACCCCGCCGAACGTGCCGGCCACGAGCACCTGCAAAAAGCTGTAGTCGCCGAACGCACGCCCGTGCGCCAGCACCCCCGCGAGCAGCAGGGTGATGTCGCCCTCGGCCATCGTCAGGAAGAAGATGGCGGCGAGGCCGTAGCGGTACATCAGTTCGTTGACGAACTGTAGGGTCATAAAGACCTGCGGCGGGCGCCGGGCCGTGGGCCGGGGCTCGAACCCCGCCCGCCGCGAAACCACTTACCCGCCGCGCCCGTCACTTCTCCGGCGGCGGCTTGACCACGAGCACGGGGCAGCGCGCGTGGCGGACGACCGACTCGGCAGTCGAGCCGAAGAGGATGCGGCCGAGCCCCGCGCGCCCGTGCGAGGAGATGACGATCAGGTCGCAGCCGCGCTCCTCGGCCACGCGGACGATCTCGGCCGCGGCCTCGCCGCGCGAGATCACGTCCTCGACTTCGAGCCCGGCGAACTCCGGGCAGTTGGCGAAGCGCGGCAGCTCGCGCGCGGCCGAGTCTTCGAGCTGCTCGCTCAGGTCCGAGACCGGCAGCGGCTCGGCGATGGGGGTCCAGCCGACGGCCGGCACCACCGGCTCGACGACGTGGAGGCAGACGACGCCGGCGCCCGTCAGCCGCGCCAGCGCCGCGGCGGCCGGCACGGCGTGGTGCGCACAGTCGCTAAAGTCGGTCGGCAGCAGGATCGAGCTGATCTTCATAAGAAGCGCGCAGCCGGCGGGCGCGTGGCGCGGTCGGCCGCGGCCGACCGCGGCCCCGGAAAGGTAAAAGTCTGGAAAGGGGTGTGGGGTTTGAATCGGCCGGCCGCGCCGGCAGGCCCGCCCGCCGTTTCCCGCCGCATTCTACACGAACGCGCCCCCCGTTTGACACCCCTTTGACAGCGCCGCGCGCCTTTGGCTACCATCGGCGCGTCTTCTTACCCGTCATAGCACGCGCGCCGCCGCCGGGCCGGGAGGCCCTGAAACCCCTATGAGCGCCACAACCAACAGCAACCAGCAGTTCGTCGGCGTCGAGCTGTCGCCGGCCGTGGTCCGCGCCGCGCTCGTCGGCCCGGACGCGCGGGTCGCAGAGCGGAGGGAGGAGGCTACCGAGCCGGGCGAAGCGGCGGGGCAGATCGCCCGGCTCGTCGCCTCGCTGCGCGACGCGGCGCCGGGCGGGCCGGCCGGCGTCGGCGTCGGCGTCCCCGGCCTGGTCGCGCCGGGCACGGGGCGCGTCGTCATCTCAAGCGAGCTGCCCGGCCTCATGCGCGGCGATTTGCGGGCCGACCTCGAAGGGCTGACTGGCCTGCCGGTCGTCGTCGAGAACGACGCCAACGCCGGCGCCGTGGGCGAGCACACGGCCGGGGCCGGCCGCGGCAGCCGCACGCTCTTCTACGTCACCATCGGCAACGGCATCGGCGGCGCGCTCGTCCTCGACGGCAAGCTCTGGCGCGGCGTGACGGGCTTCGCCGGCGAGTTCGGCCACATCACCATCGACCCGGAGGGCGTCGAGTGCGCCTGCGGCAACACTGGATGCCTTGAGACGGTGGCCTCGGCGCCCAACATCGTGCGGCGGGCACACGAGCGGCTCTACCGCGACAACACCTCCTCGCTCTCGCGCCTCGCCCTGAACAAGCAGTTCACGGCCGCCGACATCGCGCGCGAGGCCCGCAACGGCGACGACTTCGCCCTGCTCATGATCGAGAGGACCGGCCGCTACATCGGCACGGCGGTCGCGGCCGTCATCAACCTCCTCAACGTCGAACACGTCGTCCTCGGCGGCGGCGTGATGGAGGCCGGCTCGCTCATCCTCGACCCGATCATCCGCGAGGCCGGCCGCCGCTCCTTCCAGCCCTGCTTCGAGGCGGCCCGCATCGCCGCCGCCACCCTCGGCCCCGACGCCGTGCCCATCGGCGCCGCCGTCCTCGCCCGCGACGCGGCCGCCGCGGCGACCCGCTGACCGCCGGCCGCCACTTCCCGCCCCGCCGTCACCATTCGCGCCGGCCGCGAAGGCAGGCCCGACCGCCCTGCGTGCGGTTTGACTATCCTTTTGTTAAATTAAGCGGTCAGCACTCAGCAATCAGCGTTCGGCTTTTTGTCTCCGGCTGACGGCTGAACGATGACGGCTGGCGGCTTTTTTATGAACCCTGAACGGATCAGAAACTTCTCGATCATCGCGCACATCGACCACGGCAAGTCCACGCTGGCCGACCGCCTGCTGGAGCTGACCGGGGCGCTCTCGGAGCGCGAGATGGAGGCGCAGGTCCTCGACAACATGGACCTTGAGCGCGAGCGCGGCATCACCATCAAGGCCCACGCCGTCAGGCTCGACTACCGCGCGCGCGACGGGCAGGACTACGTTCTTAACCTGATTGACACGCCCGGCCACGTCGACTTCAGCTACGAGGTCTCGCGCAGCTTGTCGGCCTGCGAGGGCGCGCTGCTCGTGGTTGACGCCTCGCAGGGCGTCGAGGCGCAGACGCTCGCAAACACCTACCTGGCGATTGACAACAACCTCGAACTCATCCCCGTCATCAACAAGATTGATTTGCCGAGCGCCGAGCCCGACAAGGTCCGAGAGCAGATCGAGAACGTCATCGGCCTCGACACCTCGAACGCCGTGCTGGCCTCGGCCAAGACCGGCCTCGGCGTCTCGGACATCCTCGAAGCCGTCGTGCGCGACGTGCCCGCGCCGAAGGGAGACCCCGAGGCGCCGTTGAAGGCTCTCATCTTCGACTCGTGGTACGACTCCTACCGCGGCGTCGTCGTCCTCTTCCGCGTCATCGACGGCCGCATCAAGCCCGGCATTAAGATTCGCTTCTTCAACACAGGCCGCGAGTATCAGGTCGAAAACCTCGGCGTCAACCGCCCGCGCCCGACGCCCATCGGGTCGCTCTCGGTCGGCGAGGTCGGGTTCCTCACAGCCTCGATCAAGACCGTGGCCGACGTGCAGATCGGCGACACCATCACGACGGCCGCGCGCCCGGCCTCTGAGCCCCTGCCCGGCTTTCAGGAGATCAAGCCGATGGTCTTCGCCGGGCTCTACCCCGTGGAGGCCAACCAGTACGAGGAGCTGCGCGACGCGCTCGACAAGCTGCGCTTGAACGACGCCTCATTCTTCTACGAGCCCGAGTCTTCGGCCGCGCTCGGCTTCGGCTTTCGCTGCGGCTTCCTCGGCCTGCTCCACATGGAGATCGTGCAGGAGCGACTTGAGCGCGAGTTCGGCCTCGACCTCATCACCACCGCGCCCGGCGTGCGCTACCGCGTCACCACCACCGACGACGAGGTGATCGAGGTTGACTCGCCGGCCCGGATGCCCGACCCCGTCCGCATCTCCAAAATCGAGGAGCCCGTCATCGAGGCCACCATCCTCACCTCCGACGACTACCTCGGCGGCATCCTGCCCCTGCTCGAAGAGAAGCGCGGCGTGCAGAAGAAGTTCGAGTACATCGCCGAGAAGCGGGTAATGCTGACCTACGTCGTGCCTTTGAACGAGATCGTGCTCGACTTTTACGACCGGCTGAAGTCGGTCTCGCGCGGCTACGCCTCGCTCGACTACCATTTCGCCGGCCACTGGGAATCGGACCTCGTCAAATTAGACCTGATGGTGGCGGGCGAGCCCGTTGACGCCCTCTCGATCATCGTCCACCGCGGCAGCTCGCAGACGCGCGGCCGGGCGCTGGCCGAGAAGATGCGCGAACTCATCCCGCGCCAGCTCTTCGAGGTGCCCATCCAGGCGGCCATCGGCAACAAGATCATCGCCCGCGAGACGGTCAAGGCTCTCGGCAAGAACGTCATCGCCAAGTGCTACGGCGGCGACATCACGCGCAAGAAGAAGCTGCTCGAAAAGCAGAAAGAGGGCAAGCGCCGCATGAAGCGCGTCGGCAAGGTCGAAATCCCGCAGGAAGCCTTCCTCGCCGTCCTCAAGGTCAACGAGTAAGCTTCACGTATCCGGAGGGCGTGGGAAGTACGAATGCCGGATTGGGTTAGAGCCGTCGTTCAACAGAACTTGCGCCTGAAACGAGTTTCTAACGTCGGGAGGCAGTACTTAATGGTAACACTCGACGACAAAGAACTTGCCTCGCTGCCGATCTCGGCGGACCCGGAAGTCATGAGCGGCGAGCCAGTCTTCCGCGGCACGCGCGTCCCTGTCGCGGCGCTGCTCGACAATCTGGCGGCGGGTCTCACACTCGACGAATTCCTCGACAACTTCCCGACGGTGACGCGCGAGCAGGCCCTCTCGGTTCTCGAATTTTCCAGGGACACGCTCACGCGCTTAGCGCGCGCCGCGTGAGAATCCTACTCGATGAATGCACGCCCCGGCTCGTCAAGCGCCGGCTGCCGACCCGGGACATCAGGACTGTTCAGGAAGTTGGCTGGGCTGGCCTTAGGAACGGGGAGCTACTCGCCGCTGCCGACGGTGAGTTCGACGTGTTCATCACGACCGACAAGAACCTCCGCCACCAGCAGAACCTCGCCAGATACAGTTTCGCCGTGCTGTTGCTGCCCTCCAATCAGGTGCCGGTGGTCGAGGCTCTGATTCCTGCTATTGAGGGCGCGCTCGCGACGATGAGCGCGGGCGATTTGGTCGAACTCCCGTTACCTTAAATGAGGTTAATGTCTCGACAGGAGTGTGCGTGATGAGAATCCCCCTGTGCGCGCTCGCGCTGCTATTCGCCTGCGGCCTCGCGTCGGCTCAGCATCAGCACGGGGCGGGCGCGACGGCCGAGGCGCCGCCCGTTCGGCTGCTCGAAGGATTGGGCGGCTTCAGCCTGCCGGTCACGACCTCCGTGCCCGAGGCGCAGAAGTTCTTCGATCAGGGAATGATCCTCGTCTACGGCTTCAACCACGACGAGGCCGCTCGCAGTTTCCGCCGCGCCGCCGAGCTGGACCCCCGAATGGCAATGGCTTGGTGGGGGCTCGCGCTGGCGCTCGGGCCGAACTACAACGAGGCGACCATCTCACCCGAGCGCATGCGGGGCGCGCACGAGGCCGTGCAGACGGGCCTGCGGGTGGCGGCCGAGGCGAAGGCGCCCGACCACGAGCGCGCCTATCTTGAGACGCTGGCGCGGAGGTTCTCGGCCGACCCGGCGGCCGACCAGCCGAAGCTCTGGGCCGGCTACAGGGAGGCTGCCCGCGACCTCCTGCGCCGCTACCCGGACGACCCCGAAGCGGCCACGCTCTACGCCGACGCCTCGATGATCCTCAACGCCTGGCGCCTCTTCCGGCCCGACGGCAGCCCGGCCGAGGGCACAGAGGAGATCATCTCCGTCCTCGAAGAGGTGATGCGGCGCGACCCCGAGCACATCGGCGCGCACCACCTCTACATCCACGCCGTCGAGGCTTCGCGCACGCCGGAGCGCGCCCTGCTGAGCGCCGACCGTCTGGCCGCGCTCTCGCCCGCGGCCGGCCACCTCGTCCACATGCCCGCGCACATCTACATGCGTACCGGCGACTACGAGCGCGCCGCCCGCAGCAACGAGTGGGCTGCCAAAGCCGACGAGGTTTACCTCGACGAGGGAGGCTTGCGCGGCATCTACTCGGCCGCCTACTACAGCCACAACCTGCATTTCCTGGCCGCCGCCCACAGCATGCAGGGCAACTATGCAGAGGCCGAGCGGGCCGCGCGCCGCCTCGAACGAAACGTTACGCCCTACCTCAAGGAGATGCCCTTCTTCGAGAGCTTCCTGCCGACGCGCACGCTCGTCGCCGCGCGCTTCGGCCGCTGGCGCGAGGTCACGGAGACGCCCGAGCCGCCCGCGACGACCCCAATCACCAACGCCCTCTGGCACTGGGCGCGCGGCATGGCGCTGGCCGCCACCGGCAGGCCGGCCGAGGCCGAGGCGGCGCTCAAAGTCTTCCGCGCGAAGTCCGAGACCATTCCGCCCGCGGCCGGCTACGGCCAGAACACCGCGCGCGACGTGCTCAGGATCGGCGAGCACTTTTTGAACGCGCGGCTCGCTTCGGCCCGCGGCGACCGCGCCTGGTCAATCGAACACCTGCGCCGCGCCGTCGAGGCCGAAGACGCGCTCGCCTACGACGAGCCGCCCGGCTGGTATCATCCGCTCTCGCGCGAGTCTCTGGGCGGCGCGCTCCTCCTGGCCGGCCGCGCGGCCGAGGCCGAACAGGTCTTCCGCGAAGACCTGCGCCGCAACCGCCGCAACGGCCGCTCGCTCTTCGGCCTCTCCGAAGCCCTCAAAGCGCAGGGCAAGGTGCACGAGGCGGCGCTCGTCCGGCGCGAGTTCGAGCGCGCCTGGAAAAACGCCGACACCCGCCTCCGAATCGAAGACCTTTGACACGGGGGCGGCCGTCAGTTATCAGTTTCTAGTTTTTAGTTTCCAGTTTTCAGTTTTTAGCTGACGCGCCCTCCGCTCTTCTGCTGAAAACTAAAAACTGAAGACTAAAAACTGCTCACTTCTTTTATGCACGTCACCAGGGTCGAGCTGGACAACATCAAGAGCTACGAGCGCGCCGCGTTCTCGTTCGAGCGCGGGACGACGGCCATCGTCGGGCCGAACGGGGCGGGCAAGACCACCATCCTCGAAGCCGTGGCGTGGGCGCTCTTCGACGTGCTCGATTACAGCAAGGACGACTTCCTGCGGCGCGGCTCGAAGCGCGGCAGCGTCCGCGTCACCTTCCAGAGCGACCTCGACGAGCGGCTCTACACCGTCTACCGCGACACCGGCACAGGCTATTACGTCTACGACCCCGAGCTGAGGGTGAAGCTTCAGCAGGGCAAGGCCGACGTGCGCAAGTGGCTCGACCTCCACCTCGGCGTCGAGCCGGGCACAGACCTCAGGGGGCTCTTCCGCTCGGCCATCGGCGTCCCGCAGGGACTCTTCACCACGGACTTCCTTCAGTCCCCGACCGACCGCAAAAAGGCTTTCGACCGCCTGCTCAAGGTCGAAGAGTACCGCGAGTCGGCCGAGCGGCTGCGCGACACGGCCTCTCTCATCAACGAGCGAATCACAGAGGCGCGCGTCCGCATCAGCGGCGCCGAGGCGCAGCTCGCGCGCTACGACGAGTTGACGACCGAGCGCCGCGCCGCCGCCGAGCGCGCCGCGGAACTCTCCGCCCAGCTCGCGGCCGCCCGCCGCGAGTCGGAAGAGCGCGCCGGCGCCGTCGCCTCGCTCGACGAGGCCGAGCGCCGCGCCTCGGAGGCCCGCGCCCGCGCCGACCGACTCGCCTTCGAGCGCGAGTCGGCCGAGCGCCGACTAACCGACCTCGCCCGCGACCTCGAAGACGCGCGCCGCGCCAGCCTGCGCCAGCGCGCGACCGAGCAGGACTACCGCTCGCACCTCGAAGCGACCGAGCGCCTGCGCGCGCTCGAAGCCGAGCGCGCCGAGCGCGAGCGCGTGCGCGCATCGCTCTCGAAGATCGAGCGCAGGGTGGCGACGGCCGAATCGGAGGCGCGCCGCGCGGCCGACGCGCTCGCCCGCGCGGTCGAGGCCGGCGAACAGCTCGCGGCGCTCGCCCCGGCCGTCGAGGCGCAGCACGAGGCCGAGCGCGAGCGCGAGCGCCTGCGC
>DASQMB010000069.1:0-190993 GCA_035645715.1 Pyrinomonadaceae bacterium
TGGTCGAATGCTTCATCGGCAAGATCAAGCACTATCGCCGGGTCTTCTCGCGATTCGAGAAGCTATCAAAGAACTATTTGGGATTCTTGAGTTTCGTTAGCGCGCTTGTTTGGCTGCGCTGACAATGTCAACAGAACCTAATCCGCGCGGGGCAGGCGCCGGCCGCGGGCCGGACGCGAAAAGGGCGGGCAACCTTTCGATTGCCCGCCCACAGTTTGTGCGGTATGTTAGCCGGCGCGAGCCGAAACCGCGGAAGCCACCTTGCGGACTCGAACCGCAGACCTACTGATTACGAATCAGTTGCTCTACCAACTGAGCTAAGGTGGCGTTACAGCGTCAAAAAATATACGGGGCCGTCGCGCGGGGTGTCAAGCGGGGGCCGCGACAGGGAGGGAGTGGGAAGCATGGGCACAGACCCGAAGAAGAAGATAGACCGCTACAAGATTGACGGCGGGCACCTCAACGAGTACGAGTTCGAGCAGAACGAGGGCGCGATGACCGAGGACGAGAAGCGCGGCCGCGGCGGCGAGGTCGAGGGCCTGCGCGGCCCCGACGAACCCGGCCTGCCGCAGAACGTCGCCGAGCGCATCCGCCAGGTCGAAGAGGCCGCCCGCGAGAAGGTCGAGAAGCGGCAGCGGAAGCAGTCAGCCTCCGGGTCGGCGCAGGCGTCGGGCGCGGCGGAGGGGGACGGCGAGAGGCGCGGCGCCAAAGGCTCGGCCGGGAAAGCGGCCGCTAAGTCTTCGGCGAAGTCTTCGGCCAAAGCCGGCGCGAAGGGCGCCGCCAAGAAAGGCGCCGCCAAGAAAGGCGCCGCCAAGAAAGGTGCTGCTAAGAAGTCTGCGGCTAAGACGGCTACGACTAAGAAGGCTGCTGCTAAGAAAGGCTCGGCCAAGAAAGGCGGGGCCACGAAAGGCTCGGCCACGAAGGGCGGGGCTAAGAAAGGCGCTGCCAAGAAGGGCGGGGCTAAAAAGGGCACAGCTAAGAAGGGCGGCGCGCGAGGGCGCTAACCGGCGCGAGGCTGCGGGGAGGTGAAAGAGATGTCTGAGAGGGAAGCCGAGGCGGGCGCGGGTACAGGAGATGCGGCCCGCGACGACGAGGAGAACGAGTTGCGCGCCGAAGAGGATTCGGCGCAGGCGATGGACGCAGAGGTCTCGCACGGCGACGAAGATTCGGAGACGACCGAAGGGCAGCCGTCCTGAAATTAGGCGGCCGGCCGAAACAAAACACCTGCACGAACCGTAGAAAGGCCGGGGGCGCGGCGGAAGGAGTTGAGGCGTCCGCCGCGACCCCGGCCTTTTCCCGCGCGGCCTCGGCCGGCGCCCTTTTAAGCCTCTCCCACTCTCGAAACCTGTCAGCCCGGACCGGACCCCGACCGCAGGCGTCCGCCGCCCTTTCGTCCGCACCGTAAACGAACATGAGAACCAACGCACCTCGCCTGCGCCGCCACGCGCGCCGAGACATTTCGCCGCTCTCACGCGCGGGCTCGGCCGGCCTCAATCTCAGTCCAGGCCCCGGCCCCGATCTTTGTCGCCGCGGCCTCGCCCTCCGGCCCGGCCTCGCCCTGAGGCTCGGGCTCGGCCTCGCCTTCCTTCTCTGCCTGATACCGGCGGCATCCGCCTCGGCCGCGGGTCAGGCGCAGACGGCGGCGCGGCTCCCGGCGCCCGAGAAGATCGTGGCGTCATACGTGAAGGCGCTCGGCGGCAGGAAGCGGGTGGCGGCGGCGCGCCAGTCAACCTCAGAGTGGGACGTGACGCGCGAGGGCTCGGCCGCCGGAACCGCGCGCCTGCGCCTGAAGTCTCCCTCGTCGCTGCGTCTCGACCTGCTCTTCGCCGACGGAGAGAGCGGCGAGGCGGCCAACGCGAGCACGGCCTGGGCGCGCGAGCGCGACGGCGGCCTGCGGACGCTGACCGACGCCGAGTCGCTGGCCGCGCGCCTTCAGGCGCTACTCGAAGCGAGCCGCTTCGCGGACTTCAAGAAGCAGAAGGTGCTGGCGCGCACCGTGGCCGCCGAGGCCGTGGGCGGCGAGCAGGCTTACGCCGTCGAGTTCTCGAACAGGGCCGGCGCGCGGCTGCGCTACTGGTTCGGCGCTCAGACGGGGCTGATGCTGCAAATGTCTGACGAGGCCAGGGGCCTGCGCGTCCGCTTCGGGGACTGGCGCGCGCGGGCGGGCAGCGCGCTCGCCGCCGAGCCGCACCGCCTCGAACTGCTGCGCGGCTCAGGCCCGCCGCTCGTCCTCACGCTGCGCGAGTCGCGCCACGACGTGGCGCTCGCCGACGCGGCCTTCGACCCGCCGGCCGACGCCGCGCTCGACGTGCCGGCCCTCTTGCGCGAGCTGTCGTCGAACCAGCGCGAGGTGGACCGCCGGATCGACGACTACACCTTCACGCGGAAGGTGACCGCGCGCGAAGTGAACGAGCGCGGCGAGGTGAAGAAGGAGAAGGTCGCGGTCTACGAGGTCTACCCCGTCACGGGCGTGGGCTGGGTTCACAAGCTGGTGGAGGAGAACGGCCGCCCGCTCTCGGCCGAGCGGGCGGCCGAAGAGTCGAAGCGCGCAGCCGAGGCTCTGGAGAAGGCCGCCCGCGAGCTGGACAAGCGCGAGCGCCAGAAGGCCGAGCGCGCGGCGAAGGGGCGCGAAGAGAAGGAGGACGAGGACGGCATCCGCCTCACCATCTCAGACTTCTTGAACGCGTGCGAGTTCATCAGCCCCCGCCGCGAGCTCTTCCGCGGCCGCGCCGCAATCGTCTTCGACTTCCGCCCCCGCCCCGACTTCAAGCCGCGGACCCGCGCAGAGTCGCTCGCCTCGAAGCTCTCGGGCGTCGTCTGGGTTGACCCCGAGGACCGGCACGTCGTCAGGCTCGAAGCACGCCTGGTCGGAGACTTCAAGGTGAGCGGCTGGATGGGCGTCTCGGTCAAGCCCGGCTCGGCCTTCGTCTTCGAGCAGACGCGCCTGCCCGACGGCGTCTGGCTGCCGCGCTTCTCGCAGGTCAACGCCTCGGCCAAAGTCCTCTTCGTGGCCGGGATGCAGGTGAACCGCATAGACGAGTTCGGCGACTACAAGCGTTTCAGCGCGAAGGCCGGCGACGACCGGCTCGACGCGCCCGAAAAGCCCGCCCCCGACAAAGAGCCCGAGCACTGACCGCGCCGCACGCCGACGCGGCCCACGGTTTTTGCCGCGCCCGTCAAGCTTGACGGGCGCGGCTTTCTTCATGACGCGATTTTCCTCAGTCCCCTGCGGGTAATTCCGCAGGGCGAGGGGCGGCCGGCGCCGGCAGCACCGGCCGCCGCGCCGTTTCCACGCGCCGCGCTCGCTGGAACGGCCCTTGCCCTGATCCTCTCACTCCGGGCGGGGCGACCGAACTGCCGCGGAAATTCCGGGGCTGCGGCCGTGAAAGCTAAGGGGGCGCGGTGGCTTCAGAGATGAGTCTGGACGGGCAGGCCGTGACGGCGCGGACGAAGACTGCGGGCACTAAGCACGACTCGGCGCGGGCTGGCGGCGCGGCGAAGGGCGGCGCGGCGAAGGGCGTCGCGCCCGGCGTGCGACTGAAGACCGTCGCGCTCCCGAACGAGCACGGCGGCTGGGGCCTCACGCTCGAACCCGTCGTGCTGGGGCTGCTGGTCGCGCCGGGCTGGGCCGGGGCCGGGCTCGGGCTGGCGACAATCGCGGCCTTCCTCGCCCGCCACCCGCTCAAAATCGCCGCGGGCGACCGCCGCCGCGGACGCCGTTTCGCGCGCACGCCCGCGGCCGAACGCTTCGCTCTCCTCTACAGTCTCCTTGCGTTGGCAGGCTTCGCGCTCGCGTGCCTGACGGCGCCGTCGTGGGAGTTCCTGCTGCCGCTCGGGCTGGCCGCGCCGCCGGCCGCCGTGCAGCTCTGCTACGACGTGCGCGGCGAGAGCCGCTCGCTGCTGCCGGAACTGGCCGGGGCCGCGGCGATGGCTTCGGTGGCGGCCGCGGTCGCCTCGGCCGGCGGGTGGGGCACGACGGCGGCGCTCGGCCTGTGGGGCGTGCTGGCGGCGCGCGTGGTGCCGACGATCCTGTTCGTGCGCGCGCGGCTCAAACAACTCCACGGCAGGCGCGCGGCGGTCGTCGCGGTCGTCGCGGCGCACGCGGCCGCCTTCGGGGTGGGGCTCTGGCTGGCGGCGGCCGGGGCGGCGACGTGGCTCGCGCCCGCGGCGCTCGCGGTCCTGGCGGGGCGCGCTCTGCACGGCTTCGCCGAGGCCGGGCCGGTGACGGCCAGGCGCGTCGGCATCCGCGAACTGTTCTACGGGGGCCTGACGGTCGCGCTGATCGCGGCCGGCCACTTCGCCGGAGCCTGAGCCGGGGAGGGGAAGACTTGAGGCGGACGCGCAAGCTCATCCTGAACTTCGTGGGCACGGCCTGCGTCGCGCTCGGGCTGCTGGGCGCGGTTCTGCCGCTGCTGCCGACAACGCCCTTTCTGCTGCTGGCCTCGGCCTGCTACCTGCGCGGCTCCGAACGACTCCACAGCCGCCTCGTCAACCACCGTCTGCTCGGCCCATACCTCGCGTCGTTCCGTCGCGGCGGCGGCGGCCTCCCGCTGCGGGCGAAGGTCTACACGTTGCTGCTGCTGTGGCCTTCGCTCGTCTTCTCGGCCCGCTACTCGGGCAGCCTCGCCGTCGGCCTCGTCCTGCTGGCCGTCGGCCTCGGCGTCAGCGCCTTCCTGCTCACGAGAAAGACCGCGCCCGCTTCCGCCTGAGAACCCCCGCGCCGGGTTATGATGCGACTATGCGGACGAACACCTACCTGAAGGACGGACTGTGGCCGTGGGCGGCCTGCGCCGCGGTGCTCGCGGCTGCGGCCTTCGCACTGCGGGCGCAGGGGCGGCTCTGGCTCTGCGAGTGCGGCTACTTCCGCGTCTGGACCGGCGACACCTGGAGCGCGGACAACTCGCAGCACCTCTTCGACCCTTACGCCCTTACCCACGTCCTGCACGGCTTCGTCTTCTGCGGCCTGCTGGCCCTCGTCGCGCCGCGACTGTCGGCCGCCTGGCGGCTCTGCCTCGCCGTCGCGGCCGAGGCGGCCTGGGAGGTGATCGAGAACACGGAGTTCGTCATCAACCGCTACCGCGAGGCGACGGCCGCGCTCGGCTACAAGGGCGACACGGTGGTCAACTCGCTCGGCGACGTGCTGGCCTGCGCCGCAGGCTTCGCCATCGCCCTCCGTCTGGGGTGGCGCCGCGCGCTCGTCGCCTTCTTCGCCGTCGAGGCGCTGCTCCTACTCTGGATCAAAGACGGCCTCATCCTCAACGTCCTCATGCTCCTCTTCCCCTCCGACGCGATCCGCGAGTGGCAGGCCGCCGGGCGATGAAGAGAGGGGGAACGGGGAAGGGGGAAGGGGGAAGGGGAATTAGCGGTCCGGAGATGATACCTCCGTTGTGTGGCTCTTACTTCTTCAGCCCGCCCCTTCCCCCTTCCCCCTTCCCCCTTCCCCCGTTCCCGCTTCCCCCTTCCTCTTTCCCCTTTTCCCTTTATCCCTCCCAGAAGGTCGGCGAGGTCGGCCCCGTCTCGCGCTCGACGGCGAGGGCGACGAAGCCCATCGTGCGGCGGGCGTTGACTTCGAGCAGCGGGTGAAGTCCGCCCGCGTGTTCGAGGGCATCGACGCCGGCCGGCCCGAAGTAGCCCTCGCGGGAGAGCCGCTCGCCGACCTCGGCGGCGATTCGCTCCAAAGCGCGGGCGCGGTGCGGCGCGGGCGGACGGCCGAGCAGGTAGCCGGTGGCGGTCCCGGCCCCGTTGGCCCGCACGTCGCTGAAGCCCAGGACGTTGACCGCGCCCGCGCGCGAGACCTCCATGACGACGCCGTACTCGCGCACGACTTCGAGCCACGGCTGAAAGACGAGCGGTTCGCCGCGCTCGAACCTTCGCCGCGACCACTTCGCCGAGGGCTCGTCGAGGCGCGGCCCGCGCCCGAGCACGCGCTCGCGCGCGGCGAACCCGTAGGGGCTCTTGACCACCCACTTGTCGCCGGGCCGCGGGCAGCCGCGCGCCACGGCCTGCCCCAACTCCTCGAACGTTTGGGCGACGGCAGCGCCCGGCAGCGCCACGCCCAGCTCGACTTCGAGCGCGTGGCTCCACAGCTTCGAGTTGACGCGGGCCACCACTCCGAGCGGCGGCGCCACGACCTCCGCGCCCGCCCGTTCGGCCGCCTCGACCGCCCCCCGCGTCCAGCCCCACGGCTCGAAGATCATGTTGACCGCGCCCGCCTCCTTCGCGGTCTCCTTCGCGGTCAACAAGCTGACGCCGCGCCGCCGCGCCTCTGCGCGCAACTCGGGCGCGTGCGGCTCGTCGAGCAGCAGCGCGTCGCCCTCGCGCGCCAGCCACAGCAGGCGCGGAGCCAGCCGCCGGTTCAGGGCAACGAGGAATCCCGTCGGCCTGTACGTGACGGAGGCGCGCGCGGCCCTGTGGGCCAGCTCCGCCTCGAAGTCCGCGTTCATGTACCAGAGCCGTGGGCCCATGCCGGCGAGTTCTAGCAGAGCCGCCGCGGAAGCCGCAAACGTGGGGCGGAGGGACGAATCAACCGACGAGAGGGGCGCGGCGCAATTCTTCGACTTTTACGGCGCGGTGTTTTGCCCATCGACGAAAGGGGCGCGGCTTGAGCTTGAGCGGGGGCTTGACTCTGGATTGGGGTACGGGGTTTATAGTCCTTCCGCACCCGGCGGCACGCTTGGACATCCGCTCGGCGCGTGTGTTACTAAAGGCCCGAACGATTCCCGTGATGCGCCTTCTCTCAAATTTGGCCCTGGCCTTCGCGCTCCTCGCGGGCGGCTGGAACTGCGTGCTCGCGGCCGCGCTCTGCCCACACCCCGGCTGCGCGTCCGAGTCGGCGCGCGCCGACCGGCGGCCGGACCGGCCCGCTGCCACACACGCCCGCGACGAACTCGACACCCACCGCGACGGCCACGCGACCACGGCGCCCGCCGCGGCCCACGCGCAGCGCGACGCGGCCCACACACCACACGACGCCGGCAGCACTCAGCGCGACGCCGGCAGCGTGCGGCACGACTCCGCCGGCGCCTCGCATCTCAGGGCGCACGGCCGCGACGAAGCCCCCCGTGATAAGACTGCTTCCCACTGCCACGGGGCGCCGGCCGTCGCCGAAGTTCGAGCCGGGGATAACGAGACGGCCGGTGACGCGACCGACGGTAAACACGACGGCGATGCCGACGGCGAAGCCGTTGCGGAGGTCGGCGCCGCCGTCCTGAGCCTGGGCGCGTCGCGCGACGCTTCGTGCGACCACTGCGTCGGGAGGCCCGAGCCGGCCGGCGCCGCGGGCTTCGAGTCTAAACTCGAACAGCCCCGGCGCGAGGCGGCCGACCGCGCCCCGCACCAGACCTGCCGGCGCGAAGCGGAGACGCCCCTCTTCGTCCGCGAAATCGTGCCGTCGTCGGGCGCCCCGCCCGGCCGCCACAGCCCACACCTCCTCTTCAAAGTCTTCCGCATTTAGCTCCCGATGGCGGCGCCGGCCTCTGTGCCCGCGGCGCCCGCCTCGCGCGCCTTTTCCACGCTCAAGACAAGGTAGACCGCGGAAGCCGACGGCCCGGACCTGCGGCCCGGCTTTCGCCCTTCACCCCTCCGAAGAGGTAGGCAATGGAGCATCCTTTCCCGTTCAGCCTTTTTTCACGCGGCCACGCGAGCGCGCTCGCCGCCCTCGCCCTGCTCGCGTCCGCCGTCGTCCCGGCCCATGCCCGGCAGGACCAGCACGGCGGTCAGCACCAGCATGGCGGTCAGCAACAACAGCAACAACAGCAACAACAACAGCAGCAACAGCAGCAACAGCAACCGCCGCAACACCAACATCAGCACGAGCAGCACCAGCATCAGCATCCGGCGCCGCAGCAGCAGCCGACGCCCGACGAGCGAAGGCCCGCACAGCAGCCGCCCGCGCCGCAGTCTCAAGCCCCCGCACAGACGCCCGCGCAGGCTGTAGACCACGGCGGCCACTCGACGGCGCCCCGGTCGCCCGCCCGCGAGGACGAGCCGGCCGGACCCGCGTTGACGCTCGCGGAGCTTGAG
Organism: Pyrinomonadaceae bacterium; assembly: GCA_035645715.1. Taxonomy (GTDB): domain Bacteria; phylum Acidobacteriota; class Blastocatellia; order Pyrinomonadales; family Pyrinomonadaceae; genus QHXN01. Next base: position 8,023 of record DASQMB010000069.1, read on the forward strand.
GCCCTGGCCGTGCGCCACAACCCGACGCTGGCTCAGGCCGAGGCGGCCGTCCGCGCCGCCGAGGGGCGCCGCCGCCAGGCCGGGCTCTTCCCCAACCCAATCGTCGGTTACGAGGGCGAGGAGCTGGCCTTCCGCGGCGCGGGCGAGGTCAGCCAGCACGGCTTCTTCGTCGAGCAGACCGTCCCGCTCGGCGGCAAGCTCTCGAAGGCCCGGCGCGTCTTCGAGCGCGAGCGCGAGCAGGCCGAGGCCGTCGCCGAAGGGCAGCGCCTGCGAATTTTAAACTCGGTCCGCGTCCTTTACTTCGAGGCGCTCGGGGCGCAGCGGCTCGTCGTTTTGCGGCGCGACCTGGCCCGCCTCGCGCGCGAGGCCGTCGAGATCACGCGCGAGCTTTACAACATCGGGCAGGCCGACCGCCCCGACCAGCTCGAAATCGAGATCGAGGCCGAGCGCGCCGAGATCGACTCCCTGCGCGCGCAGAACGAGCTGGAACTCGCCTGGCGCACGCTGGCGGCCAACGTCGGGCGGCCCGACCTGCCGCGCGCGACACTGGCCGGGAGCCTCGAAGAGGGTGCGGCCGGCTTCGACCACGAGCAGGTTTTGACGACACTGCTGCGCGAGAGCCCGGAGGTCAGGGTCGCTCAGGTCGGGGTCGAGCGCGCGCGGGCCGTGCTGGCGCGGGCGCGGGCCGAGCGCACGCCCGACCTCTACCTGCGCGGCGGCGTCTCTTACCTCAACGAGCGACACGAGGCCACGGGCCGCCGCGTCGGCCCGGCGGCCAACGTCGAGGTCGGCGTCACGCTCCCCGTCTTCAACCGCAACCAGGGCGGCATCAGCGCGGCCGAGGCGGAACTCGCCATCGCCGAGCGCGAGCTTGAGCGACTTCAGCTGCTCCTGCGCACGCGGCTCGCCGCCTCGTTCCGCGAGTATCGCAACTCGGCGCAGGTGGTCGAGCGTTACCGCACACGCGTCGTGCCGCGCGCCCGCGAGGCTTACGAGATGTACCTCTCTAACTTCCGCCAGATGGCCGCCAGTTACCCGCAGGTCCTGATAGCGCAGCGCACGCTCTTTCAGGTCGAGGCCGAATACGCGCGTGCCCTCGTCGAACTCCGTCAGGCCGGCGTGGGCCTGCGCGGCTTCCTGCTCGGCGGCGGGCTCGAAGCGTCCGCGCGCCCCGGCGAGCCGGGAACGATGTCTGGCACGACGCCGGGCGGCGGGGCCGAGCACCGCTGAGGGCGGTGCGGCGCGGGCCGCCGCGAGAGCCGGCGGGAACTGAGAAAGTCAAAGGGATTTGCAGCAGCCAGGAGTGAAAGCGCGATGAATAACAGCAGACGTAGTTTTCTGAGGCGGGCCTCGATCCTCGGCGCGGCCGGGGCCGTGGCCGCGGGCTCGCAGACGGCGCGCGCGCAGCACGAGCACCACGCGCCACCGCAGCCGCAGGCGCCGCCGAAGTCGGACAAGGGCGACAACCGCGCCCCATCGGGCGCCCCCGTGCCGGTCCACGTGCCGGACGTGCCGCGCCTGCCCTACACAATCGAGGGCGGCGTCAAGGTCTTCCGCCTCGTGCCCGAGGTGGTCGAGTGGGAGCTGATCCCCGGCAAGAAGATCATCGGCTGGGGTTACAACGGCAGCGTGCCGGGTCCGACCATCGAAGTCAACGAGGGCGACCGCGTCCGCATCGTCGTCACCAACCGCCTGCCCGAGGCCACCTCGATGCACTGGCACGGGCTCGAAGTGCCGCCCGAGATGGACGGCGTGCCCTTCCTCAACCAGCCCTTAATCGAGCCGGGCCAGACGTTCACCTACGAGTTCGCCCTCCACCAGAACGGCACCTTCTTCTATCACTCGCACATGGCGATGCAGGAGATGATGGGGATGATCGGCTTCTTCATCATCCACCCGAAGCGCGCCTACGCCCCGAAGGTTGACCGCGACTTCGGCCTCGTCCTACAGGAGTGGGCCCTGCTGCCGAACAACCCCATCCCGAACACGATGGCGATGGAGTTCAACTGGCTGACCCTTAACGGCAAGGCCGGGCCGGCGGCGACGCCGATGCTCGTCCGTCAGGGCGAGCGCGTCCGCATCCGCATGATCAACATGGGCATGGACCACCACCCCATGCACATCCACGGCAACCAGTTCTACGTCACCGGCACGGAGGGCGGGCGCGTTCCCGAGACGGCCTGGTATCCCGGCAACACCGTGCTCGTCGGGGTGGCGCAGGCGCGCGACGTGGAGTTCGACGCCGTCCACGCCGGCGACTGGATGCTGCATTGTCACCTGCCGCACCACATGATGAACCAGATGGTCTCGATGGTCGGGCCGATGGCCCACGCCGGGCACGGCTCGCGCACGGGGCTCGGGATGGAGGAGGGAATGGGCGTCGTCCGCCAGGGCCACGCGCTCTCTGAAGACCTCGGCCCCGGCATGGGTCGCGGCATGGGGATGACGAGCGAGGAGCGCAACGTCTCGAACCTCGTCGGGCAGGGACGCCAGCAGGCCGGCGGCGACGGCGGCGCACAAGGCGGACACGGCGGTCACGGGGGCCACGGCGCGCAAGGCGGACAGGGCGGCAACGACGCTCACGCCGGGCACGGGCAGCAGCCTTCGCCCTCGCAGGGCAAGGGCAGCGAGGTGCAGCCCGGCCAGCAGCAGAGGCTCGGGCAGGTGACGAACCCCGACGACGAGGCGCGACGCAAGCGCGTGCCCGGCTACCCGCAGGACATGGTGATGTTCATGGACGAGGAGGTGGCGAAGCCAGAGACCTACGGGCTGCCGCCCGGCTGGACCGGCTCGTTCATGGGCATGATGACGATGGTGCGCGTGCTGCCCCCGGCGCAGTACGACGAGGTGATGCGCCGCGTCAGGGAGGGCATCACCGAGCCGCCGCGCGGGCGCCCCGCCGGCGGCCATCACGAACACGGCGGGTGAGGTGAAAAACCGAAGGCCGGCGCCCCACGGCGGGGCGCCGGCCTTCGCGCTCGCGTCCGAACTCAATCGCCGAACTCAATCGCCGAACTCAGTCGCCGCACTCAGGAGCCGGCCGGGCGGGGCTCTCGTGCCGCCCCGCCTCGGGGCTCTCGTGCCGCCCCGTCTCAGAGCTTCCGTGTCGCCCCGTCTCGCCTCAGGGCAAGGCCACCTCGGCCGTCAGGACCTGCGTGCCTCCGACCCAGGCGAGCAGGAGCGAGCCTTTCGTTCTCACCATCCGCGGGAAGCCGCCGGCCCGCGCCGCGGCCATCCCCGCGACCGTGAAAGAGGGGCCGCGCCGGCCGTCGGGCCGGACGCGCCGCACCCGTACCTCGCCGCCGGCCTCTACCTTTTCGAGCCAGCTCACCGCCGCGCTCCCGTCTTCGAGCATGACGACCCCGACGCGCCCGGAGGGCTGCCCGTCGTCTACCTCGACGGGCTGGCCGAAGCTGCGGCCGGCGTCGCCCGAGAAGGCGACTCTCACGCGGTAGGTGTCGCCCGCGCCGGTGAACCAGGCGACCGCCACCCGCCGGCCGCGCGCGGCGACCGACGGCCCGTTGACCGGGCAGCCCTCGATCCTCCACCCGTCGCGGTAAACGACAGAAGGCTCGCTCCAGCGGCCTCCGCTCAGGCGCACGACGGCGATGTCGCGCACCTCCTCGGGCGAGCGGTCGCGGTAGACGACGATTGGCCCCTCCGAGGTCATGGCCGCCGAGGTCTGGCAGCACTCGCAGACGCGCGCGTCGAGGAGCGACTCGGGCGCGGGCCGCCCGTCGCGGCCGAAGGCTGTGTAGCGCAGGGTCATGTCGCCGCCGCCGTGCCCGTCGTGGCCGCCGCCCGCGCCGTGCGCGGTCGTCTCGCGCCCGTCGAGCCAGACGAGCGCCGGCGTCCCCTCGGGCGAGGCCCACATCGAGACGAAGCCGTGCTCGACCTGTTTGCCGTCTCGGTGCGGCGTGACGGGCCGGCCCCAGTTGCGGCCGCCGTCGGCCGAGAGCGCGACGTGAACGTCGTAGGCGTAAGGGCCGGGCCCGCTCTTGACGAGCCAGTGAGCGGCGAGCCGGCCGCCGGGCAGGGCGAGGAGCGAAGGGAAGTCGGCCCAGTTGACGAACCAGTTGTCGCCCTCCGCGACGGTCCGCGGCGCCGACCAGCCCGCGCCCTCCCTCTTCGAGAACCTGAGCGCGAACCTCCTCTCCGGCAGCCGCTCGATCCAGCTCAGGTAGATTGAGCCGTCAGGCCCGGCGGCGAGGTTGGGCTGCCCGCTCGAAGGCCCGGCCGGCGACGGCAGCGTCCTCACACGCGCCGCCCCGCCGTGGCCGCCCGACCGCGCCGGGCCGCCCGAGTTATCCTGCCGCGCGCCCGAAGTGTGCGCGGCAGACAAAAGGAGCAGTACTGCCGCCGCCCGCCTGAAGCTCGATTTCATATCGTCACCTTTGATGCCTGAGTGGATGCTCAACTCTCCGCGGCCGCTCGCGCCGCCGCTCGGCCCGAAGCGGCGGCCGCCGTGCGGTTATAGCCAACGGCCGCGTCCGCGGCAAGCTGCGGCGCGCGCCCTGACCCCCGCGTGCGTTGCGGGACGAGCGTGGACGCCGGCCAACGAATCGTGGATGATAGGGAGCCGAAAGTGAAACGCCCAGCCCGAGGAGCGGACAACACAAAGTGGAAACCCCTCTGTTCACCAACCCGGCGGTGGTGCTCGGCATCCTGCTCGTGATCCTGGCCGCCGTCTTCGTTACCTCCGACAGCGAGCGGCCCTACTTCAAGAAGTTCTACGCCTACGTCCCGCCGCTGCTGCTCTGCTACTTCGTGCCGTCCGTCTTCGCCACGGCCGGCGTCATCGCCGACGAGGAGGGGCGGCTCTACGCCGTCGCGTCGCGCTACCTGCTGCCGGCCAGCCTCGTGCTGCTCACGCTCAGCCTCGACCTGAAGGCCATCGCGCGGCTGGGGCCGAAGGCCGTGGTGATGTTTCTGGCCGGGACCGTCAGCATCATCCTGGGCGGGCCGCTGGCGCTGCTCGTCGTCTCGGCCGTCAGCCCCGAGACGGTGGGCGGGGCCGGCCCCGACGCGGTCTGGCGCGGCCTCTCGACCATCGCCGGCAGTTGGATCGGCGGCGGCGCCAACCAGACGGCCATGCGCGAGGTCTACCAGCCGAGCGACGCCCTCTTCTCCGTGATGATCGCCGTGGACGTGCTGGTCGCCAACGTCTGGATGGCCTGCCTGCTCTTCGCGGCGGGGCGGGCCGACCGCATCGACCGCTGGACCGGCGCCGACACCACGGCCATCAAGGACGTGCAGCGCCGCGTCGAGGAGTACCGCGCCAGCGTCTCGCGCATGCCGAGGCTGACAGACACCATCGTCATCCTCGCCATCGGCTTCGGCATCACGGCGGTCGCGCACGCGGGCGCAGACTTCCTCTCGCCGCTCATCCAGACCCGCGCGCCCTACCTGACGCCTTACAGCCTCGGAGACCGCTTCTTCTGGATCGTCGTCATCGCCACGACGGGCGGGATGCTGCTCTCGGCCTCGCGGCGCGTGCGCGCGCTCGAAGGGGTCGGCGCGTCGCGCATCGGCTCGGTGCTGCTCTACGTGCTGATCGCCACTATCGGGATGAGAATGAACATCCTGGCCGTCTTCGCGCTGCCGGGCCTCTTCATCGTCGGCCTGCTCTGGATGACCGTCCACGCCGTCGTCATGCTGGTGACGGCCTACCTCATCAAGGCCCCGACCTTCTTCATGGCCGTCGGCAGCCAGGCCAACGTCGGCGGCGCGGCCTCGGCCCCGGCCGTCGCCTCGGCCTTCCACCCGTCGCTGGCGCCGGTCGGCGTTCTGCTCGCGGTCCTCGGCTACGCGCTCGGCACCTACGGCGGCTGGGTGACGGGCCAACTGCTGCGCATCGTCGCCGGCGAGTGAGGAGTACCGCCGCCCGCCGGCCGGTTAAGAGCTTGGCGTTCACGCCCCTCATACTCAGGCACGAGTCGCTGCCCTCGACCAACACGGAGGCGGCGCGGCAGGCCGCCTCGGGCGCGCCCGAGGGCCTGTGCGTGGTGGCGCGCGAGCAGACGGCCGGGCGCGGGCGGCGCGGGCGCTCGTGGGCTTCGCCTAAGGACGCCGGGCTCTACTTCAGCCTGCTGCTCAGGCCGGCTTTCGGGGCCGCGCGCTGGCCGCTGCTCAGCCTGATGGCGGCGCTCGCCGCGTCCGACGCGCTCGAAGAGGCTTGCGGCCTTGCCGCCGACATCAAGTGGCCCAACGACCTGCTGGCCGGCGGGCGCAAGCTCTGCGGCATCCTGGCCGAGGCGGTCGAGACGCCGCGCGGGCGCGCCTGCGTCCTGGGCGTCGGCGTCAACCTGCGCGACGCGGCCTTCCCCCCGGACCTCGCCTGCGCCGCCACCTCCGTCGAGGCGCAGACGAATCGCGCGCCCGACGCCGAGCGCCTGCTCGAACACCTGCTCCGCGCGGCGGCGCGGCGCTACGAGGCGCTGCACGCGGAGGGGGGCGCGCCCGCGCTCGTCGCCGAGTGGGAGTCGCGCTCGACGTTCGCGCGCGGCCGGCGCGTCCGCGTCGCGCTCGCCGGCGAGGGCTTCGAGGGCACGACGCGCGGCCTTGAACCCGACGGGGCGCTGCGTGTAGAAACTGACGCGGGCGAGCTCAGAATCGTGCGCGCGGGCGACGTGATCGGGCTGCGCGGCGACGACTCGACGCGCGAGGTGGCCGAAGCGGCGACTAACGAAGCGACGAAGCGGGAGGGGAAGGCTTGAGAGAGACGAAGGCCGGCGGGGCGGGCGCGAGCCGCGGGAGTGCGGGCGAAGCAGGGCCGCGCGGAATGGGGCCGGGCGAGGCGTGGCCGGGTGGGGCAGGGCCGAACGACGCGCGGCCGGATGATGTGTTGCCGGACGATGCGGGGGCGGCCGCGGTGCGCGTGCCCCTCGCCATCCGGCCTTACGACGTTGACGTGGCGGGCATCGTCAGCAACATCGTCTACGTCCGCTGGCTCGAAGACCTGCGAATGGAGATGCTGGCGCGCCTCTTACCGCCGGGCGAGCTGGAGCGCCGCCGCATCATGCCGGTCGTCGTCCGCACGGAGATAGACTACCGCTCGTCGCTCCGCTTCCACGACTCCTGCGCGGGCACGATGCGCCTCGAAGGCGTGGGCCGCACTTCGGTCCGCCTGAGCGCGCGCTTCGTGAACGGGCGCGGCGAGACGGCCGCCGAGGCCGTGCAGGTCGGCGTCTTCCTCGACACCGAGACCAACCGGCCCGTGCCCGTCCCCGACGAGATACGTGCCCTCGCCGCGCCGGCCGCGCCGGCCGCCGACAATTGATGAGCACACAGGGCAAGCGCGTCGTCCTCTCGACCTTCGGCTCGTTCGGCGACATCCACCCTTACGTGGCGCTGGCGCTGGAACTGCGGCGGCGCGGCCACCACCCCGTGCTCGCCACGAGCGCCGTCTACCGCGAGAAGGCCGACGCGCTCGGCATCGAACTGCGGCCCGTCCGCCCCGACCTGCCCTCGCCCGACGACCTCGAAGCGACCCGGCAGCTCGTCTCGGACCTAGTGGACCAGCGCAAGGGCACCGAGCGCGTCTTCGGCCTGCTGATGCCGCACCTGCGCGAGATTTACGAAGACCTGCTCGCGGCGGTCGAGGGGGCCGACCTTTTGCTGACGCACCCGCTGCCCTTCGTCGGCCCCGTCGTCGCGCAGAAGACAGGCATCCCCTGGGTGTCGAGCGTGCTCGCGCCCATCTCGCTCTTCTCGGCCTACGACCCGCCCCTGCTGCCGCAGGCGCCGTGGCTCGACCCCTTCATGCGCCTGCACCCGGCGGTCGTCCGCCTCTTCCTGCTGCTCGGCGAGCCGAAGTTCCGCTCCATCTTCGCGCCGGTCCACAGGCTGCGGCGCGAGCTGGGCCTGCCGCGCGGCGGCACCCCCATCCTCGAAGGGCAACACTCGCCAACGCTCGTCCTCGCGCTCTTCTCGAAGGTGCTGGCCGCGCCGCAGCCCGACTGGCCGCCGAACACCGTCGTCACGGGCTTCGCCTTCTACGACCGGCGCGACCGCGCGGGCGACGCGGAGGGCACAGACCCCGCCCTGCTCGAATTCCTCGAAGCGGGCGAGCCGCCCATCATCTTCACCCTCGGCTCGTCGGCCTTCTTCGCCGCGGGCGACTTCTACCGCGACTCGGTCGCGGCGGCCCGCTCGCTCGGCCGCCGCGCGCTGCTCCTCATCGGCGAGGAGCGCAACCGCCCGGCGAGCCTGCCCGCGGGTGCGGCCGCCTTCGAGTACGCGCCCTTCTCGGAGGTGCTGCCGCGCGCGGCGGCCGTCGTCCACCAGGGGGGCGTCGGCACCACGGGCCAGGCCCTGCGCGCAGGCGTGCCGCAACTAGTCGTCCCCTTCGGCCACGACCAGTTCGACAACGGGGCGCGTGTGGCGCGGGGCGGCTGCGGCCGGGTGCTGCCTCGGCGGCGCTACGACGCCCGGCGGGCCGAACGCGAGCTGCGCGCGCTGCTCGGGGACGAGTCTTACGCGCGGCGCGCGGCCCGTGCGGGGCGCGTGGTCCGAGACGAGGACGGTGCCGTGGCGGCCGTGGATGCCATCGAGCGTGTGCTGAAGGCTTGAGGGCGGCGCGCGCGTCCGTAAGGAGAAGAAACGGAATGCTGCTGGTGATAGACGCGGGGAACACCAACACGTCGCTCGGCGTCTTCGACGGCGAGCGGCTGGCGGCACACTGGCGCCTGACGGCCGAGCGCGCGCGCACCGTGGACGAGTACGGCGTCCACGCCCGCAACCTCTTCGCGCTGGCCGGCCTCGACTTCAAGGCCATCACCGCGGTCGCCATCGCCTCGGTCGTGCCGCAGCTCAACCACACGCTGCGCCGGATGTCGGAGGTCTACTTCCACCTGACCCCGCTCTTCATCGACCACACGACCGACACCGGCCTCACCATCCTCTACGACCCGCCCTCGGACGTGGGCGCCGACCGCATCGTGGACGCCGTGGCCGCCGTCCACAAGTACGGCACGCCCTGCGTCGTCGTGGACTTCGGCACGGCCACCAACTTCGAGGTGATTGACGAGGGCGGCCGCTACCTCGGCGGCGTGCTCACGCCCGGCATCACCATCTCGTCTGACGCGCTGTTTGCGCGGGCCGCGCGCCTGCCGCGCGTCGCCATCGAGCGACCCGCGCGCGTCATCGGCAACTCGACCGTCACGGCACTCCAGTCCGGCCTCTACTTCGGCTACGCCGGCCTCGTTGACGGCATCCTTCGCCGCATGATCGAGGAGCTGGGCCGCCGGCCCCGCGTCGTCGCCACGGGCGGGCTCGCCCCGCTCATCGCCACCGCCTCCGAGTTCATCGAGGTCGTGGACCCGACGCTCACGCTCGACGGACTCCGCCTCGTCCACGAGCGGAACCACTCCGGCCCTCGGGCGTGAACCGCGCGCCCGTGTCCGAGCGGCCTTACACTCACGAAGGGAACCTCTCATGCCGTCGCAGACCATCGAAGACATCCTCGCGCGCCTCAACCTGCTGATCGACGACTCCATCCGCGCCAGGGACCGCGCCGGCTACTTCGCGGCGCTCTACGAGCGGGTGACGACCAACGTGCGGCGCGCCATCGTCGCCGGCAACGTCTTCGAGGACAACGCGCGGATGGGGCGGCTCGACGTGGTCTTCGCCGACCGCTTCCTCGACGCCTGGGACGCACACCGCCGGGGCGGCGAGCCGACGGCCGCGTGGCGCGTCGCCTTCTCGGTGCTCGACGACCCCGGCCCGCTCGTCGTGCAACACCTGATGCTCGGGATGAACGCCCACATCAACCTGGACCTCGGCGTCGCCGCCGCCACGGTCGCCCCGACCCGACCCGAGCTTGAGTCGCTCAGGGCCGACTTCATGACGATCAACAGGATTCTGGGGCGCCTGCTCGACGTGGTCATCCTCGAGCTAGGTCAGATTTGCCCGCGCTTCAGTCGCGCCCAGCGCCTCACCTTCTTCGCGCCCGGCCTCGAAGATAAGCTCTTCGGCTTCGGAATGGGCGGCGCCCGCGACCTCGCCTGGCGGCTGGCGGAACAGGTCGTGGCCGCGGGCGGCCCTGATGGCGAGGCCGGCGCGCGTGTTATCGCCCAGCGCGACGCCGAGACGGCCGCCGTAGGCCGGACGCTCTACCCGCTCCGCGGCTTCGCCAATCGTGTGGCCGCCTGGATTCACGCCTCCGAGTGCAAAGACGTGCCGATGAACATCCAGATCATTGCGGGCTGACGGGCCGAAACCCCCCTTGACTAATCCGGGCGGGCTGTTCATCCTTGCCGGGCACGGCCGCGGGTCTCGCGCGCCTGCCGAAAATCCTTCAGCAGCTTTCCGGTCGAGAACAGATGAACAGAGCCGAGGAGGCGCGCGCCGGCGGCGTGGCGGCGGCCGACGCGCCCCTGAACTACTTCAACTACTTCACGGAGATCGAAGACGCCTTCGTCCGCCGCCGCGGCAAGCACCTGCTGCTGAGCCCCGTGGACTGGGCCTTGATCGAGAGCTGGAAGGAGATGGGCGTGCCGCTGCACGTCGCCCTGCGCGGCATCGAGAAGTCTTTCGACTCGTTCGAGGCCCGGCCGCGCAAGCGCAGCGTCAAGACCCTCATGTACTGCCAGGAGGAGGTCGAGGCGCAGTTCGCCGAGTGGCGCGAATCGCAGCTCGGCGCCGCGGCCCCCGCCTCGGGCGACGGCGACTCCGCGGGCGGGCCGACTGTGGCCGCGCCGGCCGCGGCGGAAGACTCGCGCGGGCTGCCGTTTCCGCGCGAAGTGATCGCGGCGCACCTGTCCGATTGCCGCGCGGCGCTCGGCGAGGCCGCCGGGGCGCTGGCCGGCGCGGCGGGCGCGGGCGAACTCGCCGAGGCGCTCGGGCGCGCGGCCGCGCGTGCCGCCGAGATCGAGCGCGACTTCAACGCCGCCGTTCGTCCCGACGCCGAACTGCTCGAAGCCGCGCTCACGGACCTCGAAGCGTTGCTCGACCGCGCGCTGCGCGGCTCGGTCCCGGCCGGCGAGGTCGAGGCCCTCCGGCGCGAGGCCGAATCCCAGCTCGGCCCCTACAAGAATCGGATGGGGCGCGAGACCTACGAGCAGACGCTCGACAACCTGCTGGCGAAGCGCCTGCGTGAGGAGCACGGCGTCCCCCGCCTGAGCCTCTTTTACCTCTGAACTAAGAAGGCCGGTGCCCGCCGCGGCGGACGACGAGGCGCGAAGCCAGGTCCAACACGGCCGCGGGCGGTTCGACTCTGATGACGAAGGGAAGACGAGAACGGCACGGCGGGCGCCCACGGCGTCCGGGCAAGCGTGACTCGGGGGCACGCGGGCCGCGCGACGCGCGCGGGCCGGGTCATCCACGCGACGCGGTCCGCCCCGTGGAGCCATCCGACACGCGCCGCCCCGCGGAACCGCCCGACGTGCGCGAGCCGCGGGACGCGCGCGGCCCGCGCGGCACCGCCGGGCCGCGCGGTTCGGACGAGCCCGTCGAACCCCGCGAGTTCGAGGTGACAATCGAGCGCATCCTGCCGGGCGGGCTCGGCCTCGCGCACGCCGACGGGCGCACCATCCTCGTCGCTCTCTCGGCGCCCGGCGACCGCCTGCGCGTGCGCGCCGAGCGAGGGCGCGGCCGCACCCTCTTCGCCTCAATCGTCGAGCTGCTCGCGCCCGGCCCCGAACGAGTCGAGCCGCCCTGCCCCTACTTCGGCCGCTGCGGCGGCTGCGACTTCCAGCAGCTCAACTACGAGGCACAGCTCGCCGCCAAGTCCGAGATCATCCGCGACTGCCTGCGCCGCATCGCCCGCGTCGAGCCGCCCGCGGAGATTCCCGTCGAGCCCTCGCCCGCCGCCTGGCGCTACCGCTCGCGCGCACGCTGGCAGTTCGACCCCGTCCGCCTCCACCTCGGCTACTACGAGCGCGGCACGCACCGCGTCTGCGACGTGGTCGAGTGCCCCGTCGCCGCCCCGCCCATGCAGGAACGCCTCTCGGCCCTGCGCGCCGAGATGAGCGAGGGCCTGCTGCCGGAGGAGTTCGCCGAGTTCGAGGCCGCGGCCGGCGACCACACGGTCTCACTCGACCCGCCCGTCCGCCCCGACGACGAGCGCGAGCAGGAGCGCACAATCCTCGGCGAGCGCTACCGCTTCGACGCCTCCTGCTTCTTCCAGATCAACCACGAGCTGCTCGGCCCGCTCGCCGCGGCCGGCCTCGGCGACGCCGAGGGAGGCTCGGCCCTCGACCTCTACTGCGGCGTCGGCCTCTTCACGCTCCCGCTCGCCCGCCGCTTCGGGCGCGTCGTCGGCGTCGAGGGCAACCCCGCCTCGGCCCGCTACGCCCGCCGCAACTTAACCGACGCCGGCCTCGCAACGCACGCGCGCGTCGAGACCCGCAGCGTCGCAGACTGGTTCGCGCGCCGCGCCGCGTCCGGCGCCGACGGCGGCGGCGACTTCGACTTCGACTTCGTCCTCCTCGACCCGCCGCGCTCGGGGGCCGAGCCCCAAACCGTCGCCGGCATCCTCGCCCTCGCCCCCCGCCACATCTCCTACGTTTCCTGCGACCCCGCCACCCTCGCCCGCGACCTCCGCGCCCTCCTCGAAGGCGGCTACCACATCAACTCCGTCCGCGCCTTCGACATGTTCCCCCAGACCCACCACGTCGAAACAATCGTCCATCTCGCGCGCGACTGACTGACATAAACAGAAGCCTCGGCAGAGCGTGTCTGCGACCCCCTCGATGGCGAAGGTCGCAACCAACGCACGCAAGCCTGGAGCGTCGATCGCGGAGGCGCGTGTGCAGTAGTTCGGAGGCGCGCCGTCTCAGACACGCTCGCCGCGTGGCGGCCGACCGCAGCGGCGAGTCATCGCCGTGTTGACGGCAGGCTCGTCCACGAAGATGAGGCGCGGGGATGCTGCGGGCGCGGCGGTGGAACCACCCGCGCTTCTAGTTATTCCGCGCGCTCGCTGTCAGACCTTTTTTACGCCCGAGGTCGAGCCGAATCAGCGCCCGCAAGAGCGTCGAGATACTCGACGATCGGCGATACGCGGCGAGAATTTGGACTATAATGATGCCCTCCGCCGTCACGGCTGCGCGCACGGCCGGCATCCGTCCCGCGGAACATCAACTTCTCATCACTCCTTTGAGCGAATGACGGAGCAGGGAATCATCAAGCCGCTGATCTTCATCAGCCACAGCGCGAAAGACCCGCAGGCACGCACGCTGCTGGCGAGGCTTTACCGCGCGCTCAGTAAAGATTACGAGGTGCTGTTCGACAGAGTGCGCCTGCGCGCCGGCAATCCGTGGCGCAGGGAGCTGCATACGTGGATGGCGCTGTGCCACGGTGCCGTCATCATCCTCTCCGACGATGCCGTCCGGCACTCGCCCTGGGTCAAGAAGGAGTCAGCGATCCTCGTCCACCGCCGCGAGAGGGATGATCAATTCATCCTGATCCCTGTCCTCACCCCGGTCGTCTCAAAGGGTAACCTCAGGCAGGGGGACTTCCAGCCGCTCGAACTGGACGCCATCCAGATGGCTGAAGGAGAGACGGACTCGGTCGTCGAGCAGGTGCTCCGGGGTTTGGAGCCGCTCAAAGAGACAGCCTACCCCACCACGCCTTTGCAACAGGTGGAGTACGTCGTGGGAGACATCCTGTCGGAGCTGGACAATAAGCCATTCCCGAACCCACTAGTTGTCGCGGCGGCGAAGCTAGGTAGGAGAATCGGCTGGCGCAGTGACCGGCGCTACAGCGCACAACTCGCGCGCCTGCTGCTCAGCGTCGATTTTGAAGAAGCGCTCAACACGCTCGTCTTCCTCGCCGTGTATTTTAAGGAGAAGAAAACTGTCCTGCGCATCGTGGGCCAGCTCGAACCCTTCTGGGTAGACCCTGACGCTGTCTCGGGGCTTGCATGGATGAACACGCAGCCACGCGGCCAGAGGGCCGTCAGCGTCAGCGGCGTTCAGTATCCCTTCACAGGGCGATGCTACATCCAGCGCGCCTGCTCCGGCACTTATAACTGGACGTGGGTCATCATCGGCAGTCAGAAGGGCCTTGAAGAGTTAAAACCCGAAGAGCGGGCTAAGCTCATCGAGGAGGAGATAGAGCGGCAGTTGCTTGCCCACCTCAAACTGGACGAGGAACTTGGGGCGGAGCCCACCACGGAAGACATTGAGCGGCGCCTCAACCAATTGGAGAAGGAGGAGCCGTTCTTCGTCCTCGTCCCGAAGGGATTCAGCGAGGAGGTGACAGCCCTGCTCCGCAAACGGTTCGAATCCTTCACCTTCTTCATGCTGGAAGGCAGCCGCGCGCCAACCGCGCCCGGCCTTCGGGACTGGCAGATAATGCTCCTCCAGCCCGATTTAACGGCCGGCAGGGATCAGGCCGTCTTCGACCTGATCGGGAGCACGAAACGAAAGATCGACAAAACGCCGTAGGCGGCCGCGGAGAATTTGAAGATGGAATACCAGAAGTATTTCGACATCATGGAGAACAGTCCTCAGAAACAGGTGCCGTGGCCGAAGGTAGAGGAGCCGCAGGCCGGTGATGGGGAGGAGGGCACAGGGACGATTGTGCAGGCCGGAGACCGGCGCGATGGGCTCGTCTACGTCTACAAGGAGAAGGTCGAACTGGCCGTCAACGTAGCGCTGGCAACGGGGCGACCGATGCTCGTGCGAGGCCCTTCGGGCGGCGGCAAGTCCTCGCTGGCGCGCAACGTCGCGCGGCGGATGAAGTGGCGTTACTACGAGCGCGTCATCACCTCACGGACGCAGGCGCAGGACCTTTTATGGACGTTTGACGCGCTCCGGCGCCTCAGCGACGCGCAAGCCAAGCAACTCCGAAAGAAGGCGGCCTATTACGTCGAGCCGGGCGTCCTTTGGTGGGCCTTCGACCCTGCAAGCGCAGAGCGGCGCGGCCTGCCAGAAGGCCAGGAAGCAGGGATGCCGCCAGACGACCCCGGCGTGGGGCCGAAGGGCTCCGGCGCTGTCGTCCTCCTCGACGAGATCGACAAGGCCGATCCCGACGTGCCGAACAATATGCTCATCCCCGTCGGCTCCTACGAGTTTACCGTCAGGGAGACGAACACGCCCGTGCGTGCGCGGCGCCCGCTCTTGCTCATCATTACCACGAACGACGAGCGCGTGCTCCCGGTGGCCTTCATGCGCCGCTGCGTCGTGCTGGAACTCGACCCGCCGGATGAGGACGATCTCGTCAACATCGCCGTGGAGCACTACGGCCCCGACATGAAGGGAATCTACCGCCCCATCGCCAAACGCGTCGTGGCGTTGGCTTACGAAGGTGCGTCGCCGCCCGCCAAGGGCGCCCCGCGGAAGGACGGCGCCGCGCCGGCCGGCCCGAGCACGGCCGAGTATCTGGATACCGTCCGCGCCTTCAGCGACCTCGGGCTCAGCCCCGAAAAGGAAGAAGAGTGGCTCATCATCTCCAGCGCGACACTCTCGAAGCGGCAGACGCCCGCCTGAGGTCCGAGCGATGAGAAGGAACCGTTCGGCCATCTCGCTCGGCGACCTCGCGCGCGCCGTCCGCCTGCTCCACGTCCAGGACCCGGCGACCATCACGCTGGTCGCCGAGATGCTCGGTTTCTCTGTCGAGCCGCGCGGGCAAGGGGAGACGCCGGAGCCCTTCGTGCTGCCGCCCGACGAGGACGAACTCGACACCCAGACCGAGGAGGACGAGGATGACGCCGAAGAGGATTCCGCATCAGAGGCCCGCGGGGAGGGGCGCGGCGACGAGCCGCAGCATAGGGCCATCCCCATCGAGTTGAGTCGCTCGACCGGCCAGAAGGAGGTGTGGGCACCCTCGCTGGGACCGCCGCCGCCGCCGGACGAGGGGGCGGTCGTAACGCCGCCGTTCGACCCCCTCTTCATGCCGCAGTGGACGCGGGGCATCCTGAGCGCGGCGCTGGCGACGCGGGGCGGCGACGGGCCTCTCGACGTGGAGGCGGTCGCGGAGATTCTGGCGCGGGGCGAGCACGTCGCGCGCCTGCCACAACTCCCTTCGTGGACGCTCGGCCGTGGCGTACAACTGCTGCTCGACAGGAGTCAGGCGATGACGCCCTTCGTCAGGGATCAGGCATGGCTGCTCAGAGAGATTCGCAACGTCATCGGCACCGACCGGCTCAAGGTTCTACCCTTCGCCGGCAGCCCGGCGCGCGGCGCGGGGGCCGGGACCAAACGGCGGCCCCCGTATCAGCCGCCGCCGCCCGGCACTCCGGTAGTGCTGCTCTCCGACCTCGGCATCTGCCAGCCGGCGGTGGCCGCCGACTGGGCCAGCGAGGACGAGTGGGTCGCCTTCGCCGTCTTGGTACGGCGGGCCGGCTGTCCGCTCCTCGCCCTCGTGCCTTACAAGCCCTCCCGTTGGCCGCACCGGCTTGCGCGTCTGGTCAACATCATTCAGTGGGATCGCGGCACGACTGCCGCCGCGGTCGCCAACTTGAACCGTAGACGGGCGAGGTGAAGTCGTCTTGAAGACCGAAGACGCACGCGTCCTCATCGACGCTTTCAAGGAGAAGAACATTGAGGCGTACCGCCTCGCGCTGGCCGCCTCGCTCGCCGTGCGCTTGGAGCCGGAGCTGCTCCGCGCGTTGCGCTTCGGCCTCGTCAAAGAGGCGGACGCCGGCGCGGAGGCCGACCTCTGGTTCAGCCTACTCTTCCAGTCGCAGACGCCCCTCGCTTTGGAGTTCGAGCCCGGCGCGCTTGAACTGCTTCGGCGCGACTTGGCCGCCGAGCCGGAGTTGCTGAGGGGCGCCTGGCGCGTCATCAGCGAGTTTCACGCCGCGGCCCCTTACGCGTTACGTCTTGAGGAGGAGTTGACCTGGCTCGGCCTCTCAGGCGGAGACAACCGCGCGCGCATTGAGGAGCGGCTCAGGTCTGCGCTCGACAGGCTACGGGCGGGCCGGATCGGCATCGCCCATTGGGCGCAACGCGCTCTGCCTTCGCTCCCGGAGAAAGCACGCACGACGCAGGCGGCCGTCTGGCTCTCGCTCGCCGCCGGCTTACGGGTGGGTGAGGAGCCAGCGCTAAAAGAAGTCCCGGCCCGCGGCGTGTCCGAGGAGTGGCTGAGCGGGTTCTCGGCGAGCAGGATTTCGCGGGTCAGGATTGGCGTCCGTTGGCTCAAGAACGAAGCGGCAAGCCCGCCGCCGGGTGGTAGCACCTCCGCGACGACGACGCCCGAGTTGCCGATGTTCGTCGAACTCAGCCACCCTCCCGCACCCTCGTCGCAACTGATCGAGGTGCCGGACATCTACCGCCTGCTCCTCGAAGTCTCCTGGGGCGAGGCGGGCGGGCGCCGCCAAAGGCAGTTGAGCCTCCTGCGCGAGGAAACGCGCCGCGTCCCCGTCGGCTACGACGACGTGACCATCCGCACAGAGCTTGGTGATCTCTTCACCCTCGGTCCGCACTTCGAATATGATTTCCTCATCCTTCACTATCAGGCGACTGAGCGTCTGGCCCGAACAATCGTCCGCCGCCTGCGAGAGCAGGATTGGAACGGCAAGCGACTCAACGCGGTGGCCTCGCCGTTCGACCCCTCATACGAACCCGGGGGCGACCTTGAGGAGCTGAAACGGAGGTTCGGGCTCAGCCGCAAGGTCGGCCTCTTGATCTCCGACAA
This sequence comes from Pyrinomonadaceae bacterium, assembly GCA_035645715.1. Taxonomy (GTDB): domain Bacteria; phylum Acidobacteriota; class Blastocatellia; order Pyrinomonadales; family Pyrinomonadaceae; genus QHXN01. The sequence continues at coordinate 25,603 of DASQMB010000069.1, forward strand.
CCACACTTATCCGAATTTGACGGCGCATCTGGAGCCCTTGCGCCCGGAGCCGCTAGGCCGCCACGACTGGCAGATACTGATGGTACACGCGGGTATACAGGCTCCCGCAAGCAGAGGCCACACCATCGACTTCCGCCCCAGCTTGATGGACTTCGAGGACTCCTTCCGCGAGCTTTGGCGCGCCATCACCGGCGAAGAACTCCCGCTACCGCGGCCCCGCCCGGAAGACGGGGAGTCCCTCGAACTCTTCATCTCCTACTCTCACCGCGACGACAAGTTGCGCCAGCAGCTCGGAGTCCACCTGGCGCAGCTCAAGCGCGGGCAGATCGTCGCCGAATGGCATGACCGCTGCATCACACCGGGACAGAAGTGGGACGGGGAGATTGACGAACACCTCAACTCAGCGCAGGTAATTCTCCTGCTCGTCAGCCCGGACTTTCTCGCCTCCGACTACTGCTATGGCATCGAGGTCCGCCGCGCCATAGAACGGCATGAAGCGGGCGAGGCTGTCGTCATCCCAGTCATCCTGCGCCCCTGCGATTGGGAAAAAGCACCTTTCGGCAGGCTCCAGGCGCTGCCAGCCGAAGGCCGCGCGATTTCTCTCTGGCGGCCGAGGGATGCGGCTTTCCTCGATGTGGTTCAGGGCATCCACCGCGCCGCCGAGCAGTTGCTCGCCCACCGCCAGGCCACGGCCGGCCGGCTAGCGGCAAGTTCGTCCCCGACAAACATCCCCCGCTCGCCTGTAGTTGGCTTCGTCGCGCGCCGAGACCAGGGCGGCCGCGACATCCTCACACGACTGCTCGAAGAACTCCCGCAGGGAAGGCTCGTCGCCCTCTGGGGGCCGGGCGGTTCGGGCAAGACGACGCTCGCCGCCGAGGCCGCCCGCGCCCTCCGCACACGCTTCCCCGGCCGCCTCGCCTGGGTCAGCGCCTTCGGCCGCACGGAGTTCTCCCTCTCCTCGCTGCTCGACGACATCATCACCCAGCTCGCGCCCGGCGTCGCGCGCCCGCCCACGCCCGAGGCTAAGGAAGCATTCGTCCGCTCGCTCGCCGCCGAGTCGCCCATGCTCGTCGTCCTCGACAACCTCGAAACCGTCACGCCCCCCGAAGAGCAGTCCCGCTGCCTCGACTTCCTCTCCAGCTGCCCCGATTGCCCCGCGCTCATCACGACCCGCCTCCGCATCAACCGCGACGACGTGACCTACGTACGCCTGGCCGCCATGGAGCACGACGAGGCCCGCGAGTTCCTGCGCCGCCTGATTGACAACTCGGGCCGCCCGTCAGCCTTCGACGGCCAGGACCGAGACGAGCTGATCACGGCCTGCGAGGCCAACCCCCTCGTCCTCCAATGGGCCGCCGGCCAGATAGTCGAGGGCCGCCGCGCCGCCGACGTGCTCGAAGACATTCGCCGAGGCAAGGGCGACGCCGCGCAGCGTTTCTTCACCCGGTCCTTCGAGCTTCCCTACCTTGGCGACGACGGCCGCGCGGCCCTGCTCGCCCTCTCGCTGTTCGCCCCCGACGCCTCGCGCGAAGCCCTCGCCCACGTCGCTGGCTTTGGCGAAGACCTGCCGCGCCTCGAAGCGGCCGTCGCCAAACTCTCCTCGCTCTGGCTGGCCGACGCCACCCCCGGCAACGAGCGCCTCCTCCTCCGCGGCCTCACCCGCGAGCTGGCGCGAACGCGCCTCGACGCCGAACCCAACGCGCCCGACTACCGCCGTCGCTTCATCGCCTACTTCCTCGGCTACGCCATAGCGCACAAGAATGTGTCCGCAGAAGATTTCGACGCGCTGGAAGCGGAAAGGGAGAACCTGCTAAGCACGTTCGATGACGCCTTCACGCTTGAGGACTGGCGAAGCATGATGATGATAAGGAGCGCCCTCGAAGAATACCTGAGCCTGCGCGGGTACTGGGACGAAGCGATTAGTACGGGCGAGCAGGCGCTCCACGCTGCGCGCTTGCAACAGGACGAATCCGCCGTTGCACGTTTCGCACACAATCTGGCTGTGATTTATCTCAGAAGAGGGGAGGTGGAAGAGGCGCGGCGGCTCTACGGCGAGAGCCTGGAGATTAATAAGAAGCTCGGCAACCAGAGCGGCATCGCCATCACGCTGCACGATCTCGGCAGGCTCACACAGAACACAGGAGAGATGGAGGAGGCCCGGCGGCTCTACGACGAGAGCCTCGAAATAGCTAAGCGGCTCGGCGACCAGTCCGGCATCGCCAGCACCCTGCGGGGGCTCGGCAGCTTGGCTAGAGACGTGGGGGAGTTGGATGAGGCCCAGCGGCTCCTCAATGAGAGTTTGGCGATTTACAGCCGCCTGAATAGTCAAAAGAGCATAGCCGACACGCTTCACGAACTGGGGCTCGTCATCAACCAGCTAGGAGACCACACCGAAGCCGTGCGTCTCGTCAGCGAGTCGCTCAGAGTTCTTGAAAGAATCGGCTCGCCCGACGCGGAGATAGCCCGGCAGTCGCTGGCCCGTTTAGAAGGCGAAGTCTACTAGAAATTATGCCTAAACCATCAATTTCGCCCTGTTTTTGTGAGCATCCCGAGGTTTAGGGATGACTTCTAGTCTCAGACGAGCTTCGCGGGGAGGGTCCCGGCATAAACTTGTCGCACTCATCTTTGTTAATTTTTAGATTTGTCGCACCCACTTCTGTATAGATTCGTAAGCCCTTCTGTGTAGAAGAGCGGCTTTTAGCCTTCCAAGTTGCAGCGGCTTTTGTTTTTGACATGAAAATTTAACGAGGGCGGGTGCGTCCCACGGGAGAGGCGCGGCCCGGCGCGAGACGAGTCGCGGTCTGAACGGGGAGTGCCTAAATCAGAGTTGACGACGCGAGAAGGGCCGCTTTGGCGTGGCGGCTTAACTACTCAGGACAAAGTCCATTCTCAAGTTCGCCTCAACTACCTCGCTCCGACTGTCAACTCGGATTTAGGCACTCCCGGCTGAACTTCTCTCTTGAAGCGGCCGCCCGGCCTGTATTAAAGTCCGGCCCTGTCAGTTCCCACCGAGCGTTTACCCAGACACGCGGAGCCCACTCTCGTGCAGGCCGGGCCTGTCGGCCACTACCGGCCACGCCTCCGCCCGCCGCCGGTCCGCGCCCTGCCCACGGCCTTGAACGGGAGTCGGAGCGACCTTCAGGCGTTATAAGCATGATGTCCGGCGCGGTTGTCCGCAGGCAGTCTTTCAACCCTCACCCGCTCGCCTTGCTCGCCGCGGCGTTCGCGGCCGGGGCGTGGCTCGCGCACCTCTTCGGGGCACAGGCACAGTACCCGGTCGCGGCCTGCGCTCTCGCCTCCACAGCGGCCTTCGTGGCCTGGCTCAGGGACGCGCGCGGCGCGGCGACGGCCGCGCTCGTTCTGGCCTACGCCGGCGCGGGCGCGGCGCTCGCCGTCGTCGAGCTTCGGCCGCCCGCCGAGGCGCGCCTGCGCTCGCTCTACGAGAACGGACTGATCGCTTCGGGCGACCCCGTCGAGGTGACGGGCACAATCGAGCGCATCCCTGAGTCTTCGCCCGACGGCCTCTTCTTCTCGCTCGCGGTCGAGAGCGTGAGGGCCGGCGGCGTCGAGCGCCCCTGCCGGGGCCGCGTCGAGCTGTTCGCGCCCGCGCGCGGCGCCGACGAGCGGGGCCGATACGAGGCTCTGGAACTGCGTCGGGGCGCGCGGGTCAGCGTGGCGGCGCGGCTCACACGCGCGGCCCGCTACCGCAACCCCGGCGTCGAGACGCTGGACGAACACCTCGACAGGCGCGGCTCGGAGGCGCGCGCCGTCGTCAAGAGTCCGCTGCTCGTCGAGCGGCTGGACGACCGCGCCGTCTTCCTGCCGCTCCACTGGCTCGACGCGTGGCGGCGGCGGGCGCTCGGCGGCGTTGACGCGCTGGTCGCGCCCGACGCGGCCGGGGTTTTGAAGGCCGCGATGTTCGGCGACCGCCGCGGCCTGACGCGCGAGACCGCCGAGCGCTTCCGCGAGGGCGGCACCTTCCACGTCCTCGTCGTGAGCGGCCTGCACGTGACTTTAATCGGCGGGCTGGTCTGGGGCGCGGCGCGTTTGCTGACGCGGCGGCGGCCGTGGCAGTGGCTCGCGGCCGCAGTGGCCGTGTGGGGTTTCGCCTTGGCGGTCGGCGCCGAGTCTTCGGTGGTGCGCGCGGCGCTGATGCTCACGGCCGCGTCGCTGGCGCCGGCGGTCGGCCGCCGCGCGGGCGCGCTCAACGCGCTGGGCGGGGCCGCGCTGGCGCTTCTGGCCTGGCGGCCTTCGAGCCTCTTCGACCCTTCGTTCCAGCTCACTTTCCTCTCGGTGCTCGCCATCGTCGCGGTCGCGCTCCCGCTGCTCTCGCGGTTGAGGGAGGTCGGCGAGTGGAGGCCGACGCGCGAGACGCCGCGCCCGCCCGACTGCCCCGAATGGTTCCGCGCCGCGGGCGAACTGCTCTTCTGGCGCGAGGCCCGCTGGCGGCGCGAGCAGGAGCGCGCCACGCACAGTTACCGCCTCTTCAAGAACCCCCTGGCCTCACGACTCGAACGCCTGCGCGTCCAACCCGCGCTGCGCTGGGCCTGCTCAATCCTCGTCGTCTCGGCGTGCGTGCAGGCGGCGCTATTGCCGCTGCTCGTCCTCTACTTTCACCGCCTGCCGCTCGCCGCGCCGCTGCTCAACCTCTGGGTCGGTCCGTTGCTGGCCGCGGGCTGCGCCTCGGCGCTCGCGGCTCTCCTGCTGTGGGCCGCGGGCGCGGCGGCGGCCTCGGCGCTCGCCTCGCTCGCAGAGGCCGCCACGCTGCTGGCCGCGCGCGGCGTCGATCCCTTCGCGGAGGCAGGCCTGGCGAGCCTCCGCCTGCCCGAATACTCGGGCGCGGCCTCGGCCGTCTACGTCCTATACTTCGTGCCGCTCGCCGTCTTCGCCGTGACGCTCGCCGGGTGGCGCCCGCTCGGCACGCGAGCCGACGAGCCGGCCGCGGCCGAAGGGAAGCGACCCGCGGACCCGCCCGCGGGCGGCGAGAGACGGAGCGACGAGCATGGGGCGGGTAAGGGGCGGCGAAGCGTGGAGCACGGCGCGGGGAGAGGGTGGCGACGTGGCCTGCGCGTCATCGAAGGGTGGCGGAGTAGCACCGTCGCCGCCGGGGTCGCGCTCGCGGCGGCCGGCGCTCTCATCGTCCTGCACCCGTTCAGCGCCCCGCCGGCAGACGGCCGGCTGCGAGTTGACTTCCTCGACGTAGGGCAGGGCGACTCGGCGCTCGTCACGATGCCCGACGGCGCGACGCTGCTGGTTGACGGCGGCGGTCGCCAGCGGTTCGGTCGGGCGGGCGGCGCGGCCGGCGGCGCGCGAGATGATGACGGCGGCGCGGGCGACGGTGAAGGCGGCGCGGAGGTCTTCGAGCCGGACGCGCGCGGCGTGGGCGACCGCGTCGTCTCGGAGTTCCTGTGGCATCGCGGGCTCGACCGCGTCAACTACGTCGTCGCCACCCACGCCGACGCCGATCACGTCCGCGGCCTCGGCGACGTGCTCGCCAACTTCAAAGTTGACGCCGCGCTCGTCGGCCGCGCCCCGGCCTCCGACGCAGAGTTCACCCGCTTCGCCGCAGCGGCCGAACGCGCCCGCGTGCCTGTCTACCTGCTCGCGCGCGGCGACGTGCTCCGCTTCGGGGCGGCCACCGTCGAAGTCCTCTGGCCCCCTGCCGGAGACGCGGCCGCACCTTCGGCCAACGACGACTCAATCGTCCTTCGTCTTCGCTTCGGCCGCCGGACCATCCTGCTGACCGGCGACATCGAGGAGCGCGCCGAGGCCGCCCTGGCCGGTGCCGACGGCGACGCGCTAGCCTGCGACGCGCTCAAGGTCGCGCACCACGGCAGCCGCAGCTCGACCACCGAGAGGTTCCTCGCCGCCGCCCGTCCCGCGCTCGCCATCGTCCCCGCCCCGCTCGACTCGCCCCACGGCCACCCGCACCCGGAAGTGCTCGCGCGACTGCGCGCACGCGGCGCCCGCGTCCTCACCACCGGCGAGAGCGGCACCATAACGGTCTCGACCGACGGCGAAGACTTGAGGGTAGAAACTTTCGTCCGCGGGCGTTGATTGATGGCAGGGCAGAGCAGGGCTTGAGCTTTGTGCCCTCGTTAGTGACGGGCGGCCCGAGCGTGTCGAGAAACCTGAACGCCCTCGCCTCACCTTGTCGCCCGCCGTCCGCGGCTCTTAACTTCTTTCACCGGAGGACGACGCCCGGCACGCGACGAGCACGCGGAGGTCTCGGACGTTAGTGCCGGTGGGGCCGGTGACGACGGCGTCGCCGAGAGCGTCGAAGAGGGAGAAGGCGTCGCTCTCTTCGAGGTGGCGTTCGGGGCTCAGGCCGCGCGCGCGTGCGCGTGCGAGCGTCGTGTCGTCGGCGACGGCCCCGGCCGCCGGGCTGTTGCCGTCGGCCCCGTCCGTGCCCGCGCACAGCGCCGCGAATTGCGGCCCGCGCCGGCCGCGCCCTTCCGCCTCCGCGACCTCGCCGTCTGCCGTCGCGCCGGCGGCGCCCGCCGTCGATTCACCAGCCGCGTCCTCCGTCTCACCCTTCGCGCCCGCGGCCTTCTCGAACTCGAAGGCGCACCGCAGCGCCGTCTCGGCGTTGCGCCCGCCGACGCCTGCGCCGCGCACGGGGCAGGCGAACTCGCCGCCAGAGACCAGGCAGACGCCGCGCCCGTCGCCGTCGCCCGGCCCGAGCCCGAGGAGGCGCGAGACTAACTCCGGCGCTCCTTCTTCGACGTGCTGCTCGACAAGATCGTGTGCGGTCTTGGTCCGGTAGCCGAGCCTTCGTGCGGCGCGGGCTGCGGCCTCGCAGGCCGTCAGGTTGTCGAGCAGGACGAAGTGCTCGCGCCGCGCGCCGGGCGACGCAGGCGGGTTCGCGCCCGCGCCTTCGTCCTTATCCAGAGCGCGCAGGACTGAAGGGGGCAGGGCGTCGCGGAGGCCGTGTCGCGCGATGACCTCGCGCGGGTCGGTCGGGGCGGGATCGTGTTCGAGCGTCGGCCCCGAAGCCACGTCGCGCTCGCGCCCGCGGTTCGTGTCCGAGACGATGAGGGTGACTTGCGCGGCGCGGCCGGCCGCCGCCGCCAGCCCGCCGCCCTTCACGGCCGAGAGCGCGCGACGCACGGCGTTGACTTCCGAGATGGGCGCGCCGCAGGAGACCAGCGCGCGGTTCGTCTCGCGCAATTCTTCGAGCGTGAGGCGCTCGTCGCGCGGCAACTCAAGCATCGCGGAGCCGCCGCCCGAGACGAGGAAGACGACGAGGACGCTGTCGCCGCCTCCACGCGCCGCCTCCGCGTCCGCCGCGCGGAGGAGTTCGAGCGCGGCACGCGCCGCCTCGAAGCTCTCGCGGTTCGGCAGGGGGTGGCCGCCAGCGTATGTCTGCCACCTGTCGGGTAGTTTGAACTGCGGCTCGGGTGCAGAGACGACGCCTCGCGCGAGCCTCGCGCCGAGCCTCTCGTCGAGCGCCGCCGCCATCCGTGCTCCGGCCTTGCCCAGAGCGACCGAGTAGACGCGCGAGCCCGCCCGGCCGAGGTCGAACCCCGCGCCGCAGACTCGCAGGCTCGCCCCCTCGACCCGCACGGCTTCGAGCACGGCGCGACGCGCGTCAACCGCATCGAGCGCGCTGTCGAAAATCTCCCGCGCGTCGCGCCGCAGTCGGTCCCTGTCTCGCACGTCTCCTCACTCGGCCGTGACGAAGGGCTCGATTCGTCGGAACCGCCGCTCGCCGAAGCCCCGCACCAGCATCAGGTGTTCGGCCCTGCGGAAGTGGCCGTACCGCTCGCGGTGCTCGACGACGCGCGCGGCCAGCGCCGGCCCGACGCCCGGCAACTGCTCAAGCTCCGCCCGCGTCGCCCGGTTCAGTGAGACGCGCCGCGCGGCGGTCGTCTCCGGCGCGACTGCGGGGGGCGGCGCGGGCAGGCGGGCGCGAGGCAATTTGACGCAGGCCGGGGCCGCCGCGAGCGACAGCCAGCACAGAATGAAACAGCCCGTGAGGGCACTGGGTCGGCGTCGCTTCATTCGGGGCAATCGTGGGCCGCAAAGACTTCGTTAATGCCTGCCGCCCGGATGTGCAAAATGCTAGAAGTCTAAAGTTTTCAGAAACTTGTAACCCGAAAATCCGACATATTCACAGGCTTTTCCACAGAAGCTGTGGAAAAGTTGTCGAAATTATTTCCCTCAGGCGGCCGCTCCTTGCGGGATACTTAACAAAAATAGTTTTCAGTTTTTTTGTTCGCCTCACGGCCGAGAACTCATCGCCAGGCGGCCGCTCGCGGCTGAACACTAGAAACTAAAAACTGAAAACTACTTCCCCCGTCACTGCTCGCCATCGTCGGGCGAGTCGTTCTGGAGGTCGTCCCAGTGATGGACGGTCTCGAAGGCGCGGCCGAGAACGGGGCGGGGGCGGGCTCCGTCGGCCTGGCCGATGTAGCCCTCGCGCTCCATCGCGTCGAGGATGGCGGCGGCGCGGCCGTAGCCGATGCGAAGGCGGCGCTGGAGGACGGAGGTCGAGGCGCGCTTCATCTCGACGCAGATGCGCAGGGCCTGCTCGAACAACTCGTCGCGCTCGCCGCCCGAGTCGTCGAGGCCGGCGGCCTCCTCCTCGGACTGCGTGATGGTCTCGTCGTAGTTGACTTCGCAGCCCTGCGCCTTGATGTGGGCGACGACCTTCGCCACCTCGTTCTCGTCGAGGTAGGCGCCGTGGACGCGCACCAGGCGCGAGGTGCCGGGCGGGAGGAAGAGCATGTCGCCGCGGCCGAGGAGCTGCTCGGCGCCGTTCGAGTCGATGATGGTGCGCGAGTCAACTTTTGACGAGACGCGGAAGGCGATGCGCGAGGGGAAGTTGGCCTTGATGATGCCGGTGATGACATCGACGCTCGGGCGCTGTGTGGCGAGGACGAGGTGGATGCCGACGGCGCGGGCCATCTGGGCGAGGCGCGTGATGGCCTCTTCCACGTCGCCGCCGCAGGTCATCATCAGGTCGGCCAGCTCGTCGATGATGATGACGATGTAGGGCAGGGTCTTCCAGGGGTTGCCGTCGTCGTCGAAGTCGAGGACGTTGTTGCGGCGCTCGACCTCGGCGTTGTAGCCGTCAATGTTACGCACGCCCCACTGCGCGAGCTGCTTGTATCGCTGCTCCATCTGGGCGACGGCCCACCTGAGGGCGTTGGCGGCCTTCTTCGGCTCGGTGATGATCGGCGCGGCCAGATGCGGGATGTCCGCGTAGAGGCCGAGTTCGAGCCGCTTCGGGTCGATCATGATGAACTTCACCTCGTCGGGCCGCGCCTTGTAGAGCAGCGAAACGACGAGCGAGTTGAGGCAGACGGACTTGCCCGTGCCGGTAGCGCCGGCGATCAGGAGGTGCGGCATCCGCGTCAGGTCGGCGACGTAGTTGATGCCGTCAATCGTCTTGCCGAGGGCGAGCGAGAGCTTCGAGCCCGACTCGCGGAACTGGCGCGACTCCAGGACTTCCCTCAGGAAGATGGTCTCGCGCTCGGGGTTCGGCACCTCGATGCCGACGTGCGGCTTGCCGGGCAGGCGGTCTATGCGGACCGACTCGGCTTCGAGCGCGATGCAGAGGTCGTCCACGAGGCCCGTCACGCGCGAGTACTTGACGCCGGGGTCTGGCTTGAACTCGTAGGTGGTGACGACGGGGCCGGGGCAGATGTGCTTGATCTGGCCGGTGACGTTGAACTCCTTGCACTTCTCGGCCACGCGCTGCGCGATCTGCAACAGCTCCTCGTCGGCCTGCTCGCGCCGGGGCACGGGCGGGTTGAGGAAGTCGAGGGGCGGCATCTCGTATCCGAGCAGCGCCGTCTCGGCGCGCACCTCGGCGCCGCGCCGCGGCGGGGTTATCCCGTCGCGCTCTTCGACCGCGTCGTCAACGTCGTCAACCGGCTCGGTGCGGACGACCTCGGCCGTCTCCAACATCTCGGCCACGTCGGGCGGCTGCTGCCGCTGGGCCGGCCGCGCGGCGGGTTGCGACGGCGACGGGCGCGGGTCCGCGTTCGTGCGCCTTGACGCGGGCGGCGCCTCGACCGCCGGCGCCTGCGCGGCTCCCGTCTGCGAGCCGGGGCGCGCGACCGTGGCGGCAATCGCGGCCATGTCGGCCTCGGCCCGCGCGAGCTGCTCGCGTACCTCATCCTCGCGCGTGGGCGGCGCTTCGGCCCCGACCTCGGCCGAGGACGAGGCGGCGGCGTTGCGCCTGATGGCGGCGACTCCGGCGCCGTACTCGGTTCTCGGGTCTTTCGCCTGCCGGGCGGGCCGGACGGACGGGGCGGGCGCGGCCTCGTCGGCGAGCGCCTGCGCCGCCTGCGTCTCGGCCTCGCGCTCGCGGGCGGCACGGGCCTCACGCCGCATCTCGACGTGGGCCTGAGCGCGGGCGCGCCGACCCTCACGCCACGCGGCGAAGCGGTCGAGAGCCTGCCGGAAGGCCCCCGAAGGGTTCGTGACGGCGGCCGCGACGCGCTCGTAGGCGCTCACGAAAGAGAAGTTGGTGGCGAGCAGCAACCCGACGGCCGCCGCGGCCCCGAGCACGAGCCCCGCGCCCACGGTGTTTAGCGCCTGCCGCAAACCTTCGGCGAAGAGCACGCCGACCATGCCGCCCGCGTTGAAGCTGCGGTCGAAGAGCGGCTCGGTGAGAAAGAGCGCGAAGAGCGAGGCGACCGAGAGCGTCAGCGCGACGAGGCCAATGATGCGGACGAGCGGCGCGTGAATCCTGCGGTCGCGGAAGCGCCGCCACGCGGCCGCGGCGAAAAGCAGCGGCAGCAGCGCCGACGCCAGCCCGAAGAACTGGAACAGTGTGGCGGCGAGGTTCGCGCCGACGGCGCCGATCAGGTTGCGCGCGCCGCCCGGCCCCTCGGCCGCCCACGACGGATCGTTCGGGCTGTAGGAGAGCAGGCACAGCGCCAGCGCCGCGCTGACGGCGAAGAGCGCCACGGCGACGATCTCGTTCCGCCGCGAGTTCCGCGTCCCGGCCGCGCCGCCCAAGTCCCTGACGCGCGCCTCGGTCTGTGCTGTTGCCATGCTCGAACTCCGGGGAAGGAAGTTTTTAGTTTTCAGTTTTTAGTTTTTAGCCGCACTAAGCTCGGGGGCCGTCGCCGCAGGCCGATAACTAAAAACTAGAAACTAGAAACTAAAACTTCCCATCAGGCTGCCTTGCGGGAGAGCAGATAAGCCTTGATGAAATCGTCTATGTCGCCGGCGAGGACCGAGTCCACGTCGCCGCGCTCGACCTTCGTGCGCGCGTCCTTGACCATGCGGTAGGGCGCGAGCACGTAGTTGCGAATCTGTGAGCCGAAGGAGTTGTCGGCCTTGTTGGCCGCGAGCGCGGCCGTCTCGGCCCGCCGATTCTCCAGTTCCAGCTCGTAGAGGCGCGAGCGCAGGACATGCATGGCGACGGCGCGGTTCTGGTGCTGCGACCGCTGGTTCTGACAGGCGACGACGATGCCGGTCGGGAGGTGCGTGATGCGCACGGCCGAGTCGGTGGTGTTGATGTGCTGGCCGCCCGCGCCGGTCGAGCGATAGGTGTCAACCCTCAGGTCCTTCTCGTTGATCTCGACCTCGATGTTCTCGTCTATCTCCGGCGAGACGAAGAGCGAGGCGAAGCTGGTGTGGCGTCGCGCGGCCTGGTCGAAGGGCGAGATGCGCACGAGGCGGTGGACGCCGGCCTCGGCCGAGAGCAGGCCGTAGGCGTACTCGCCCTCGACGCGGAACGTCACGCTCTTCAAACCCGCCTCCTCGCCCGGCTGGTATTCGAGGATTTCGGTCTTGAAGCCGCGCCGCTCGGCCCACTTCAGGTACATCTTGAGCAGCATCTCGGCCCAGTCCTGCGACTCTGTGCCGCCGGCGCCGGGGTGGATGTTGCAGATGGCGGGCCTGGCGTCCGACTCGCCCGCGAGCATCATCTCGATCTCGGCCTGCGAGACCTCGTCTTCGAGCCGCGCCAGCAGCTCGCCCAGCTCGCGCGCGCTCGACTCGTCCTCCTCGGCGAATTCGAGCAGGACCTCGGCGTCGCCGAGCGAAGACTCGAAACGCTCCTGCCTCGTCACGACGCGCTCGACGCGGCTGCGCTGTTGGAGCACGCCCTGTGCCGCCTCCTGGTCGCCCCAGAAGTCGGGCTCCGACGCCCGCGCTTCGAGCCGCGACAGCTCCTCGCGCCTCGCCGCTACATCAAAGAAACCTCCCGAGCTGTTCGACGCGCGAGCGCAACTGCTCGACCCCGGCGCGCAGGTCCTGGATTGATAAAGTCTCGATCATCAGTCTTGGTCTCCTCCGAATCCGCCGTCAGAATTTTTCCTGCGCCGCCGGCCGGCCGCGAGCGCGGCGCAGGCGGTCAGGGCCGCGCAGAGCGTAACGAACAGGTCGCCGCGGCGCGTGTAGAAGGTCTGCCCGCCCACGGCCCTCGCCACGGCCCAGGCCCGCGCCTCGCCCTCGAACTTCCGCGTCGCGTCGAGCACTTCGCCGCGCGGCGTGACGCGGGCAGTGATGCCTGTGTTGGTCACCCGCAGCACGGCGCGTCCCGTCTCGACCGCGCGGAAGACCGCGTTGGCGAGGTGCTGCCGCATGACGGCCGTGTCGCCTTGGTAGGCGTCGTTCGTGATGTTGACGAGCACGTCGGCGCCGCGCCGCGCGAAGACGCGCGAGAGGTCGGGGTAGGCCGACTCGATGCAGATGAAGACGCCGGCCCGTGGCGCCTCCGGCCCCTCGCCGAGCGGCATCAACTCGTAGCGCGTGCCCGGCGTGAAGTCGCCGACCACGCCCCGGATGAACCCGGACCCCGGCACCCACGAAGGCACCGGCACGTACTCGCCGAACGGCAGCAGGCGAATCTTATCATACTGCACGGCGAGCCGGCCGCGGCGGTCCACGAGCACCGCGGCGTTGTAGCCGCCACTGCCGCCCTCGACCGGTTCGAGCGAGTTGAAGAGCAGCGACGCGCCCGTTCTCCGCGCGAACTCCGCGGCCCGCTCGCGGAAAATCCGACTGCGCCCCCACGAGAAGTTCATCGGCGACTCGGGCCAGACCACGACCCGCGGCAGCGCCGCCTCGAATCGCGGTAAAGACTCGAAGCGAGGCGACGACTCGAAGCGCGCCGACGGCCCGGAGAGCCCACGTCCCTGCACGGCCTCGCGGGCCTCTTCTACAGCCGCCCTTTCGTCAACAGCCGCGTCTCCCGCCCGAGCCCCGCCTCCGCCCGAGGCCAGCAGCGCCGCCTCGCTCCACTCGAAGTGCCGGTCGGTGAGCGCGAAGTGCTCGGCCGCGGGCCGGTCGAAGTCCGGGACGACGTTCGGCTGCAAGGCGACGACGACGGCCTGCGCTTCAGCGCCCTCGGCCGGCGCCGGCGAGGCAGCGAAGGCCGCGAGCGCCGCCGCGACCAGCGCCACCGCGACCAGCGCGACGGCCGCCCCGCGCACGTCGCGCCTGAGCAGGGCGTAGGCCAGCGCGGCGTTGACCGCCACGACCAGAAAGCCGACGAGGTAGACGCCGCCGTAGCGCGCCCCCTGAATCAGCCAGGGCACGTAAGCCTGCGAGTAGCCCACGGCGTTCCACAACTGCCCCAACACCCCGAGCCGCGCCCACTCGAACGACACCCACAGGGCCGGCGCGAGCGCGAGCGCGCCGGCGCCCCAGCGCGAGCAGGCGCGGGCCTGCGCGAGCGCGAACAGTCCGGGGAAGACTCCGGCCGCGAGCGGCGCTGGCAGGAAGAGCGGGTAGGCGATCCACGCGGGCAGTCCCGCGTAGTGAATCATCGGGTAGGTCAGCCAGTAGCAGGAGCCGTAGAAGAAGGCCGTGCCCCAGAGCCAGCCGGCGAGGAACGCTTGCGCCCCGCGCGGCGGGCGCCGGCCCAAGACCAGCAGCAGCGGCACGAGCGCCGCCCAGGCGAGCGGCCAGAGCCCGAAATCCGGGAAGGCCAGGACGAGCAGGAGGGCCGAGGCCAGCACCGAGAAGGTTTCGCCCCGCGTGGGCGCGGCCGCCCACACGCGGGCCTTGAGGGAGGCTGGCGAGAGACGACGGGTGGGCGGGGGCTCGCCGGGTAGAAACACTTCCTGCACGCCGCCGAGTTTAGCAGAGCCCCGGCGGCCACGTCACCGCGCAGGGCCGGGCGCGATCAGCCTCTCCCGGCCCGTGCAAAATCCCTCGCCGGCGGTGCGGCAAATCGTCACCCGCGCCGACGCATTCGGGCGCCCGCCTCAACAGAAATCGTCACCCGTGCGGTGACAAAATTTGTCTGAGTGACGCGGCCGGTAGTCCCTCCGGCCCGAGCCGGGCGGCCTGAAAAATCGCCGGCAGGCGACAGGCTGTAGCCGCCGGGCGACAACGTCGGGCGATTGCCCGCGCCGGGGAAAGTCCCGAAAAAGCGGAAAACCCTGATGTGGCGCAGATTTCGCTGCTACAAAAGCGGGAGAACCCGACCCTTGCGGGCCGGGTTCCTGAAAGGTAGGTCGTTCTGATAGGGACGCTCGGCGGGCGGCTGGCGTAGCGGCAGGCCACGCTCAGAGAAGTGATGGCGGCGGGGTCACGGTTCGACTGCCTCCGTGCTTGCCGATGATGTTGGAAGCACCTCGCGTGCCACGCACAGACCACTTCCTGAAACCGCCCGCGGCCGGCTCCTGAAACCCGCCCGCCGGCGTCCGCCCACTCTGTCGTTGAGTAATCGTCAAGGGGCGCGCTCCTCGACTTCGAGCACGCAGCCGCGCGCGCCGACGACGAGGACGTTCTGACGCCCGCGTCCTAACCGGCCGCCGCCGCTGAGCCTCGCGCGCCACAGTTCGCCCCCGACGAGGACGAACCCCTCAGGGTCCAGTTCACGCTCGACCGAGCCGACGCGGCCGACGGGCGCGAGCGGTTGCGAGCCGGCCTTTCGGTGTCTCGAAGCGAGGGCGACGTAAGCGGCGAGCGCCAGCGCGGGCAGCAGCGCAACGGCGAGCGTGACGGCGGCGAGCGTGTTCATCGGTCGGGGCGTGGCCGCGGGGCCGGCGCGGTCGGGAAGGGGAAGCGGCGCGGGCGATTGAAAGCGGGGGCGCTGACTGCAAAAGGCATGGGGGGCGGCGCGTGTCTCGTCCGACCGCGCCGCCCCGCAGTTCCGCGGCGACTACCTGATGCCGACCTGTAGCTGGCGCTGAAGGGCCAGTGCCTCCTGGTTGTTGGGGTCGATCTGGATGGCGCTCTGGGCGTAGCCGATGGCCTGCGTGCGGTCGCCCCTTTCGAGGAAGATGCGCCCCAGGAGGACGTGCGCGTCGATGAGCTTGCGGTCGGTGTCCCAGAAGATCGAGGTCTTGAGCTGGTTGATGGCCGAGACCAGCTCGCCGCGCCGCATGTAGATGCGCCCGCTCAGGAGGTAAGCCTCGGCGTTCATCGGCTCGACGCGCACCACGTCTCTCAACTCCGAGAGCGCCTCGTCGTCGTTGCCGGCGGCGTACAGCTCGCGGGCCCTGGCGAGCAGGTCCTGCGTGCTGGCGGCGGTCGCCGGCGGGGGCTCGGCGACGGTGGTCAGGTACTCGCTACGGTTGAAGTCGCCGCGCAGGCGCAGGCCGATGCGGCGCGCCGTCTGCCGGCTCTGCCATTCGACCTGGGCCTCTGCGTAGCCGGGGAATAGCTTGCGCGCCTCGTTGTCGTTGGCGGCGGCCGCCTCTGCCTGCCCGGCCTTCTCCAGCGACTTGGCGAAGAGGAAGACGGCCTCGGCGTCGCGCGGGTTGGCCTCGACGACGGCGCGGAGCTGTTCGGCGGCCTTCGCGTATTCGCCCGCCTGCATCAGCGCCGAGGCGTAGTTGAAGCGGACCATCGGGTCTTCGGGCGCCGACTCGACGGCGCGGCCGAGGACGTTTAAAGCCTGCTTGAGCAGCGCGTCGCGCCGCGCCGCGTCCTTTTCGGTGCGGGCGATCTGCGCGGCCAGAGCGCCGGCGTTGTTGTAGACGCTGGTGAGCGGCACGTCGGTCGTCAGAGGCAGCAGGGCGTCGAGGGCGCTCTGGGCCTCGCCCGCGCGCCAGTAGCTCAGCGCCGCGTAGAAGGCCGACTCGGCGAAGTGCGGGTCGCGCCGCTGAATCTGCGAGAAGTACTCGGCGGCCTTCTTAAAGTCGTTCTGGGCGTAGTGGAGGTGGCCGAGCTCGAAGGCCGCCTGCTTGTAGACCGAGCCGGGGTTGGCGCGCTCGTACTCGCGCATGGCGTTGAGCAAATAGGCAGACTTCTTCTCCTGTTCGGCGCGGCCGAGCATTGTCCCCTTGACGTAGCTCTCGAAGGCGCGGGCCGGCACCTTCGTCGCCTGCTCGACGATGGCGTTCTGCGAGAAGGGCAGCTTGTCGTCCTGCTCGTAGAGTATCTGATAGGCCAGCTTGCCCTGCACGGTCTGGAGGTTGACGAGGGCGTCGCCGTAGAAGAACTCGTGCGTGGCCCAGCGCCCGTCCGGCATCTGCTTGCCCGAGACTCGCCCCTCGTTGACGCGGATCAGCCGGGCCGAGCCGCGCACCTCTGCCAGCGACTTCTCGTCGCGCTCGGGCGTCACCTCGTAGGTGCCGAGGACGACGAGCGTGGCGCCGGCCTCGCGCGCCAGCTTGATGGCCGTGGCCCGCGACGGGATGACCGTGAGCGGCAGGCGCAGGCGCTGATAGGCCAGCTCGCGGGCGTCGGGCGAGACCACCCTCAGCCCGTGCGAGCCGAGCAGCTCGGCCAGCGAGTCGGCGAAGCTCTCGCCCACCCAGTTGAACTCGGCCTGGCTGGAGACATTCTCGAACGGCAGGACCAGCACCACGTCGCTCACCCCCTGCGCGGCGCGCGACGGCGCGAACACTGCCAAAATCAGCGCCAGTGCCACGAGCGGCGGGGCGGCGAGTCGTCTGAACATTGAGAGCACCATCATGAAAAAAAGACCGAAAACCGCGAAAGCACGGCGGACACGCTCAGGACACTACTGTGGCCGGCACACGCCCGAGAGATAACAGCAGATTTTACAGGCAAACCCCGTAACAGCAAAAGGAGCTTAAAAAGCGGGCACGGCGTAAGAGGCCGCAAAAGCCCCTGCGGGGGTTAGAAGCGGCAGGGGCCGCCTCAGTTGACCGCGCGAAACTTACTTTCGGCCGAAAGCGGCGGAAAAAAAAGAGGGGGCTAACGTGCGCCGACACGAAAGCCGTTTCGGTGACGCCGTCATGACGCGCGTCGAAGTGTGATCAAAGAGACCTGACGACTACACGCGCGAGGTGATGAGTGAAGTTTGCTCGGTTCACGGGTGCATTGAGGCGGCCCTGGGTCGTGTTGTGGTGAGGCCGACGAGAGTTTCGTCAGCGGTATTGCGTTTGCGGCGGTCACGGCGAATCATACGCCTGCGGCGGGAAAAGTCAATGAGGAAAGGTTGTCCGCAGCCGAAGGCGAGAGGGGTGAGGCCGTAAACGAAAACGGACGCCGTCGCGGGCGCCCGCAAGGTCATGGAAGGCGGCGGCCGCCGTGCGCGGCGGCCGGTCCCGTGGCACCGCCGCGGAGGGTGCACCGGCCGACCGAGGAAACTCCGCCCCGGGCCTGTTCGCCCCGCGCCGCGAAGCGCGCGGCCGGGCGAACAGGTCCGGGTGCCGGCGGGCCGTCAGGGCGCGGCCGGGCTACGGGATGACTTGGATGTCGCCTTCCCACTTCCTGATGACGAGGAACGTGTAGGCCGGGAGGGGATATGACTGGCAGCCCTTCGCCTCGCCGGGGATCAGGTTTGGCGAGGGAATTCCCACGTCGTCTTTCCGCTCAGCGTCGGTCGCCCACCACCGCATGAACGCGCCGTCGTCGCGGTCCCGCTCGGCGTCGGTCGGTATCCAATTGCCGTCCGGCGGCCGGCAGAGCCCCCACGTCAGAGTGTCGGGCACCCTGAGTTCGGTCCCGTTGTCTTCGACCACGAGCTGGACCCACTTCCCGATGTAAGTCCTGTGGCTCGAATCCGTGACGGTCCCGCCCATCACTGCGCGGTTCTTCTCCACGGACATGCTGTCGAACGTGGCCTTCACGTAGAAGTCCGGGGGCGTGTCGCCTTCGCGCGGGGGCTCGTCCCCGTCGGCGTCGGTGTCCGCGACCTTCGTCGGGTCGTTGAAGAGCATCCAGCCGGACGTGTTGCCGCCGCTGTCCTTTTTGGCGTCGAACTCGACGTACCTCGTCAGGCCGTCTTCCGAGAGGAACCTGTACCTGCCGCTGGCCGACGAGGTCTGGGCGGCGGTTAACTGCGGCGCCGCCAGGATCGACAGCAGAAGAGCGATAGTCGAGACGTGAAAGATGTTTTTCATGGGTCGAACTCCTTATGCCAAAACCGCGAGAGTGTGGGCGCGGGACTCTATTAACATTGCCGCCGAAAGTCAACGTCGTGGCGCCGGCCGGGCCTTTCCCGCCGCGCCCGCCCGGCGGCCAGACTCTCTCACGGCGGCCCAAACTCCACCTGCCACGCGTGGGCCTCGCGCCACGCGCGCCGCCGCGACGCGCTCGGGAGCGCCGCCGCCTGGTGGTCCGAGAGGGCCGCGACTACGGCCTCGCTGCTCGAATCCCTGTCCGAGGAAGCGGGCCGAGGGAGTCGGGAATAAATCTGTTGCAATCCGGCCGGCCCGCGGCTACTCTCATGGCCGCGGGCCGGCCCGCCTCAACCCGGCGCCCGCGAAGCACACCACAACCTAGCCGCCGAAAGGCAGCTTGTCCCGGCCGGGCTGGCGTGCGTGTTAGAGTAGCGCGAGCACGCTTCGGAGCAGACTCAACACCGCCCCCGTCAGGCCCTCCGGCCCTTCGTCGGGTGCGTTATGGTCAGCCGGCAGAGCCTCCTGCGGGGCGCTCGGCGGCGGCGGGGGCGTGCCGGTCACGTCGTTCTGCATGTGACCGGCGCTGGCAGAGCAGGCCAAGAGGAATATCAGCACCGAGGCGCGGATAGTTTTACCCATTTCCTTACACCCTTCACTTTTTATGAGATTGGGCTTAAATCGCCGCCGGGGTCGCTTGATTCCGGCGGCCTTGCTGCGTATGACGAATTTTCGTCATACGTGGAGAAAGGTCGTCCTCACATGACTTTAGCAGAGGAACGTCTGCGGCAACTAGACAGCCATTCACTGACGGCGGACGAGCGTGTTCTATTGCGCTGCGGGGTGGCGGCCGAGTTCATCCACGCAGGGCAGTACGAGGCGGCCCGCGAGGCTCTTGGGGAGTTGTGGCGGGGCGTTGGCGAGCGTCCGGAGGTGGAGGGTATGCCGCCAGAGGTCGCGGCCGAAGTCCTACTCCAATGTGGCGCGCTCACGGGGCTTCACGGCGGGGAATTGAACATCCCAGGGGCGCAGGAGAGGGCCAAAGACCTGCTCACGGAAGCTGCACGCGAGTTCCGGTCTCAGGGGAATTACCGGAAGGCGTCAGAAGCGGAATGCGAGCTCGGGGCGTGTTACTGGCGCCTCGGCGCGCACGACGACGCCCGCGTGATAATGCGTGAGGCGCTTGAGCCTTTGACTGAATCAGACGTGGAGTTGAAGGCGAAAATTCACGTCAGGCGCACGCTGGTCGAGTTCAGCGAGAACAGGTATTACGAAGTCCTCAACATACTTCGAGAGGCCGAGGCGGTCTTCGAATCCGCTAACGACTCGCTCAAGGGCAGGTGGCACGGACAAAAGGCGCTGGTCCTGGAAATGCTGGCAGAGGCGGAGCGCAACCCCGGACACTTTGACCGTGCCATACTGGAATACACCGCGGCCATTTATCACTACGAACGAGCGAAACACGAAAGGTATTGTGCGAGGAATCTAAATAACCTCGCAATGGTTTTCTATAAAGTGAGTCGCTACCGCGAAGCGCACGAGCAGCTAGACCGGGCGCAGGTGATATTCACGAGCCTCAAAGACGCGGGAAGCCTCGCGCAGGTTGACGAGACGCGGGCGCGGGTGCTGGTGGCCGAAGGGAAGTATAGGGAAGCCAACCGCATTCTCGCGCCGGCCGTTCGGACCTTCGAGCAGGGCGGGGAGTCGGCGTTACTGGCCGACGCGCTCACTCTTCAGGGCGTCGTCTGGGCGCGACTCGGAGACAACGACGCCTCGGCCGCCGTCCTGCCGAGGGCGGCTGACATGGCCGAAAGGCTCGGCGCGCGCAACAACGCGGGCCTCGCCGTCCTCACGTTCATCGAGGAGCACGCCGAGCGGCGGGCGATTCCGGCGGAAGAAATCTATGAGGCTTACAGGAGGGCGGACGGCCTTCTTAAAGACACGCAGGACGCGGCGGACGTGGCCCGGCTGCGGGCCTGCGCACAGCCGGTCATGCGGAGGTTGGCGGGCCTGCGGCTGCGCGACAAAGATTTCACCTTCTACGGTGCCGTGCATGAGGTGGAGGCCAGGTTAATCGAAGACGCTTTGGAGGAAGCGGGCGGGAGCCTCGTGCGTGCGGCCCGGCTGCTCGGCCTCAAACATCAGACGCTCGCCTCCATGTTGCAGACGAGACACAGAGAGTTGATGAGTAAGAGGACTCCGAAGGGGAAGAGGCTGCGAAGTATCATCAAAGAGCCGAAGGAATGACGGAATCTCCAGAGGGCCGGCAGCTCGACAAAGACCGGTTTGGATTGGAACGGCTCCGGGGTCATCTAGTGGTTCGGCGAGGCAGGTGTCGGGGACGTGCTATAGAACGGCGCGCTTATCCTGTCAGTTCAGTTCCTCGCTGATGAGGCTGCCCAGCAACTCAAAATCTACGGGCTTACCGACACACCGGACGCAGCCCGCGTCCATCGCCCGGGCGCGCCAGGAGGGCTCGGAGCAGTGGGCGGTGACGGCGATGATCGGGACCGCGGATGTTTCGGGTTGCTCGCGCAGGTAGCGGGTGGCGGCTATCCCGTCCATCACCGGCATGTTCAGGTCCATCAGGATCAGGTCGGGGCGCTCGCGGGTCGCGGCGGCCACCGCCTCACGCCCGTTCGCCGCTTCCACCACGCCGTAACCCTTGCCCTCAAGCATGAGCTTGAGCAGGAGGCGGATGTCGTCGGAGTCTTCGGCCACGAGGATGATAGTTTGTTGCTTCATTTTGTTCGGGGCCGCGCGGGCGACGAGAGCGCGCCGACGCGCCTCAGGAAAGGGCCGATGATGTCGGCGTAGAGGAATCCCGGCCGCATGTGCTCCTCAGCTGTATCAATAGTGAGCCTGTGCTTTTACAGAATCGCCAGTAATAAAAGAAGTGGCGGTCAATCTCAGGCGGATGTGCAGCATGCCGGGGGTGGCGGATTGAACAAACTGGACAGGGTTTTCGGGGAATTACGTTACCAGTAGGTTGCCGCGCCTCAGCCTCTACTCCTCAACGCGGCTTCAAGTAACTAAAAAGGAATGGCGTCCCGTACGGGAGTCGAACCCGTGTCGCCGCCGTGAAAGGGCGGTGTCCTAGGCCACTAGACGAACGGGACGCATGTGGTTTTTCATTCGGAAAAACAGCGACGGTTAAATTACCGTAGAGCTTTCGCGCCTGTCAAACGGGTTATGACCGAGGTGCGGCCGGGCGTCGTTCGCGGCGGCGCGGGCGGGAGCAGGGCGGCCTTTCGGTCTGTGAGAGACACTGACGCGGGGCAGGGAAACGAGCGGGCAGACAGGTGGGCGGCGCACGCGGCGCGCTTCGGGGCGCATCGGAGAGGCGTCGGGCCGGGCAAGGTCGGAAGCGGAAGAGACGTTCGCGGGGCGGCGAACAACGTAGCCGCGTCGCCGCGCTCCGGCGGCGGTCATGGCGCCGCCCCAAATTTCGCCAGACTCCGGCCGCTGTGCCCTCGTCGAGTTGAGCCCGTTCGGGAGGCTTCGTGATGGTCAACGAGAGGTTCGCTTCGGGCGCCGTCGCGCTCGCACTCCTGCCCGCGCTCCTGTTGGCGGCCGTGCCGGCGGGTGCGCGCCAGCCTTATCACTCGCCGCCTGAGTTCGCGGCGTCGGCACAGGGGGCGGCCGAAGGTACACGCGGCGGGGCAGAGGCCGAGCTTGAGCGGAAGGCCCTGGCGCTGCTCGAAGAGGTGGTCGAGCAGGCACAGGGCTTAAGGCTGGGCGAGAATCGAGCGCGCGTGCAGGCCACGGCGTCGGCTTTGCTCTGGCCGCGCGACGAGGCGGCCGCGCGCGCGATGTTCGCGTCGGCGGCCGAAGGCGTCCGCGCCCTCTTGCTGACCGCGGACCCGGCCGACCCGCAGGCTTACGAGAGGTCGCAGGCGCTCTGGCACTTGCGCAACGAGATGTTGCAGGCGGTGGTGGACCGAGACCCGCGCCTCGCGCTCGAATTCCTTCGCTCGACGCGCCAGCCGCCCCCGCCGCGCCACGCCGACGGGCCGAGGCTGCACGACCAGGAACTCGCCCTCGAAACCGAACTGGCCGCGCGCATCGCCGCGCGCGACCCGCGCGAGGCCGCGCGCCTGATCGAGGAGGGCCTCGGCCGCGGCCTGACGCCGCAACTCGTCGGCGCGCTCCAACAACTCGCGCAGAAGGATTCGGCGGCCGCGTCCAGGCTGGCGGCGGCGGCCGTCACGCGGCTGAGCCCAGAGGACCTGCTGGCCGGCTTCAACGCTGCAAACTTCGCGGCGCAACTGGTCGCGGCGACGACGCCGCCCGAGCCGGCCCCTTCGCCCGCGCACGCGGCGGCCGGTCTTGAAGAAAGGAAGGGACGCCGCCCCCTCCCCGTCGGCGAGCGCGTCGTCATTGACGCGGCCTCACGCCGCGCGCTCCTTGAGACGCTCGCGGCGACGGCCCTCCGCCCGTCGAGCGACCGTTCGGGCGCGCTCCAAAACGTCCTTGACAGTCTCCGGGGCGTGCTGCCGGAGTTGGAGCGGTACGCGCCGGCACGCGCGGCCGACGTGCGCCGGCGGCTGGCCGAGTTCGACCGCATGCAGGAGCCGCGCCCGCGGGCCTGGCGCGAGCACCAGCACCTCTTCCAGCCCGAGGTCGCCCCCGCCGCCGTGCTCGAAGCCGCCGAGAAGGCCCCGCCCGAGATACGCGACGACCTCTACCGCAACGCCGCCTGGCGCCTGCACGCCAAAGACTTCGAGCGGGCCGTGGCCGCGGCCGAGAAGATTTCCGACCCGCAGCAGCGCGCCCAACTCATCCGCGAGTTCGAGCGGCAGAGGCCGCTGGGCGCGGCCGAGCGCGGCGAGTTCGGGCTCGCGCGTCAGTTCATCGCGGCCCTGACGGCGCCCGACCAGCGGGCCTCCGCCCTCGTCGCCCTGTCGCGCGCGGCGGCCGGGCGCGGGCTCAAAAGGGAGGCCGTCGAGGCTCTGGCCGAGGCGCGGGCACAGCTCGGCCACCGGCCGCAGAACGGCAACCAGCTCAACGCGCTGCTCGAAGTGGCCGGCGCCTACGTCGCGCTTGACCCGGCCGAGGCGTTCGCCATCGTCGAGTCGGCCGTCGGCCACCTCAACGAGTTGATCGCCGCCGCCGCGGTCGTCGACGGCTTCACCGTCACCGGCTTCAGGGAGGGCGAGCTGTCGCCGCACGGCTGGCAGGCATGGCCCGAGTTCATCCGGCGTTGCGCGCAGACGCTGGCCGCGCTGGCCGCGTCCGACTTCGACCGCGCGAGCGACGCCGCGCGCCGCTTCGAGCGCACAGACGCGCGCGTCATCGCCGGGCTACAGCTCGCGCAGGCTTTGCTTGATGAGTCGGTGCGGCGGCGGGGCGGAGGGGTCGTCGGCGGCAACAGTTCATTCGTCACGGCGGGCCGCCTGGTCAGCGGCCAGTGAACCCGAGGGGCACGAAGGCGGCGGCGCGGCCGCCGCCTTCGTGCCTCACTCTCGCGGGCGGAAGACTAGCAGGTAGTCCATCCCGTCGCCCTTGACGAAGTCGTGCTCCTCGACGAGGGCGTAGCCGGCGCGCTCGGCCTCGCTGACCACGTCGTCGCGGGCCACGCCGTGGTCGTCGCCTTTGCCCTCGCGGTCGATGACGCCGACGCGCGCGCCGGGCCGCAGGGCGCGGCGCAGGTTGCGCAGCAGCCGGACGGGCTGTGCGATCTCGTGGTAGGTCTTGAGGATGAGCGCGGCGTCAACGCTGCGCTCGGGCAGGGCGGGGTCGTCCTCCCTGCCGAGGACGGTCTTGACGTTGGTCAGCCCCTCGCTGCCGGCGCGCCGCTCGATGTGCTTGAGGTAGTCGGGGTTGATCTCGACGGCGTAGACGGTGCCGGCGGTGCCGGCCCGGCGCGCGGCGCGCACGGTGAACCAGCCGGAGCCCGCGCCGATGTCGGCCACGCCCGTCCCTTCGCCCACGCCCAGCACGTCCATCACACGCTCGACTTGCAGCTTGCGGTCGCGCTCGGGGTCTTCAAAGATCGAGAGGTCGCCCGCGTAGGGCTCGCTCGTCGCGCGCCCGAGCGGCGCGTCGTCAGGGTTCGGCTTCGGCGAAGTCTGAGGCGACGGTTGGGGCGAAGTCTGGGGCGACGGGGCGGGCGCAGACTGCGGCGCGGAGCCCTGCGTGGACACGGCCGGGCGCGGCGACTGCTGCCAGGCGACGGCCGAGCAGCCGGCGAGCGACGACGCCGACACCAGGACCAACAGCGCGCGCACGGCGAGCGACGAATCGAGTCGTTTCATAAAAGTTTCGGCCCTTCCCGTTGAGGCTTGGATGTGGCACCGGGCGGGGCCGTTGTTCTGGTCCGGCGGGGCGGCCTGAGGCGGCGCGCGTTGGTCGGGCTTTCAGCGTCGGCGGGCGAATAGCTGCGTGTAGCGCGCGACGGCCGCGAACTCCGGCCGCGCGCCCAGCTCGATTTCGAGCGAGAGGAGGCCCGCGTACCCTTCCTCGGCGGTCGAGAGTTCGGGCGGCAGGTAGTCTGCGAAGACGCGGACGCCGCATACGCCGACGACCTCCCACGCGCCTTCGTCGAGGAGAGCGCCTAGCGTGCGCGCGTCGAAAAGGCGTGCGGGGCCGCCGTAGAGCGACTCGCGCACCTCTTCGGCCGTCAGCGCCTCGCGTGCCGCGCCGAAATCGCGCGCCTTGACGGCCGCGCGCAGCACCTCGCCCGCGCGGTTGCGCGCCAGCAGCGAAACGAGCCCGTTCGGCCTCACGCACTCGGTCAGCGCGGCGACGACCCGCTCCGGCTCGGCGACGTATTCGAGGACGTTGTGGCAGGCGACGAGATCGAAAGAGCCGCGGTCGAACAGCTCCGCCGCCCGGCCCGCGTCCGACTGTTGAAGGGAGACGCGCTCCGCGAGCCCCTCGCGGCTGGCGGCCTCGGCGGCGAGGTCGAGCATGGCGCGCGAAGAGTCGAGGACGGCCACCTCCCAGCCCTCTGCCGCCAGCCGCAGTGCCAGCGCGCCCGTGCCGCCGCCGGCGTCGAGCGCGCGTCCCTCGTACTCGCCGCCGACACCGCGCAACAACTCCGCGTCGGCGAACCTTTTCAAGTTCGCCCAGGCCGCGTCGAGCCGCAGCCGCCCCTCGGTCGTGAGCAGGTAGTCGGCGTAGCGCGAGGCCCCTTCGGCGAACCTCTCGTCCTCCGCCCCGCCGCCCCGCGTCTCTTCAAGCATCAATCAAACCCCGAGAGCGAAGGCCGCCCGGCCCGCCCCTCAGTTGACTTCGCTCAGTTGACTTCGATCAGTCGCGGGCCGCGCTCACGAACGCGGCCCACGACTGAGGCGTCCGGGTAAGTCTTCTTCAACTCTGCGACCAGGCCGGCGGCCTTCTCTTCGGCGATTGAGATGAGCAGCCCGCCCGCCGTCTGCGGGTCGAACATGAGGCGGGCGGTCTCGACCGCGACGCCCTCGGAGAGCCTTACGTCTTCGCCGACGTAGGCGCGGTTCGACTTGTCGCCGCTCGTCAGCAGCCCGGCCGCGGCCAACTCCCGCGCGCCCGGGATGACGGGCACGGCCGCCGACTCGAACTCCAACGTCACCCCGCTCGCGCGGGCCACCTCCCAGGCGTGGCCGAGCAGCGCGAACCCCGTCACGTCCGTCGCCGCCCGTGCGCCCCACTCCACCATCAACCGCGACGCCTCGCGCCCCGCCAGCAGCATCGTCCGCAGCGAAGCCTGCGCCACTTCCTCCGGCGCCCTGCCGAACTTGATGCCGGTCGATACGACGCCTGTGCCGACGGGTTTGGTCAGGACCAGCGCGTCGCCGGGGCGAGCGCCGCGGTTGGTGACGACGCGGTCGGGGTGGATGGTGCCGGTCACGGCGTAACCGAACATGATCTGTTGGTTGTCTACGCTGTGGCCGCCGAGGAGCGCCACGCCGTGCTCGGTCAGGACTTCGAGGCCGCCTCGCATGATCTCGCCGAGGATGGAGAAGTCGATGCCCTTCTTCGGAAAGCAGGTGACGGCGAGCGCCGTCAAAGGCACGCCGCCCATGGCCCACACGTCGTTGATGGAGTTGAGGGCGGCGATGCGGCCGTAGTCGAAGGGGTCATCGACGATGGGCGTGAAGAAGTCAACGGTCTGGACGAGGGCGAGGTCGTCTCGGAGGCGGAAGACTCCCGCGTCGTCGGCCGTCTCGATGCCGACGATCAGGTCTGGGTGTCCTGGGATGGTCAGCCCGCCCAGAACCTGGGCGAGTTCGCGCGGGGCGAGCTTAGACGCTCAACCGGCGCACGAGACCATTTCGGTCAGCCGCATGGATGCCTCCTTAGGAAGTCTTTAGTTTGTAGTTCTTAGTTCTTAGTTTTTAGTTCTTAGTCGCAGTTCGTAGTTTTCAGTTTGCAGACTAGCGGGACAGACGCCCCCGCGACCCACAGAACTAAAAACTACAAACTAAAAACTGCTTTCAGCTTTTTCATCGTACCACGAAGCGCGCAGGGGCGAGGACGGCGCGGGCGTCCGGGTTGTAGTAGTCGTAGAGCTGCGAGGGCGCGGTCAGGGCGTCGAGGCCGTAGCGCGGCCGGAATTTAAAGGCGAGCCTGACGCCGCCGGCCGCGGGCCAGAGGTAGAGGACGACGCGGTCGGGCTGAATCTCGTAACGGCTCACGGCCCAGCCGCTCTCGCGCATCGCGCGTTCGAGCGATGCGCGGTCAACGTCCGAGCCCGGCGGCAGCCCGACCTCGGCGAGCATCATCCCGTAGCCGCGGTGGCCGACGCGCTCGGCCACGACGCTGCAAGTCACCTCCTGATTGACCGCGGCCGAAAGATCGTCGAAGGCGACGCTCAGGCGTAGCGACGAGCTGGCGTTGTCGCGCGCGGCCCGCCCGCGGTCGGTCGCCCCACTGTTCGTAGTGTCCGTGCCGGCGCCGTCCGCGCCGCCCGTGCCGTCCGAACCGTTCGCGCCGTTCGCGCTGCCCGCGCCGTTCGTGCCCCGCGATGCTGTGCCCGACCCGACCTGAGCCTTGCTCTCGTCGTCGGCCCGGCCCTCGCGCGCGGCTGGCCGGCCGGACCACGGCACGTAGTAGGCGGTGACGATTTGTGCCTGCGCGGGGGCGGCCGGTAAGGGCCGACGGACTTCGACGCGATTTGTGCCCACGCCGACGAAGGCCGTCAGGTCGAAGGCGACGGGCGCGCTCAGCTCGCCGGCCGGCGGGAGCTGCACGTCGCCCGCGCGCCGGCCGTTGACGAAGATTTCCGCCCGGCCGCCGCCAGCGTTTGCCGCGGCGGCGCGGCCCGGTCCCTCACCCGCCACCAGTTCGAGCAGCGCGCCGAAGACGTTGACGGTCGCCTGCGTCGAGAGCCATGCGCCGTGGCCGTCCTTGTTGTCGAGCAGGAAGAGCAGGCCGCGCTGCGTCAGGGCCTTCGCGTCCCGAAGCTTCGCGCCGCCGGCTTCACGAGCCTGCGCGCGGGCGGTGTCGTGACTCTCCGCGGCGGCCGGGCCAGTTGGCCGAACGCGGGCGAGCGCCTGGACGGCGAGGGCCGTCGTCTCGATGCGCCCGGCGCGGCCCCAGCCGTAGAAGGGCGTGTTGGTTTCAATCGACCAGTAGGTGCCGGTGCCCTCGTCGCGGGCGAGCGCGCGCAGACGTTCGACGGCCCGCGCGGCCCCGGCCCCGTCGCCCGCGTCCGCGGCGGCCAGCGCGTATGAGGCGATCAGGTAGGGCTCGTCAATCTCGGCGGCGCGCACAGCGAGGTAGCCGAGCGCGCGAGAGAGCGGCGTCGCGCCCTTCTCCGGTGCCGGCGTGGCGGCAGCCGTCGTCGGCGTGGCCTGCGGGGTCGGGGTCGGGTCGGGCCTGGCCGCCGCGCCTTGTGCCGTCGCGGCGGTGCCCGCGCGAGTGCCGTCGCCGATGGCCGCGAGCGAGCGCGCGATGAAGGCCGTCTGGAGGGCCGTGCGGCGCCCGCCGTCGTCGTCGCCCCAGTGCGGCGCGGGCCAGCTCCCGTCCTGCTGCTGGCGGCGGACGAGCCAGTCGCGCGTCTCGGCGATCACAGACCCGTCAACCTCGATGACGCGCGACGCATCGACGAGGAAGCGCAGGGCGTAGGCCGTCAGCGCGAAGTCGGGCTCGCCGCGGCCCCAGTAGGTGAAGCCGCCGCCCGGCGCGCGATAGTTGAGCAGCCGCTCGTAGCCGAGCCGCGCGTAACGCTCGGCGCGGCGGGCGACGGCCGGCAACTGTGCCGGCGCCGCGTCGAGCGCCGCGTCGCCGCGAGTGCGCCGGTAGAATTCCAGGACGAGCACGCTCGGGTAGGCCGACGAGATGGTCTGCTCGCCGCAGCCGTAGGGGCGGCGCATGACCGCCTCGACGCCCTCGACGATGTGGGCCGTCAGGGCCGGGTAGATTTTCAGCTCGCTCCGCACCGAGCCGGCGATGACCTCAGCGGGCACGCGCACTTCCAGGGCGCCCGACTCGGCGAAGAGGGCCGCCGCCGTCTCGGTGCGCTCCTCGCCGTCCGGGTGGACCGTGACGGGCTTCTCGACGGCGTCGCTCGCCTCCGGGCCGAGGGCGGTTACGCGCTGCCTGCCGTCAGTGATCGAGGCGACGGCGCGGAAGTCGAAGACGGGGCGCGCCGCTTCGCCGGCCGCCACGCGCGCCGTCTGCCGCGCCGGGCCTGCGAGCGTGAACCAGCCCTCGGGCTTCATCTCGACCGTCACCTCCTGCGGGCGTTCGAGGTAGTTACGCAGGACGACGGGCAGGCTGATGCGGTCGCCTTCGGTGAGCACGCGCGGCGGGTCGTGCTCGGCGAAGAAGGGCTGGAAGGCGAGGAACTCGCGCTCGGCCGTGCCGATGCGGCCGTCCTCGGTCGAGGCGATGACCGACAGCTTCCAGGTCGTGATGTTGTCGGCCAGCTTGAAGTCGAGGCGGGCGCGGCCCGAGGCGTCTGTTTCGAGCGAGGGCCGCCAGACCAGCGTCTCGGGGAAGAACTCGCGCAGCCGCGGGGTCGAAAGCTGCGGGCGCGGCAGGACGACGGCCTCCACGCGCGTCTTCGAGACCTGCGCCGAAGTCGCGTTGAGCATCTCCATCTTCGCATCGCCGGCCGTGACCGTGACGGTTTCCGTGATGCCGGCCGCTTCCAGCGTCACGTCGGCCCGCGTCAGGTTCGACGACTGGACCTGCACGTTATCAAGCACGACCCTCGTGAAGCCCGCGGCGTCGAAGGTCAGCAGGTAGAAGCCCGATGGCAGGTTGCGCAGGAGGTAGGCGCCCGCCTCGTCGGTGTGCGCCTCGAACTTGAGGTCTCTGAACTTGTGAGTGGCGGTGACGAGGACGCCGACGACGGTGGCGCCGGACGGGTCGAGGACGGTGCCGCTGACGGCGCCCGAGCCGCCCGAGAAGGTGACGACGGGCTGCGGCGTGCGGGGCGGCCCGGTCGCCGCGTCGAGCGCCGCGCGCTCGGCCCCGATGCTGGTGAAGTAGGCGAGCACGAAGTCGTCGCCCGTGCCGGGCAAGGCGTCGGGGCCGGCGCTGTGGGCGTTGATCTCGTGGACCACGCGCGTGACGGGCGTTATCTCCGTCTGCTGCTGCGGCCGGGTCGGGTCGAACTGCCCGCGCCCCTCGACGCTGACGCGGTCGGCGTACCTCTTCGACTCCGTGAAGGTGAAGTAGGCGGGGCGGCCCCAGCCGTCGCGCAGCTCTTCGAGACGCAGGCCCGACGGGGCCAGCGCCTCGCGCAGAGCGGCCTCGGTGCGTGGAAAGCGGCCCGCCTCGCGCGCGGCGCGTGCCAGCGCCTCGTCCGCGCGCGCGCGCGGCCCCGCGAAGTAGTCGATGAGGGTCGCCCAGATGACGAAGTCGTCCGTGACGTGCTGGTTCGGCCGCGCGAACGTGCGGTCGGGGCCGGAGCTGTGGACGCGGACGACGTAGCTGGTCTTCTCGACCTCGAAGGTAAAGCGGTAGGGCTGGCCCCAGCGGTCGCGCAGCGTGTCGAGGTCGAAGCCGCCGCGCCGCAGCTCCTCGCTCAACGCGCCGAGGTCGCGGACGAACGCGCCGGTGCGCGCGTGGCGCTCGAAGGCCGCGCGGTCGATGCGCCCGCCGATTGGTCGGAAGTAGGACCAGGAGAACTCTGCGGCCGTCATCTCGTCGCCGCTCGCGGGCCGCTCGTCGGGGCCGTCGCTCATGATGTCCAACCGGTCGAGGGCGCCGGCGAGGCTGAACTCGGCGCGGTAGGGCCGGCCCCACGGGTCGCGCAGCGCAGCGAAGTCGAGGCCGGCCGCGCCGAGCACTGCGGCGAGCGAGGCGGGGTCGGACGGGTACTCTCCCGTCCGCTCGTAACGCTCGGCGAGCGCGGCCCGCAGGGGGCGCAACTGTTCGGCGTGCCACTCCTCGAACACCGCCTTCGCGCGGCGCTCAAACTTGACGGCGGTTTCGACGCGGAAGTCCTCCTCCTCCCAGCCGCGGTGGCCGTTGAAGAGCAGCTCGGCCACCGCCTCCAAGCCTTCGGGGGGCGGGCGCGAGAGGTTGAGCTGCTCGACGGCGCGTTGCGTGAAGCCGGCCACCACGCCCCCGCCGTAGAGGAAGCCGTGGAGTGCGCCGCCGAAGCCGAAGGGGGCTGCGAACTCCTCCTCGGTGAGGGCACGCTCCTCGACGGCCTTGTCGAAGACGACGACGCCGAGCGCGCCCGTCGCCCGCCGCCCGTCGGGGCCGCTGACGGCGAACTCGACGCCCGCCTGCTCGCCCGGCCGGTAGCTGGCCCGCGCCATCTTCACGTCGAGCTTCAGCTCGCGGTCGCGCGGGAAGACGACTGTGCGCGTGCCGCGTGCGAACTCGTCGCCGTCCTCGTCGTCGGGCTCGACGGCTGTGGCCGAGAGGGTGACGGCGTTGCGGTAATCTTCGCGCGGCGGCAGGACGAGCGAGGCGCGGCCCGCCTGGTCGAGCCGCAGGCCCCTCGACTCGACGACGCGCCCGCCGACGGAGGCGTCCACGACGACGGCCG
Source organism: Pyrinomonadaceae bacterium (assembly GCA_035645715.1). Taxonomy (GTDB): domain Bacteria; phylum Acidobacteriota; class Blastocatellia; order Pyrinomonadales; family Pyrinomonadaceae; genus QHXN01. The sequence goes on from DASQMB010000069.1 coordinate 56,770, forward strand.
CCCGCGGCCGGTTCGACGTGATCGTCGCCTCCAGGGGCTCGCCCGCGCGGTAGAGCGTCTTCGGCGTCTCGACTCTCAGCTCGGTCCGGCCGCGCGAAGAGTAGTAGTCGCGCAGCCAGAAGTCTTCCGACTCAGAGCCGCGGCGCCCCTCTGCGTCGCGGGCGACGAAGCGGAGCGCGAGATGGCTGCGCCCCTCGGCGGCGCGCACGGCGGGGCCGACGGCCTTCGCCACGCCGTAACGGTTGGTCCTGAGGCTGAGCAGCGGGCGGGCGGAGATTTCGGCCTCGCGCGCCCCGTCATTGTCCGCCTCGCCGACTTCGTAGACCGACACCTCGCAGGCGGCCGGCGTGCCGTCGGCGTAGGAGGTCGAGACGTAGAAGGCGAGCGGCATCCCCTCGGCCTGGCGGAATCGCCCCTCGTTGACGTAGACGTGGATTGGCTCCCTCGTCAGGCGAAGGCGGAAGCGGCGCTGCTCCGTGCGGTTGGTCGTCGGGTCCGTGACGTATGCGGCGAGGTCCAGGTCATTGAAACGCATCCAGCTCGACCCGGCCAGCTCGCGGTGGTCTTCCGCCAGGTCGAGCCGCGCGACGAAGCGGCCGGCCGCGTCCAGCTCGCCCTCGACAGCCGCCTGCTCCTCGATCTCGTACTTCTGTGCCGAGTAGTTCCAGCGCCGCGACGACTGGCGGACGACGCGGACGCGCCCGCCCCTGACCGGCTGGCCGAAGAGGTAGTCGGCGCGCACCTCGACTTCGGCCCGCTGGCCCGCGAGGTAGTAGCCGCGGTCGGGCTTCGCCGACACGGTGAAGTTGGGCAGCTCGTAGCGGCTGACGCGGAAGTCGCGCACGGCCTGATAGTCGTTGGAGTAGCGCCCCCCGCCCATCTCGATCTTGGCGCGATACTGCCCGAGGCGCGCGTTCTCGGGCACGGGCCAGTCAACGCTCGCCACGCCGAAGCGCGAGGTCTCGGCCTCGGCGCGGAAGACCGTCTCGTGTTCCTCGTCGAAGACGATGAAGGTGAGGGCCTCGCCGGCCATCGCGCGCTCTGAGGCGTCGAAGGCGAGGGCACGAAGGTGCGCCGTCTGCCCCGGCTGGTAGAGAGACTTGTCCGCGGTCAGCAGGACGCGCGGCTCTTCGTCTATCTCGACCTCAGCCTGCACGGTCTGCTCGAAGGGGCCGAGCCTCGCCGCCACCTTCAGCTCGCCATCATCGTCGCCGTCGCCGACTGAGCGCGGCAGCGCGAAGTCGAGCGCGGCGAAGCCGTCGCGGTCGGTCCGGGCCGCGGCGCGCAGCTCGACCGGCGTGTCGCCGTCGAACGTGAGGAGTGCGTCGAGCCTCACGCCGCGCACGGGGCGCTGCGTGACCGGGTTGGCGGCGCGGACGCGCGCGCGGAAGGACGCGCCGCCGCGCGCCCGCCGCTGCGACACGACGCGCAGCTCGAACAGCTCGGGCACGGCCTCGGAGAGCGAGACCAGCCCCTCGGCCGCGACCACGCCCCCGGCCCCGACGCGGTAGCGCAGCCGATACCAGGGGAACTCCCGCTGCTCGGATGCCCCCAGCTCGGCGAAGGGGAAGTGGAAGGGGACCGAGACCGAGTTGGTGCCCGGCGCCAGCCGCCGCGCGACGCTCGCGCCCGCCCTCACGCCGCCGCTCGGGTCAACGACCTCGACTGCGAGGTCGGCATCGACGGCCCGGCCGCTCGCGTTGAGCAGGCGAAGCGCGGCGCGCGCCTCGCGCGCGGCGAACGTCACTCTGATCTGCGACTCTTCGACTCTGACTCGCGCGGCGTCGGCGCGGGCGGCGCCCGCGACCGGCGGCAGGTGGGCGGCTAAAAGGCAGACCACGACACAGAGAAGGACAGGGGCGGGCCTCCGTTCCATCGCGTTTCCCTCCACTCGGTTGTGGTGGTCTGATGCGCCCCCCGAGCGCGACGGTTGGAGAGGGTCGGACGAAAATTTCGATGCGTGGATTTTGCGGCCGCCCTCTCGCCCCGTGGGGGCCGCGCCGTCAGGAAGAGGTGAGACGACGGCCCCGCCAACCGTCAGCAGGCCCGAGTCAGCCGCGGGCGCCTTCGCGCGGGACGAGGATGATTTTGCCGGCCGTCATGTCGGATGCGTACTGCCTGATGCCTTCCGCCGCCTCTTCGAGCGGGAGGCGGGCGCGGACCTCCGTCTTCAACTCGCCGCCCAGCATCTCTTCGACCTTGCGCGCCACCAGAAACTTCTTCAGCACGTTCTGTTTCTTCATCCAGTCGGAGAGCCAGAAGCCCTCGACCCGCTTGCCCTCGAAGATGAGCGAGCGCGGGTCGATGGCGCAGGCGCCCTGCGAGAGCGCGCCGTAGACGACTGCGCGCGAGCCGCGCGGCATGGCTGCGAGGACGCGGCCCGTCATCTCGCCGGCCACGGCCTCGAAGGCGACGGTCGCCTTGAGGCTCGCGCACAGCTCGCGCAGGCGGCGGTCGAAGTCTTCGCCGGTGCTGTCGAGGACGTGCCGGGCGCCGTCGCGCCTCAGGGCCTCGGCCTGCTCCGCGCGGCGGACGACGTTGACGGTCTCGACGCCGCGCCGAGCGGCCAGCCGCACCACCATCCGCCCGAGCGCGCTCGCCGCCGCCGTCTGCACCACCGCCCCGGCCTTCAGTTGTGCGGCCCGCTCCATCAGAGCCCAGGCCGAGAAGGGGTTGACGATCATCGAGGCCGCCAGTTCGAGGTCGGTGCCGCGCGTGAGCGGGATGACCTGCGACGCGGGCGCGAGCATGTACTCGGCCCATGTGCCGTCGCCGTCGAAGGGCGCGGCGCAGGCGACCGGCTTGCCCGCGAGGTAGCGCGGCCACACGCCCGGCCCCGCCGCCACCACGCGCCCCGCGCCCTCGAAGCCGGCCACCACCGGCAGGCGCTTGCGCTGGCCGTAGAGGCCGCGCAAAAACATCAGGTCCGATGGGTTGACGGGCGCCGCCGCCATCTCGATTAGCACCTGCCCCGGGCCCGGCGCCGGCACCGGCCTCTCGACCACCGCCAGCGAACGCTCGCCCTCCTCGTAAGAGCGCAGCTCCAGGGCCCGCATCGTCGCGGGCAGTCCCTTGCCGTCATAGGTCTTCATCAGTTTTTAGCCCGCAGTCTCTAGGTTGTAGTGTCACGAAAATGCGGATGAATATAGTTAATCCGCCCGGTTAAGACAACGCATCGGCCGCCCGGGCCGCCGCCGGCTACTTCGAGGAAGTGCGCGGGGCACAGCGCGCAGCGCGCACTTCCTGCGCCGGCCGCTTCTCCTTTGCGGCCCGCGCGTGAAGGTGTAAGATGTCGGCCTCACGCCGAGGCTGCCCCGCGTGTGCCGCAGACATCTAAGCTCTACTTTTGGTGAAAAAGGATTCGGATGAAAGATCACAACGACATTTTCGACGAGTTTATTGACGTGGACGCGGCCGAGGAGGCCGAAGCCTCGCCCTTCCTCGGCGACGAGGAAGAGGAGGAGGAGGATGGCTTCGACGAGTTCAGCGACGCCGATGATGACGACGAAAACGCCTTCATCCTCCGCACGGCGCTGCTCGCCAAGAACGAGATGCTCGCCATGCTCTCGCTGAAGGCCACCGACTCGGGCGGGCATATCGTCCGCTTCGACCCGCGCGAGTCGCTCCCGACCATGCAGCGTTACGACTCCGAGGAGGACGCCCTGCGCTGGTTCCGCCGCAGCCTGGCGACGAGCCGCAAGAACGGCTGGAACATCTTCTACGACGGCGAGCCCCTGATGGGCTGAGGCCGCCGGCGCAGACCGGCGCGCCCTCGGCCCCGACCCGACGGAGCAACTGTGCGAGAGACCCCCGACCGCAGCAACAGGTCAACAGCCGCCGCCCTGGCGGCTTTTCTCTTTCTGGGCGCAATCGCCTGGGCGAGCGTCGCGTCGATTCAGCCGCCCGCGGCCGCGCCCACAGACGCGCCGGCCGCCGAGTTCTCTTCGGGCCGCGCGATGCGCCACGTCCGCGCCATCGCCGCGCGGCCGCACCCGACCGGCACGGCCGAGAACGCGCGAGTCCGCGACTACCTCGTCGGGGAGTTGCGAAGCCTCGGCCTCGAAACCGAAGTGCAGGCGGCCGAGGCGGTCGCGGCTCCGTCCTACGCGGGCGGCGCGGCGGTCGCCGGCCGCGTCGAGAACGTCGTGGCGCGCCGGCGGGGAACGGGCGGCGGCCGCGCCCTCATGCTCGCGGCCCACTACGACTCGGTGCCGACCGCGCCCGGCGCGACCGACGACGCGGCAGGCGTCGCCGCCATCCTCGAAACCCTCCGCGCGCTCGGCGAGGGGCCGCCGCCCGCGAACGACCTCGTCGTCCTCTTCACCGACGGCGAGGAGCTGGGCCTGCTCGGCGCACGCGCCTTCGCCGCCGAGCACCCGTGGATGAATGAAGTGGCCCTCGTCCTCAACTTCGAGGGGCGCGGCGCGGGCGGCCCCTCGATGATGTTCGAGACCAGCGCGGGCAACCGCGCGCTCGTCTCGGAGCTGTCGGCCGCGGCCCCGCGGCCCGTCGCCAGCTCGCTCATGTACGAAGCCTACAAGCGCCTGCCGAACGACACGGACATGACCGTGTTCAGGGAGGCGGGCGCGGCCGGGCTCAACTTCGCTTACGCCGCGCGCCTGACGCACTACCACACCGCGCTCGACTCGGCCGACGAGCTCGACGAGCGCAGCCTCCAACACCACGGCACCTACGCGCTCTCGCTCGCGCGCCGCTTCGGCGGACTCGACCTGCGAACCCTGACGGGCGCGGGCGGCGGCGTTGGGGACGGCGGCGACGTGGGCGCGGGCGTCAACCGCGAGGGCGGCGGTAATGTGACAGGCGACGCGGTCTTCTTCAACCTCTTCGGCCCCATGCTGGTCAGCTACCCGGCCGGCTGGGTCGTGCCTCTGACGCTGGCTTTGATCGTGGCCTTCGCGGCGGTTCTGGCCCTGGGGCTGAGGCGTCGCAGGCTGTCGGCGAAGGGTATCGCGGCGGGCTGGTTCGCGCTGCTGGTCGCGGGGGCGGCGGCAGGGCTGTCGGCGGCCGGCGCGTGGCGCGCGGTGAAGGCCCTGCACGCCGGCTTCGAGTCGCTGCCGTGGCAGACGCCATACGACTCGTGGCTCTACGAGTTGGGCTTCGTCCTGCTGGCCGTGGCCGCGGCGTCCGGCGTCTACGCGCTCGCGTTCCGCCGCGCCTCGGGGCTCGACCTGTTGGCGGGCGCGCTCGTGTGGTGGGCGCTCGCGCTGTTGTTGACGACGGCGCTCGTCCCGTCCGCGAGCTACCTCTTCGCCTGGCCGCTGCTGTTCGCGGTCGCCGGGCTCGCCTTCCGCGTGCTGCGCGGGGCGGACGACGGAGGAGGGGCGGCTCCCTTCGTGTCGGCGCTGGCCGCGGCGCCCGCGGTGGCCTTCGTCGCGCCATCGGTCTACCTGTTCGGCATGATGATGGGGCTCGAACTCTCCGGCTACCTGATGGTGCTGGTGGTGCTTGCGCTCGCGCCGGCCGTGACCTTGTTGCGCGGAGGGGTCAGCGCGCGGCGCTGGCTGTTGCCGGGCGCGGCGACGCTCGCGGGCCTCGCCTTCGTCGTCGCGGGCCTATCGTCGGCGGGCTTCGACGCGCGCCACAAAAAAGTTAACCACCTCTTCTACCAGCTCGACGCGGACGCCGGGCGCGCCGCCTGGACGACATCTGACCGCGAGCGCGACGAGTGGACTTCGCAGTTCTTCACGGCCGCGGCGCGACGGGTCGAGCCGGAGGCGTGGCGGTCGTGGGGCCGCCGCGCGATGTGGGAGGACGACGCGCCGGCCCTGCCGCTGGCCGCGCCCACGCTCGAAGTGCTCGAAGACCGGACCGAGGGCGAGGCGCGCCGCCTGCGCCTGCGCGTCGCGTCGCCGCGCGGGGCACAGATGCTCATGGTCAGCGCCGCCTCAACCGGGGTCACGAAAGCGCAGATCAACGGCCGCGAAGCGTGGTCGGCGCCGGGCAGCCCCACGGCCGGCGCGGGCGGCGGTCAACAAACTCCGCCCGCACTGCTTCGAGTCTCCTACAGCGCGCCGCCGGTCGAGGGCTTCGAGTTGCAAATCGAGGCGCGCGCGGGAGTCGAGGTCAGCCTCGTCGTCGAGGACATAACTTTCGGCCTGCCGGCCGAGGCGCTCGCGGGGCGTGGGCCGCGCCCGGACCACATGATGCCGCTGCCCAACTACCGCTGGAGCGACACCACGCTCGTCCGCCGCGCCGTCAGCCTCCCGGCCGCGGGCGGGGCGGGCCTCTGAGTTCGGCCGCGGGCCTGGCCGCCGGTCTTCAAACCCAGACGACGTGAGGTGAGACGATGAGGGCGGTTCGAGTTTATGAGTTCGGCGGGCCTGAGGTGTTGCGGCTCGAAGAGGTGGCGGAGCCGCGCCCCGCGGCCGGGCAGGTCTCGGTGCGTGTGCGCGCCGTCGGCGTCAACCCCGTCGATACCTACATCCGCTCGGGCGTCCACGCCGTCAGGCCGCCGCTGCCGTGGACGCCGGGGCTCGACGCGGCCGGCGTCGTCGAGGAGGTGGGCGAGGGCGTGACGCGCTTCGCCCCCGGCGACAGGGTCTACACGGCCGGGAGCCTCGCGGGCACCTACGCCGAGCTGACCGTGTGCCGCGAATCTCAGGTCCACACGCTGCCGGACCGCGTCGCCTTCGCGCAGGGCGCGGGCGTCAACACGCCTTACGCGACGGCCTACCGCGCCCTCTTCCAACGCGCCCGCGCCGTGCCTGGCGAAACGGTCCTCGTCCACGGGGCGAGCGGCGGCGTGGGCACGGCGGCCGTGCAACTGGCGCGCGCGGCCGGCCTCCGCGTCGTCGGCACGGCCGGCACCGAGGAGGGCCTGCGGCTCGTCATGGAGCAGGGCGCGCACCACGCCTTGAGCCACAGCGAGGAAGGCTACCTCGAAGAGCTGACGCGGCTGACGGGCGGGCGCGGCCCCGACGTGATTGTAGAGATGCTGGCTAACGTGAACCTCAACCGCGACCTCGAAGTGGTGGGGCACGGCGGGCGCGTGGTGGTGGTCGGCTCGCGCGGGGCCGTCGAGATCAACCCGCGGCTCGCCATGACGCGCGACGCGGCGGTGCTCGGCATGTCGCTCTTCAACGCCTCGGAGCGCGAGGCCGAGAGCATCCACGCGGCCGTCGTCGCCGGCCTCGAAAGCGGGACGCTGCGCCCGGTCGTCGGCCGTGAGCTGCCGCTCGAAGAGGCCGCCCGCGCCCACGAGCAGGTGCTCGCGCCCGGCGCATACGGCAAGATCGTCCTGATCCCATAAGCCTGCCCGCGTGTGCGCGAGGGGCGGCGGCCGGACTATCGCAGTCCGGCCGCCGCCCCTCGCGCGTTGTACGGGCCGGCGCGCGGCTCAGCGGAACTCGGAAGGGAAGGGGAGTTGGGTCAGTACGCCCGCGGGGCGGAAGGCGTGTCGGCGGCGATGCCGAAGCAGACGAGCCTGCCGTCGGGCGTGAAGGAGATGTCGAGCTTGTAGCCGCCGAAGCGCGCGACGCTGCGGCCGTAGAGCACCATCGCGGCCGGCGCCCGCGTGACGGCCGAGACGGCCGAAGCGGTGGAGGTATTGCGCGCTCTGCCCGGCTCGTGCGCGAGCGAGCGGTAGGCGAAGGCGAACGACAGCGAGAGGGCGGCGGCGAGGGCGAACTTCTTCAGTCTGCTGGACTGCATGGCTTTGCTCCTTTCCCGTCCGCCGCCGCTGGGTCCGAGGCCGCCAGCGGGGCTCGACGGTGAATCTAACCGCCCGGCTGTGTAAATGTCATCAACCGCCTGTAAATAGGCGTCAAAGATGTAAAATGGCTGTAAAAGGCTGGCGCCTGCGGCAGACGCGGGCGCGCCGTCCGTTGTATTTTATGCGGCGCGGGGAGGGCTGCCGTAGCCCGCCAGGACCCGCGCACCGCAACCGATGTCGAAGTTCCGCTCATTCTTCAGGAATCACCTCGTGCTGGTCGGGCTGGCGGCGGTCGTCGCGCCGCTGCTGACCATCCTCGGCCTGCAATACTGGTCGCTCAAGCAGTTGAAGAAGAGCTCGGTGCTGGCCGGCTCGGTGGTGATGAGGAACTACCTCAACGACGCGTCGAAGGAGGTCAGGACGTTCTACCGGAACGCGGCCGAGGCGGCGCTCAACATCCCGGCCTCGGCCGTGCGCGAGGGCGACTTCGAGCGCGCCCGCCGCCACTTCGGGCGCCGGACCTGCGAGGGCGTCAAGCGCCTCTTCGTCGCGCGCTTCGGCGACGGCGGCGATGTCCAGATACGCTTCTTCCACCCGGCCGACGGCGGCCCCGCCGACGAGGTGCCGACGGCCGAGTCGCACGCCGCGCAGCGCGTCGCCGTTCCCATGCAGCACCTGAGCGCCGCCGGCACCGCCGTCCGCCGGCTCGACGCGCCCGAGCTACAGGACTACGACCCCGAGAACATCGTCCTCTTCAAGCCGGTCGTGGACGAGTCTTCGCGCGTGGTGGGTGTGGCCGGGATGCTGCTCGACACGGCCTACTTCCGCGACGTGCTGGTGCCGCGCGTCGTCTCGGAGACGCTGCCGCGCTTCTTCCCCGACGGGGCCGACCGCAGGGTCATCGTCTCGCTGCACGACGCGGCGAAAAACCGGCTCTTCGCCTCGCAGGAGGCCGAGGGGCAGAAGGACGCGGTCGCGCTCAGGCTGCACTACTTCAACGACTACAGCCTCGTCATCCGCAGCCGCCACATGACGGCCGAGCAGTGGGCGCGCTGGAACTTCAACTTCACGATGACGCTCTCTTTGCTGATGACGGCCGCGCTCGTCGGCGGCATCGCCTTCTCTCTGCGGACGGCCGCGCGCGAGATGCGGCTGTCGCAGATGAAGGCCGACTTCGTCTCGAACGTCTCGCACGAGCTGCGCACGCCGCTGGCCTCGATCCGCGTCTTCGGCGAGTTCATGAAGCTCGGGCGCGTCGGCGACCCCGCGAAGATTCAGGAGTACGGCGAGCACATCGAGACCGAGAGCCGCCGCCTGACGCAGCTCATCAACAACATCCTCGACTTCTCGAAGATCGAGTCGGGCGCCAAGACTTACCACTTCGAGCGGCTGGCGATTGAGGACGTGGTGGCCGAGACCCTGAAGACCTGCGAGGTCAGGCTGCGGCAGGTCGGCTTCGCCCTCGTCTATCACCCGGCGCCGCGCCCGCTGCCGCGCGTGATGGTAGACGCCGAGGCCCTCGCCCAGGCGCTGATGAACCTGCTCGACAACGCCGTCAAGTACTCCGCCGACGCCGCGCGCAGGGAGGTGATCGTGCGCGCGGGCGAGCGCGGCGGGCGCGTCGAAATCTCGGTCACGGACCACGGCGTCGGCATCGCGCCGGCCGAGCAGCGGAAGATTTTCGAGAAGTTCTACCGGGTCTCGACCGGCCTCGTCCACGACGTGAAGGGCAGCGGCCTCGGCCTCTCGCTCGTCAAGCACATCGTCGAGGCCCACCGCGGCACCGTCACCGTCACGAGCGACCTCGGCCGCGGGAGCACTTTCACCGTCTCGCTGCCGGCGGCCGACGGGGCGGCCGGCGCCGAAGGCACCGAAGGCGCCGAGCCCGTCATCGGCGACGACCCCTCGCGCGGGCTCGCCTACAAACACTGAGTCGGGCGGCGCGTCGGATGGCGCGGCAGAGTGCGCCCGCGCCCGGAGTCGGCGGGCCGCGGCCCCGCCAAAGGAGAGAGGCTGATGAAAAAATTTATCTTCGCGGCACTCGCGGCGCTCGCCCTCTGCGCCGCCGCGTGGCAACCGCGCGAGGCGGCGCGGGCCGAGAGCGCCGACGAGGCGGGCGTGCGCGCGGCGGTCGAGCACTACCTGCGCGGCCAAGCCACCGGCCTCGGCGAGCACCACCGCAAAGCCTTCCACCCCGAGGCCAAACTCTTCTTCACGCGCGAAGGCAAGTTCGCGCAGATGACGAGCGAGGAGTACATCTCGCGCTCGCCGGGCAAGCCGGCCGACGACGAGGCGCGCCGCAGCCGTCGCATCGAGAGCGTGGACGTGACGGGCGACGCCGCCGTCGCCAAGGTCGTCCTCGAATACCCGCAGGTGACCTTCACCGACTACATGTCGCTCCTCAAGATCGAGGGCGAGTGGAGGATCGTCAACAAGACCTTCCACGCCGACCGCCGGCCCCGGCCGCAGCCCTGAAAGCCATGAGCACCCACGCACAACCGAACGCGCGCAAGGTCCTGATCGTCGAGGACGATCAGGCGATGGCCGTCGCCCTGCGCGACGGGTTCTCCTACGAGGGCTACAACGTGCAGGTGGCCCGCGACGGGCAGACCGGCCTCCGCCTCGCCTCCGAGCGCGGCCTCGACCTTGTCATCCTCGACGTGATGCTGCCCCGCATGAGCGGTCTCGACGTGTGCCGCCAGCTCCGCAGCGAGGGCAACAGCACGCCCATCATCATGCTCACCGCCCGCGGGCAGGAGATAGACAAGGTGCTCGGCTTGAAGACCGGGGCCGACGATTACGTGACCAAGCCCTTCAGCTTCCTGGAACTGATGGCGCGCGTAGAGGCCGTGCTGCGCCGCGCCACTAAGACCGCCGACGAGGTCGAGGGCGCGCAGTTCGGTGACGTGGAGATCAACTTCAAGACCTTCGAGGCGAAGAAGGGAGGCAGGGCCATCGAGCTGAGCCCGCGCGAGTACAAGATGATGCGCTACTTCGTCGAGCACCGCGGCGAGGTCGTCACCCGCGACGAGCTGCTCGACCACGTCTGGGGCTACACGGGCCTGCCCCTGACGCGCACGGTGGACATGCACATCGCCAAGCTCCGCCAGAAGATCGAGGACACGCCCGGCGACCCGCGGCACATCATCACGGTCCACCGCGTCGGCTACAAGTTCACCGGCTAAAGGGCGGCCGCCGGAGCGCCGCCCCTCATCACGCCGCCTCTCGCCGCCCCGGCCCCCTCCTTACCCCGGCCTCCTTGTTCTACGCCGGCTCTTTCCCCTCCACCCAGACCCTTCAATCGTTTCACCCCTGTTCGCTTTCCGCGCATCGGGAATCACGCGCGGTCTCCGTGTCTTCAGGCCAAGTCGAGGAACGGCAGCGGTTTAGCTCTTCGCCCCGGCGCAGCGGCGCGCGGCACTTCGGTTGCACTGTGCGACTCGTTAACTCTCTCTCGTGCCAGACAGGAGAAGGGGGATTTTCCGATGAGAGTGAAAAGCGGAGGGGCGCGGCTGGCGATAATCGGGGTGCTCTGCGCGGCGCTCGGTGCCGCGGTGGCGGCCTTCTGGGTCAGCCGGGACCGCAAGGCCGAGGAGGCTCAGGTGTCGGGCGCGGCGCGCGTCGAGCGCGTCGCGGGCGTGGTCGGGCTCGACCGCATGCTCGAAGACGACGGCCTCGAAGACGAGTGGCAGGAGGTCACGCCCAACACGCCCGTCTCGGTCGGCGACCGGCTCTACGCCGGCGAGGGCTCGCGCGCGGCGCTGGCCTTCACGGGGCGCAACTTCGCGCGGCTCGGCCCCGAAACGTCGCTCGACGTGCTGGCGCTCTCCGACCGCAGGATGCAGCTCGCCCTGCGCGACGGGTCGGCCGTCTTCGAGATCGGCGAGCTGGACGACGACCAGTTTTATGAGGTCGCCACCCCGCACGGCGCCTTCGAGTTGCGCGAGCCGGGCTTCTACGAGGTCGGCCTGAACGAAGACGGCGGCGCGTGGCTCTCGGTGTTGAACGGCGTGGCCCGCTTCGTGGGACTGGCCGGGAGCGGCGACGTGGGCAAGGGCGAGGTGCTGACGCTGCTCGGACAGACGGCGGCCGACGTGGTGCTGTCGCGCCTCAGCCCCGACTACGCGGGCTCGCTCCTCAACGACTATTACGGCGACCAGTATCCGGGCCTCTACGACGGACGCTACGGCAGCTACGACGCCTACCTCGCAGACCCCTATCACTTCGACCCCTACAACCGCTACGACAGCTATCGCTACGTCTCGGACCTGATACCGGGCGTGCGCGACCTGGACAGTTACGGCTCCTGGCAGGAGGTTGACGGCTACGGCCACGCCTGGCAGCCGCGCGTCGAAGACGGCTGGGCGCCCTACCAGCAGGGTTACTGGACGCTCGACGAGCCGCACGGGATGACCTGGGTCTCGGCCGAGCCCTGGGGTTACGCGCCCTACCATTACGGTCGGTGGGTCAACTCCGGCGGGCAGTGGTACTGGGTGCCAGAGGGGGCGAGCGAGCGCCCGGCCTACGCGCCCGCGCTCGTCGCCTTCCTGCCGCCCGACGCGTCGGGCCTCGTCGGCTGGGTGCCGCTCGCGCCGGACGACACCTACGTCCGCACCTACTACGGACCCGACTGGCAGCCGCACTACCTCGACGACGCCGACCCTGCGCGCCTGACGTTCACGAACCTCGACGTGCCCGGCGCCCTGACGGCCGTCCCGGCCGAGAGCTTCTGGCGCACGGTCGAGCCGCGGGCCGTCGCCTCCAACCGGCCGCGGGACGCGGGCCGCGCGCGCGCCGTGCTCGACCCGTTCTCGGTCGGAGAGATGCGCCAGTTGGCGCTGCTCGAATCGAAGGCCCGGCGCGGGGCTAAGCTGCCCCCCGGCCTGGCGAGGAAGTGGGCGGACACGAGCGTCTACACGGCCGAGCCGACGGCCCCGCCGGCCTACGGCCGCGACGTGGCCCGCGCGCTGCGCGCCGAGGCCGTGCCCGAGAAGCAGAAGAAGCAGAAGTTGCAGTTGGCCGACGAACGCCGCGAGGCAGCGGGCGAGTCGGCGAGGGGACGCGGGCGCGACAGTCGTGGTGACAGTCGTAGTGATGAGGCTGCCGCCGGGCCGCCTGTCGCGGCCGAGGCGCCGGGCCGCGAGCGCGGCGAGGGCAGGGGAGCGAGGGCCGACGAGCGGACCGCGCCTCACGCTCAGCCCGTAGCCGGCGCGCCCGTGCGCGAGGGCGGCGGCCGGCTGGGTAACCCCGCCGTGCGTGGGCCGCAGGCCGAGCGCGTGGGCGGGCGGCAGAACGCGCAGCCGGCGGTCGAACGCCCGCAAGGCCAGCCGCGCGGGGCCGAAGCCAGGCCACAGCCGCAGCCGCGCAGGGACGAGGCGCCGAGGGCCGCACCGCCGCGTCAGGAACAGCGCCAGCCCGCCCATGCCCACCCGCCGCAGGGTCAGGGGCGACAGAAGGCCGAGCGCCCGCAGGGCGGTCCGCCCGCCGAGCGCGGCAACCAGCAGGGCAAGGGACAGGGCGGAGGAGGCGGCAAGGGTAAAGGCAAGCCCTGACGGGAGACGCGCCCGCCCGTCTGCCGGCTGACGCCCGGCTCGAAACAGACCGCCCGCGAACCGGGGCTACGACCTCCGGTTCGCGGGCGGTTTATCTTTTCACGTCGATGACGAGGCGGGCCGGGTTCTGAAGTTCGAGCACGCGGTAGCGGTTCGGCGAGCCGAGGCCGAGCACCCACTCGACCTGCGCCTCGAAGTCGCAAATGAGCTTCAACTCTTTCAGGTTCGGCAGGCCGGGGCGGCGGTCGCGGTCTCTGACGGTCGGCCGGCCCGCCTCCGTGTGTGCCTTCGCGGGTTCGAGGCGGACGAGCAGCCAGCCGTCACCCGCCACCCTCACCGGCCGGCCCGAGCCGCACTGTCGGACGGGCCGGTCAACGTAATCCACACGGTAGCCCGGGAGGGCTCTGCCGTCGAACTCGAAGACGACGCGGTCGAACGTCGTGTGAGAGGCCGAACGCACCTCGCGGAGCACTGCGACGCCGCCCGCCTCGGCCTTTTTTTCGGTGAGTCCCGCCGTGCCCTCGAAGCTCTGTGTGGAAGAGTCGGCCTCGCCCGCCGCGGCGTCGCGGCCGGGACTCGGACCACTCACGTTCGCGTTCCCGGCCGCTATCCCGACCGCGTTCTCGTTAGCGTTCTCTCCCGCATTCCCGACTGCGCCGCCGTGCCCGTCGCGCTCGGGGCCGGCGGCGTCGGGGGTGGCCGTCGTCGCGGCGGGGCTCTGCGTGTCGGCGGGCGCGGCCGTTCGGGAGTTGTCGCTGCGCTCGCCCGCCGGGCGGTCCGGTGCGCCGCACCCGGCTGAGGCGAGGCCGCAGGCCACGACCGCCGACAGCATTGCGGCGGCGAAGAGTTTGGAGGGCGGCCTCCCGCCGGAACTGTCGAAACGATCAGAGCGCATGGGCCGGATTGTAACCCATGCCGGGAGGGCGTTCAGACGATCTTTTCGAGCGGGAACTGGTTGCCGTCGAACTCGACGTGGAGCCGGGCGATGCCGTCGGGGCCGATGCTCCGGGCGCGGACCACGGCCGGCATCGCGATGCCGTATCGCGCGCTCGTCAGCCGCACCGGCTGTCTGGCCCCGATCAAAAGCGATGTCAGGATGGCCGCGCCGCTGCGGCTGATGTTCTCGGTCACGGTCTGCTCGCACATCAGGACCGAGCCGTCCGGCCGGAGGGCTTCGAGCATCATCTCGACGGGAACGCCGATGCGCGACTCGCGCCGCTGGTTGGGCTCGCGCCTGGCGTTCGCCTGCTGCCGCTGAAGGCGAACGCGCCCGTCCTCTTCGATCAGATAGGTGTAGGTCGAGAACTCCTCGGCGAGTTTCCCGCCCGGCGCGTCGTCCACGAAGATAACGCTGACCGAGTGCTGCTGCCCGGCCGGCCCGAGGGCACCCGCGTCCGGCGCCCCGGCGACGGCCCAGACGAGCGCGTACATCTTCATCCCGAGCGGGTTGCCGCGCGCGCCCGGCAGTTGCAGGCAGAGGAGATAACCCGGCTCCGGCGCCTCGCCGAGCAGCAGCGTGGCGCCCTGCGGCGTGACGTTCGACAGCCCCGATACCTCCTCGCGCGGCTCGCGGCCGTCGTTCCAGCGCACGACGGCGCGCAGGGCGAACGGGGCGGCCTGTGACGGCTCCGGGACGAGGACTTTGCTGCTCATCTGGTATTCGGGTCGCGTGCCGGCGGGCGACGCCCCCGGCCGTCGTCAGGTAAAGGATGTCAGGCGGCGGCGCCGCTGCGGGCGAATTCGATGATGGCTTCGAGCATCCGGCGCTCGGTCGCGTCCACGCCGGTGAAGCGGAGGGCGAAGCCGACCTCCTCGAAGCGGTAGACCACCTCGCCCCAGGCGTAAATCCTGCGGCCCGTCGGCAGCTCGACTTCGAGGCGGATCAGTTCACGCGGGTAGACGCTGTCGTCCGACAGGATGAAGCAGCCCGTCGTGCTGATGTCAACGACCGTGCCGGCGCTGCTGCTGAAGGCGCCCTCCCAGCGCGCCGGGAGGTTGGCCCTGACACGCTCCGACTCTCTCCTCTCTTCAAACATCCGCGGTCCTCCAGTCTCCTTCAAGCCAGGCGGAAGGTCTTCACCTTGTCGTCGGGCAGCACCGCCGGCAGCGGCTTCCCTGCGGCGGGCTGCGGGCGCGCGAAGGTGTCGCCCAGAACCCTCTCGGCGTCGGAGGGGGTCGAGGGCTTGGAGAAGTAGTAGCCCTGGCCGTTCTCGCACCCGAGCTTGCGCAGCAGCGCGAGCTGGTCCTTCGTCTCCACCCCTTCGGCCACCACGTCCATGCCGAGGTTCTGCGCCAGCATGACGATGGTGCGGACGATCTCTATGTTCTCGCTGTTGTCCACCATCCGGGTGACGAAGGAGCGGTCGATCTTCAGGGTGTCGATGGGGAAGCGGTGGAGGTAGGAGAGCGAAGAATAGCCCGTGCCGAAGTCGTCTATGGCGAGCTGGACGCCCAGCTCCCTCAGCTCGCGCAGCATCCCCGTGGCGGTCTCGATGTTGTCCATGACGACCGACTCGGTGATCTCCAGCTTCAGGCTGCGGGGTTCGAGCCGCGTCTTGGCGAGCGTGGCGCGGACCATCTCGATCAGGTTCGGCTGGTTGAACTGCTTGCCCGAGAGGTTGACGCTGATGAAGAGCGGCGTGTCTGAGGGGAAGAGCTTCTGCCAGCGGCGCATCTGGCGGCAAGCCTCGTGCAGGGCGAACTCGCCGATGGGGATGATCTGGCCGGTGTCCTCGGCGATGGGGATGAAGTCCATCGGCGAGATCAGGCCGCGCTCGGGGTGCTGCCAGCGCACGAGCGCCTCGAAGCCGCAGAGGCGGAAGTCGTCGAGCGAGACGATGGGCTGGTAGAGCATGTAAAGCTCGCGCCGCTCCAGGGCCTTCCTGAGGTCGGTCTCCATCTGGAGGAGGTTGACGGCGATGGCGTGCATCGCCTTGTCGAAGACCTCGTGGCGGGCCTTGCCGAGCGACTTGGCGCGGTACATCGCCGTGTCCGCGTCGCGCAGGATGTCGTCCGGGTTGTCGTAGCCGATGGAGGAGAGGGCGACGCCGATGCTGGCCGTGGTGAAGACCTCGTGCCCTTCGAGGTTGAAGGGGGCCGACAGCTCTCGCTGGACGCGCTCGGCCACCTCGACGGCCTCGGCCTCGTCGGCGATGTCTTCGAGCAGGACCGTGAACTCGTCGCCGCCGACGCGGGCCACCGTGTCGCCCTCGCGCAGGCACTCGTCCAGCCGGCGGGCGATGCCGACAAGGAGCTGGTCGCCGACCATGTGGCCCAGGCTGTCGTTGACGACCTTGAAGCGGTCGAGGTCGAGGAAGAGGACGGCGAAGAGGTGGTCGGGCCGGCGCTTGGAGCGCGAGATGGTCAGCTTGACGTGGTCCATGAAGAGTGCGCGGTTCGGGAGCCCCGTCAAAGCGTCGTGGAAAGCGTCGTGCATCAGCCGCGCTTCCGAGACCTTGCGCTCGGTCACGTCCTGCGCCTGCGAGATCAGGCGCACCTCGCCGCTCTCGCGGTCCTTCACCCGCGCCACGTTCCACAAGGCCCAGGCCGTCGAGCCGTCCTTGCGGACGAAACGCTTCTCGGTCCGGTAGGCCGCGGTCTTGCCCCTGAGCAGCTTCTTCAAGTCTGTGAGTGCCCCGCCGAGGTCGTCCGGGTGCATCACGTCGGAGAGCCCCCGCGCCAGCAACTCATCCTCCTCGTATCCGAGCAGCTCGCACATCGAGCGGTTGACGCGCAGCCAGCGCCCGCGCGCCGAGACGACCGCCATCCCGATGGCCGCCCCCTCGAACGCCTCCTGAAAGACATCCCCGCCGCCGGCCGTCGCCGCGGGGCGCATGGCGGCCCCGGCCCCCGCGCCCGCCTCCGCGCGGCGCAGGTAGACGCCGTAGGCGAAGTGGGCCACGGCGAGCGTCGAGAGCGCCAGCAGCGCCCTCGTCTGGCCGAAGTAGTGGGCGGCACGCGCGAAGGCCGCCGCCAGCGAGGCGACGGCCAGGAAGGCGGCGAACGTGTGCAGGAACCTATCTGCGACGCCGGCCGCGCGGCCCTCGTCGGAGTCTGCTGCCTGGCCGCACGCCGCCGCCACCAGCGCGTGGACGCCGGCAACGACGCAGGCAGCGAGGGCCAATGTGGCCGGTGCGGCCTCGCCCGCGAGCGGGGCCACGGGTCCGATGGCGAACTCCAGGGCGGCGGCCGAGCCGAAGGCCGCGAGCGCCGCCAGCAAGGCGTCGGCCGCAGGAGACTTCCAGCCCTCCGCCGCGCGCAGGGTCGCGCAGAAGGCCGCGACGGCCGCCAGCGTCGCCGCCGGCCCGCCGCCGAACATCAGGATCGCGGCCACGACGAAGGCGTCTGCCGCCATGACGGACGTGCCTTTAACCCTCAACCCGAAGCGCGTCCCCAGGCTCAGGGCCGCCAGCGTGAAGAGGAGCAAAGGGAGGTCGAAGGAGGCTGCGGAGTCGGCGGCCGAGAAGCAGAGGGCCGCCGCGCCCGCCGCGGCGACCGTCCAAGTAGAGACGCCCGGTGAGTGCTTACGCTCGAAAAGCATCAGGTTGGGTGAGAGGCTGTAGGCCCGTCGTCCCTGGGCGGACGGGGGCGGTCATCCGGCGGCACGAGAGGTCTGGGCGTATACCTCCCTGCGCGCTCGTTGGCGGCCGAAGCGTTCGGCTCTTTTCGCGGCCCGCGCCAAAGGGCGGGCGGGCGTTGTGGCGGGGCGGAGCAAGCTTCGTGCCCGCTGGCGTGACGCGCCCGGCCGCTGAAACTCCTGCGCCGGAAATCCTTTGTCAGACCTTCATAACGGCCGCCCGGCTGAACTCTGGCTGAAGTGAGGTGGCGGCGCCCGCCTGCCGAAAAACGGCAGGGCAGGCTGACAAAGCTTGTCACCATTGACGCGTTTTGAGGGGCCGCGGCCGCATAAAACCCGGGCGGGGCGGCCACTCAAGCAATCGGGGGGCAACGTTTCCGGCCGAAAGCTGGAAGCCGACGCCCTCTCTTCCAGAAATGCCCCGGCGCCCTTCCGGCCGGCCGCAGGTGGCACGGCAGTTGTAAAGTTCGAGGCGCGGACAGCCGGCCCGGCGCGAAGTTTCAATCTCGAAAGCGTCGGGCATTCTCGGGGCGGCCGCGGCCCCGAACCGCCAGCAGAGGCAAGAGCCCCAATGCCCTACACACCACCGCCCTCAACTCGCGGGGGCGAGGCAGACGAAGACATCCTGAGCATCAACCAGGATGAGGTCGCCTCGGCCGCCGCGCCCGCCACGCACCCGCAGGTGCTCGACGACGTTTTCACCCCTCCCCCTTTTCTGCTCGCCAGAGACGTAAGGCGCGAGGTCAACGGCCTCGCGCCTTACGCCCCCGCACCGGCCGCCGCGCCCGAGACGGCGGATCGGTTTTCCGCAGAGACAGAAGTTTCAACTGTTGCCGAACTGGCGGGAGCCCCGCGCCTCGAACCAGAAGCGGCCCGTAACCCCTCCCGGCCTCAGGCGGCGTCGGCCGAACTCTTTGGACGGCGCCCGCCCATCGTGCCCGCGGCCGTAAACCAGGCCGTGGACGCCGCCGCGAGGACTGCCCACGAGACGGCCCGGCCTGGATCGCCCGAGGAAGCGGTCGAGGTCGCGCGTGAAGCCTCGCGGCCGGAGACGCCGGCCGTGACGCCGCGCCCCGCCGCGCAGCCCGACAACTACGCCGTCGGGCTACGCCTGCTCCGCATCTCGCCGGCCTTGCTGGTCGTCAGCAGCGTCGGGTTCTTCCTTCTCATCTTTCTCTTAAGCTGGCTTTACCAGCCCGCGGCGCAGCCGGAGACCATCGCCGCGGCGGCCGTGCAGAACCACTCGGCCAACCGTCAGGCCGTGGTGCCGGCCCCGCCCGCGGCCGAGACGGCCGTCGCGCCCGCCAGGAACCCCGAACCCGCACAGCCCGCGCCACAGCCCGCGCCGGCCGCCGCGAAGCCGGCCGCCGCCGAAAAACCCGTCCCGGCCGAAAAGCCTGTCGCCGCGGAGAAGGCTGCCGCGGAGAAGGCCGCCGCGGCCCCGCAGCCGGCCGCGCCCGCCGGCAGGTTCGCCGTGCAGGTCGGCTCGTTCAACAGCCCTTCCGAGGCCAACGAGCGCGTCTCGAAGCTGCGCTCCTCGGGCTTCGCGGCCCGCGCCGCCGCGGTTGACATCCCGCAGCGCGGCACCTGGCACAGGGTCTACGTCGGCGGCTTCGCCACGCGAGAAGAGGCCGCGCGGCACGCGAGCGAACTGCGAGCGAAGGGCGTCGCCCCGTCGGGGCTGGTCGTCGAGGTCAAGTAGTCTCCCCGGCCCGGCAGTCGGGCGCGGCGCGCCCCGGACTCGTCGGGTCCGCGCGGCGCGGAAGAAGTGCGAGGCGAGCCTGTGGACACGTCGCAGACTTACACGAAGATAGTCGAGGGCTTCGCGCACTTCTTCGAGCGCCCGGAGGCGCGCCTGCGCTTCCTCAACCACACCCTCGCCAGGCAGACCGCGAGCCGCGAGCGCGCCGACCAGGCGCTCAGACGCCTGAAGTTCTTCCGCCGGAGCCGGCTCTACGACTACCTGCTCCGCGCCTGGCTCTACCACCTGATCTTTCAAGAGCTGAAAGGCTACCGCGCCCAGACCGAGAGCGGCCGTCGCGGGCTGGCCGGACTGACGCGCACGGCACCCTTAGTCGCGCGCCTCACGTTCCGCTGCTACCAGTTCCGCCACGCGCTCGGGGTCGTCGGCGTGCTCCTGCTCTGCACGGCCTTCTACGGCGCCTACCGCGGCGCCGAGTGGGGCGCGGCAAGAGCTAACGACTACCTCTCGGCCCGCTACCGCAAGGTGGTCGGCGTGGCGCAGCCCGGCCCCGCCGGCGCGGCCCGCGGGCAGACTTCGCTGCCGCCCGACTACAGGCCCGGGCGCGTCTGGCTCGTCGAGCAGGGCGAGGGCTTCGAGCGTTACAGCAACGGCGCGCGCATCCTGCTCGACCTTGAGACCGTCAACCGCCCGCGAGGCTACTACGTCTTCAGCGGCGGCCTGCCGCAGACCGCCGGCGGCCTCAAGCGCGAGCCGGTCGGGATCGTCTACCACACGTCCGAGAACGACATGCTGCCGTTCACGCCCGACAACAGCGACTCCATCGAGGTCCGCAGCCGCGGGCTGCTCGAATACGTGCGCCGCAACAAGTCTTACAACTACGTGATCGACCGCTTCGGGCAGGTCTACCGAATCGTGCGCGACGAGGACGCGGCCAACCACACCGGCAACTCCGTCTGGGCCGGCACGGGCGGCACCTACGTCGGGCTGAACGACAGCTTCCTCGGCGTCTGCTTCGAGACGAGCATGGAGGCCGGCGGCGAGGAGCGCCTGACCGAGGCCCAGCTCGTCGCGGGTCGCCTGCTGACGCAGGTGCTGCGCAGCCGCCACCAGATAGACGACGCCAACTGCGTCGCCCACGGCCTCGTCTCGATCAACCCGACCACGATGGGCATCGCCTTCCACCACGACTGGGCGCGCGGCTTCCCCTTCGAGGCGATGGGCCTGTCTGACAAGTACCCGGTCGCCCCCGCGAGCGTCGCCGAGTTCGGCTTCACCTACGACGAGGCCACGGTCGAGAAGCTGGGCGGCGCCATCTGGCAGGGCGCCGCAGCCGCCGAGGAGGAGTTCGCGCGCCGCGCCGCCGACGCGAAGACCGCGCCCGAACAGTTACGCCGCCGAATGCGCGACGCCTACCGCGAGCGGATGGAGGTGCAGCGCCGCGCCCGCGCCAGCTCGGGCGGGGGCGAGGCCCCGGGCCGCGCCGGCCCTGAGGATGGCGACCGCTGAGCCGGAAGTCGGCAGACGAGCCGAGGCGGGGAAGATGTGACGCCGGCCCGCGAGTGCCGGCCTTTGAGGGCCACGCGGCCCGCGATTGATAAACCGACACGAGAGAGGACGCCGAAGACCAGAGCGTCCCGGAAACCCTTCAAAGGAGAGATCATGGAAGAGAAAAGCCAGCACGCGACGGTGGCCCCCAAGCCCGACATCAACAACAACGGCAGCAGCGCCCGGCCCGGCCCCGTCGGGCTCGACATCGGCACCAGCCGCATCGTCGTCGCCGACGGCACGCCCGGCCAGGAGTACCGCTGCCACCTCAACGCCTTCGTGTCGGTCCCGTCGTCCGACATGGCCGAGAACGTGCTCAAGCAGCGCGGCATGCTCTACGAGCGCAACTGCAAGAACCTCTACGTCTACGGTAACGACTCAGACTTCTTCGCCAGCTTCCTCGACACCGACGCCCGGCGGCCGATGTACTCGGGCCTCCTGAACCCGCAGGAAGAGATGAGCCAGCAGATGATCCAGCGCATCATCGAGCTGCTCGTGCCGCGCGCCCGCAAGGGCGAGGTGCTCTGCTTCAGCGTCCCCGGCAAGGGCGAGAACGCCAACGGCAACCTCGTCTACCACGAGGCCGTGCTCAAGAGCTTCCTCCAGTCGCTCGGCTACAAGGCCAGGGCGATCAACGAGGGGCAGGCCGTCGTCTTCTCCGAATTGCAGGACGAAAACTTCACCGGCATCGGCATATCTTTCGGCGGCGGCATGTGCAACGTCTCGGTCTCGTTCATGTCCATGCCGATGATCACCTTCAGCATCCCGAAGAGCGGCGACTACATCGACCGCAACGTGGCCGAGGTGCTCGGCGAGAGCAACTCGACGAAGGTCAGGATTTTCAAGGAGGAGAACCTCGACCTCGCCCGCCCGCCGAAGGACGACATGACGCGCGCCCTCCACATCTTCTACGAGGACGTGTTGCAGTCGCTCATCGACCGGCTGCGGACCGAGTTCAGGCATTCGAGCCAACTGCCGAAGATCGACCGCCCGATGAAGATCGTCCTCGCGGGCGGCACGGCCAAGCCGGCCGGCTTCCTCCAGAAGTTCGAGACGATGCTCCGCGCCGACGGCGAATTCCCCGTCGAGATCGCCGACGTGCGCCTCGCCCGCGACCCGCTGACCACCACCGCCAACGGCTGCTACATCGCCGCCATGTCCGAGTCGAAGTAGACGCCGCCCGCCTGAAAAACTCACGAACGCGAACGAGAGGCCCGCGGCCCGTCACAGAACGGGTCGCGGGCCTCTCAAGTTTCCCCGGCTTTCGGGCCGACGAAGTTAACCCCCAGCAAGGAGGCGGTCTGTGGCCGCCGGTTCACGCTTCGATGTAAGGCGCACCGGCGGTCACAGGCCGCCTCCAAACTGTCGGCTCGTTCCGAGCGGGCTCTAGGCCGCCTGCTCTTCGTGCGGCCCCTGCGCCTCGTCGAGGTAGTCGAGGAGGACAGAGATCACGTCGCGCTCGGCCCCGGAGAGGCCGGCGAAGGCGAGGCCGAAGCCGACCTTCGAGAGGTGGTAGGTGACGCGGCCGCGCAGCATCAGCCACCGCTCGGTAGGGAGCCAGAAGTTGACGTAAAGCTCCTGGCCCTCGCCCGCCTCCGCCTTCGTCTTGATGAAGCAGCCGTCGGCGCCGAGGCTCGTCACCCGGCCGTTGCGCGGGCAGGCGGGCGTGGTGCCCCAGTAGCAGTGCATCGGCGGGCGCAGCCTCCGAGCCCGCGAACTCTGTGCGGCCTCGCGCGACGGGGTCGGCCCGACCGCCGTGCTCGATTCGATCACCATCATCATTTCCCTCCCGGCGTTCGCGTCGGTCTCAGGCCACCCAGACCTGCTTGCCGGAGCCGGCCTGGGAGGCGGGCGCCTGCGCGGTCGCTGTCAGCGCGGAATAGGTGTCGGCGATGATCTTCTCGGCCGAGTCGCAGGCGACCGGCTTCGAGAAGTAGTAGCCCTGGCCGTTCTCGCACCCGAGCTTTTGCAGCAGCGCGAGCTGCTCGTTGGTCTCGACGCCCTCGGCCACCACGTCCATGCCGAGGTTCTGCGCCAGCACTACGATGGTGCGGACGATCTCGGCGTTCTCGGTGTTGTCGGTCATCCGGGTGACGAAGGAGCGGTCGATCTTCAGGGTGTCGATGGGGAAGCGGTGGAGGTAGGAGAGCGAAGAATAGCCCGTGCCGAAGTCGTCGATGGCGAGCTGGACGCCGATCTCGCGCAGTTCCTGCAACATGCCCGTGGCGGTCTCGATGTTTTCCATGACGACCGACTCGGTGATCTCCAGCTTGACGGTCTGCGGCTTAACGCCGGACTCCTTGAGGATGTCGGCGACGACGCTGATGAGCGTGTTCTGGCTGAACTGCTTGCTGGACAGGTTGACGCTGATGAAGAGCGGATGGTCGAGCGGGAAGCAGGTCTGCCAGCGGCGCATCTGGCGGCAGGCTTCCTGCAAGACCCACTCGCCGAGCGGGATGATCATGCCCGTCTCCTCGGCCACGGGGATGAAGTCGATGGGCGAGATGAAGCCGCGCTCGGGGTGCTGCCAGCGCACTAGCGCCTCGAAGCCGCGCAGGCGGAAGTCTTCGAGCGAGACGATGGGCTGGTAGTAGAGCAGGAACTCCTCGCGCTCCAGCGCCCGGCGCATGTCGGTCTCCATCTGGAGGATGTTGATGGCGCGGGCGTGCATCGCCTTGTCGAAAATCTCGTAGCGGGCCTTGCCGAGCGACTTGGCGCGGTACATCGCCGTGTCAGCGTCGCGCAGGATGTCCTCGGCCCGCTCGTAGCCCGTGGAGCTGGGCGCGATGCCCATGCTGACGGTGGTGAAGACCTCGCGCCCGCTCAGGATGAAGGGAACCGACAGCTCCTTCTGGATGCGCTCGGCGACGGCGACGGCCTCCTTCTCCTCGGTGATGTCCTCGATGAGGATGGTGAACTCGTCGCCGCCGAGGCGCGCCACGGTGTCGCCCGGCCGGAGGTTCTTCTGAAGGCGCTCGGCGATGCCGACCAGGAGCTGGTCGCCGATGGTGTGGCCCAGGCTGTCGTTGATGATCTTGAAGCGG
The DNA here is from genome assembly GCA_035645715.1 of Pyrinomonadaceae bacterium. Taxonomy (GTDB): domain Bacteria; phylum Acidobacteriota; class Blastocatellia; order Pyrinomonadales; family Pyrinomonadaceae; genus QHXN01. The sequence continues at coordinate 80,864 of DASQMB010000069.1, forward strand.
TCGAGGTCGAGATAGAGGACGGCGAACATCTCCTTGTCGCGCCGGAGCGAGCGGGCCACCGCCAGCTTCAGGTGGTCCATGAAGAGTGCGCGGTTCGGGAGCCCCGTCAAAGCGTCGTGGAAGGCGTCGTGGTGGAGCTGCTGTTCGGCCAGCTTGCGGTCGGTGATGTCCTGAATCTGGAAGATCAGGTGCACGGACTTCGAGTACTGGTCGCGCACCATCGAGACGCTCCAGTGGACCCAGACCTCGTGCCCGTGCTTGTTGATGTAGCGCTTCTCCATCTGCGACGCCTGGATGCGTCCCTTCAGGAGTTGCCCGATGTTCGAGAGCGCCGTGGGCAGGTCGTCCGGGTGCGTGACGGCGAGGAAGTCGCGGGCGAGCAGCTCCTTCTCGGTGTAGCCGAGTATCTGGCAGAGCGAGCGGTTGACCTGGAGCCAGCGCCCCTCGGTCGAGACCAGCGCCATGCCGATGGCCGCGTAGTCGAAGGCGCTGCGGAAGCGGTCGGCCGTGTCGGCCGCGGCCTTCTCGCGCGCCTCGCTCTCGCCCGCCTTCCGCCCGCCCGGGCGCAGGTGCGCCCCGACGGCGAAGGCCACGAGCGCCGCCGCCGACGCGGCCGTGATGGCGACGCCGAGCCCGACGTAGTGGACGCCCGCCGCGATCAGCAGGGCGGCGGCCGCCGCCGGCAGGTTCCCCAAAAACTTCCAGAGGAAGAGGCGCGACCAGGTGCGCCAGACCGGCTGGCCCACGCGGTACGACCAGCCGTAGGCGACCACCGTGGCCTGCGCCAGCGTCAGCGTGAGCGCCGCCACGCTCAGGGCGTTCAGCGCCTGGGCCGTGAAGGGCGCGAGCACGAAGGCCGGCACGAACCCGAAGCCGAGCCGCAGCACCCAGACCACCAGGCAGAGACCCGCGGCGCGCAAGGCGGCGCGGAAGGCCACCTCGTAGCTTTCGCCGCCGGCCCACATCGCCGCGCTCGTGGCCGCGAGCGCGGCCGCCACTACCGCCGCGTCGCCGTCGAACAAAAACATCGCCAGGAAGAAGCAGGACTCGGCGAAGGGGAAGCTCCAGCGGTCGCTGGCTAGGGGCGCGTCGAAGCGGGAGGAGAGCTGGAAGGCGAGCAGGGCGAGCAGGAAGAGGGGGAAGGAGAGTTGCGCGACCGGCAGGCGGAAGGCTGAGACGAGCACGGCGAGCGCGCCCAGCGCGATCACGGCCTGCACGAACCTCTGTGGGAATCGCTGACCTTCGGCAATCTGCATAAGAGTTTCCGGGCGTCGGCTGAGAAGGGTTGATTCGGCGCCGGGGCCGCGCGTCCGCGCCCCGTTCGAGACCTGCATTTCAAACCAGGTGCCAGACGCGTGCGGGGGGCGGCTGCGGCCTTTGCAGGCTTAATTCGTCGGTTTAGAGGGGAGAGTCGGCCGGTCAGAGGTGGCGGCCCCGTTCAGCCTGACGTGGGTAGAACTGCCAATTTGACGGGCCATCGGTCAGGCGTCTCGGCGAGTGCTGACCGGACCGTTTCGGCGAGAGAGGAAGCCCGGCCCCGCGGGGCCGCCGCGCGTGCGGGGCGAGGGGCCGGCGACGGGTTCGTCCCCGCCACTTTCACCCTAACGCACGCGCGCCCGCGGCGTAAAGAAAAAAATGGCCGGGCCGGTCGGGGCCGCGCGTCAACAATAAAAAGGCTCGGGTCCGCCGCGAAAGGGCTCGCGTCCGCCCCGCCCGCGGCCGCCGGGGAGGGCACGTCGGGCCGGGCGTCATACGCGCAGGGGTTTGAGATTCAGGCCCGGACGAGTTGAGACTCAGGCCCAGAGGCCCGGCCCCGTCTCCCAGGCGTAGAAGAGGCCGAAGGCGATGCTCAGTAGACCGGCCAGCAGCCGGACGGGGGTGTTGATCGAGGCGAGCCGCCCTGTCGTGAGGACGAAGGGCAGGCTGACGAGCGCGCTCATCATGAGCATCCCGGCAATCGAGCCCAGCCCGAACAGGAGCATGTAGGCGAGCCCGAGCGCGGCCCCGCCGCCGCCCACCACCTCGTTGAGGACGGACAGCGTCAGGACGGCCGAGCCGGCCAGCCCGTGGACCGCGCCGACCGCGACCGCCCGCCACCCGCGCAGCCCCGCCCCGTGACCCCCGTGGCCGTGACCGGCGTGGGCGTGCGGCGCGGCGCGGCCGACGGCGTGCGCGTCTTCGGGGCCGTGAAAGTGGAGGTGTGTGTGTTCGCCCGCGCCGTGGTCGTGGGTGTGGACGTGGACGCTCCGCAGGTTCCGCAAAGCCAGGTAAAGGACGCGGCCGCCGAGCGTGATGATCATCAACGCCACCGCGAATTCGAGCAGCGACGCCACCCGCGCCGGGATAGCCACCCGCAGCAGTATGACGAAGAGCCCCGCCGCCAGCAGCGAGGCCGTGTGGCCGACGCCCCACAGGACCCCGACGAGGGATGAGCGCAGCAGGCTCCGCTCTTCGCTGACGACTGCCGTGACGGCGACGAGGTGGTCGGCTTCGAGTGCGTGCTTGAGACCGAGGACGAATCCGAGTCCGAGGGCCAGCAGCAGGGGTTGGTCCATGCGCGCCATCATAGCCCAGCCGAAAGAGAACGGCTAAGCCGTGGGCACGGCTCCGCGGCCCGAGAATGTTACACGGCCGCGGCGGGGAAATTCCCCGCGAAAGAGGGGGGCGGGAGGTGTTGCGACCCCCCGCCCCCCTCTCTCTTTTAAGTCGAGCTTCGGTCCGGCGCCGCGGCGGCGCACGTCACCTGCCGTCACTTCTTGGGGAAGCCCGGCTCGGCCTTAACCTCTTCGATCTGCGCGGTGTGGCGGGCCGTGTGGGCCGAGAGCAACAGGAGCCACTGGTAGGCGTCAATCGTCTTCAGCACCGGGTGCGGGGCCGAGTGGGCGCGCAGGTCGTCCTGCGTCTCGCGGACGTAGGCGAGGGTGCGCGCCCGCGCCTCTTCGAAGTCTTTGGTCAGCGCCTCGCGCGTGGCCCACTTGCCTATAGGCTTCAGCATCTCGGGCGCCTGGAACTTGCCCGAGCGGTCGGTGATGGCCTTGACGACGGCCTCGTCGGCGGGCGCGCCCGCGGGCGGCTTTGCGGCCGGGCCTTTCATGATGCGGTCGGAGATGAGCTGAAGGATGAGCGACTCGCTGAGGGCGATGTGTTCGGCGACCTCTGCGACCGACCAGCGTTCAGGCGCGGGCTTGTAGTTCCACTGAGTCTCGGAGAGCCCTTCTATCGAGCGCAGGAAGGTCTGCCTCGTCTCTTCGAGGTACTTGACGGCGGCCTCGCGCTCCCTGGCGTTGAGCGTGTCGGCGGGTGGCACGGGGGCGGCGGCGACCCCGCCCCACGTCGGCAGGGCGATGGCCGTCAGGCAGCAGACAAGGACGGCCGCGAGTGAACTCTGGCGCATATCTCCTCCGTCGAAGAATCGTTTTCAAGGGGAACGGCGGGCGAGGCCGCGGGTAATGGCGCCGGGAAGTTATAGCAGAATTCCGCGCGGCCGACGAACCTGCCGAACCTGCCGAATCTGCCGAATCTGCTCCGCCGCCGCAGAAGAGAGGGGCGAGGCGCGGCCCAGCTCAGCCCGCGAGCGAAAACATGCTACTGTCTCGGCCGGGCTACTTTCAGACTTCCGACACAAGGATGAAGACGAGTTTTCTTAACGAACGGCGGCTGCCGCTAGTCGTCGAGCCCGAGGGCGGCGCCTCGGCCGGCGGCCCCGAGGCACTCTTCGAGCTGTGGCGCGAGCACGGGGAGACCTTGCGGGGCCGCCTGCTCGAACACGGCGCTCTGCTGCTGCGCGGCTTCTCGATGAGCGGCGCGGCGGAACTCGAAAGGTTCGTCCGCCTCTTCTCGGGCCGCGATCCGCTCGACTACGTCGGCGGCGCCTCGCCCCGCGTCAAGCTCGGCGAAGGCGTCTACACCTCGACCGAGTACCCGAGCCGTCTCACCCTCCTGCCACACAACGAGCTGTCGTACACCTTCCGCTGGCCCGCGCACCTCTTCTTCTGCTGCGCGACCCCGCCCGGGAGCGGCGGCGAAACGCCCCTCGCCGACAGCCGCGCGGTCCTGAGAAAACTCGACCCGCAGGTTTGCGCGCGGTTCAGGCAAAAGGGAATCAGGTACGTGCGCAACCTCTCCGGCGAGGCGGGTTCGGGCTACTCCTGGCAGGAGGCTTTCGAGACGGAAGACGGGGTGGCGGTCGAGGAGTTCTGCCGCTCGGGCCAGGTGAGTTTCAGTTGGAGGGGGGACGGCGGGCTAAGGCTCTGCGAGGTGCGCCCCGCCACGGCGAAGCACCCTCTGACCGGCGAGGAGGTCTGGTTCAACCAGGCCGAAGGCTTCCACCCCAGCGCCCTCGACCCGGAGACCTACCGCGCCCTCACCGCCCGCGCCGGCGAAGAGGGCCTGCGCCTGAACTCCTTCTACGGCGACGGCACGCCCCTCGAAGCTGCGGCCCTCGAACACGTCCGCGAGGTCGTCGGCGCCGAGTCCATGCCCGTCGCCTGGCGCGAGGGCGACCTGCTCGTCATCGACAACCTCCTCGCCGCGCACGGCCGCAACCCCTTCGACGGCCCCCGCCGCATCCTCCTCTCGATGGCCTGAGACGCGCCGGCCGGGGCGCGTCAGTGGCAAGGGCCGCACGGCCGCCGTCGGGGCACGGTCCAGCCGAAAAGTCCGCACGGGGAACGGGGCCGGGCGCGCACGCCTGCCGAGAGGCTGGCGCGGCGATCCGGCCCCGTTCGAGTAGAAAGAGGCCGGGCGCCGGCCCCTTCTCTGCGGCTGCTACTTCTTATCGGCCGAGCCGCCCGTCTTGTCCTTCCCGCTCTTCTCCTGGTACTCGATCTTCTTGCCGGAGCGGGTTTCCAGGATGGGGAGCGCGGTGCGGACGAGGTCCTTGCCGAGCTCGAAGACGGCCACCTGCTCCTTGCCCTCGTCGTCCGAGTAGCCGACGGTGACGTAGTGCTTTCTCTTCTTCGAGAAGAGTAGGAACAGGCCGACCGGCGAGATCAGCAGCGCCGTGGCGACCGCGGCGCCGACCCGGCGGCCGGTCTTGTGGCCGTACTCAATGTCGATAATCTTGTCGTAGGGGATGGCGTAGGCCCCGGCCTTGCCGTTGAACTTGTGCGAGAAGCGCAACTCCCTCTCGTTGTCGAGGGCCAGGGTGCCCTCGACGTTCTTCTTGGCCCCCTTGAAGTCGGCGGCGGTGCCGCCGATGTAGGCGGCCTTCTTGCTGTCAAGGGCGAAGGCCGTCGGGGTCAGGACGAGCGTGAGACAGAGTGCGATAGCGAGAGCGCGCATTGCTGGTATTCTCCGTGGTTGGGGGTTTTAGTTTGCGTGCGAAGTCTCGAAGACTCGCACGGGGGGTCGGGGCCACCGGTTTAACAGATGTTCGTGAGGCTTGCAGAGGATTACAGCTTTGAAAAGCACATCGAATCGCTGAACGTAGACGATTCACGTGAGTGAGGGGAATGGGTCGTGTAGGGCTCGAACCTACGACCCTCCGGTTAAAAGCCGGATGCTCTACCGACTGAGCTAACGACCCATCAGGTTGAGGATTATAGTGGCAATCTTTTGATTGTTCAATCGAGGCGGACGTACGTGGCTCCGGCGCATCAGTTAACCTTCGAGCCAGCGGCCGAGGGCCGAGTCGCGCAGCGCGATTGTCTGGTCGCGCTCGGGGCCGGTCGAGACGAGGCCAATCTCGACGCCGACCTGCTCGGAGAGGAACTCGACGTAGTCGCGGGCCGCGCGCGGCAGGCGCCCGATGTCGGTGACGCCCTCGGTCGAGGTCTGCCAGCCGGGCAGCGTCTCGTAGACGGGCTCGACGCGCCGGAGGTCGTTCGAGACGGCCGGCAGCGAGTCGCACGTCCTGCCGTCGAGCTTGTATCCGGTGCAGACCTTCAGCTCGTCGAGGGCGTCGAGCACGTCGAGCTTCGTGAGCGCGACCGAGTCGAAGCCGTTAATGTCGGCTGCGTAGCGGGTGGCGAAGGCGTCGAACCAGCCGCAGCGGCGGGGCCTGCCGGTCGAAGCGCCGTACTCGCGCCCGCGCTCGCGGATCAAGTGGCCCAGCTCGGCCTCGCCTTCGAGCATCTCGGTCGGGAAGGGGCCTTCGCCGACGCGCGTCGTGTAGGTGCGGACGATGCCGAGCACGCCGGTGACTCGCTGCGGCGCGAGGCCGAGCCCCGTGCAGGCGCCGCCGACGGTGGTGTTCGAGGAGGTGACGAACGGGTAGGTGCCGTGGTCCACGTCGAGCAGTGTGGCCTGCGCGCCCTCGACCAGGATGGAGCGGCCGTCGCGCGCCGCGCGGTTGACGAAGTGCGACGTGTCGGCGATGAAGGGCGCCAGGCGCTCGACCAGCGGCCAGACTTCGTTGAAGACCTGCTCGGGGTCGAGCGGCTCGTGGTTGTAGGCGACGATGACGCGGTTGGCCTCTTCGAGGTTGCGCTCGATGCGCGAGCGCAGGACCTCGGGGTTGACGGCGTCGGCGGCCCGGATGCCGCGGCGGCCGGCCTTGTCCTCGTAGGCCGGGCCGATGCCGCGCAGCGTGGTGCCGACGCGCTCGTTGCCGAGCCGCTCCTCGCTCGTGTGGTCGAGTATGCGATGGAAGGGGAGGATGAGGTGGGCGCGCGAGCTGACGAGGACGCGCTCGGGCGTTACGCTGACGCCCTGCGCGGCCAGGCGGTCGGCCTCCTCGAAGAACGCCTTCGGGTCGATGACCATCCCGTTGCCGAGGACGCAGGTCTTGCCCTGGTGGACGACGCCCGAGGGCAGCAGGTGGAGGACGAACGAGCGGTCCCCGACCTGGACGGAGTGGCCGGCGTTGTGGCCGCCCTGGTAGCGCGCCACCACGTCGAACCGCTCGGCCAGCAGGTCAACGATCTTGCCTTTGCCCTCGTCGCCCCACTGCGCGCCGACCACGACGATTACTTTGGACATAGTTTTCAGTCTTCAGTCTTCAGTTTTTAGTTCGGTGCCTTCGGCTTCCGCGTCGCAGGACTTCTTCGGCTGAAAACTAAAAACTAAAAACTGAAAACTCTCAACTCGCCTTCTCCAGCTTCACCGGCTTCTCGATGAAGTAGAAGCTGCAGGTGCCGCGCACCTCCTGGAGGTCGCGGCGGTCGATGGGGAAGAGTCGGCACTGGCCGGGGCGGTCTTCGTAGATGCCGCAGGTGGTCGTGCCGTCGCGGTGCTTCTTGAGGAAGGGGCACTTGAAGAGGATTTCGCAGCAGGCGCCGCAGCGGTTGCAGTCGCCGCGCCTGAGCGCCAGCGACTCGACCACCTCGTCGCGGCGGAACCTGATGCTGACGAAGCGGCGCAGCTTGCCCTGCGCCTGGCGGGCGCGGAACTTGGCGTCCTCGACGGCGCGGACGCGCCTGGCCGCCAGCCGCTCCTCGAACGAGGGCCGGCGCCGGGACGCCGCCTGTCTCCCTGCTGCTGATTTCATTCTCGCGTCTGACGAGTGGCCCGAGCCCGTCGCCCGCTTGGTTCCGGTCGCCCCGCCGCCGGGGCCGGGACAGGTGAACAACGCGGGCCGTGTCCTCCGCCGAACACGGCCCGCGCCGCCCGGGTCCGCGGCGGCCTCAGGCGCTGACCGCGCCGCCGACGTGCTTGTCGATCATCCGCGAGATGGCTTCCTTCGAGGTCGCCCCGACCACGCGCTCCTCCTCCTTGCCGTTCTTGAAGAGGATGAGCGTCGGGATGCCCTTGATGCCGTAGCGCTGCGAGACGTTCGGGTTGTCGTCCACGTTGAGCTTGACCACCCTGGCGCTGCCCGCGTACTTCTCGGCGACGGCCTCGACCGTCGGCGCCAGCATCCGGCACGGGGCGCACCACTGCGCCCAGAAGTCCACCAGCACCGGCCGCTCTGACTGTAGAACGTCAGCCTCGAAACTGTTGTCGCTCACATCCTTGACGTGTTCACTCATGCGTTGTCTCCTCCGCCTGCTCGCCCACTATTGCGAGTGATAAGGCCGCTCAAGAAAAATTAGGTTCCGACTCGTGCCCCTTTGATGAGGCGGGGCGCCCCGCGGTTCGTCCGGGGCGGGGCCGCCTGCCGCCGTGCCGGGCCTCAGAGCGTCTGCACGGCCTCGTAAACCTTCATGTACTTGCGGGCGGCCGCCTCCCAGGAGTTGTCCGCGCTCATCCCATTCGCCTGTATCCGGCGCCAGGCGTCGGGCCGCCCGTACCAGAAAACCGCCTCGCGCAGCGCGTCGGCCAGCGCCTGCGCCGTGTAGGGCTCGAACTTGAAGCCGGTCCCGGCGCCTGCGCGCGGGTTCCAGTGCTCGACCGTGTCGTCCAGGCCGCCCGTCGCCCGCACCACCGGAACCGTGCCGTAGCGCATCGAGTACATCTGGTTGAGGCCGCAGGGCTCGTAGAGCGACGGCATCAGGAAGATGTCGGCGCCGGCCTCGATCAGGTGCGCCAGCGGCTCGTTGAAGCCGCGGTAGACGGCGGCGCGGCGCGGCGCGCGCGCGTGCAGGGCCTGGAGGAAGCCCTCGTACTCGGCCTCGCCCGATCCCAACGCGACGAAGAAGGCGCCGGTTTCGAGCATCTGCCCGGCGGCGGCCTTGATGATGTCGTAGCCCTTCTGCGCCACGAGGCGCGAGATGGTGGCGACGAGGGGGCGTTCGGGCTCGGCCGGCAGCCCGAACTTTTCGAGCAGGGCCAGCTTGCAGGCGCGCTTGCCCGAAAGGTCCGAGGCCGTGAAGTGGGCCGGCAAGTGGGGGTCGGAGGCGGGGTCCCACGCCTCGTAGTCGATGCCGTTGGTGATGCCGACGAGCCGGTCCTGCCTCTGACGCAGCAGCCAGTCGAGGCCGTGCCCGTGTTCGGCCGTCCGAATCTCGTAGGAGTAGCGGCGGCTGACGGTCGTGATGGCGTCCGAGGTCATCAGGCCGGCTTTGAGGGCCGAGGCCGCGCCGTTCGAGAGGAAGACGTTCTTCTCCTCTTCCTTGTAGCCGAGCCGCCACAAATCCGCGGGGTCGAACTGGCCCTGGTAGGCGAGGTTGTGGATAGAGACCAGCGTCCTGGTCTCGGCCAGGACGCCCCCCCACATCCGGCTCGCCCAGGCCCAGGCGGCGGCGAAGCCGCACTGCCAGTCGTTGCCGTGGAGCACTTGCGGCGGGTCGCCGAGGCGCCCGAGCAGCGAGAGCGCGGCCCGGCTGAAGAAGGCGAAGCGGTAGTGGTCGTCCCCCTCGCCGTAGAGCCTGCCGCGCGAGAAGTATCGCGGCTCGTCTATCAGGAAGGCCGGCGGCCCGGCGGCCCGGCTCAGCCAGACGCGGACGCGGCGGCGCTCCCCAAGCCAGTCCACTTCGAGATTGTCAAAGACCAACTCTTCGAGCAGGCGGCGGTCGGTCGTGTCGTAGAGCGGGTGGACGAGGCAAACGTCAGCGCCCTCCTTCAAGAGCGCCTTGGGGAGCGCGCCCGCCACGTCGCCGAGCCCGCCCGTCTTGGCGAACGGCACAGCCTCGGAAGAGAGAAACGCGACCCTCAAAGCCTCTTTTACCGACACGTCGCCCCCAGAGGAGGCGGAAAACCGACCGGATTTGACCGCTGAAACTGGCTGATACTATGCGAAGCGCCGCCCGGTTTGTCAAGAAAGCGTAAAACATACAAGCGGTTAGGCACTTCTCGCTATTGACAACCCCGCCACGCAGGTATATTTTCCCCGCATCTCACACCTCCTTTTCAGCGCAGGAGAGTTGTTCTTGTCAGCCTCACATAAGGATACAGTTAGATTCAGCTGACGCCACTTGCTTGGGGTGGCTCGATTCCGGCGTGGGGCTGTCGGAGGCAGGTGCTCTTATGAATGCTCCCGATGACTTAAATAACCTCACAAAAGACCGCAAGGATGCCTTGTTAGGGATGTACGAGGAGAATTGTGCCCACGCGCGGCACCACGAGTCCCAGAGGGCGACCGCTTCTAACATAATTATTCTGACCACCGCCGGCCTTGTGGGCGTAATGTCGAACGGCCGCCTGACTTGTGACGACTGGCCGCTGGCCTGTGCCCTCATAGTCATAGGGTTCTGTGGCGCTGTGTTTAATTTCAACCATCTTGAGCGCGTCTGCCTCTATCGGCGCATCGCCGACGAATATCGTAACTCACTAGATGCCTTACTATTTAAGGGAGAGGAAGCAGCCGAAGGACAGACGCCAAAGACGCTTAAAGGCATTCAGAGTAAGGCCACAAAAGAGCATGATAGAAAGTTTAGAAAAGAGCGTGTTAATAAGTTTAGAATTTTTAGAATTTTGCGGTGGGTAGCAAACATCGAGTTTGTTCGGATAATTTGGCCCTTATTAATTGGGCTTACCGGTGTAGTGACCATAGTATACATTTTCTTATCATTGCGGCCTTGCCCCGGTCCCAATCCGGCTGTGCCGCCGACGCAGCAATCTCACCATTCAACAATCAAAGGGGAGAAACCGCAGTGAGACTTAATGCCTCGGCACTCTACGCCGTGCTGCTGTGCGGGAGCATTCTGCTCCACCCTGGCACATCGAACGCGCGTACGCCCCAAGGGCCGCTAGAAGGCACTTACACCTTCGACGCCGCTCAGAGCGACGACATTCGTAAGGCGATAGAAATCGCAGTGAAGGGGATGGGCTGGCCTAAACAAGGCATTGCACGCGGCCGGTTGGAGAGAACAAACCTCCCCCCATATCAGCGGGTAGTCATTCAATTAAAGCCGGGCGATGCAGGTGTAAGCATTACGACCGATGAACGTGCGCCAATTCAAACGTCCGTAGACGGCACGCCCATCGACTGGATGAGGGAGAACGAGGAGAAGTTTAAAGTCAGCACGGTACTCAAATCCGGGTCGCTGGAGCAGACCTTTAAATCAAAAGATGGACAGCGGGTCAACACTTACGCCATTAGTGCTGATGGACGGAGGCTGATCATACACGTAAGTGTTACCGGCGATAGGTTGCCGCGACCGCTTACATACAAATTGGTGTATAGGCGAACTGATTAGGCAAGGCCGGGCCTGCAAGGCTTTTTAGAGACTCTGGTAAACCCTGCACCAAAGTTGGCCGCCTATCACCTTGCTGATGATTTAAGAGAAAGGGCGTGAAAGAATAAGTAGGACGCTGCCGGAGTGTGAGTCAACTATATGATCGCCCTAATGTGCTACATCCCGGCGGAAGACCCTTGACAGAGGGGGCGGCCCGCTTTATCCTCCGCGGGTTCGTTTGCACCCACGCGCCCTCCGCGGACCCCCTCGTGCCGCGCGAAAGGGCCTTTAACCTCAACCAACGATCCAGCTTCAGATAACCTCGTCACGGCAGTCTGCCTTCGTCTACGACGACGCTGCGGACGGAAGCGACCAACCCAATCAGGGCGCGGCTCTCACGGCCGGTCGAACTCGGCAGGGAATCGATCCAGTAAACCCCGGATACCCCTGGCGGGCGACTGGCCCGCCTTCTCACTGCCGTCCGCACTGTCGTACTTCACGAAGGCGACCACCCCGCCCGGAACCTCTTCGGCCGGCGCTAAGACTCAACCGAAACTCCAGCGCCCGCCTCACGACAGAAAGGAACAACCAAGATGCCCCGCCCGATAAAGCTCACCCTTTGCCTCTGCATCGTCGTTTTTACTCTGCTCGGAGCCACGAGATTACAGTCTGCCGCAATGCAAAGCTACAACGACAGCTTTGAGGGCACAGCAATCAACCCCTTCTGGACGGCCCGGGAGCAGTTCGGTTCCTTATCCCTATCCACCGAGCAGAGCCGGAGCGGTGCGCAGTCGGTTAAATTGAGCTCGACCGGCGGCGGGCAGCGAGAGATACGCCTGAAGCACACCTTCCCCTCGGCCTTGAAGGGTAGTTTTTCCATCTACTTCTATGACGCGGCGCCGGGGCAGGAGACTTTATACGAAAAGCTATATCTGTCTCATTCGGCCATGCCGAACCAGGTGGCGGCCATCGGCACCCAGGATTTTGATGCGTACTGTTATTCAGCCGTTCTCGTTGATGCGGGCGGCACCGCCGGCGGCCCGAACGGGACCTGCGGGGTATACCCGCAGACCTCGACAACCAACGTCAACCGAACCCAGGGCTGGCGCCGGCTGGAGATAAACGTCACGGCTAACTCCGTCACGTTCGCCATCGACGGGCAGCAGGTCTTTAGCGGGGCCGGTGACTACAGCTTCGACACGGTGGAGATCGGAGTGTCCGGCCCCTTCTGGCGACCCGATACGGCGGCTTACTTCGACGACTTCAGCTTTAGCCCGGCGCCGCAGGTGCAGAACGGGCGCATCGCCTTCGTCAACGCGCGCAGCGGCAACCTCGACATCTACACGGTCAACCCGAACGGCACCGGCGAGCGGCGCCTGACCACGAACGGGGGCGGCGACCTCCAGCCGTCTTACTCGCTCGACGGGAAGCTCATCTCGTTCAGCACCAACCGGCACGGCAACGGCGACATCTACGTCGTCAACGCCGACGGCACGGGCGAGCGGCGCGTGACCAGCAGCCCGCAGAATGAGGGCGGCTCGGCGCTCTCGCCCGACGCGACGAAGATCGCCTTCACGAGGCGGAGCGGGATCACAGACAACCTCTACACGGTCGACGTTGACGGCACGGGCGAGCAGCAACTGACGTTCAACTCCGGCCTCGACATCTCGCTGGACGAGCCCTCCTACTCGCGCGACGGCTCCCTGATCGCGTTCAGCAAGCGCGTCAACTCCAGCCCCAACAGCGACATCTACGTCATCAACGCCGACGGCACGGGCGAGCGCCAGGTCACTTCGCGTTCGTCGGCGGAGTTCTACCCGAACTTCCTGCCCGACGGCCGAATCGTCTTCGCCGACACCCGCAACGGCATCACAGACCTCTACGTCGTCAACGCTGACGGCACGGGCGAGCGTCGGATCACGAACGGGATTGCGAGCAACACCGAGCCGGCGGTGTCGCCCGACGGCACGCGGATCGCGTTCAGGACTTCGCGCAACAGAGTCTCGGGCGTCTACACCGTCGCCCTGGACGGGACGAATGAGCAGTTGGTCGTCGCCGGCGCGGAGCAACCCTCGTGGGGCGGCGCCGAAGCGACCCCGACCCCGACGCCGACACCGACGCCGCCCAACACGCCGCCCGTGGCGAACGGCCGCGCACTCTCAACCGCCGAGGACACGGCGCTGCCGTTGACGCTCCCGGCCTCGGACGCCGACGGCGACGCCCTGACTTACACGGTCGTTTCCGCCCCGGCCAACGGCACCCTCACAGGCGCAGCGCCCGCGCTTGTCTATGCGCCTGCCCCGAACTACAACGGCCCCGACTCATTCACCTTCAAAGTCAACGACGGCAAGGCCGACTCAAACCTTGCGACCGTTTCGATCAACGTCACGCCCGTCAACGACGCGCCGGCCGCTGCCGACGACGCCTACCCGGTCGTCGGCGACCTCTCCCTCTCCGCCGCCGCGCCCGGCGTCCTCGCCAACGACGCGGATGTCGAAGGCGGCGCGCTGACGGCGGCGGCCGCCTCCGGCCCGGCGCATGGCACACTCGCACTTAACGCGAACGGCTCATTCGTCTACACGCCGGCGGCCGGCTATGTCGGCCCCGACTCGTTCACCTACCGCGCGAGCGACGGGCTGCTCCAGTCTGTACCCGCGACCGTCAGGCTCGACGTGACCGCCCCCGTCTGCTCGGCCGCGCCCTCCGGCCAGATTGCCTGGTACCCCGGCAACGGGAACGGCGACGACCTGATCGCCGGCAGGAACGTCACGCGCAAGAACGGAGCCGACTGGGCCGCGGGCAAGGTCGCGCAGGCGTTCCGCTTCGACAACCCCGGCAACTCGAACGAGGTCTTCTATACCACCGGCCCGTCCGTCGGCGCGCCTTACGAGCAACTGACCGTCCGGGCGTGGCTCTACCCGACCGAGCACGGCCACACCTCAAGCGGCTTCGGCAAGACTGTCATCAGTCGCACCAACGGCGACGGCTTTGCCCTGCGCCTCTACAACGGCCAGATCGAGGCCGACCTGCGCCTCACGAGCGGCACGGGCACGGGACCGCTCAACATCTTCACGGGCACAGTCGTCCCGCTCAACAGGTGGTCGCACGTCGCCATCACTTATGATGGGGCGCAGATCAAGGCTTACCTCGATGGACAACTCGTCGGCGCGCAGGCCGCGACCGGCCGTATCCGAAACTCGGCCAACAGCACGACCTGCACGATGATCGGCAACGAGCCTAATCCGCCCTGCTCGATCCAGGGGGGAGGCGAGTACGGCTGGAACGGCCTGATTGATGAGGTCGAGGTCTTCAGCCGAGCCCTTTCGGCCGCCGAGATTCAGGGCAGCTACCAAGCCAGCTCCGCCGGCACCTGCACGTCGGCCGCCACCACGACCGCCGTGCAGTCCGCTACGGCCCGCTACAGCCCGGCCGATCAGTCCTTGACGCTCCGAGCCTCCGTGACCGGCCCGGCCGGAACGGTCAACTCCGGCTCGGTCCAGTTCACCGTCACGTCGGCCGCGGACGACCTCGTCGGCACGCCCGTCAACGCCCCGGTCATGAACGGCACGGCCGAGGCCGTCTACACGTTGCCCGGCGGCACGTCCCCGCAGGCGCTTACCATCAGCGCGTCTTACGGCAGTCCTGCCGGCGAGTTCCAGGGCAGCCACGGCGAGGCCGTGCTGATGGTCACGAAGGCCGTGCCGACGGTCAGCGTCACCGTCGGCACGTTCACCTACGACGGCCGGCCGCACCCGGCCGCCGGCACGGTTACGGGCGCGGAGGGCCAGAGCCTCGGTACGCCGGCCTTCGCCTACACGCCGGGCGGCGCGAACGCCCCCGTCGCGGCCGGCACCTATCAGGTTTTGGCCTCCTTCGCCGGGGACGCGAACCACGAGCCGGCGTCGGACACCGCGACCATCATCATCGACAAGGCGACTTCGACCGTAATCGTCACGGCCGCCGACGCGACATACGACGGCCAGCCGCACGGCGCGACGGCCGTCGCCACAGCCGCCGGGGGCCTCGAACAGCCGCTCGCCGTCACCTACGCGGGCCGAAACGGCACCGACTACGCGCCCTCCCGGACGCCGCCCACTGACGCGGGCTCCTACACCGCTTCCGCAAGCTTCGCCGGCGACTCGAACCACGACGGCGACAACGCGAGTGCCGACTTCACCATCTCGAAGGCGGCGGCCATCGTCTCCGTCACGCCTTACAGCGTGACCTTCGACGGACGGACGCACACCTCGACGGGCAAGGCCACCGGCGTCAACAACGCGCCGCTCTCGGGTCTCGATCTCACTGCCACGACCCACACCGGCGCCGGCACCTACGACGACACCTGGACGTTCACCGATCCGACCGGCAACTACAACGACGCGGCCGGCACGGTTACGAACACCATCGCCAAAGCAGCGCCCACGCTGACGGTGAGCTGTCCGCCGGGCGTCATCTACACGGGCGAGGCCCAGACGCCCTGCACCGCCAACGTCACGGGCGCGGGCGGTCTGAACCAGCCGGTCTCCGTCACTTATCAGAACAACATCAACGCCGGCCGGGCTTCGGCCAATGCCGCCTACGCGGGCGGGCCGAACCACCTGGGCGGCACCGGCGAAGCGGCCTTCATCATCAATAAGGCCGCTTCGGTTACTGTCGTCACCTTCGAGGCGGGCCCCTACGTCTACCGCGGCCTGGCCTTCACAGCGAAGGCAGAGATGGCCGGCACGGGCGGCACCAGCGTGCCGGTTACGGTCAGCTACACCGGCGACTGCACCAACGTCACCGTCGCGGACGGCTGCACGGCGACGGCGACCTACGAAGGCGACGCCAACCACGACGGCAGCTCCGACGCGAAGAGCATCACGATCACGAAGGCGACACCCACCCTCCACTGGGCCGACCCGGCTGAAATCACCTACGGCACGCCGCTCGGCGCCCCACATCTGAACGCCACGGCCGACGTGCCCGGCGTCTTCGACGCCGTCGCCGGCACGTTCGGCTACACCCCGGCCCCGGGCGACGTGCTCGGGGCGGGCGCGCACACCCTGCACGTCGAGTTCGTGCCGACAGACGCCGCCAATTTCGACGGCGCCTCGAAGGATGTGACGCTCAACGTGACGAAGGCCACGCTCACGGTCCGCGCCGACGACAAGGCGAAGACCTACGGCGAGCCGGCCGTCACGTTCACGGCGACCTACGCAGGGCTCGTCAACGGCGAGCAGCCCTCCTCGCTCGCCGGCCCGCTCGTCTTCGACTTCGAGGACACGAACGCCACGGGCGCGGGCACCTACGCCGTGTCGCCCTCCGGCCTCTCGTCGCCGAACTACTCGGTCCGGTACGCGGCCGGCACGTTCACGGTCTCGAAGGCAGACCAGACCGTCGTGTGGGATGACCCGGTGGGCGTCGTCTACGGCACACGGCTTTCCGCCGCACAGCTAAACGCGACCGTGACTGTCGCCGGTCCTTCCGCGCCCGGCTCGGTCAGCTACAGCCCGGGCGCGGGCCACGTTCTGAACGCCGGCGAAGACCAGCCGCTCACGGTCAACGTGGCCGGCACTGACA
Organism: Pyrinomonadaceae bacterium; assembly: GCA_035645715.1. Classification (GTDB taxonomy): domain Bacteria; phylum Acidobacteriota; class Blastocatellia; order Pyrinomonadales; family Pyrinomonadaceae; genus QHXN01. Next base: position 97,363 of record DASQMB010000069.1, read on the forward strand.
ACTACAACCCGGCGTTTGGAACCGTCCGCATCGACGTGGCGAAGGCGACGCCAATCATCACCTGGGAGACGCCCGCGGCAATCGCCTTCGGGGTCGCGCTCTCCGGCGAGCAACTGAACGCGACGGCCTCCCACCCGGCCGTCTCCGGCCCCTTGAGCGGCACCGCCGTTGAGGGCTCGTTCGCCTACGCCCCGGCGGCGGGGGCCGTGCTCCCGGTCGGCAACAACACGCTCTCCGTGCTGTTCTCCCCGGCCGATACGGCGAATTACACCGGCGCCGCGAAGTCGGTCGTGCAGCGCGTCAACTACGTGGTCCAGGTGCTCTTCGACCAGACTCGGGCGCACGTGAGCGGGAGCACCATCCCCATCAGGCTGCAACTGTCCGACGCGTTCGGCGGGAATCTTTCATCGCCTGACATCGTAGTCGCCGCCATCGGCGTGCGTAAGATTTCCGACGCCGCATGGGGTACGCCCGAAGACGCGGGCAACTCCGATCCCGACCCCAACTTCCGCTACGCAGGCGGCGCGTATGCGTTCAACCTGAAGACCACGGGCCTGACGACCGGCACATACGAGTTAGGCTACGCCGTCGGCAACGACCCGACCGTGTACACGCTTCAGTTCCAGATTCGGTAGCGACGGCGGTCAACCCGCAAGAGCGGGAAGGGGGGAAGTATTGACAGGGCGGTGCAGGACGCTCGCGCGTTCCATGCTTTTCTTCGTGCCGGCCGGGCCGAACGCGTCGGCAGGGGGGATGTGCCGACGCGCCAGCCCGCGAACTTCAGGCAGGTATAAAAGGAGGGGGCGGGCCGTTTACGCCCGCCCCCTCCTTTTCGCCCGACGTGGCGAACCGCGCCTCGCGTCCTCACGCCGGCCGTGCCCCCCGTGCCGGCCGAACCTCATCCGTTAATGACACGCGCCTTCGTCGCAGCAGGTCTCGCCCCGGAGGGCCTCGACACCCTCCTTGCCGATGATCGGCACCATGACGAGCGCGGCCACTGGGTCGGCCCACCACCACCCGAACAGCGCGTTCAGGAGCAGGCCCCCGAGGAGAACGGCCGACAGGTAAGCGCAGATGTCGGTCTGCCTGGAATCCGCTTCGAGGGCACGGCTGTTGAGTCCGGCGGCCACCCGCCGCTTGGCGCGCGCCAGGAGCGGCATGACCACGAGCGAGAGGGCCGCCAGCGCGATGCCGACGTAGCTCGCCTCGGGCGGCTCGCCCCTGATGAGGGAGGAGGCGGCGTCGTAGGCGACGTAGGCGGCGAGCCCGAGGAAGCTCACGCCGACGAGCTTGAGGGCTATGCGCTCCCTGCGCTCCGAGTCCTCGTCAGAGCGCAGGCGCCACAGGAGCGCCCCGCCCGACAGCGACTCGATGAACGAATCCACGCCGAAGCCGATCAGCGCGGCGCTCCCGGCGGCGAGGCCGGAGCCGACCGCGATCACGCCTTCGAGCATGTTCCAGCCGATGGTCAGGTACTCCAGCGTGCGGCCGCGCCGCAGGCCCGCCGCCCGCGCGGCCGCGTGGTCAGTCGTGGCGCTCATGGTCTCCACGCATCATAAAGGAAACGGTCTCTCCCTACAGCCTGACCTTAATGCCGCCGTTGAAGACGCGCCCCTCCGTGTGAGTGTAGACCTCGGCGAAGGTCGGGTTTTGACGGGGCGGGAAGACCACCGTCCCGAAGCGGCCCTGGCGCGTGTCGGTGATGTTCTCGGCGTTGAAGAAGAGGGCGTACTTGCCGAAAGTCTTCTCGCCGAAGACGCCGACCACCCAGAACGGCCTCGTCCTGAAGCGGTCGCTCAGGTACTGGCTGCTCGTGTAGTACGCCTCGACCCCGACCTTGAAGGCGTCCTCCTTCTCGAAGAGCAGCGCCGAGTTGAGGCGGCTCTTCGGCGTCAGCGCCAGAATCTGATTGCCGGTCAGGTATTTTGCCTTCGCGTCGGTGAAGGTGTAGCCGGCGAACAGCCTGACGATGTCGTATGAGAGGCGCGCGTTCGTCTCGAAGCCCGCGCTCCTGACGGGCCGCGCCGCGTTCTCGAAGCCGTAGAGGCCGCCGGCGCGCGGGGCGAGCACGAGCGGGTCCTGAATTTGAGTGTAGAAGAACATCTGGTTGAGCGAGTAGCCGAACTTCTCGCCGACGGTGCCCCTGTAATTCACGTCGAAGGTGCCGCCGCGGCTGCGCTCCGCCTTGAGGGCGTTCCCGACGGGCAGCACGCCCCGGAAGAGCAGCGTCTCGGCCTCCTCCGTGAAGACGCTCGGCGTCTTGTAGCCGAAGCCCACCGTGAAGCGGCTGCTCAGCCGGTCGGTGAACCGGTAGAGGGCCGACACGCGCGGCAGGGCGAAGGCGCCGTAGTCTCGAACGTGATCGAGGCGGAAGCCCGCTTCGAGCGACAGCTTTTCCGTGACGCCGAAGCTGTCCTGGACGTAGCCGCCGAACGTCCTGCGGGTCTCGTCGCGCGGGATCGGGCTGCCGCCGTCACGCCCCTCCCGGAAGCTGTCGTAGGCGGCGTTGAAGCCGAAGACGAGGGCGTGGCGCCCGAGTGGGCGGAGGTATGAGATGTCCGTGTAGGAGTTGAACTGCCGCCCCTCGAACAGGTAATCGGGTATCTCTATCTCGCGGCCGAAAAAGGCCAGGCTCTGCCTTGCGACCAACCGCCTGCCGCCCGAGAGGTCGCGGTCGAGTTGCAGGGTCGTGATGTTGCGCAGTGAATCGTTCTTCTCGAAATACTGGTGGACGGCGTCGGCGCTGCCGCGGATGACGAAGACATCGCCGCCCGTGCGGTCCTGGTAAGAGGTGGAGTTCCCGATTGTCAGGCGCGTCCTGTCGTCGAGCGAGAAGAAGAAGCGCGGGGCTAGATTGAACGACCGAGTCCGCGGCAGTTCCGTGAAGTCGTCGTCGTCGGCGTCATACTCGCGCTGGTAGTTGATCGAGCCGAGCAGCGTGTAGCCGTGGCGGCCTACTCTACGCGCGTCGAAGACGGAGAAGTCCAGGCCGCCGGCCGAGGTCAGGTTGAAGATCAGGTTGGTGACCGGCTCGTCCTCCGGCCGGCGGCTGATGAAGTTGATGACGCCGGCGATGGCCCCCCCGCCGTAGAAGGTGGCCGCAGGGCCTTTGACGATCTCCACCTGCTTCAGGTCGAGCGGCGGGATGTCGAGGACGCCGAGACTGCCGGAGAAGCCGCCGAAGGCGGGGAAGCCGTCCTTGAGGAGCTGCGTGTAGCGGCCGTCGAGACCCTGGATGCGGACGCTCTGCGTGTTGGTGGTGGCCGAGGTCTGCTGGACCTTGATGCCCGTGCTCTCGTTGAGGACCATCGAGACGTTGGCCGGGCGCATGTTCATCTTCTCGCCGATCTCCTCCTCGTCGATGGCCTCGACCCTGGTCGGCACGTCGTCGATCTCGCGCCCCGTGCGCGTCGTCTCCACGACGGTCACTTCGCCGAAGTCCGCCGTTACCTTGATGAGAATCACACTCTCGTGCTCGGCGGCGAGCGGGAACGTGATCTTCAGTTCCCCGGTCTCATAGCCGGGCGAGAAGACCCGGATAATCTGCTCGCCGTCGGGGATGCCGGCTAACCGGGCCACCCCGGCCGCGTCTGTGGTCGCGGAAATCTCCGTCCCACTGACCGAGACGGTGGCACCGGCCACGGCCCTTCCGGTCTCCTGATCCTTAACTGTCGCCTCGAACGTATTTTGAGTTTGCGCTAACGAAACCTGCGCCGCCGACAGGACGGCGAACACTAAAATGACCTGCTTCAACATGACCGTGACCCTTGCGGATGAACTGAGGTTGACGAGGGCGACACGCGCCGTCGATACATGACGGCCGCGCTCGGAATGGCTGATCGGAGTCGGAAGACGAGCGGGCTGTTAAATGCGGAGCGCGGGCAGGCGGTCGAGCGGCGGGTCTGCGGGCGGGGGGTGGCGGTCGGGCGGGAACGAAGGGATGCCGCCGGCTGGGAGAGTTAACGAAGGAATTGAGGGCACGACTCCCGACGAACTCTGCCAATCGAGCTTGAACGCGGTCCGCTCCGGGGCCGTCGCCTCCGGCAAGGAAGTGACCGGACACTCTCCGCAATCCGGCGACTCGCCGACCTCAACCGTTTCAGCCGGTGAGGAGACGACGGGCCGGCCGTGCGTGTCGCCGACTTCCCGCTCGCATATCAGGATGCAGGCCGCGAACAGCCATAAAAAGCTTACGGGCAGCGCCGCGGCCATCAACCTTTTAAGTGTGAAGGGCATCGTCGGTAATACCGCGGGAATTATACCTTTCCCGTTCGTTTTCCTCCATCGGGCCGAGGACCAAAATGCTCCCGCGCGGCAGATGGAAGACCGCCGGTGAGGTAAGCCCCCGAGCCGGCCGGAATCCGGTCTTGGGGGACGATGAAACGAGCCTGAGTCATCGGCGCGCACAGCTCGCACCTTGCTCCTGACCCGTGGCCGTCTTCAAGTGAGGGCCGCTGAAATCGGTGTATTGATGAGCGGCCGTGAAAGAGGGCACGTAGTTCGCCAACTTCGTGCCCCCTCTCCACCGGGTCCGACGCGGGCATGAGGGCGTGGCCCTATTACGGTGAAAGGTCTCCGCCCGACGGCCGGCGCCGGATGACAAACGTCATGACTCTGCTCGCTCGCCGGGGAGGCCGCTCGGTGGTAGAATCCCGGCCCCGGAGCGGCTGCAAGAGGCGGCCCGCAACCGGAGCGCGCTACCTTACGCGCCGCCCGACGTTGTTCCCTGCGGCGAGCCATTTTCCCGCGACAGCTCGTTACACCCGAAGCCTTAAGGAGGGCTCTATGCGCAGTCAGGTTTTCATCAGCTACAGTCATAAGGATCGGTCGTGGCTGGAGCAGTTGCAGGAGCACCTGAAGCCCCTGGAACGGGAAGGCAGGATCACGCGATGGGACGACACGAGGATCGCGTCAGGGCAGAAGTGGGAGAAAGTGATCGAGGGGGGGCTCGCGTCTACCAAGGTGGCGGTTCTTCTCGTCAGCCCCGCTTTTATGGCCTCCGATTTCATCGCTAACAATGAGTTGCCGCCGCTGCTTGAGGCCGCCGAGCGTGACGGCGCGGTGATTCTTCCCGTCATCATCATCCCCTCGCGCTACATGCAGACCAGGCACCTTTCGCAGTTCCAGGCGGTTAACGACCCCTCGAAGCCACTGGTAGACATGAGTGAGGGCGAGAGGGCGAGGCTCTGGGTGAAGCTGACCGAGGATATTTTGTCCGCTCTGGCCCCGGAGAGTCCGGAGCCTCACGCCGGGGGTGGCGGCGCGTCGAACGATTCAGCGCCGCCGGCGCCAAAGGTAACGCCGGACCGCCGAGCCGGGACGCAGGAGGGCGGCCTGGAAGTCAACGTGCTGGACGGGGCGCAAATCAGGAATACGCGCGCCGGGAACATCACGGGCGTGACGAGTGAGGCGGGCGCGGGGCCAGGTCTCAAACCCAAAGTCGGCGTGCTTAACGAGAGCACGCTCGAGAACAGCGAGCTCGGTGATGTCATCGGCGTTGTTTTGAAGGGCGGCGGGGAGAAGTCGGAATGATGGTGCTGACCGAGATGGATCGGCGGTTGAAGGCGTTCGTTGATCGTGCCGACGAGATGAGCCGCTTCTGCCAGATGCTGGAAGGCGGCGAACGGCCCATCATGGCCGTCTGGGGCGGCGGCGGGCTGGGTAAGTCGTCCCTCATGGCGCGCATGATTCACGAGTGCTCTCTGCGCAAGGTGCGCAAGGCCGAGGTGCTTTGGACCGACACCCGCCGCTACGATTACCTGGCGGTGATGCGCAAGATGCGCGACGACATCGGCGCGGACCGGTTCGGCACGTTTACCAAGCTGGTCAACTACTACTTCGACCCGAAGTTCGAGGTGACGGTCAAGGTCGAGGGGTCCGTCAGTGTCGGCGCCAACATGGTGCTCAATAACGCGACCGTCGGAGACATCTCCGGCGTAGTCTTCAAAGACTCCATGATCGTCGTTCCGCGCCCCGACCTGAACGTCACGGAGATGGAGCGGATGATCCGGCTGACGGATGAGTTCCTCCAGAACCTCGCCGGGGTGACGGAAGGCGAGCCGCTGGTCGTCTTCTTCGACGCCGTCGAGAAAATGACTGACGACACCCGCAAGTGGGTGTGGGGGGAGTTGCTCAATGCGGTCATGGAGGGCAGGCTGCAAAACATCAGGTTCGTCCTGTGCGGCCGCGAGCGCCCCGCAGTCGATAGGTTAATGGAGAGCTTCATCGAGCAGTCAGAGTTGCGCCCGCTCGGATACGAGGACATCGTCGCCTATTTGGAGCGACGCGACATCCCCGAAGGCCAGCGTGAGTTGGTGGCGGAGGTGGTATACGCCAACACGGGCGGGAAGCCCGACGAGGTGGCCTACAACGTCGAGTCCCTCCTACAGCTCCGGCGGACGAGGAAACAGTGAGCGAACTTGCCGCCGAACTGGATTTTCTTCGGCAGTTGACCGCGGCCGGCCCCGGCCACGGCATCGAACTCCTGCTTCAAAGCATGGAGCCCGAGAGCGCGCGGCTCCTGAGGCTCTGCGCGATACCGCACCAATTCAACGTCAACGTCCTGCGGGTGCTGGAGCCCGCCCTTGACGCCGAGGCCGCGCAGGCTATGTACGAGGAGTTCTCCCACCTCCACGTCATCTCCATCGCCGCCGGCTTCATGGCCCTGCACGACGACGCCCGCCGTTATCTCTTCAACAAGTGGATCGGCCCGCCGACCGAGGAGGAGTTCGCCGCTGCCAGCGCGCGGCTCGCCGAGTTCTTCGCGCGGCGCGTGGAGGAGACCGACGGTGAGTTGTCGGCCGTGGTCCAACGCCACTGGATGTTCCACCTGATCGGCGCGGATCAGGCCAGGGGGTTCGACGCCTTCGAGTCCCTCTGCCAGCAGTTCCGTCGACAGTTCCGGCTCGGCGACTGTGAGGGCCTCATCAACCTGGTACACCAGTACGACCGCGTGTTGACGCCCGATCAATCGCTGCGGCTGGCCTACCAGGAGGGCGTGACCGCGCTCCGGCGCTGCGACTGGGAGCGCGCCGAGAAGACCTTCCAGTCCATCCTGAGTGAGAAGCCGCAGGACCCGGGCCTGCTGGCGAGGGTTTACAACCGCCTCGGCACCATCCGCGTCGAAAACAGGAACCGCTTCGACGCCATCAAGCACTTCAAAGAGGCGCTGAGAATAGCCTCCGCGCTGCCGCGGGCGGACCAGCTCGTCAGCCGCATCTACCACGACCTCGGCGTCGCCTACAGGGAACGGGGGGAGATGTCCAGGGCCGAGGAGATGCTAAACAAGAGCGCGGACCTCGCCGGCCGGAGCAATAACCTTGCCGACATTGCGATGATTCACAACAGCCTCGGCACTCTTTACCACAAGGCCGGCAAGACGAGGCGCGCGATTGAAAGCTACGACAAATGTATCTCTTACCTTACGGCCGGCGGCGAGACGTTTCAGCTATCGCAGGTGTACAACAATCTGGGGCTGGTTTACCGGGGGACGGGCGATTGGAAAAAGAGCGAGGAGTTCTTCCGGCAGAGCCTGGAGATCAAACGCCAGACCGGCGATACCCTGGGGCAGGCCAAGACGCTAAGTAACCTCGTCACCGTCTACGAGAACTCGGAGCAGGACGGGCAGGCGATCAAAGCCTCTCAAGAGGCAATCAGGCTGTTCGGGGAACTGCACGACGCTTACGGCATGGCGCTGGTCAAGCGCGACCTGGCGCACCTGTACCGCAGGAGGGACGAGAAGGAGTTGGCGGTTCAGACGCTGAGAGAGGCGATCAAGCTGCTGGAGGAGAGCGGCGAGTTCATCCAGGCAGAGAATACCCGAAGATCCCTCGACAACATCATAAGCGGAGGCGGCAGTACGGGATGGTGGGTGGTCCCCCTCATCCTCGCCCTCTCTATTTTCGGGCTCTTCATCCTCTTCATCATCCTGATATCACAAAAGTGAAGTAATCGGGGGCGGGGATGTTTTAGCCGAAATGCCGGCCCCGCCCGCGGCCTGTAAAGAGAATCGGCTCACCCCGCCCACGACATGCCTCAGAGCCTCAAATCTTCGGCCAGCGCGGCGGCGTCGTAACCCTCCTTGCGGACGCGCATGTCGTAGTACATCAGGACGACGCAGATGATGGGGAAGCAGACGAAGGTGAGATAAACTACCGCGACCGCCACGAGCCCTATCATTAAACTAATTGGCGGCGGCATGACGCCCACCACGAGCCTGAGGAGCATAGAGCCCGCGATGAAGCAGGTGAAGAAGAGGAGGAGTATCCCGAGGTTGCGCAGGTAGAAGCCGCGCCCGAGCCGCACGCTGCGCGCTAAGGCATTGAAGCCCCACCTGCCCTCAAGCACGATGATCGATGGGAAGAACATGGGTAGCACGACGGCGATGAATATGAAGAATACGGCCAGGATGAGGCCCCCGGCCAGTGCCCACCGGGGCATCAACGGCGCCAGCAGGGAGCCGAGATATAACGCGCCGCTGTATAACGCGACCATCAAGAGAAAGTAGAGAATGTAACTTAACGACAGCTTCCCGAGCAGCGCGGGGGTTATCACCCTAAAAGATTGCCATACGCCGATGGGGGAATTGCCGACGCAGATGTCGGACACGATGACCGTGATGGACACGACGGCCACCAGCCACACGAACACAGAGATAACCGTCCAGAGCAGAACAAACGCGGACATCATGGACTCATTGCCCATCACTGCCAGAGTTATGAACAGCACTATATACAGGAGTATCCAGGAGATAACCGGCAGGAAGAAGGCTGTGAAGAAGGTGCTGAAATAATCGGTATAAATAGTGAGCGCGTTCTTGATGATGTCTCCCGCCGACTGCTCGGTCAGGTAGTTGTACGATGAGAATTGATACATCTCTCTCTCCTTGCTTCGGGAGTAATCGGGTGGTGCTATGAGGCGAAACAGGTAAATGTCGGCGGAAGAAAGCTCGGGAACCCGACGAGCGCGGAACTTTAACACTAGTCTCAAAGCTCTTACAACCCCCGCGGCCCCGCACGCTCACTGACCTCCTCGGCCGGCAGGCTGACGCGAACGGGCCGCGGGAAGCGGTTGGTGACAGGGGGCATCATTCGCCCCCGCGCCGGCGCCTTGCCGAAGTGGTTTCGGGTTCGGGAGGGACGCGCGCAGGGGGCACACGCCGCGCGATGCGCACGGCCCGTTGCGCGTGCCCGTTGGCCTCGGTAATATCCCCTCAAGCTTCAATGAAAATTTTGACGAAGTAGCTTCTGAGGGCTGCCCGGCCCCAGTGCCGTTCTGAAACGGAGGAGCTTTGCCGATGCGCGTCCCAACGCCCGCAGTCACGCGTGCCTTCTTCAGCATCGTCGTCTTGGCGGCGGCCCTGTCGGTCTCGCCCGCCCCGGCGTCGGCGCAGGAGCGAGGGCGGCGCCCCGCCGGCACGCCCGTCCTCTGGCGCGCCCACAGGAGCCCCTCCTCGCTCGACCTTTACTGGGGACCGGGCGGGCGCCGGATGCGCCCGGACCTGCGGCGACTCACCTTTATCAGGGAGGAGAAGGGAGGCTACTCGACCAAGTACCGCGTGCGCGACGCCTCGGGCCGCGTCTGGGTCGCCAAGGTCAGCAAGGAGGCGCAGAGCGAGACGGCCGCCACGCGCCTGCTCTGGGCGGCCGGCTACATGACCGAGATCACATACCTCGCGCCGCGGGCGGCCGTCCCGGGGAAGGGCACCTTTCGCAACGTCCGCTTCGAGGCCCGCCCCGAGGGCGTGGAGCGGGAGGGGGAGTGGAAGTGGGACGAGAACCCGTTCGTCGGCACGCGCGAACTCCAGGGCCTGAAGGTGATGATGGTGCTCTTGAACAACTGGGACATTAAGGACGAGAACAACGTCCTGCTGGTAACGGGCGGCGAACTGCGCTACGCCATCAGCGACCTCGGGGCGACGCTCGGCGACACGGGCAAGTGGCCGCTCCTGTGGCGCTTCACCCGCAGTCGCAACGACCCGGCGGGCTTCGCCGGCGACAGGATCGTCGACGAGGTGAAGGAGGACGGCCGCGTCGACTTCGAGTTCTCCGGCAAGAAGCGTGGGATGTTCAACGACGTGACGGTCGAGCAGGCGAGGTGGGCCGGCGGATTGCTCGCGCGGCTGAACGACCGGCAGATCGCGGCGGCCTTCCGCGCGGCGAACTACACGCCGGCCGAGGTGCGGGCGCTGACGCGGGCGGTGCGGTCGAGGGCCGGCGAGTTGGTGAGGCTGAGGCGCCCTGCGGGACGGCGGTAGGCGGCCGCCATGCGGCAGCGAGAGCACTGTTCGCCGCCACGACGGCGGCGAACAGTGCCGGCGGCGGGCACGAGCGCGCGGCACCGCCCGCGGCCTTGAACGGGCACGACGGCGCCGCGCTCAAGGCCGCGAGCCCTTACCATAAGGCGTGCACGCGCGGCGGTTGGCTCCGCGGCGTACCCCGTCACGGGTGGGTCTTAGACCGATACTCCGACGAGTGTGCCTTCGGCACTTAAACCCGAGGCGACGCGCCCTCCGTAGGCGCCGTGTCTGACTTGGCCCCGTCATCTGCCTCTTCCGCCGCCGGCCCCGCCAGCGGTATTTCCGCCCCGCAGTTCTCGCAAGCTGATGCCCCCTCCTCCTGACGCCTCTCGGCAGCATGTCCGTGCCGGCAGTTTGGGCACAGGCGCGACCGCAGCCTCTCCCTCGTTTCACCGAAAACCCGCCCGGCCACGTGCGAATGAATCATGCTCCTTGCCCTCCTTCGTCGTCCCGGCTGTGCCGCCCGCCTTCGACCGCGGGCGGCTTCGGCAGGCCCGCCTCTTCGTTCGGCACCTCGCCGCCGGCGGCCCCTGTCGCCGACGGGCGCAGTGCCGATAGCCCCTCACCGCTGACCGTCCGGTGGATCGAGCCGACGATCTCGCGCACGGCCGCGCGGGCCTGCTTGTCCGCGAGCACGAGCAGCCGGTCGCCGGCTTCGAGCCTCGTGCCGCCGTGAGGGACCACAAACTCGTCGCCGCGCGCCACGAGCAGGATCAGCGCCTCCTTCGGCAGCCGCAGGTCCACGACCCGCCGGCCGGCCGCCGGGGAGTCGTCTTCGAGCGGTATCTCGACCATCTCCTTCGCGTTCTTGAAGCCGCTCGTCTGTACGAACTCCAGCGGGTACTGGCGCCTCGGTGGGAGGGGCGCATCGACGCCGAGCCGCCTCGCCACCCAGGGCAGCGTCGTCCCCTGCAACAGCACCGAGGTCAGTACGATGAAGAAGACGAGGTTGAAGATGGTCTCGGCCTGCGCGAGCCCCGCCAGCAGCGGGAAGGTCGCCAGGATGATCGGGACCGCGCCGCGCAGCCCCACCCAGGAGACCATCGCCTTCTCTCGCCAACCCATGCGCGTGAAGGCGAGCGTGGCAAAGACCCCGAGCGGTCGTGCAACCAGCATCAGCGCCAGCGACAGCACCAGCCCCGCCCAGAAGACCGGCACCAGCCGCGACGGGAAGACCAGCAGACCCAGCACCAGGAACATTGCGATCTGCATCAGCCACGCCAGCCCGTCGTGGAACCGGACCAGGCTCTGTTTGTGGATGAAGTCGTTGTGGCCCACCACCAGCCCGGCCAGGTAGACGGCCAGGAATCCGTTGCCGCCGAGCGCGGCCGCCAGCGAGTAGGTCAGCACGACGAGTGCCAGCGAGAGCACGGGGTAGAGGCCGTCGTATTCGAGCCGGATGCGGTTGATGACCACGACCGTCGCGCGCCCCAGCCCCAGGCCGAGCAGGGCGCCGACCACCATCTGCTGGAAGAAGGAGGGGACTAGCCCGAGGAGCGAGGAGTCGGGGTCGGAGAGAACGCCCGTCAGCCCGACGGTGAGGAAGACGGCCATCGGGTCGTTGCTGCCCGACTCGACTTCGAGCAGCGGCCGAATCTCCCCCCTCAGGCCGACGCTGCGCGCGCGCAGCACCGAAAAGACCGCGGCCGCGTCGGTCGAAGAGACGATGGCGCCGAGCAGCAGCCCTTCGAGCAGCGAGAAGCCGAGCACCCAGGCGGCGAGGAGCCCGATTGTGAGTGCCGTCAGGAAGACGCCGAGGGTGGAGAGGGCGGCGGCCTTTCCGAGCACGGCGCGCACGTCCTCCCAACGGGTCTCAAGTCCGCCGGCGTAGAGGATTAGCACCAGCGCCACGACGCCCACCGACTGGGCGACGTAGTCGTCCTCGAAGGGTATGCCGCCAGGCCCCTCGGACCCCGCCAGCATGCCGACCCCGAGGAAGAGCAGCAGCGCGGGCACGCCGAGCCGGCCCGAAGCCTTGCTGATGAGGATGCTTACGAGCAGCAACACCCCCACCCCGAGCAGGATGTACTCGAACGAAATCACGCCTTCACTCCCCGAGGCGTCTCACACGACGAGGTGCCGGTTATGGTATTAGAACTGGCCGATTCATACGGAAGGGTTAAGAGGAGCGAGGGGGCGCGCGTCCCTTGCCGGGAGCCTCGAACGCGCGCGCGTAAAGGTCGGTCGGGTGCGGGTCGGCGGAACATCCTAGGGCGCGTATGCTGTAATCCGCACCCGCCCCGAGCGTCACCACGCACGCGTCGGTCTGACGTTTCGGGCGCTGCTGGATTTTGGCGGGCAGGTCAAGACTGCCCCCTCGGAGACGTAGTGCGGGGCCGCGCTCGGGCTGCCCGCAAGAGGCCGTCGCGTCGCCGACCACGGTCGAGCCCCGGTGGGCGTCAGGGAGGGGAACCAGGCGGACCCCTTCGCCGGCCGAGAAGCAGAGGGCTGCGAGCACGCAGACCGCCAACAGCCTGCGCGCCCGTCTGCCGCCCGTCGTGCTTCGGAGTAGAACCATTCTTCCCGGTGCGACTATCCTAACAACTGTCGCGGTGCCGGGCAAAAATTCCCGGCCGGGCCTGCCCTGACAGGTGTTCGTGTTCCACCTCGGGCAGGCGCCGGGTCCGGAGTTTTACGCCGCCGGCTTTCGAGCAGTACCGACGTGAGATTACGGGAGGGCGTCCGGCATGAAATCGATGATCAGCCGGTTCTCACGGTCTACGAGAAGCAGGTGGCGCCCGACGAAGCGGTAGCGCACCTGCTTGGGGAGTTGCGGCAGCCTGAGCAGCAGGGTCGGCGGCATCTCAAGGATTTCCTGGTCGTCCGGGTACGGCTCGTTGACGCGGATCGGCACCCCCTCGTTCTCGGCCTCAGCCACCGCTCGCCGCAGCTCCAGCCGGTCGCCCCCCCTGAACTCTTCGGTGATGGCGGCGCGGATGAAGGCCGCCGCCTCGGGCGTGAAGACCTCGCCCTGGCGCGCGCCGGCCCTGGCCGTGCGCACGACCTCCTGAAACTTCATCTTGTGCGCCTCGATCTCCTCGGCCGAAGCCTCCTTCGAGAGCTTCGGCATCCTGTCCTCAAGCTGTTCCCGCAGCGTCGCGTACTCCCTCACCTGCCGCTCGAACGTGCCGACGAGCGCCCTGTATTCCTCCGCGAACTCGGCCCGCGCTGCGCCGGCCGCCCCCGCGGCCGCGACCGGCTCGCCGAGGGCCGCCGCCTGACCGCCGCGCAGCACCGTCAATTGGTCAATCCTCTCGCGCAGGGCGCGGACGTATCCGTCGGCCGTCGCGCGGTCGTAGCGTGCTGCGCGGAAGGCGTCGTGGAGTTGCGCGTCGGAGAGGCGCGCGAGCAACGAGCCGATCCAGGCGGCGTGCTCGACGGGGATGCCGCGCATGGCTGCCTCCTTCTTGACCTCGCCGCGGTAGTAGAAGGGCTGGAGGACCGCGAGGTGGCCGAAGCCGCGCGGGCGGGTGTCGAAGTCGAACTCGACCACCTGATCGCGCTCGTCTACGCCGCGCACGAACTTGGTAGAGAGGAACGCTTCGAGGTCGTTCTTCGCGCGCTTGCCGCCCAGGCCGCCCGCGCGCCCGAGCGTGGCGCCGAGGTCCGTCACCACGTAGCGGGCCTCGCGGCCGCCCGCGGCCTCGACGTAGAGGACGTGGTTGTTGCCCTTGCGGGCGTCGTAGTTGTTCAGGAGGATCATCAGCACCTTGAGGCCGTCCATCTCGCGCGTGTCCTCGAATGGGCTGTCGCGCCAGCTCCACTCCGGCCCCTCCTTGACGTTCTTACGCCGCGGCTCGAAGCGCGCGCTGCGCACAGTGTTGCCTGCGACGTACTCGCGCCCGCGCGAGAGGCGTGGCAGGCCCTCGATCCTCGCCTCGCCGAGGAAGTAAGCCTCCTCGGTGAAGTAGCCGACGGCCCAGACCAGCCTCGTCGAGACGGTCTCGGCCTGCGCCTCCGGCCCCAGCTTGACGCTCCACTCGACGCCCCGCGCGTCGCGGACCTTGAACTTCGGCGACTCGCCGCTCTTCACCTCTTCGACGAAGGTGAAGGGCGCCGCGGGCGCCAGGTCGGGCGAGCCCGCGCCGTAATAAAGGTCGCGGGAGAGGATGTCGCCGGGGTCACGCCACAGCACGGGAGCCCCCTGCTCCTTCTTCTTCTGCTTGCCCTGCTTTTCCTGCGCGGGCGCCGGGGCCGGTAAAAGGCTGAAAAATAGAATGAGGGCGAACGCCGCCCGTAATGACTTGATCTTGCTCATCGGAATGAACGTTCCTTCCGGCGGTTTAGTCGTCGAAGACTCCGCCGTTCTTCCCGAACCCCTCGACGACGGCCCCGCCCGCTTCCTTCACGGCCCGCCATCCGCGCGGCCTTCGGGGGCCGTCAGTAGGTTATTCGTACAGCAACGTGCCGCCCCGCCGCGCTATCCTGTAAGACATAGATACGGCGGTGGGAGAGCCCCTTCTATGTTTGCGACTCTGGTGCCAGAGAAGGCCGCGGTCCCGGCGGAAATTCATCTCCGGGAGCCCACACGCTTCGGCCGGCCGGTGACGCCCGGCGAGATGCGCGGCGAGCTGTGTTAAGGGAGTGTGGACGGGTGTGAAGCCGTGGGCCTCGTCGGAAGAGAGAAGAAGATGGGCAGATGAGAGGGATTAAGCCGCCGGAGGCCGCGGGACCGGCGGCCCGGGGATGAATACAGTAACTCCCGTTCTGCGGCCGGGGCGCCGCAGATTACTGCCGGCCGGTTTCGACGGCAATCAACGGGGAGAATATCTTTTGCGCGGCCCCGTCAAGCTTTGCCGCTCATCATCAGAGCGCGCATCTCGCCGACGACTATGCGGATGATGTCGGTCTGCGAGGTCTGTATGAAGAAGTGGTCGCCGGCCAGCATGTGAAGCGCGAACCGGCCCGTGGTGTGCTGGCGCCACGCCTCCATCTTTTCACGCGGCACTTCCACATCACCCACCCCCCCGAAGGCAATGATCGTGGATTCGAGGGGCGGGGCGGTCGAGACGGGGTAGGTCTCACAGACCTCGAAATCCGCGCGCAGCAGCGGGGCCATGAGCTCCATCAGTTCGGGATGTCCGAGCACCTCCTGCGGAGTGCCTTTGAGCCGGCGCAACTCCGCCAGAAACTCGTTGTCGGGCAGGTTGTAGGTGATGGCCTCCCTGTTTCTCAAATGCGGCGCGCTGTGAGCCCCGACGAAGAGGGTGAGAGGCGTGCCGGACCCCTGCTCACGCAAAACCTGCGCGAGTTCGTAGCTTATGAGCGCCCCCATGCTGTGGCCGAAGAAGGCGAAAGGCTTATCGAAGAGGGGGCGGAGGGCTTCGGCCGCCGCCGCCACCAGCGGTTTGATTTGCGTGAAGGGGCGCTCACGCAGACGCCCCCCCCGGCCGGGCAACTGTACGGGGCAGACTTCGATTTCCCGCGGGAAGCTCTTATGCCAGTCCTTGAAGATCACCGCCCCGGCGCCTGCGTATGGAAAACAGAACAGGCGCATGCCGGCGTGCGGGTTGGGCGCTATGGGGGCGATCCAGGGGTTCGCTTTCGCTTGGTTGGCCATGCCGTTCGAGAATGATAGCAGAATGTATGGGGTCTCAGGAATTGGTTTTCAGCGCGTAAGCGTACTGCGGAGATAACCGCTGCACGTATTCTTTCTCGATGATGAGGCGCCCCTGGTAGCTCACGGCGTCGAGGAGAACGGCTACGCGCCTGCTTTCGTTAACCTCTTTCAAAAAGATGCCGACCAGATTTTTAAGCGGCCCGCCCTTGATGATGACCCGTTCGTTGGGCTTGAACTCCTCGCAGAGGTTGACGAACCCGTCCGGCCCGAGCTGCGACTCGATGAGCCTGATGATCTCGTCGTCGACCGCGGCGGGCATGCCGCCGAAGTTGACGACGCTGTGGACGCCTCTCGTGAAACAGACCTTCTGGTACAGCACGTTAGCGTCGAAGCGCGCGAAGACGTAACGCGGGAATAAAGGCTTAATTATCGGGGAGGCCGACTTGTGCGTCAGGCCACGGCCCTCCCTGATGCGCGGGAAGAAGGTTTCTAAGCCCCATGCGGCCAAATTGTTCGCGGCCCGTGCTTCCTGTTTCGCGTGTGTGTAGATCACGTACCAGCTTGAATTGACTGCCCTCGGTGCGCTCATTGGTTAACCTCCAGGTCTTCTCGGTAATGGTTCCGGGCGCTTTCGGGGAAGGGATTCCCGCGAGTTGTCAACGGCTGAAGTAGTCGGGACGGTGTTAACGCGGCCAGGGGAGCCGCTGACCTTAAAAGGAATGGGGGGAAAGGTTGTAGAGTCGTGCAGCCATTCTGATCCTCAGAGACTGGAACTCAACAAGACGAGCGCGGGGCGACGGCGGCGGCCGAAGACACTCCACGCCGGACTCGTCACACGTGGCCGCGAGCCGAGCCGCGACCTCCGTCCGCGAGACAGTCCGATGCCGGGCAGAAAAATCCTTCTTTCGGCCCGCCGGCCCACGCGCTACTGTCGATTGATTAGGGGAATGAGATGTGTGTCAGTCCGCCATAAGCGCTTGACTCCAGGGGAGTTTGAGCCCCTATCGCTTATGCGTTAGAATGCGGGTGGAAAGCACGCGTTTCTACGACGCTAAGTCGATGGGACGTGTTGTTTACTGCCTCCGCACTTACCGGCATGTAAGGGCGGAGGCTTCTTCTTTGGGTTTCGTCTGAATCTTACCTGTTTGCTCCTGCAGACGAATCGGCTTCTCATCCACGTCTGAGGATAAAAGCTTCCGAATAACAGTGCATCATAACAGCGCATCGGCCGAGCTTTGCCGAAGGCAAAAGCCGCCGCCGCTCACCCTCTTACAGGGCCGCTCAAGTGGGCAGAAATATCGAGCCCGAGCGCCGGTGCAATAAAGCGAGGATAGATGTATTGCTGGGGGGATGTACTACATTAAAGCTCCGTCATCAACCCATAGGAAGTAAAGAACAGAAATGAGGCTGTCGTTGGGGCAAAGGGCTTTCAGAGAGACTTCATTGTCCACACCTCGCGTCCGTCTGTCAATGTTAAATTTTTGAAACACAGCCTTTCGCATGCGTAGCAAATTTAATTGCGGCGTTGGAAGATTTTCAATCCCTCAAACGGGAGGCAGCCGAGTCGCCCGCGCGGCATCCCTTGCGCAACCGAAAGACATTGGATAGAGTTTTGCGAGCGGCGGCGGATAGATAGGGTTTGCGTCTCTGAGACGCTCTTCAAGGGGCCTCAAGGCCCGGCCGTTCGCCCCTCACGCCGCCCTATTCCATCTTCGATCTCTAGTACTTCATGCTCCATCATCGGCCCTCTGGGCGGGAGGTTTTTTATGAGTGCGCAGACGGAAACCTATCAATTCCAAGCTGAGACCCGGCGGCTGCTCGATCTGGTGGTCCACTCTCTCTACACCAAGAAGGAGATCTTCCTTCGGGAGCTGATTTCTAACGCTTCGGACGCGCTCGACCGCCTGCGCTTTGAGGCCCTCCAAAGACCCGAGCTGGTGGACGGCTCCCGGCTGGAGATTCGGATCGAGGCGGACCCCGCGAGCAGGACGCTGACCGTTTCCGACAACGGCATCGGCATGACGCGCGAGGAGGTCATCGCCAACATCGGCACGATTGCAAAGTCCGGCACGCGCGAGTTGCGCGAGACGCTGAAGGAGGGCACGTCGGCCGAGGCGCTCGACCGGCTGATCGGTCAGTTCGGGGTGGGATTTTATTCGGCCTTCATGGTCGCCGACAGGGTCAGTCTGGTGACGCGCCGCGCCGGCGAGCCGGACGCGACGCGTTGGGAGTCGAGCGGCGACGGGCAGTTCACGCTGAGCAGCGACGATAAGCCCACCTGCGGCACGTCCATCACGCTGCACCTCAGGCCCGTCGAGCCCGACAGCGGCCTCGAAGACTACACCGACAAGTGGGTGCTGGCGCGCATCATCAAAAGGCACTCCGACTTCGTTTCCTACCCCATCGTTTACCGCGACCAGAGAGAAGAGTCGGCGGCCGAGGGCGAGGCCGAGGGGCCGGCGGGGGAGGGGCCGAAGACCGTCGTCGTCGAGGACAGAATCTTAAACTCGATGCAGCCCATCTGGACGCGCCCGCCCGCGGAGGTGAAGCAGGAGGAGTACGCGGAGTTTTACCAGAACTACTTTCACGAGATGGAAGCCCCGCTGAAGGTGATCGCGGCGCGAGCCGAAGGGCTGCTCGAATACCAGGCGCTGCTCTTCGTCCCGGCCGGTGCACCTTACGACCTGTTCTACCAGGCATTTGAACCCGACCTGCGCCTATACGCCAAGGGGGTGCTGATAATGGAACGCTGCGCGGAACTGCTCCCGCGCTACCTGCGCTTCCTCAAGGGGTTGGTGGATTCGGCGGACCTGCCATTAAACATTTCGCGCCAGATGTTGCAGCAGGAGCGGCAGCTCACGCTGATCCAGAAGTGGCTGACGAAGAAGGCGCTGGACTCGCTCCAGAACATGCGCGAGCAGGAGCCGGAGCAGTATCTGAAATTCTGGGGGCAGTTCGGGCGCGCGCTCAAGGAGGGATTCAGCTCCGACTTCGAGAACCGCGAGCGGCTCACCCCGCTTCTGCTCCTGGCCTCGTCGAACGACCCGCAGCGGCTCACCTCCCTTAAAGAATATGTCGAGCGGATGAAGGAAGACCAGACAGAGATCTTTTACCTGACGGGAGAGTCGCGCGCCGTCATCGAAAACTCGCCGCACCTAGAGGCATTCCGGGAGAAGGGCTACGAAGTGCTGTACCTGTCCGACCCGGTAGACGAGCTGCTGGTCCAGTACCTGACTGAGTTCGAGGGCCGCAAGTTGAAGTCCGTGGTCAAGGGGACCGTCAGGCTCGGCAGCGAGGAGGAGCAGGAGCGCACCGAGAAGGAGTTGCAGGCGGAGGCCGAGGAGTCGGCGGCCCTCCTTCAGGGCTTGCAGAAGCAGCTCGACGAGCACGTGAAGGACGTGAGGCTGACGAACCGCCTGACGAACTCCCCGGTCTGCCTGGTCGGTTCGGAGCTGGACTACAGCCCGCAGATGGAGCGGCTCTTGCAGTTCGGCCCGGGCGGCAGGCCCAGGCAGCGGCGCATCATGGAGTTGAACCCGAAGCACCCCATCTACCTGAGGCTGCGAGACAGCTACAAGCAGTCGAAGGATGACGAATTGCTGAAGCAGTACGCCGAGCTGTTGCTGGGCTACGGTCTCCTGTCCGAGGGCACGCCGCTGCACGACCCGGTGGCTTTCAACCGCGCCGTGGCGGAGTTGATGGAGCGGAGCCTGACCGCCGCCGGGTGAGGGGCACGGGCGCGCCGAGTGTGGGGCGAGGCGTTAACGTCAGGAGCGCCAGATCATCTTGAGCGGGAACTCCGGCGCCCTACGTTCTCGCGGGTAACGCAGCGGGTTCTGCACGTACCTGACATCGTCTACTACCGTGTCGCAGGCGATGTGGCTGTGCCCGAACACGTGGACGAGCGCGCCCGCGCGCCTCAGTTGCGCGTCCAGCCCGTCGCAACACGCCACCTTGAACAGAGCCTTAAAGCGCAGCACGCCGGGCGCGGGCAGCAGGTCCGCACGCGGCGCGAAGTGAGAGAACGTGATCACGGGCCGGTCGTAGCTCCTGAGGTGCGGCTCGTTCAGGCGCAGAAAAAAGTCTGCGACCGGCAGGCCCATGCTCCGCGGCCACTTGCAGAAATAGAAGTCGGACCACCCCTCCAACTCCGCGTAGTCGGCGACGGCGGCGCGGGCCGCGTCTGCGTCGTACCACGAAAAGAGCGGGACGACCCAGCAGCCCCCGGCCTGCACGGGTTGCGTATGCACGCCCAGGCGCCGGCAGAGGCCGAGCACCTGGCGGAACTTCTCGACGGAATCGGCCGCCTCGCCGCGTACCCACAGCTCGTGGTTGCCGGGCAGGTAACAGACGTGTCTGAACCTCGCGCTGAGCATCTTCAGAGTGCCCTCGATGATGCCGAGATCGTCGGCGATGTCGCCGGCGACTATCAGCGTGTCGTCGAGGAAAGCTTGCGCCGAAAGCTCGCGGACGAGCCGCCAATTTTCCGGGAAGTCTGTGTGGAGGTCTGACGACGCGAAGATGCGCATCTGAAACGCCGGCCCCTTGTCCGTAGGAAACTCCCCTCACGCCCGAGGCGGGAGGGCGGAGGCGGAAGAGAGATGCCGTCTCAGCATGCGACCGAGGCGCGCGATCCCGTCCTCGATCTGCGGCGGCCTGCTGTTGGAGAAGTTGAGCCGCAAACCGTTGCCTGTCGATTGGCCGCCGACGACATCGAAAGCCTGGCCGGGGATGAAAGCCACGCGCTCGTGTTCGATGGCCTCACGCCACAGCCGCCGCAGGTCCACTCCGTCCGGCACCTCGACCCAGACGAAAAGCCCGCTCGTCGGCTTGTGCCAGCGCGCCTCCTCGGGAAAGTGCCGGCTCAGGGCGTCGAGCATGGCGTCGCGCCGCCGCCTGTATTCGCCGCGCAGGACTGCCAAGTGTGCGGTCAGCGCGCCGCCCTCCAGGTAGGCGGAGACCGCGCGCTGGCTCAAGGGGGCCATGTCGATGTCGCTGGCCTCTTTGACGTTGGCGAGGAGGGGAACCAACTCTTCCGGCACGACGAGCCACCCCGCGCGCACGGCCGGGGCGAGTATCTTGGAGAACGTCCCGACGTAAAAGACCCAACGCTCCTCGAACGCGCGCAACGGCGGCAGCGGCGCCTGCTCGTAGCACAGGAAGCCGTAAGGGTCGTCTTCGATAATCGGGAGGCTGTGCCGGCGGGCCAAAGCCGTCAGCCGCTCCCTGTGCTCTAGGCTCATGCTGACGCCCAGGGGGTTGTGGCCGTCCGTCACGGCGTAGAGCAGGGCGGGGCGCGGTCCGCGCTGTAGGGCCTGCTCTACGGCGCGAACGTCAACGCCGTTTTCGGGGTCGGTGGGCACCCGCATCAGCAGCGGCCGGTAGGGCTGCAAGACCTGCTGAAACCCCGTGTAGGTGCGTTCTTCCAGCAACACCGCCCCGCCCGGGTCGAGCAGCAGGCGAACCAGCAGGTTGATGCCCTGCTGCGCGCCCGTGGTCAGGAAGACCTGCTCCTCTCGACACGACACGCCGCGCAGGGCCATCAACTCGACGACCTGTCTCTTCAACGGCAGCAGCGGCGGGCCGTACTGCAAGGCCCGCGGGTCGGTGGCGAGCACGCGGGTCATCGCGGCGCCGAAATCTTCGGTCGGAAACAGCTCGGCGGCGGGCAGACCTAAGGCGAAGGAGAGCAGCCCGGGCTGCGTGCTGGCGACAAGCATGTCCTGGAGGGCCGAACGCGTGAGGGCCTGCGTCCAATTCGCCAGCGGGATGTTCGTCATTGCGGCGTCACACCTGGCTGAAGGTTTCTGACTCTGAAGTGCGAGCGAAGTTCGCGCCCCGGACGGCCGCCGAGGCCCGCGCGCGGAGACGGCTTGGCCGGATTCCCCGCAAGTCGCAGGGTCGCATCATCCACTTCTCGGCAGGGTTTGGCAAGGCGCTTTTTCGCGCCGTCGTGCCCGCCCGTCGCCAGCCGCAGGGTATCTTTGGATATAGCTTGACACCGCCTAAGAAGTGATTATTATAGCTGTTGAAATTAACGGGACCATCTCAGCCGTACTTCCTGGCTCGCCGTCACAAGTGAAGTTAATAGGTATCTCTTCTCTGTGATTGTCAGGGAACGACCACGGTTGACGAAGACAATGTCCCGGCATCATCGTCCAAACTCCAATACAGTCCGGCCGGGTGTAGTGAAATACTCCACTCTTGTGCGGTAGCTGTGCCCGCCTTCAGGGAAGTAAAAGCAGCACTTTCTCTCTCCAAGCTCGCCTGAGCCGCCGGCCGGCGGCCTAGCGCCCCAAGAAATCAATCAGGCAGGTTCACACTCCATAGCGTGCCTCTCGGCAGACGCGCTCCGGAGTTCGCCTCTACCTATGTTCGACGAACTCGACGCCGAGGACAGCAACGACATCGCCATCGTCGGCATGGCCGGGCGTTTCCCGAAGGCCCCTGACCTGGAAGCCTTCTGGCGGAACCTGCGGGCCGGCGTGGAGGGCATCGCCTTCTTCGCCGACGACGAGCTGGAAGTGTCCCTGGCGCCGGAGGAGTTGACCGACCCTGCATACGTCAAAGCCGCCGGCGTGCTGGACGACGTGGAGCTTTTCGACGCCGCGTTTTTCAACATCTCCGCGCGCGAAGCCGAGTGGATGGACCCGCAGCAGCGGCTCTTCCTCGAATGCGCCTGGGCGGCGGTCGAGAACGCGGGCTACAACCTCCAGACCTACCGCAAGCCCGTCGCCGTCTACGCGGGGGCGAACACGAACTTCTACCTGCTGGCGCGCCTGGACCAGTTGGCGGCGGGCCGCGCCGGCAATCTTTTTCAGGTCCTGCTCGCCAACGAGAAGGACTTTCTTGCGACCCGCGTCTCCTACAAGCTGAACCTGAAGGGCGAGAGCGTCACGATTCAGACCTCCTGCTCGACCTCACTGGTCGCGGTTCACCTCGCCTGCCAGAGCCTGCTGAGCGGTCAGTGCGAGATGGCCCTCGCGGGGGGCGTCTCGATCCGCGTTCCTCAGCGCGCCGGCTACTGGTACGAGGAGGGGATGATCGCCTCGCCGGACGGCCACTGCCGCGCGTTCGACCACCGCGCGCAGGGCACGCTGCCGGGCAACGGCCTCGGCGTGGTCGTGCTCAAGCGGTTCGAGGAGGCCCGCCGTGACGGCGACCACGTCCACGCCCTCATCAAAGGCTCGGCCATCAATAACGACGGGCACCTGAAGGTCGGGTACACGGCGCCCGGCCTGGAGGGGCAGAGCGAGGTCATCTCCAAGGCCCTGGCGATGGCGGGCGTCCGGGCCGACACCATCGGCTTCGTGGAGGCCCACGGGACCGGCACCGCGCTCGGCGACCCGATAGAGGTCGAGGCCCTCACGAGGGCCTACCGCCGCCACACCGAGCGCAGCCAGTTCTGCGCCCTGGGCTCGGTCAAGACGAACCTCGGCCACCTCGACAACGCCGCCGGCGTGGCCGGACTCATCAAGGCCGTGCTCTCGCTCAAGCACAAGACGATTCCCCCCTCGCTCCATTTCGAGCGGCCGAACCCGGCGATAGACCTCGCCAACAGCCCCTTTTTCGTCAACACTCAGGCCGTCGAGTGGCGCAACGGCGCCCACCCGCGCCGGGCCGGGGTCAGCTCGTTCGGCATCGGCGGCACCAACGCCCACGTCGTGCTCGAAGAGGCGCCCGCCCCGGCCGAGAGCAGCCCGCCGCAGCCCACGCAACTGTTGACGCTGTCGGCGAAGACGCGCGCGGCGGCCGACTCGATGGCGCGGCGCCTGGCCGACCACCTTGACGCGGAGAGGCAGGCCAACCTCGGCGACGTGGTCTACACGCAGAACGTCGGGCGACAGGGCTTCCCGCAGCGGGCCTTCGTCGTCGCGGGCGAGAGGGAAGAGTTCGTCGAGAAGCTCCGCGGCGAACCGGCCGTCAAAGGCGTGCCGGACGGGGGCTGCCCCGGCGTCGTCTTCATGTTCCCGGGTCAGGGCGCGCCGCACGTCCACATGGCCGCGGAGCTGTACGAGGCCGAGCCGTTCTTCCGCCGGGTTCTGGATGAGTGCTCCGAGGCGGTTGCGCCCGCGCTGGGACAGAGCCTGGGCGAGTTGCTCTACCCGCCGGAAGACAGGGCCGAGGAGTCGAGTCGCAAACTCTCGCAGCCGGCGTGGGCGCTGCCCGCGCTGTTGAGCGTCGAGTATGCGCTGGCGAGCCTCTGGCGGCACTGGGGGATCGAGCCACGCGCCCTGATCGGACACAGCTTCGGCGAGTACGCAGCCGCCTGCGTGGCGGGCGTCTTCTCGCTGCCGGAGGCGTTGCAGTTGGCGGTGGAGCGCGGGCGCCTGATGGAACGACTGCCGCCGGGCGCGATGTGCGCCGTCAACCTGCCGGCGGACGAGGCGCGGCCGTACCTGACGGGGACGCTGTCAATCGCCGCGGTCAACGGGCGGGCGCAGTGCGTCGTGGCGGGCGCGGTCGCCGAGGTCGAGGCGCTCGAAGAGGGCTGGAAGCAACGGCGCGTCGGCTACCGCCGCCTGGGCGTGGGGCGCGCCTACCACTCCGCGATGGTCGAGCCGCTGCTGGCCGAGTTCGTGCAACTGGTCGAGCAGACGAGCCGCCGCGCGCCCTCCATCCCCTTCATCTCCAACGAGACGGGCCGGTGGATAGAGCCGGAGCAGGCGACCGACGCGGCATACTGGGGCAGGCAGATGCGCAGCCCCGTCCTGTTCGCAGCCGGGCTCGACGCCTTGCAGTCGCAGTCGCTCGACGCCTTCGTCGAAGTCGGCCCGAACCAGACCCTGAGCCCGATGGTCAGGCAACACCTCGGGCGCGAGACTCTCACGCTCCCGTCGCTGCCGTCCGCCAGGGGCGCGGCCCCCGCGCGCCGCACGCTCCTCACTTCGCTCGGCCGGCTCTGGCAGGCCGGGGCCGAGATCGCGTGGCCCAGGTTCTACGCGCCCGAGCGACGGCTGCGGCTGCCCCTGCCGTCGTACCCGTTCGAGCGCCAGCCCTACTGGGTCGAAACGTCTCCGGCTGAGCGCCCCGCGGCGCGCCGCGGGGAGGTGCCGGGGCCGGAGGGGCCGCACGCGGGCGCGACGAAGCCCGAGGGGGAGCCCGCCGACGCGCCCCGGAGGCATCCGGTAGCGCGCGAAGGGATGGCGCAGGAGTACGTCGCCCCGCGCGACGAGTTGGAGCGGCGGCTGACGGCCATCTGGGGCGATGTCTTGCAGGTCGAGGGCATCGGCATTCACGACAACCTCTTCGACCTCGGCGGCGATTCGCTGGTGGCGACCCAAATCCTCTCGCGGCTGCGGCAGGCGGCCGGGGCGCAGATTTCGTTGCAGGACGTGTTGACCCACCTGACGATTGCGGGGCTGGCCGAGGCGATCCGGCAGGCGCCGGCAGGCGGCCCCGCCCGCGACGAAGCGCAGAGCCTCGCGCCCGCGCCGCGCGACGAGCCGCCGCCGCTCTCTTACGCGCAGGAGCGGCTGTGGCTCATCCACCGGCTCGCGCCCGACAACCCGATGTACAACCTCCCGGCGGTCGTGCGCCTTCGGGGCGACCTCGACCTCGCGGCGCTCGAACGAAGCCTCAACGAGATACGCCGCCGCCACGAAGTTCTGCGCACAACCTTCCCGCCCCGCGACGACCGCCCCGTGCAGGCAATCGCGCCGTACCGGGCCGAGCCGCTGCCGCTCACGGATTTGAGCCACCTGCCCGAAAGCGAGCGCGAGGCGCAGGCGCGGCGGGCCGTGGCGGAGACGGCGCGGGCGCCGTTCGACCTGGAGCGCGGACCGCTCTGGCGCGCGGCCGTGTGGCAACTCGGCCCGGCCGAGCACGTCGTGACGGTGGTCATGCACCACGCGATTTCCGATGCCTGGTCCATGAACCTGCTCTTCCGCGAGCTGGGCGTTTGCTACGCGTCATTCGTTGGCGGTGTCGCGCCCGCCCTGCCGCCGCTGCCCGTCCAGTACGCCGATTACGCGCACTGGCAGCGGCGACTGCTCGACGGCGAGGCGCTCCAACCGCTGCTCGACTACTGGAAGCAGAAGCTGGCGGGAGCGCCCGCCGCGGCACAACTGCCCGCGCGCCGCCCGCGCCCGTCGCGGCAGAGCTTCCGCGGCGCGCGACACTCCTTCGCCTTCTCGAAGGAGTTGACCGACTCGCTGAACGCCCTGGGCCGCGAGGCGGGCGCGACGCTCTACATGGTCCTGCTGGCGGCCTTCAAGACCCTGCTCTACAGGCTGACCGGGCAGGAAGACCTGATCGTCGGCGCGCCCGTCGCAGGTCGCAACCGGCCGGAGACCGAGCCCCTCATCGGCTGCTTCATCAACACGCTGCCCCTGCGCACGGACCTCTCCGGCAACCCGCGCTTCCTCGAACTGCTCGGGCGCGTGCGCGAGACGACGCTGGGGGCTTACACGCATCAGGATTTGCCGTTCGAGAAACTGCTGGAAGCCCTGAAGGTCGAGCGCAGTTTGAGCCACCTGCCGCTGGTGCAGGTGCTCTTCGACTTCATGAACACCCCGACCAACCTGGACCTCGATTTGCCGGGGCTCGCCCTGCAAGCGATGCCCGTCGAGATCAACACCGCCAAGAACGAGCTGGTGTTCGACGTGTGGGAGGGCGACCGCGGGCTGGCCGGGACGGTCGAATACTGCACGGAGCTGTTCGACGCCGCGGACATCGAGCGCCTGCTGCGGCGCTACGAGGCCCTGCTCCACAGCATCGTCGCCGAGCCGCAGGGGCGCCTGAACGCCCTCGACCTGACCCCCGAAGCGGAGCGCCGGGAGCAGGCCCTCGCCGCCCGGCGCCGCGAAGAGGCCGCGCGCAAAAGGTTCACCCCGTCACGAAACTGAGCCGGGCGCTCCCGCGCCCCTACTTGCTGCCGGGCGCCCCCGCGCCCCTGCTTGCTGGATGTCCTGCCCCGACTCACGGGGGAGGGGCAGTACTCTTCAACTAACGACGCGCAACCCGCCTTTATGAAGCCGGCAGACAGAGTCATCGAAGGATTCCGGCTCGCGCCGCAGCAGGCCCGCCTGTGGTCGCTGCCGCGCGCCGCCGAAGCCTACCTCGCGCAGGCCGCGTGGGTGATCGAAGGCCAGCTCGACGCGTCAAGGTTGCGCCGGGCCGTGGGGTCGGTCGTGCGCCGCCACGACATTCTGCGGACGAAGTTTCCGGTGCTTCCCGGCGCCTCCTTCCCGCTTCAGGTCGTCTCCCGCGAGGAGGATTTCTTCACGCACCGCGAGGCAGACGCGGAAGGCGCGCCGGACGCCGGAGTGCGTCGGTCGGACGGCGGAGTGCGTTGGTCGGATGCGGTCGAGCGCGCCCTAGAGGAGGAGGCCGGGGCCGGTTTCAGCTACGAGCAGGGGCCGCCCCTGCGCACGCTGTTGCTCCGGCTCGGACCGGGGCGGCAGGCCCTCATCATGACGCTCCCGGCGGCCTGCGCCGACGGCCGGACCCTGCACCTCCTTGCGGCCGAGCTGGGCCGGGCCTACCGCGCAGACGAAGGCGTGCCCTCACGCGACGGCGGGCCTGCGCCTGAGGATGAAGCCGTCCAGTACGTGCAGTTTTCCGAGTGGCAGCACGAAGAGCTGGCCGGGCTGGCGGCCGACGGCGACGAGGACGAGCGAGCCTACTGGCACTCCCGGCTGCGCGGCTCGTCGGAGACGCTCACCCTCCCCGAGCAGAAACGTTTCGGCCCCGACTGCGGGATGACGAACGCCCTGTGGTCCGTGCGGCTGAGCGGGGAGGAGGCCGGGGAGGCTGAGGCGCTGGCCCGCCGGCACGAGACGAGTTTGGAGACGGTGCTGCTGGCCGCCTGGTCCGTGGTCGTCTGGCGGCTGACGCGGCAGCGGCGCTTCACCCTCGGCTACCTGTGCGACGGCAGAAGGTACGAGGAGCTGCGCGGCGTCGCCGGCCTGCTGGCGAGGTGGGTCCCGCTGACCTGCGAGCTGGCGCCGGACGACCGCCTCGAAGAGCTCCTGAGAGAGACGGCCCGCGCCGCCGCCGACGCGGAGCAGCGGCAGTACTCCTTCACTTGGGAGGCGGACGCGGAACACGGCGAAGTGCCGGCCGATGGGGCGCGGGGCGTCGCGGGCGCGGGCCGCCTCTCGCTCGGCTTTCAGTACGAGGAACGGCCGCGCGCGGACTGGGGCGCGGAACTCGAAGTCAGGCTCGTGCGGCAGCGCGTGAACACGGACCACCTGAGCCTCTATTTGCTGTGCGCCCGGGAGGCCGACGGCGGGCTGTGCGTGGAATTTCATTACGACGCCGACTCTTTCGCGCCCGGGGCCGTCGAGACGCTTGCGGATCAGTTCCTCACCGTGCTGCGCCACGCCGCCCGCTCCGGGCCGGCGCTGCCGGCGGGCGACCTGGAATTGCTCGGCGAGCGGCAGCGGCACCGGCTCCTGTACGAGTGGAACGCCGCCGCCGCCCCCTACCCGCAGGACAGGTGCCTCCACCAGTTGATTGCCGAGCAGGCGGCGCGCACGCCCGACGCCGTCGCCGTCTCGGCCGCCGGCGAGGAGGTGACCTACGCGGAGTTGGACCGGCGAGCCAACCAGCTCGCACACTACCTGTCGGAGCGCGGCGTCGGGCCGGAGCAGAGGGTCGGCGTCCTTCTGGAGCGCTCGGTCGAGATGGTCGTCGCCCTGCTCGGGGTGCTCAAGGCCGGCGGCGCTTACGTCCCGCTGGAGGCGGACGGGGCGGCAGACAGGCTGCGCTACGTGCTGGACGACGCGCGTGTCTCGGCGCTGCTGACCGAGGAGCGTCTGGCGCGCGACCTGTCGTGGCGGTCGCCGGCCCCGGTCCTTCGCCTCGACGCGCTGCGGGCCGACATCTCGGCCGCGCCCGAACACGAGCCGGAAGCCCGCGCGCTGCCGGACAACCTGGTCTACGTCATCTACACCTCCGGCTCGACCGGCCGCCCGAAGGGCACGCTCGTCACGCACCGGGGCGCGGTCAACTACCTGCACTGGGCCGCGCGCGAGTACGCGCAGGGGCGCCCGCTCGACGCCCTCGTCCACTCGCCCATCGCCTTCGACCTGACGGTGACGAGCCTGTACGTGCCGCTGCTGGTCGGCGGCCGCCTGCTGCTGGCGGCTAACGACAACGGCGCCGACGCGCTCATCGACGGGCTGCGGCAACCCGGCGCCGAAGCGGGCCTCCTGAAGCTGACGCCGGCGCACCTCGAAGTCTTGCGGCAGGAGGCGGGGCGCGGTCAGGAGTTGCGGCTCGGCCGCGTCCTCGTCGTCGGCGGCGAGGCGCTGTTCGGCGAGTCCTTGAAGAATTGGCGGGAGCGGGGCGGCGGGCCGCGCATCATCAACGAGTACGGGCCGACCGAGGCGGTCGTCGGCTGCTGCGTCTACGACGCGACCGCGGCGCAGCCCTCGGCCGGCCCGGTACCCATCGGGCGGCCGATTGCCAACACCCGGATGTACGTGCTCGACGAAGACCTGCGCCCTGCGGCGGTCGGCGTGGTCGGGGAACTGTACATCGGCGGCGCGGGCGTCGCGCGCGGCTACCTCGACCGCCCGGGGCTGACCGCGGAAAAGTTTCTGCCCGACCCGTTCGCCGACGCCGCCGGCGAACGCCTCTACCGCACGGGCGACCTCGGCCGCCACCTGAGCGGCGGCGACATCGAGTACCTCGGCCGCGCCGACAGTCAGGTCAAGGTGCGCGGCTTCCGCGTGGAGCTGGGTGAGATCGAGGCCGCCCTCTTGCAGCACCCGGCCGTGCGCGAGGCCGTCGTCGTGGCACGCCGCGACGGGCGCCCGCCGAGCGACGGCGGGCGGCCGGCGGGCGACGGCGCGGCCCCCGCCGCCACGCGCCTTGTCGCCTACCTCGTCGCCGACGCCGAGCTGTCGCCGAGCGCGTGGCGCGACGCCCTGCGCGACAGGCTGCCCGACTACATGATCCCGTCGGCCTTCGTGGTGCTCGACGAGCTGCCGGTGGCGAGCAACGGCAAGGTTGACCGTCGCGCCCTGCCCGCGCCCGAGGAGCTGCCCGCGCGCGGCGCGGGGCGCCCCCCGCTGGTCGCGCCGCGCAACCTGACCGAGGAAATACTGGCGAGCATCTGGGCCGAGGTGCTCGGCGTCGAGCCCGTCGGCGTCGAGGACAACTTCTTCGACCTCGGCGGCGACTCGATGCGCAGCATCCAAATCCGCGCCCGCGCTCAACGGCGGGGGCTCGACATCACCCACGAACAGCTCTTCCAGTACCGCACGATCAGCCAACTGGCCCGCGTCGCCGGCTTCGACGGGGCGGGGCCGGCCGAGCCGACGCGCTTCGAGCCCTTCGCCCTCGTCTCAACGGAAGACCGTAGCCGCCTGCCCGAGGGGTTGGAGGACGCCTACCCGCTGGCGATGCTGCAAGCCGGGATGGTCTTCCACAGCGAGTTCAACCCCGAGGCCGCAATCTTCCACGACCTGCACAGCTTCCACCTCCACGCGCGCTTCGACGCGGCCGTGATGGAGCGTGCCGTCCGCGAGGTGAGCGCGCGCCACCCTGTGCTGCGCACCTCCTTCGAGCTGAGCCGCTTCACGCAGCCGCTCCAACTGGTGCACGCCAACGTCGCGCCGCCGCTCTCCGTCAGCGACCTGCGCGGCCTCTCGCCGGAGGAGCAGGAGGGGGCGCTGGCCGAATGGATGGCCGCCGACAAGAGGCAGCACTTCGTCTGGGACGAGCCGCCGCTGCTCCGCTTCCACGCGCACCGCCGCGCCGACGACTCCTTCCAGTTCACGATGAGCTTCCACCACGCCATCCTCGACGGCTGGAGCGCGGCCTCGCTGCTGACCGAGCTGTTCGGGCGTTACCTCGCCCTGCTCGAAGACGAGGCGGCGCCCGCCGCCGGGCCGCTGGCCGCCTCCTTCCGCGACTTCGTCGCGCTCGAACAGGAGGCGCTGGACTCGGCGGCCTGCAAGCAGTACTGGAAGGAACAGCTCGCCGAGGTGACCGTCTCCCGCCTGCCGCGCCTGCGCCGGCCGGCGGCCGAAGGCGCCGTGCCCGTGGAGGTGCGCGAGGTGGTCATCCCGGCCGAAGTCTCCGAGGGGCTGAAGCGGCTGGCGAGCGCCGCCAGCATCCCCGTCAAGAGCGTGCTGCTGGCCGCGCACCTGAAGGTGATGAGCCTGGTCGGCGGCGTGCGCGATGTCGTCACGGGATTGGTCTACAACGGCCGCCCGGAGGAGGCGGACGGCGAGAAGGTGCTCGGCCTGTTCCTCAACACTCTGCCGTTGCGCCTCGACCTCGCGGGCGGGACTTGGCGCGAGCTGGCCGAGCGGGTCTTCGAGCAGGAGCGCGACTCGCTGCCCTTCCGCCGCTACCCGCTGGCCGAGTTGCAGCGCCTCGGCACCGGCCAGCCGCTCTTCGAGACCTCCTTCAACTTCATGCACTACTACGTCTACCAGAGCCTCGGCGAGCTGAGCGACGTGCAGTTGCTCGGCTACAGCGGCTACGAGGAGACGAACTTCACGCTGACGGCCAACTTCTCGCTCGACCTTCTCTCCGGCCAGGTGCGACTCGGCCTCAACTACCACCCGACGGAGTTGACGGCCCGGCAGGTCGAAGCCTACGGCGGCTACTACCTCGCCACCCTGACCGCGATGGCGACCGCCCCCGAGTCTCCCTACCACCTCCACGACCCGCTCTCCGCCGCCGAGCGGAGCCAACTGCTCTTCGAGTGGAACCGGACCGCCACGCCCTACGAGCAGCGCGGGCAGAGCATCCACCGGCTCGTCGAAGAGCAGGCCGCGCGCACGCCGGACGCCACCGCCCTCGTCTACGGGTCTTCCGCGCTCACCTACGCGGAACTGGACCGCCGCGCGAACCGGCTGGCGCGGCGCCTGCGCGAACTCGGCGTCGGGCGCGAGGCGCGCGTCGGCGTCATGCTCGAACGCTCCTTCGAGCTGGTCGTCTCCCTGCTGGCCGTCCTGAAGGCCGGCGGGGCCTACCTGCCGCTCGACCCGCAGTACCCGCCGGAGCGGCTCTCCTTCATGCTCGAAGACGGCGGGGCCGGGGTGCTGATTACGAGCGAGGGGCTGCGCGCGCGGGCGCAAGGGTACGGCGGTCCGGCGGTCGTCATCGAGCAGTGGGAGGCCGAGCAGGCCGGGGGCTACCCGGCGGACGAGCCGGGAGTGGAGGCCGAGCCGGAGCAGTTGGCCTACGTCATCTACACCTCCGGCTCGACGGGCAGGCCGAAGGGCGTGATGAACACGCACGGCGCGATCCTCAACCGCCTGCTCTGGATGCAGGACGCCTACCGCCTGACGGCCGCCGACCGCGTCTTGCAGAAGACGCCGTTCAGCTTCGACGTTTCGGTCTGGGAGCTGTTCTGGCCCTTGATGTTCGGCGCGCAGATGGTCGTCGCCGAGCCCGGCGGCCACCAGGACAGCCGCTACATGGCCGAGCTGATCGCCGAGCGTCGGGTCACGGTCACGCACTTCGTCCCGTCCATGTTGAGCCTCTTCGTCGAGGAGGAGGGCGCCGCCGCCTGCCGCAGCCTGCGCCAGATCATCAGCAGCGGCGAAGCCCTCGGGCCGCGGCTGGCGGCGCGCGTGCGCGAGCGCCTGCCGTGGGCCGAGCTGGACAACCTCTACGGCCCGACCGAGGCGGCGGTTGACGTTTCCTGGTGGCGCTGCGAGAGCGGCGCCGACATGGTGCCCATCGGCCGCCCGATTGCGAACCTTGAGCTTTACGTCCTCGACAGGTCGGGGCAGCCCGCGCCGGTCGGCGTCGCGGGCGAGCTGCACATCGGCGGGGCGGGCCTCGCGCGCGGCTACGCGGGCCGCGCCGGGCTGACGGCCGAGAAATTCACGCCGCACCCCTTCTCTGCGGTGCCGGGGTCGCGCCTCTACAGGACCGGCGACCTCGCGCGCTTCCTGCCCGACGGTAACGTCGAGTACCTCGGCCGCCTGGATCATCAGGTCAAGATTCGCGGCTTCCGCATCGAGCTGGGCGAGATCGAGGCGGCGCTCATGCGGCACGAGGGCGTGCGCGAGGCCGCGGCCGTGGTGGGCGCGACCGGCGGCGCCCGCGGCCCGCAACTGCTCGCCTACTTCGTCGCCCGGCCGGACGCGCCGCCGTCGGCTTCGGAGCTGCGCGAGCACCTGCTCCGCACGCTGCCCGACTACATGGTCCCCTCCCACTTCATCGCCCTGGACCGGCTGCCGCTCACGCCCAACGGCAAGCTCGCGCGGCAGGCCCTGCCGCAGCCCGAGGGGGCCGCCGCCCGCGAGAGCGGCCGCGAGTACGTCGCGCCTCGCACCGAGACGGAGCGGGCGCTGGCCGAGATTTGGGCCGAGGTGTTGGGCGTCGAGCGCGTCGGCGTCGAAGACAATTTCTTCGAGCTGGGCGGCCACTCGCTGCTCGCCACGCAGGTCATCACGCGCCTGAGAAACGTTTTGCAGGTCGCGCTCCCGCTGCGCACGCTGTTCGTCGCCAACACCGTGGCCGCCCTGGCCGGGGCGGCCGAGCAACAGAGGCTGGCGCAACCCTCCTCGGCGGCGGCCGAGCCCGCGGCCATCACGTCGAGCGGCGCGACCGACATCGACAAGCTACTGGAAGAATTCGAGGCTCTCTCCCCCGCCGAGGTCGAGGCCATGCTCGGCGAGGAGAGGACAGGCTGAGCCGGGACGCGGCTCCGAGAGGTCATACGCATGCATCAGGACGAAGTCGAGGGCATCGCTATCATCGGTCTCGCCGGCCGCTTCCCCGGCGCGCGCAACGTCACGGAGTTCTGGGCCAACCTGCGCGAGGGCGTCGAGTCGGTGACGTTCTTCACCGACGAGGAGCTGGCCGGCACGGTCAACCCCGCGTGGCTCAGCAACCCGAACTACGTGAAGGCCAACGCCGTGCTCGAAGACGCGGACATGTTCGACGGCGCCTTCTTCGGCTTCAACCCAAGGGAGTCGGAGGTGATGGACCCGCAGCACCGCGTCTTCCTCGAATGCGCCTGGGAGGCCCTTGAGTCGGCCGGCTACGACGGGGAGAAGTACGAGGGGGCGGTCAGCGTCTACGGCGGGGTGGACCTGAGCAGCTACCTGATGAACATCTTCTCCAACCAGGAGCTCGTCGCATCGGTCGGCGCGTTGCAGGCCATCATGAGCAACGACAAGGACCACCTCTGCACGCGCGTCTCGCACAAGCTGAACCTGAGGGGGCCGAGCATCTGCGTGCAGAGCGCCTGCTCGACCTCGCTGACGGCCGTCCACGTCGCCTGCCGCAGCCTGCTCAACTACGAGTGCGACATGGCGCTGGCGGGCGGGACCTCGATCAAGTGGCCGCAGCTCGCCGGCTACATGTACGAGGAGGCGGGCATCAACTCGCCCGACGGCCACTGCCGCGCCTTCGACGCGCAGGCCCGTGGGACGCTCGGCGGCAACGGCGTCGGCGTCGTCGTCCTCAAGCGCCTGGCCGACGCGCTCGCCGACGGCGACCACGTCCACGCCGTCATCCGCGGCTCGGCGATGAACAACGACGGCTCGCACAAGATCAGCTACACCGCGCCTAGCGTGGACGGGCAGGCCGAGGTCATCGCCATGGCGCACGCGCTGGCCGGCGTGGAGCCCGAGACCATCACCTACGTCGAGGCCCACGGGACGGCGACCGAGCTGGGCGACACGATTGAGATGGCCGCCCTGACGAAGGCCTTCCGGCGCGGCACCGAGAAGGTAGGCTACTGCGGCGTCGGCTCCGTCAAAACCAACATCGGCCACCTCGACGCGGCGGCCGGCATCGCCGGCCTCATCAAGACCGTGCTGGCGCTCAAGCACAAGACGCTGCCGCCGAGCCTGCACTTCACGACGCCGAACCCCAACATCGACTTCGCCAACAGCCCCTTCTACGTCAACGCATCTTTGGCCGAGTGGAAGGCCGACGACCACCCGCGCCGCGCCGGCGTCAGCTCCTACGGCATGGGCGGCACCAACGTCCACGTCGTGCTCGAAGAGTTCGAGCCGGACGAGCGGCCGCGGCCGGCGGCGAGAGACCGGCAGATTCTCACGCTCTCGGCCAGGACGAGGACGGCGCTCGACAGGGCCACGGCCAACCTCGCGGAGTACCTGCGAGAGCATCCCGGCGCGGACCTCGCAGACATCGCCTACACCCTCCAGCACGGGCGCAGGGCCTTCGCGCACCGCCGCGCGCTGGTCTGCCGCGACATCGACGACGCGCTGGCCGCGCTCGAAGGGGCGGACAGGGGCCGCCTGTCGGAGGGCGTGAGCGCGGCCGGCGAGAAGTCGGTCGTGATGATGTTCTCGGGACAGGGCGCGCAGTACGCCGGCATGGGTCAGGAGTTGTACCGCGCGGAGCGGGTCTTCCGGCAGGAGGTGGACCGCTGCGCGGGACTGCTGCGCGAGCCGCTCGGCTTCGACCTGCGCGAGGCGCTCTACCCGGAGCCGGGCCGCAAGGCCGAGGCCGACCGGACGCTCCAGCAAACCTCCGTCACGCAGCCGGCCCTCTTCGTCGTCGAGTACGCGCTGGCGCGCTGGTTCGAGAGCCTGGGCGTGAGGCCGCGGGCCATGATCGGCCACAGCGTCGGCGAGTACGTGGCGGCCTGCCTGGCGGGCGTCTTCACGGTGGAGGACGGGCTGCGGCTGGTCGCCGCGCGCGGGCGCTTGATGCAGCAGTTGCCGGGCGGCTCGATGCTGGCGGTGACGCTGGCCGAAGAAGAGGCGCGGGAGTGGCTCGGCGAGGGGCTGGCGCTGGCGGCCGTCAACGGCCCCACGCTGTCGGTCGTCTCCGGGCCGGACGACGCCGTCTCCGAGCTGGAGGAGCGGCTGACGGCGCGGGAGATCGGCTGCCGTCGCCTGCACACTTCGCACGCCTTCCACTCGGCCATGATGGAGCCGATCCTCGAAAGCTTTAAGGAGCTGGTGGCGCAGACGCCGCTCGCCGCGCCGCGCCTCCCATACCTCTCCAACGTGACGGGGACGTGGGTGACGGAGGCCGAGGCGCAGAGCCCGGACTACTGGGCGCGCCACCTGCGCCAGACCGTGCGCTTCGGCCAGGGGGCGGAGGAACTGCTGCGCGACCCGCACCACGTCATGCTTGAGGTCGGGCCGGGGGAGACGCTCACGTCGC
Source organism: Pyrinomonadaceae bacterium (assembly GCA_035645715.1). GTDB lineage: Bacteria > Acidobacteriota > Blastocatellia > Pyrinomonadales > Pyrinomonadaceae > QHXN01. The sequence continues at coordinate 133,287 of DASQMB010000069.1, forward strand.
TCGTCCGCCGGCAGGGGAGCCGCGCCGACGCGCAGAGGATCATCCCGACGCTGCCGGCGCCGCGCGAGGCGCAGCCGGACGCCGCCGCCTCGGCGTTCGCGGCGCTCGCCAAGCTGTGGGCGGCCGGCGTAGCCGTGGACTGGCAGGCTTTGCACGAGGGCACGGAGCGGCGCCGCGTCTACCTGCCGACCTATCCTTTCGAGCGGCAGCGTTACTGGATCGACGTGGCGCGGAGCGCGTCGGCCTCGGCGCGCCAGCGCAGCACGGGCAAACAGGCGGACGTGGCCGATTGGTTCTACGCGCCAGTCTGGAAGCAGACGCCCCCGCTGCGCCACCCGGCCGGCGACGCCGCGCCGCGGGGCTGGCTGCTCGTCGGTGAGCCGGGCGCGCTCTCGGAACGAATGGCGCAGAGGCTCGCGGACTCGGGGCAGGGTGTGGTCACGGCCGCGCCGGGCGAGAGCTTCGCGCGGGTCGGCGAATCCTCCTACGCGATCAACCCGCAGGAGGCGGAAGACTATCACCGCCTGCTGAGCGACCTCGAGCGGCGCGGGCTGTCGCCCCAGGTCGTGCTGCACTTCGGCGGGCTGGCGCGTTCGGAGCCGGCCGCGTCGAGGGCGGAGCTGTTCCGGCGCGCGCAGGAGCAGGGTTTTTACAGCCTGCTCAACCTGGCGAAGGCCCTGGGCCGCAGCGGCGCGAGCGACGCCGTGCAACTGGGGGTCGTCACCAGCGAGGTGCACGACGTGACGGGCCGGGATGAGAGCGTGCCCGAGAAGGCGACCGTGCTCGGACTGTGTAAGGTCATCCCGCAGGAGTACCCGCACATCACCTGCCGCCACATCGACCTGGAGGTGGACGCCGCCGCGCCCGCGCCGGAGCTGATTGACCAACTGCTGGCGGAGATGGACCCGGCCTCGGCCGACCTCGTCGTCGCCTACCGCGGGGGGCGCGCCGCCCGGCGCTGGGTGCAGGCGTTCGACGCCGTGCGCCTCGGCGAGCCGCCGCGGCCGACGATGCTGCGCGAGCGCGGCGTCTACCTCATCACGGGCGGCCTCGGCGGCGTCGGGATGATCCTGGCAGAACACTTCGCGCGCGCCGCGCGGGCGCGGCTGGTGTTGGTCGGGCGCTCACCGTTCCCGCCCAAAGAGGAGTGGCCGCGGTGGCTCGCAGAGCACGACGAGGACGACTTCGTGAGCGGCAGGATTAAGAAGTTGCAGGCGCTCGAAGCGGCGGGCGGCGACGTGACGGTGCTGAGCGCGAACGTGGCCGACGGGGCGGCGATGAGGGATGTCGTGGCGGAGGTGGACCGCCGGTTCGGCGCCCTCCACGGCGTCGTGCACGGCGCGGGCATCAACGGCGAAAGGAGCGTGCGCGCCATCTCGGAGACGGGGCCGACGGAGTGCGGCTGGCACTTCGAGCCCAAGGTCTTCGGCCTGCAAACGCTGGAAGAAGTCCTGCGGGGCAGGGAGCTCGACTTCTGCCTGCTGCTCTCCTCGCTCTCGGCGGTGCTCGGCGGCCTGGGCTTCGCGGCCTACAGCGCGGCCAACGTCTACATGGACGCCTTCGTGCAGCAGCAGGCCCGCGACGGCGGGCCGCCGTGGGTCACGGTCGATTGGGACGGCTGGCTGCTCGGCGACGAGGGGCTGGCCGGCGGTCCCGGCGCGGCGCTCGACGAGCTATCCATGAAGCCCGGCGAGGGCGCGGAGGCCTTCGAGCGGGTTTTGGCCGCGCCTTACCTGCGCCACGTCGTCGTCTCGACCGCAGACTTACAGCAGCGCATGGCCCAGTGGCTCAGGCCGGGCGCGGGGGCGGGCGAGGCCGCGGCCGCCGACGACCTGCCGGCCGGGGCCCTGTACCCGCGGCCGGAGCTGTCGGAAGCCTACGTCGCGCCGGCGACCGCGACCGAGCAGGCCATCGCCGACACCTGGCGCGAGCTGCTCGGCATCGAGCAGATCGGCGCGCGCGACAACTTCTTCGAGCTGGGCGGCCACTCGCTGCTGGCGACGCAGCTCGTCTCCCGGATGAGGAAACTCTTTAACGTAGACCTGCCGCTGCGCCGCTTCTTCGAGACGCCGACGGTGGCCGACCTCGCGGCGCTGGTAATGGAGAGCCGGGCCGAGCAGCTCGACCCGGATGCGCTGGCGGAGATGGCCGAAGAGATTAAGAACATCCCCGAAGACGAGCTGAGAAAATTGTTGGAGAGCGAGAAGCAGAGTCTCGCGGAGGAGGCTCAAAGGCCGAGCGCCTAGCCGCCCGCGGACCGTTCCCGAGTCAGGGGGCCGGACCCCGGAGCATCCCCGGCGCATCCCCGGAGCATCCCCGGCGCATCCACGGCGCGAGTCGTGCCCCCGTGGCAGGCCGAGTCGGCAGCGAGAACCCCCGTTCGTTTCACCTTCAGACCAACCCTTCACTGAGAGGCAGTTATGGCTAGCCCAACAACGCGACGCAAAATCGTCATCGTCGGGGCCGGAGCGAGCGGCCCCGTGATGGCCGTCTTCCTGGCGCGCAGAGGTCACGAGGTGGAGGTCTACGAGCGCCGCCCCGACATGCGCCGCCAGGGGTGCGCCGCCGGCAAGTCCGTCAACATCACCCTGGCCGAGCGCGGGCTGCGGGTCCTCAAAGCGGCCGGCGTGCCCTTCGACGAGCTGATGCGCCGGACCGTTCCGCTCAAGGGCCGGATGGTGCACACGGGCGGCGGGCGCCTCAAGTTTCAGGCTTACGGGCAGACCGACAGCGAGGTCATCTACTCGGTGATGCGCAACGACGTGAACGTCCTGCTGCTCGACCTGCTCGACAGGCAGCCCGGAGTCAAACTCTTCTTCGGCCACTCGTGCGTCGGGCTCGACCGGCAGGACGGCGCCATCACGTTCCGCGAGGTCGAGACGGGCGAGGAGCGGCGGGTCAAGGCCGACGTGATCATCGGCGCCGACGGCACCTTTTCGGCCGTGCGCCGCCACATGCAGCGCGGCGTGCGCGCCGACTACACGCAAATGTTCCTCGAAGCCGGCTACCGCGAGCTGAGGATTCCGGCCGCGCCCGACGGCTCGTACAAGGTGGACCCCAACGTCCTCCACGTCTGGCCGCGCGGCGAGTGCCTCCTGCTGGCGATGGCGAACGCCGACGGGACCTTCACCTGCACCTGCATCCTTCCGTTCGAGGGCGAGCGCAGCTTCCAGGCGCTCGACACCGAAGAGCGCGTGATGGAGTTCTTCCGGGCCAACTTCTCCGACGCCGTGCCGCTCATCCCGCACCTCGCCGAGCAGTTCATGCAGGCGAGGACCGCCGAGTTCATCACGACGACCACCTCGCGCTGGTACTACGAGGACAAGGTGGTAATCCTCGGCGACGCCTGCCACACCGTGACCCCCTTTTACGGGCAGGGCATGAACGCCGCGCTCGAAGACTGCATAGCGCTCGACCAGTGCATCGGCAAGCACGGCGACGACTGGCGGGCGGCCTTCGCCGAGTTTCAGGCCGTGCGCAAGCGGCACACGGACGTGCTCGCGGAGCTCTCCGTCAGGAACTACTACGAGCTGTGTGACAAGGCGCGGATGCCGCGGGTGGCCTTGCAGAAGAAGATCGACTTCGCGCTGCACAGGCTGTTCCCCAACCGCTGGGTGCCGCTCTACACGATGATCTCGCACTCGATGACGCCATACGCGGACGCCGTCGAGCGGGCGCGCCGCCAGCAGCGCCTCCTCACGTTCTGCGGCGTGACGGCACTGCTGGACCTCGTCACGGCCTCGGCCGGCCTCTGGCTGCGGCTGGCCGGCGAGCGGCCGCGCCGCGCCGCGGCCGCCTACCCGGTGGCGCGGCGCTCCGGGGTCGCCGAGCAGAGCAAACTGTAGTCGGCCGCGCCCGTGCGGCCGGCGCAAGGAGCGTCGGATGTTGAAGCTGCTGACATTCCTGCTGCGTTTTTCGCCGCGCATGGTCGGGCTGGTGATCGCCACCGGCCTGCTGGCGGGGATCAGCAGCGCCGGCCTCATCGCCCTCATCAACAGCTCGATCAGCCGGACCGGGCAGGACAACACGCACCTGACCCTCGCCTTCGTCGCCCTCGGCCTGACGATGATGTTCTCAGGCTTCGTCTCGCGCGCTCTGCTCATCGAGCTTTCGCAGAACGCCATCTTCGAGCTGCGGCTGCGCCTGAGCCGGCAAATCCTCGCCGCACCTCTGCTCGTGCTGGAAAAGTACGGCGCGCCGCGCCTGCTCGCCTCGCTCATAGACGACGTGATGGTGGTGACGGGCGCCCTCCTCGGCATCCCGGCCCTGTGCATCAACCTGGCGACCATCCTGGTCTGCCTCATCTACCTCGGCTGGCTCTCGTGGCAGGTGCTCGTCGCCGTCATATTCTTCATGGCGCTCGGGATGGTCAGCTACAGCTTCCTGATGCAGAAGGCGCTCCGCTACCTGGCGGAGGCCCGCCAGCAGCAGAACAAGCTCTTCGCAGACTTCCGCGCCCTCACGCAGGGCACGAAGGAGCTGAAGCTGCACGTTCAGCGGCGCGAAGACTTCCTCGACAACCGGCTCCGCCGGACGGGGGCCGACTTCCGCCGCTTCAACATCATCGGGTCGAGGATTTACGCCGGGGCCGACAGTTGGGGGCAGTTCCTCTTCTTCGTCTTCATCGGGCTCACGCTCTACGCGCTGCCGGCCCTGCGCGAGGTGTCGAGCGGCGTCGTCGTCGGCTACATCCTCGCGCTGCTGTTCATGATGGCCCCGATAGAGGTGCTGCTCAACTTCATCCCGAACATCGGCCGCGCGCGCATCGCCTTGCAGCAGATCGAGGGGCTGGGCCTCTCGCTGGACAAGGCCGCCGAGGGCGATGAGGGGGAAGGCGAGCGACCGCCGGCCGACGCCCGCTGGCGGCGGCTCGAACTGGTCAACGTCACGCACACCTACCACCAGGAGAACAGCGACGAGAGCTTCACGCTCGGCCCGCTGAGCATGTCGATTGAGGCCGGGGAGACGGTCTACCTGATAGGCGGCAACGGGAGCGGGAAGACCACCCTCGTCAAGCTCATCACGGGGCTCTACGTGCCGGAGGCGGGGGAGGTGAGGCTCGACGGGCGGCCCGTCGCCGCGGCCGACCGCGAGTGGTACCGCGGCCACTTCTCGGCCGTCTTCTCCGACTTCTTCCTCTTCGAAAACCTGTTCGGCCTGTCCGCCGACGGCGCCGACGCCCTCGCCGCCGACTACCTCGCCAAGCTGCACCTTGACCACAAGGTCAAGGTGACGGGCGGGGAGTTTTCGACGCTCGAACTCTCGCAGGGGCAGCGCAAGCGCCTCGCCCTCCTGACGGCCCTCATGGAAGACCGCGCCGTCTACGTCTTCGACGAGTGGGCCGCCGATCAGGACCCGGTCTTTAAGAAGGTCTTCTACACGGAGTTTCTGCCGGCGCTCAAGGCGCGCGGAAAGACCGTGCTCGTCATCACGCACGACGACGCCTATTTCTCTCTGGCCGACCGCGTCCTCAAGCTGGAGAACGGCCAACTCGTGTCTCCCGCGGCGCTCCCGGCGGCGGAAGCGGCCCCAGAGCCGGCGTCGGCCGGCGTCGGGCACGAGCGCCGCGCGGATTCGTCGCTCGCGGCGCCGGCGGCGGACATCCGATCTCTGCCCGCGCCCGCGAGCACGCCGGGCGATGGCGCCCGCGGGGCCGCGCCCGGGCGCAGGGGCGCCGTGGAGGACTCGCAGGCCGGGCGGGGCCTGAACGGCGGAGGGCCGGCGCGGACGCGGGTGGCCCCCGGGCGTTCGCGGGCCGACCTCGTCAGGGGCGCGGCCGCGCTCATGTTCGCCGCCGCCGTCGTCGCCACGGCGCTGTCGCTGCTCCGCCCGCCCGCCCCCGCGCCGGCCGGCGCGCCGGCCACAGACTTCTCCTCGGGGCGTGCCCTCAGGCACCTGCCGGCCATCGCCGGCCGGCCGCATCCCGTCGGGTCGCTCGCGCAGGCCGAGGTGCGGGAGTACATCGTGGCGGAGCTGCGGCGGTTGGGCCTCAGCCCGGAAGTCCGCCCCGCGTCTGCGGCAGACAACATCCGCGGCGAGATACTCGCCGGCACGGCCCACAACATCGCGGCGCGCCTGCCGGGCACGCAGGGCGGGAAGGCCGTGGCGCTCGTCGCTCACTACGACTCGACGCCTTACGGGCCGGGGGCGGGCGACAACGGGGCCGCGGTCGCCGCGCTGCTGGAGACGGCGCGCGCCCTGAAGGCCGGCCCGCCCTTGAGAAACGACCTGCTGTTCCTCTTCACCGACGGGGAAGAGGAGTTGATGCTTGGCGCGCGGGCCTTCCGCGCCGAAGACCCCCTGCTCAGGGAGATCGCCCTGCTGTTGAACTTCGAGGCCAGAGGCACGGGCGGCCCGTCCATCATGTTCGAGACGAGCCGGAACAACGGCTGGCTCATCAGGCAGTACGCCCGCGCCGCGCCGCACCCGGTGGCGAACTCGCTCTCCGGCGAGATTTACCGACTCATGCCGAACGCCACCGACTTCACCATCTTCCGCGAGGCCGGCGTCGGCGGCCTCAATTTCGCCTACATCGGCGGGCCGAAGAACTACCACACCGCGCTCGACAATCAGGAGAACCTTGACGAGCGCAGCCTGCAACATCACGGCCTCAGCGCGCTGGCGCTGGCGCGCCACTTCGGCGACCTCCGGCTCGACGCGCCCGAGGAGCCGGACGCGGTCTACTTCAACACCCTGGGGACGGGCTTCGTCTCCTACCCGGCGTCGTGGCTACTCCCGCTGCTGGCTCTGTGCGCGGCGGGCCTGGCGGGCGTGCTGCTGTTCGGCCGGCGCAGGGGGGCGTGGACGCTGAAGGAGGTGGCGCTCGGCGCGGCCGGGATGCTGCTCGGCCTGCTGCTGGCGCCGGGGCTGGTCTGGCTCGTCTGGTGGATACTCGGGCAGGCGCAGGCGAGTCTCGGCACGACGCCGCGGCAGGCCCTCTACAAGAGCGACTATTTCGGCGTCGGCTGGGTCGCCCTGGCGACGACCATCTTCGTCTCGCTCTACAACATGATGCGCTGGAAGCTCGGACCACTGAGCCTCGCGGCCGGGGGGCTGGCGGTCTGGCTGCTGCTGCTGACGCTGAGCGTGGTCTTCGTGCCGGGCGGAAGTTACCTGCTGGTGTGGCCGCTGCTCGGCGCTACGGCGGGGATGCTCGTCCTGCTCCTCCTGCCGGCGCGAGGCGCGCGGCTCGATTCGTGGAGACACTGGCTGACGGCGTGCCTTTGCTCTCTGCCGGCGCTGCTGTTGTTCGTACCGCTCATCAGCCTGGTCCACGTCGCGCTCGGGGCCAACTCGTTCATCGGCCTCGCCGTCCTGACCGCGCTGCTGTGGCTCGGTCTGCTGCCGTGGCTCTACTTCGTGACGGCCGCCGTGCGGTGGGTTCTGCCGCTCGGGGCGGGCGCCGCGGCCGCGGCCTGCCTCTTCGTCGGCGTGCTGCCGGGCGCCTACGACCGCCAGCACCCGCAGCCTTACCACCTCCTCTACGCCCTCAACGCCGACACGGGCGGGGCCGTCTGGGCCAGCGCGGATTCGCAGCCGAACGAATGGACGGAGCAGTTCCTCTCGGCAGAGCCGCGCCGCGGCGACATCGCGGAGTACGCGCCCTCGAACTTCAAGGGCTTCCTGCAACGCCCGGCCGGGCCGATTGACGCGCCCGCCCCGGGCCTGACGGCGCTCGAAGACCGCGCGGCCGACGGGGTGCGCGAGCTGCGGCTGCGCCTCACGTCGCCGCGCCAGGCCCCGGTCGCGCACCTGTTCGCCGCGCCCGGCACGCGCGTCCTGAGCGCGACGCTCATGGGCAAGCAGATCGACTTCGGCGACCGGCCGGCCGCCAACGACACTCTCTTCAAGAAGCTGCTCACCTACCACGGCGTTCCGCCGGAGGGCGTCGAGCTGCGGCTACGGGTCCCGGCCGGCTCGCCCCTCAGGCTCGTCTTGATGGACCAGACCTACGGGCTCCCACTCGCGGCCCGAACGGACGCGCCGCCGCGCGCCCGCCCCGACCACCTCATCCCGCTGTCGTTCACCTACAGCGACGCCACACTGGTTCAGAAGACCTTCGTCTTCTGAGCCGCCCCCGGCCGCAGGAGGCTACGGATATGTCTACGCAAGAGGACGCGCGGGTCGCCCCCGAGGGCGAAGTGCACCTGACGGGTATCGAGTACCTTGAGTTCTACGTGGGGAACGTGCACCAGGCGGCCCACTTCTACCGCACGGCCTACGGCTTCACCCCGATTGCTTACGCCGGTCTGGAGACGGGCCGCCGCGACTCGGTCTCGGTGGCGCTGGCGCAGAAGAACATCCGCATCCTGCTCACCGGCGCGCTCGACCCGCAGGGCGACATCGCGCGCCACGTCCAGCTCCACGGCGACGGCGTCAAGGACATCGCGCTCGCCACGCCCGACGCCCGGCGGACTTTCGACCTGCTGGTGCGGCGCGGCGCGCGGCCCCTCGCAGAGCCCGAGGAGACATCAGACGACCACGGGCGCGTCGTCACGGCCAGGGTCGGGACGTTCGGCGACACCGTCCACACGCTCGTCCAGCGCGAAGGCTACGGAGGCCCCTTCCTGCCCGGCTACCTGCCGGCGCGGCCGGCGCCCGCGGCGCTCGACCCACACCTGGAGACCATCGACCACCTCGCCATCTGCGTCGAGCGCGGCTCGCTCGAACAGTGGGTGGAGTTCTACAAGCGCGTCTTCGGCTTTCACCAGTCGCATCAGGAGGACATAGGCACGGAGTACAGCGCGATGAACTCGCGCGTCGTGCAGGACGCGCGCGGGCTGGTCAAGCTGCCGATGATGGAGCCGGCCGAGGGCCGCCGCAAGTCGCAGATCGAGGAGTTTCTCGCCTACCACCGGGGCGCCGGCGTGCAGCACATCGCCTTCTCCTCGCAGGACATCCTCGACTCGATTCGGAGCCTGCGCGGCGCCGGCAACGAGTTCCTGTCGCCCCCGGCCTCCTACTACGACATGCTGCGCAGGCGCGTCGGGAACATCGAGGAAGACATCGCGGCGCTGCGCGACAACAACGTGCTGGTCGACCGCGACGAGTGGGGCTACCTGATGCAGATCTTCACGCGCCCCGTCGAGAGCCGCCCGACGCTGTTCCTCGAAGTAATCCAGCGCAGGAACGCGCGCGGCTTCGGCGGCGGCAACATCAAGGCCCTCTTCGAGGCGGTCGAGCACGAGCAGGCGCGCCGCGGCAACCTGTGAGGCCCGCCTTTTAAAACCGCCGCGGCCCGCCCCTTTAGACCACTGCGCCCCAGGGCCGAGCCCGCCCGGCCCGCCCGCGACAGAACGGCCCAAACCACCACTCTTCAGCCCCAAGGAGACAGGCCATGAGCGACGCGGCCGATTTAATCAAGAATCTCACGCCCGCCCAGCGCGAACTGCTGCTGCTGCGGATGAACCGCACCAACAAGCAGCAGCACGAGCGCCAGGCGATCAAGCGCCAGAGCCGCGAGGGCGTCCCGCTGCCCCTCTCCTTCGCGCAGTCGCGCCTGTGGTTCCTCGACCAGTTCGACCCGGGCAGCGCCGCCTACAACGTCCCGACCGCGATGCGCCTGAGCGGCCCGTTCGACGTGGCGGCTTTGGAGAAGGCCATCGGCGAAATACTGCGCCGCCACGAAGTCTTGCGCACGAGCTTCACGGTCGTCGATGACGAGCCGGCGCAGGTCATCGCGCCGGCCGCGCCGGCCAGCGTGCCCGTCAGCGACCTCAGCGCGCTCGCCCCGGAAGAGCGCGAGGCCGAGGTCCGGCGACGCACAGAGGCCGAGGCTCAGCGCCCCTTCAACCTCGGCGAAGTCCCGCTCCTGCGCGTCGAGGTCCTGCGGCTCGCGGCCGACGAGCACGTCGTGCTCCTGACCATGCACCACATCGCCAGCGACGGCTGGTCCATGAACATCCTGCTGAGGGAGATGACCGCCCTTTACGACGCCTTCCTCCACGGCCGCCCGTCGCCGCTCGCCGAACTGCCGATCCAATACGCCGACTACGCCATGTGGCAGCGCGAGTACCTGAGCGGCGAGCGGTTGGAGCGTGAGCTGGAGTTCTGGCGCGAGCACCTGGAGGGCGCGCCGGCGGTCATCGAGCTGCCGGCGGACAGGCCGCGTCCGTCCGTGCAGTCCTTCAGCGGCAGTTGGCTGCCGCTCGTCGTCGAGCAGGATGTGACGCAGCAGGTCAAGAGGCTCTGCCAGCAGGAGAAGGTGACGGGGTTCATGGCCCTGCTCGGCCTCTTCGGCCTGCTCCTACATCGCTACACGGGGCAGGAGGACATCGTCGTCGGCACGCCCATCGCCGGCCGCCAGCGCGAAGAGACCGAGCCGCTCATCGGCTTCTTCCTCAACAACCTCGCGCTGCGCCTGCGGCTGGACCCGCGCCAGGGCTTCCGCAGCCTGCTGGCACAGGTCAGGGAGGTCTGCCTCGGGGCCTACGCCCACCAGGACCTGCCGTTCGAGAAGCTGGTCGAGGAGTTGCAGCCCGAACGCAACATGAGCCACTCGCCGATCTTCCAGGTCATGTTCATCATGCAGACGGCGACTCAGGAGGCTATGGCCGGGGCCGACGGCAACCTTCAGCTCAGTAACCTCGGGAGCGACAGCGGCACCTCGAAGTTCGACCTCACGCTCTCGCTCGTCGAGGGGCGCGAGGTCATCACCGGCATGATGGAGTACAACAAGGAGTTGTACGACGCCTCGACCATCGAGCGGGCCGTCGGCCATTACCGGCGGCTCGTCGAGTCGGCGGCGGCCGACCCCGACCGGCCGCTCTACGACCTGCCGCTGCTGACGGACGAGGAGCAACACCAAATCCTCGACCTCTGGAACGGCACGGCCCGCCCCTACCCGCAGGACGCGACGCTCGGCCGTCTCTTCTCCGAGCAGGCCGCGCGCACCCCGGACCGCGTGGCCCTCGGGTGGGAGGGGCGCCGGCTCACCTACCGCGAGCTGGATGAGGAGTCGAACCGGGCGGCGCGTTACCTGCGCCGGCTCGGCGTAGGGGCCGAGCGGCTGGTGGGCGTCCACCTCGGGCGCTCGGCCGAGCTGGTGGTCTGGCTGCTGGCGGTGTTGAAGGCCGGCGGCGCCTACGTCCCACTCGACCCCGGTTATCCGGCGGCGCGGCTCGGCCAGATGGCCGAGGACGCGGGGCTGGGGTGGGTGCTGACTCGCGGCGCGCGCGGGGGCGCGGACTGGGGCGGGGCGCGGGTGATCGACACCGAGGCGGCGCGCGAGCCCGTCGGCGCCGAGGAGGCCGGGCCGCTCGACGGGGCCGGGGCCGGCGCGGAGAACGTGGCCTACTGTATCTACACGTCGGGCTCTACGGGGCGGCCGAAGGGCGTGATGGTCTCGCACCGCAACGTCGTCAACTTCTTCGCCGGGATGGACGAGGTCGTCGGCGCCGAAGACGGCCCCGCCGGCGTCTGGCTGGCCGTCACCAGCATCTCCTTCGACATCTCTGTGCTGGAGATTTTCTGGACCCTCACGCGCGGCTTCGAGGTCGTGCTGCAAGGCGAGCAGCACGAGACCTTCCAGCTCGCCGAGACGCCGCAGGAGATCGCGCAGACGAAGATCGACTTCAGCCTGATGTACTTCGCCAGCAACGAGGCGACGCGCGGCGAGAACATCTACGGGCTGCTGCTCGAAGGGGCGAAGTTCGCCGACCGTCACGGCTTCGCCGCGGTCTGGGTGCCTGAGCGACACTTCCACGCCTTCGGCGGCATCTACCCGAACCCGTCCGTGACGGTGGCCGCGCTCTCGACCATCACCGAGCGCCTCCAACTGCGCGCCGGCAGCGTCGTGCTGCCCCTGCACGACCCGCTCCGCGTCGCCGAAGAGTGGGCCGTGGTGGACAACCTCTCAGGCGGGCGCGTGGGCGTCTCGTTCGCATCCGGATGGCACGCCAACGACTTCGTCTTCCGCCCGGAGAACTACCGCGGCCGGCGCGAGCTGATGTTCCGCGACATCGAGGTCGTGCGCCGTCTCTGGCGCGGCGAGAAGATCATGCGGCAGGGCGGCGCGGGCAACGAGATCGAGGTACAGGCCCTGCCGCGCCCGATCCAGCCGGAGCTGCCCTTCTGGGTCACGGCGGCCGGCAGCCCGGACACCTTCCGCATGGCCGGCGAGGTCGGCGCCAACCTGCTCACGCACCTGCTCGGCCAGAACCTCGCCGAGCTGAAGGAGAAGATCGAGGTCTACCGCCGGGCCTGGCGCGAGCACGGCCACGGGCCGGGAGAAGGCCACGTCACCCTGATGCTCCACACGTTCGTCGGCGACGATCTGGAGTCCGTCCGCGAGACCGTCAGGGAGCCTTTCACCGACTACCTCCGCAGCTCCCTCAGCCTGACCGAGACGCTCGCCCAAAGCCTCGGCCTCGACATCAACTCCGAGCGGTTCACCGAAGACGACCGCGACGCGCTGCTCGCGCACGCCTTCAACCGCTATTTCAGCACGGGCGCGCTCATGGGCACGCCCGAGAGCTGCATGCCGATGGTCAACCAGCTCAAGGTCATCGGCGTGGACGAGATCGCCTGCCTCATCGACTTCGGTGTCGAGGCGAAAGAGGTGCTGCCCGCCCTGCACAACCTGAACCGCCTTCGGGAGATGAGCAACGCGGGCGCCACAGCCGACACGTCCGACAGGGCCGACGGCGCGGCGTCGGGCCGCGACAACTACTCGCTCGTCGCGCAGATCGAGGGCCGCGGCGTCACTCACCTGCAATGCACGCCCTCGCTGGCGCGCATGCTGAGCGTCGAGCCGGAGACGCTCGGCAAGCTCCGGTCGCTGCGCAAACTCTTCCTCGGCGGCGAGGCCCTGCCCGTGGCGCTCGCCAGGGGCCTGCGCGAGGCGCTGCCGGCCGAGATTCACAACATGTACGGCCCGACGGAGACGACCGTCTGGTCAACGACGCACGCCGTGACCGAGGTGGGCGACGCGGTGCCCATCGGACAGCCCATCGCCAACACGCGCGCCGTCATCCTGGACCGCCACCTGCAACCCGTCCCCGTCGGCGTGCCCGGCGAACTCTACATCGGCGGCGAGGGCGTCGTCCGCGGCTACCTCCGCCGCCCCGGCCTGACGGCCGAGAGGTTCCTGCCGGACCCATACGGGCCGCGGCCCGGCGCGCGCATGTATCGCACCGGCGACCTCACGCGCTACCGCCCCGACGGGGCCATCGAGTACCTCGGCCGCCTCGACCACCAGGTCAAGGTGCGCGGCTTCCGCATCGAGCTGACCGAGATCGAGCTGGCGCTGGAGTCGCACCCGGACGTGGCGCAGGCGGTGGTCGCGGCGCGGCCCGACGCGCAGGGGAGCCTCGCCCTCGTCGCCTTCGTAGTGGCGCGTGCCGGGGCGCGGCCGTCCGCGGCCGATGTCCGCTCGTTCGTCGCCGCGCGACTGCCCGAATACATGGTGCCGGGGCAGTTGGTCGAGCTCGACCAACTGCCGCTGACGCCGAACGGGAAGGTTGACCGCGGGGCGCTGCCGGAGGTCGGGCCGGGCGGCGGGGCCGGCGACCGCGAGTACACCGCGCCGCGGACGACCGTCGAGGAGATGCTGGTCGGGCTGTGGGAGGGGGTGCTCGGCGTCGAGCGCGTCGGCGTCCACGACAACTTCTTCGAGCTGGGCGGCCACTCGCTGATGGCGACCCTGCTCATCTCGCGGGTGCGCGCCACCTTCGGCGTCGAAGTCCCGCTGCGCAGCGTCTTCGAGTCTCCCACGGTCGCGGGGCTGGCCGCGGTCGTCGAGCACAAACAGGTAGAGCTGATCGGCGCGGAGGCGCTCGCCCGGATGTCCGACGAGATCAAGCAACTGTCGGAAGAGGAGCTGACGGCCCTGCTCGAAGCCGAGAAGCAGTTGGTGTCACAGGGGGGGGGCGAATGAGCGACCCGGCTTCACCGCTGAGCGGGCTCTCGCCGAAGCAGCGCGACCTGTTGCTGCTGCGGCTGAGCCGCGCGGGCAAACAGCTCGAAGCCCGGCAGGCGCAGGACGCGACCTCTCCGCCGCCGCTCCGCCCCGTGCCGCGCGACGGCGACCTGCCGCTCTCCTACGCGCAGCAGCGGCAGTGGTTCCTTCAGCAGTTGGAGCCGGGGACCGGCGCCTACAACATGCCCAACGCGGTGCACGTCCGGGGCGTGCTCCAGGTCGAGGCGCTGGAGCGCGCCGTGACCGAGGTGGTGCGCCGCCACGAGGTGCTGCGCACGGTCTTCGCGGCCACCGACGGGCGGCCGTCCCAGGTCATCAGGCCGCCTTTCCCGATGCGCGTCGAGGTCGCCGACATCAGCCACCTCGGGGCGGATGAGCGCGAGCGCGAGGCGGCCCGGCTGTCCGCGGCGGAGGCGGGGCGGCCCTTCGACCTGGCGACGGGGCCGCTCCTCCGGGTGGGCCTCGTCAGGCTCGCACCCGAGGAGCACGTCGTCCTGCTCACGATGCACCACATAGCCAGCGACGGCTGGTCAATGAGCGTGCTGGTGCGCGAGCTGGTGACGCTCTACGACGCCTTCGCCGCCGGCCGCCCTTCGCCCCTCGCCGAGCTGCCGATCCAGTACGCAGACTACGCCGCGTGGCAGCAGTCGTGGCTGCGCGGTGAGATGCTGGAAGCGCAGCTCGGCTACTGGAAGCGGCAGTTGCAGGGCGCGCCCGTGCTCGAACTGCCCACCGACAGGCCGCGCCCGCCCGTGCGGACCTTCCGCGGCGGGCGCGAGGACGTGAGGCTGAGGCCGGAGCTGTCGGCCGCCATCCAGGCGCTCAGCCTCCGCGAGGGGGCCACGCCGTTCATGACACTGCTGGCCGCGTGGCAGCTCCTGCTCGCGCGCTACAGCGGGCAGGAAGACATCAGCGTCGGGACCTTCATCGCCAACCGCAACCGCGAAGAGACCGAGAACCTCATCGGCTTCTTCATCAACAACCTGGTCTTCCGCCTCGACCTCTCCGGCAACCCGACCTTCCTCGAACTCCTCGCCCGCGCCCGCGCCGTCGCGCTCGGCGCCTACGCGCACCAGGACGTGCCTTTCGAGCTGGTGCTCGAAGCCCTCCACCCCGAGCGCGACGCGAGCCGGACGAGCCTCTTCCAGGTGATGTTCGTGATGCAGAACATGCCGCAGGCCGAGGTCGAGCTGGCCGAGGCGCGCTTCAGCCCCGTCGAGACGAAAGACCCCGGGCGGTCGAACTTCGACCTGACGCTCTGGATGTGGGACGGCCCGGCCGGGCTCTTCGGCTGGCTCGACTACAGCACAGACCTGTTCGAGAGGGCGACGGCCGTCCGCATCGTCGAGCACTTCACCAACCTGCTGGAAGGAATCGCCGCGGAGCCGGGGCGGCGCGTGCAGCAGCTCCCCCTGCTCGGCGAGGCGGAGCGGCGCCGGCTGCTGGTCGAGTGGAACTCCGACCGCCAGCCCTTCAGCACAGACCTGCTCGTCCACCAACTGTTCGAGCGGCAGGCGGCGCGCGGCCCGCAATCTGAGGCGGTCGTCTACGGCGAGACGCGCCTCACCTACGGCGAGCTGAACGCGCGGGCCAACCAATTGGCCCGCTACCTGCGCGCGCGCGGAGCGGGGCCGGAGGCGCGAGTCGGCATCTGCATGGAGCGGTGCGCCGAGATGATCGTAGCCATGCTCGGCGTGCTCAAGGCGGGCGCGGCCTACGTCCCGCTCGACCCGTCGTACCCGGCCGAGCGACTGCTCTTCATGATGGAGGACTCGCGCGCCTCCTGGCTGCTGACGCAGAGCGCGCTGGTCGAGCGCCTGCCGGCGGGGGCGGCCGAGGAACTGGGCGCGCGGGCGGGCGGGGCGCGGGTCCTGTGTCTCGACTCCGAGGCCGAGCTGCTGGCGGGCGAGGGCGCGGAGGACCCCGCGCCCGCGGTCGGGCCGGAGAACGTCGCCTACGTCATCTACACCTCCGGTTCGACGCAGCGGCCGCGCGGCGTGATGATCGAGCACCGCTCGCTGGTCAACGCCCTGGCCGCGTGGGAGAAGGCCTACTCGCTTAGCACGCGGATCAGGTGCCAGCTTCAGGTGGCGAGCTTCGCCTTCGACGTGTTCAGCGCCGACGTGGTCCGCGTGCTCTGCTCCGGGGGGCGTCTGGTTATCGCGCCGGGCGAGGTCGTGCTCTCGGCGCCGGGACTCTACGAGCTGATGCGGCGCGAGGCCGTCGAGGGGATCGAAGTCGTGCCGGCCGTGCTGCGCAACCTGACGCAGCACCTTGAGACGACCGGGGAGTCTCTGGACTTCATGCGGACCATCGTGGCCGGGGCCGACGCCCTCTACGTCAAGGATTTGGAGGCGGCGAAGCGCCTGAGCGGGCGGCAGACGCGCGTGCTCAACAGCTACGGGCTGACGGAGGCGACCATCGACAGCACCTATTTTGAATCGACCGAGGCCGACCTGCCGCCGGAGCGGATGGCCCCCATCGGCCGCCCCTTCGCCAACACGGAAATCTACCTGCTCGACGCAGGTTTAGAGCCCGTTCCCGTCGGCGTCGCCGGCGAGTTGCACGTCGGCGGCCCGTCGCTCGCGCGGGGCTACCTCAACCACCCGGCGCTGACAGCCGCGAAGTTCATCCCGCACCCGTTCTCTTCTGAGCCGGGCGCTCGGCTCTACCGCACGGGCGACCTCGCGCGCTATCTGCCCGACGGCAACGTCGAGTTCCTGCGGCGCATGGACTACCAGGTCAAGGTGCGGGGGTTCCGCATCGAGCTGGAAGAGATCGAGAGCCTGCTGGCGGCCCACCCCGGCGTGCGCGAGGTGCTCGTCATGGCGCACGAGCACCAGCCGGGCGACAAGTTCCTGGTCGCCTACGTCGTGCCGGACCCGGCCGAGCAGCCGCCGGTGCAGGACTTGCAGCGGTTCATCAGGGCGCACCTGCCGGCCTACATGGTGCCAGCGGCCTTCGTCATGCTGGACTCCTTCCCGCTCTCGGCCAACGGCAAGGTTGACCGCCGCGCCCTGCCGGCACCCGACCCGGAGGCGGTCGCCGCCAACGACAGCTACGTCGCCCCCGGCACGCCGCTCGAAGAGATGCTGGTCGGCGTCTGGGAGGAGGTCCTGGGCCGCCGGAAGATCGGCGTCTTCGACAACTTCTTCGAGGTCGGAGGACACTCCCTGCTGGCGACGCGCGTCGTGGCGCGCGTCAACGCCCGGCTCGGCATCGACCTCCCCGTGCGCACCATCTTCGAGGCGCCGATGATCGCGGAGCTGGCCGTGAGCATTGAGGAGATGATGCTCGAAGAGATAGACAGCGTGGAGGGCAGCTAGCCGCGCCTCCCGGCCCGCGCTCGTCGCCACGCGCGGCTCGACTCCGCCCCCTTCGCGTCTCTTGACCGTCATGTCTCAAACAGATCAGACGCTCGTTGAACTGCTCCGCAGGCGGGCCGGCGCCGACCCCTCGAAGACCGCCTACACCTACCTGGCGGACGGCGAGGCCGAGGCGGGCGGCCTGAGCTACGGCGAGCTCGACAGGCGCGCACGCGCCGTCGCCGTGCGTCTGGCCGAGGCGGGCGCGGCCGGCGAGCGCGTGCTGCTGCTCTACCCTTCGGGGCTCGAATTCGTCTCGGCCTTCTTCGGCTGCCTCTACGCCGGGGCCGTCGCCGTTCCCGCCTACCCGCCGCGCGCGGGGCGCCACCTCGCGCGGGTGCAGACCATCGTGCGCGACGCGCGGGCCAAATTCGCGCTCACGACGGCCGCGATTCGCAGGCGCCTCGACGCCTTCGCCCGAGAGCAGCCCGAGGCCGAGGCCCTGCACTGGATCACGACCGACACGCTCGACGCGGGCGAGCTGGCCGGGCTCTGGCGCGAGCCGCCGCTGACGGGCTCGACGCTGGCCTTCCTGCAATACACTTCCGGCTCGACCTCCGCGCCCCGCGGCGTGATGGTCAGCCACGGCAACCTGCTCCACAACGAGCGGCTGATTCAGGCGGCCTTCCGCCAGACGGAAGAGTCGGTCATCGTCGGCTGGCTGCCGCTCTACCACGACATGGGCCTCATCGGCAACGTGCTGCAACCCCTCTACCTGGGGGCGTCCTGCGTGCTGATGTCGCCCGCCGCCTTCCTCCAGCGCCCGGCGCGGTGGCTGCGGGCCATCTCGCACTACCGCGCGACGACGAGCGGCGCGCCCAACTTCGCCTACGACCTCTGCGTGCGCAAGGTCGCGCCCGGCGAGCGCGAGCGGCTGGACCTCGGCAGTTGGCGCGTCGCCTACAACGGCGCGGAGCCCGTCCGCCTCGACACCCTCGAACGTTTCGCCGCGGCCTTCGCCGACTGCGGCTTCCGGCGCGAGGCTTTCTTCCCCTGCTACGGGCTCGCCGAGGCGACGCTCTTCGTCGCCGGCAAGGCGGGGGAGGGTGATTTCGTCGCCGCCGAGTTCGACGCCGAGGGGCTGCAACAGAACCTCGCCGCCGGCGCGCGGCCCGGCGCACCCGCGCGCTCTCTGGTGAGCTGCGGCGCGGCGCCCGAGGGCCAGCGGGTCGTCATCGCCGACCCAGTCACACGCGAGCGGCGCGACCGCTCGGCCGTCGGCGAGATATGGGTCGCCGGCCCATCCGTGGCGCAGGGCTATTGGGGCCGGCCCGAGGCGACCGAAGAGGCGTTCGGCGCGCGCCTCGCGGGAAGCAACGAGGGGCCGTTCCTGCGCACGGGCGACCTCGGCTTCGTGCGCGACGGCGAACTGTTCGTCACCGGCCGGCTCAAAGACCTCATCATCGTCCGCGGGCGCAACTACTACCCTCAGGACCTGGAATGGACAGCCGAGAGGAGCCACCCCGCGGTGGTAGCCGGCGGGGTCGCCGCCTTCTCGCTGGAGGACGAGGGCGCGGAGCGGCTCGCCGTCGCGGCGGAGGTCGATTCGGCCGAGCGGGCCGCGGAAATCTTCAGGGCCGTACAAGAGTCAATCGCCCTCGACCACGAGATACAGGTCCACGCCGTCGCCCTGCTGCGCCCGCGCACGATCCCCAAGACTTCGAGCGGCAAGATTCAGCGCCGCGCCTGCCGCACTGCCTTCCTCGAAGGGGGGCTTCAGGTGCTGGCCGAGTGGCGCGCGCCCGAGCGGGCGGTTGACGGGGCCGCGCCCGCGGCCGAGCCGGTCTGGTTCCACGACGCGGCGACGCTCACCGAAGAGCAGCTCGCCGGCTGGCTGGCCGCCGAGCTGGCCGCACAGACCGGCTACGACGTGGCCCGCATCGAGCTCGGGCGAAGTTGCGCGGCGGCCGGGCTCGACTCGCTTGGCGCGGTCGAACTGGCGCACCGCGTCGAGAGGGAGCTGGGAGTCGTCTTCGCCCCGACCGACTTCCTGGAAGAGACGAGCATCGCCGAACTGGCCGCGGCCCTGGGCGCGCGGTTGAAGGGGGCGGGAGGGCAGGGCGCGGAAGCGGCGGAAACGACCCCGCCCGCGTTCGAGACCGAAACGCGCGAGGCCGTAACGCGAGAGGCCGAAACGCCCGAGGCCGGGGCGCCCGCGCCCCTCTCGCGCGGCCAGCAGGCGCTCTGGTTCCTTCAACAGCTTCAGCCCGAGAGCACCGCCTATCACATTTCGAGCGCGCTGCGCATCACGACTGAGCTGGACGCCGCGGCCCTGCGGCGCGCCTTCGAGCGGATGGCCGAGCGCCACCCGGCCCTGCGCACGACCTTCGCCGCCGCCGACGACGCGGGGCCCGTCCAGAGGGTGCGCGAAGAGCCGGAACTCAGCTTCGTCGAGCACGACGCGCGGGGCTGGACGGAGGACGAGCTGAACGACTCGCTCGTGCGCGAGGCCAACGAGCCCTTCGACCTTGAGCGCGGCCCGCTCTTCCGCCTGCGCCTCTTCGCGCGCGGCCGGCGCGACCACGTCCTGCTCCTCACCATCCATCACATCGTCTCCGACTTCTGGTCGCTCGGCGTCCTGCTGCGCGAGCTGGGCGAGTTGTACGAGGCCGAACGAGGCGCGCGGGGCGCGTCACTCCCGCCGGCGCCGACGACGCAGTATGCCGACTACGTGCGCTGGCAGGCCGGGCTGCTGGCGGGCGAGGCGGGCGAGCGGCTCTGGCGCTACTGGCGCGAACAACTCTCGGGCGCGCAACTGGTGCTCGACCTGCCGTTCGACAAGCCGCGGCAGCCCAACCAATCCTTCTGCGGGGCGTCGCTGCCCGCGCGCCTGCGGCCGGAACTGGCCGCGCGCCTCAAGGCACTGGGCGACTCGCAGCACGCGACGCTGTTCATGACGCTGCTGGCCGGCTTCTACGCGCTGCTCTACCGCTACACCGGCCAGAGCGACCTGCTCGTAGGCTCGCCCGCCGCCGGGCGGACGCGCGCCGGCTTCTCCGGCGTCGTCGGCTACTTCGTCAACCCGCTCGTCCTGCGCGCGCAAATCGCGGGCGGGATGACCTTCAAAGAATTGCTCGCGCAGGTGCGCGAGACGACGCTGGCCGGGCTCCGCCACCAGGACTTCCCCTTCCCGACGCTGGTCGAGCGGCTACAGCCGGAGCGCAACCCGAGCTACTCGCCGCTCTTCCAGGTCATGTTCGTGCTGCAAAAGGCGCACCCGCTCAACGAGGACGGGCTGGCCGCCTTCGCGCTTGGCGAGGCCGAGGCGCGCCTCAGGCTTGGGGCGCTTGAGTTGGAGTCGGTCGCCCTCAAACAGCGCGTCGCGCAGTTCGACCTGACGCTGATGATGACCGAGACCGAAGGCGGGCTCGGCCTCTCGCTGCAATACTGCACAGACCTCTTTGAGGAGGCGACGATCCGGCGGATGGCGGGCCACTTCCGCCGCCTGCTCGAAGAGGCTGCGGCCGACCCGGAGCGGCGCGTCGCCGAGCTGACGCTGCTGACGGCCGCCGAGGAGAGACAACTGCTCGTCGAGTGGAACGCGACCCGGAGCGACTACCCGCGCGGGCAGGCCATCCACCGGCTCGTCGAAGAGCAGGCGCGGCGCACGCCCGGTGCGGTCGCACTCGTCTGCGGGCCTCGCTCGCTCACCTACTCGGAACTCAACGGCCGCGCCAACCGGCTGGCCCGGCGCCTGCGGGGCCTGGGCGTCGGCCGCGAGTCGCGCGTCGGCGTCCTGCTGGGGCGCTCGCCGGAGCTGGTCGTCTCGCTCCTCGCGGTTCTCAAGGCGGGCGGTGCCTACGTGCCGCTCGACCCGCAGTACCCGCAGGACCGGCTCTCCTTCATGCTCGAAGACGGCGGGGCCGGGGTGCTCGTCACGAGCGAGGGGCTGCGCGGGCGCGCCGGCGAGGGGTACGCGGGCGCGGTGCTCTGCGTCGAGGGGTGGGAGGCGAACGAGACTGGCGGCGGCGAGGCCGAGGACCTGAGCGAGGCGGTCGAGTCGGAGCAGTTGGCCTACGTCATCTACACGTCGGGCTCGACGGGCAGGCCGAAGGGCGTGGCGATCACTCACCGCAGCGCGTGCGTCTTCCTTCACTGGGCGCGCGAGAGCTTCGGCCCCGAAGAGCTGGCCGGCGTGCTGGCCGCCACCTCAGTCTGTTTCGACCTCTCCGTCTTCGAGCTGTTCGCCACCCTCAGTTGGGGCGGCACGGTGCTGCTCGCGGAGAACGTCCTGAGCATCGCCGAGTCGCCTCTGGCCGGGCGCGTGACGCTCATCAACACCGTCCCTTCGGCGATGACCGAGCTGGCCCGCCTCGGCCAGGTCCCGCCTTCGGTCCGCACCATCAACCTCGCCGGCGAGGCACTGAAGAGGAGCCTGACGGAGCGGCTCTACGAGCTGCCGCAGGTCGAGCGCGTGGTCAACCTCTACGGGCCGTCGGAGGACACGACCTACAGCACGTTCGCCGAGGTGCGGCGCGGCGGGACGAGGGAGCCGGAGATCGGCCGGCCCGTGGCCGACACGCGGACTTACATCCTCGACGGGCGCGGGCAAATCGTGCCCGTCGGCGTCGCGGGCGAGTTGTTCATCGGCGGGGATGGCCTCGCGCGCGGCTACCTGAACCGGCCCTCCCTGACGGCCGAGCGGTTCCTCCCCGACCCGTTCTCCGGCGAGCCGGGAGCGCGCCTTTACCGCACGGGCGACCTCACGCGCTACCTGCCCGACGGCCAGATCGAATACCTCGGCCGCCTCGATCATCAGGTCAAGGTCAGGGGCTTCCGCATCGAGCTGGGCGAGATAGAGGCGGCGCTCGAAGCGCACGCGGCCGTCAGGCAGGCGGTCGTCGTCGCGCGCGTCGAGACGGGCGGCGAGCAGCGTCTGGTCGGCTATTACGTCGCCGAAGGCGAGCCGGCGCCCGAGCCGCGCGAGCTGCGCGATCACCTGAAGGAGAGCCTGCCGGAGTACATGATCCCGTCGTCGCTGGTGAGGCTCGAAGAGGTGCCCCTGACGCCGAACGGGAAGGTTGACCGCAAGGCCCTGCCCGCGCCGCAGGCCGAGGAGGTGAGGGGGCGTGCGGCCCACCTCTCCGGGCAGGCTTCGGTTGAGGAGATTCTGACCGGCATCTGGATGGAGGTGCTGGGCGCGGAGCGCGTCGGCCCCGAAGAGAACTTCTTCGACCTCGGCGGCCACTCGCTGCTGGCGACTCAGGTGGTCGCCAGGGCACGCGCGGCCTTCCAGATTCAACTGCCGGTCAACTCGCTCTTCGAGGCGCCGACCGTGGCCGGGCTGACCGCAAGGGTCGCCGAGCTGGTCAGCGCGGGTCAGGGTCTCCCCGCGCCCGCGCGCGTCGAGGTCGAGGGAGACTCCTACCGGCTCTCCTTCGCGCAGCAGAGGCTCTGGTTCTTAGACCAGTTGGAGCCGGGCAGCTCGACCTACAACATGCCGGGCGGCGCGCTGCTCGCCGGCCGGCTCGACGTGCCCACCCTTGAGTCGGCCCTCGCCGAGATGGTCCGGCGCCACGACGTGTTCCGCACGACCTTCCACTCCGTCGGCGGAGAGCCGGCGCAGTTCATCGCCGGGCGCTTCGACCTTGAGCTTCCCGTCACGGACCTGGGCGACCTGCCGGCCGCGGAGCAACAGCTCCGGGCCAAACAGCTCGGGGCAGAGGAGTCGCGGCACGTCTTCGACCTCGCGCGCGGCCCGCTCGTCAGGTTCCGCCTGCTGCGCCTCTCGGATACCCGACACGTCCTGCTCGTCACGATGCACCACATCATCTCCGACGGCTGGTCGCTGGGCATCCTGATCCGCGAGACGGTCACGCTCTACGAGGCGTTCCTGCGCGGCGAGCCCTCGCCGCTGCCGCCGCTGCCGATTCAGTACGTGGACTACGCGCGACAGCAGCGCGAGGAGTTCAGCCGCAACCTGCTCGGCCCGCAGCTCGACTACTGGCGGCGCGAGCTGGCCGGCGCGCCGCCGCTGCTGGAACTGCCGCTCGACCGCCCGCGCCCGCCGCAGCAGACCTACCGCGGCGCGGCCGTCGCCTTCGAGCTGCCGGAGTGGCTGAGCGGGCAGCTCGCCGCCCTCAGCCGCCGCGAGGGCGTGACGCTCTTCATGACGCTGCTCGCGGGCTTCCAGATACTCCTCTCGCGCTACTCCGGCCAGGACGACATCCTCGTCGGCACCCCCATCGCGGGCCGCCGCCAGCGCGAGACCGAAGACCTCATCGGCTTCTTCGTCAACACGCTGGTCATGCGCCTGGACCTCTCCGGCGACCCGACGGCCCGCGAGGCGCTGCGGCAGGTGCGCGCCAGGGCGCTCGACGCCTACGCCAACCAGGACGTGCCCTTCGAGATGCTGGTCGAGGAGCTGCGTCCCGTGCGCAGCATGAGCCACTCGCCGCTCTTCCAGGTGATGATGGTCATGCAGAACACGCCTCTCAAGGAGGCGAAGTTCTCCGAGCTGGAACTGGAACTCCTCGAAGGCGCGCACGAGACGGCCAAGTTCGACCTCACGCTCGAACTCAGCGAGCGTGCGGGCGGCCTCGCGGGCTCGCTCGAATACAACGTGGACCTCTTCGACGAGGCCACGGCCCGGCGCATGCTCGCCCACTACGAGCACCTGCTCGGCCTGATGGTCGCGGACCTCTCGCAGCCGGTCCGGGAGCTGGCCCTCCTGACCCCCGAAGAGGCGCGGCAACTGCTGCTCTCGTGGAACAGGGATCACCGCCGCTACGAGCACGCCGGCGCCATCCACCGGCTCGTCGAGGCGCGGGCCGCGGAGACGCCCGAGGCCGCCGCGCTGACGCTCGGCGCGCGGTCGCTCACCTACCGCGAGCTGAACGCGCGCGCCAACCGGCTCGCCCGCCGGCTGCGCCGCGACGGCGTCGGGCCGGACGTGTGCGTGTGCGTCCTCGCAGAGCCTTCGTTGGAGATGATCGTGGGGCTGCTCGGCGTGCTCAAGGCGGGCGGCGCCTACGTCCCGCTCGACCCGCACCTGCCGCCCGAGCGCATCTCGCTGATGCTCGCGGACGTGGGCGCCCCGCTCGTGCTGACGCAGCAGGGGCTCGCCTCCCGGCTGCCGGCGGGGGCGGCGCGGGTCTTCCTGCTGGACGCCGACTGGCAGTCAATCGCCGACGAATCGCCCGCCGACCCGCGAACCGAGGTCGGCCCCGAGAACCTGGCCTACTGTATCTACACCTCAGGCTCGACGGGCACGCCGAAGGGCGTGATGGTCACGCACGGCAACGTGACGCGGCTGCTGGCGGCCACCGAAGAGTGGTTCGGCTTCGGCGGGCAGGACGTGTGGACGATGTTCCACTCCTACGCCTTCGACTTCTCGGTCTGGGAAATCTGGGGGGCGCTCGCCCACGGCGGCCGGCTCGTCGTCGTGCCTTACCTGACGGCGCGCGCGCCCGACGAGTTTCACGAGCTGCTGCGCCGCGAGCGGGTCACGGTGCTCAACCAGACGCCCTCGGCCTTCCGCCAGTTGGTGGCCGCAGACGCCCTCCGGCACGGAGACGGGGAGCGCGGCGGGCCCGAGCGGCTGGCGCTCCGCTACGTCGTCTTCGGCGGCGAGGCCCTCGACATCCGCGGCCTCGAACCGTGGTTCGCACGTCACGGCGACGAGCGGCCGCGGCTGGTCAACATGTACGGCATCACCGAGACGACCGTCCACGTCACCTACCGGCCGCTGACGGCCGCCGACGTGGAGGGCGTTTCGGGGAGCGTCATCGGCCGGCCCATCCGCGACCTACAGTTCTACATCCTGGACGAGCAGATGCGGCCCGTGCCGCCGGGCGTGGCCGGCGAGATTTACGTCGGCGGGGCGGGCCTCGCGCGCGGCTACCTGAACCGGCCCGCGCTGACGGCCGAGCGGTTCGTGCCCCACCCCTACGGCGAGGAGGCGGGCGCGCGCCTCTACCGGACGGGCGACATGGCGCGGATGCAGCGGGGCGGCGAGGTGGAGTACCTCGGGCGGTGCGACCAGCAGGTCAAGATACGCGGCTTCCGCATCGAGCTCGGGGAGATCGAGGCGGCGCTGGCGAAATGTCCGGGCGTGGCGCAGGCCGTCGTGCTGGTGCGCGAAGACGTGCCGGGCGACAAGACTCTGGCCGCATACCTGCTCGGCGACGGGGCGGGGCGCCCGGCAATCGAAGAGGTGCGCCGCCACGCCAAAGAATACCTGCCCGAATACATGGTGCCCCCGGCCTTCGTCGTGCTCGACGCCTTCCCCCTGAACGCCAACGGGAAGGTTGACCGGAAGGCTCTGCCGGCCCCGGAGGGAAGGCCCGACGGCGGCGCGCGAGACTACGTCGCCCCGCGCACGGAGGACGAGGAACTGCTGGCCGGCATCTGGTCTGAAGTGCTGGGCGTCGAGCGCGTCGGCGTCAACGACGACTTCTTCGACCTCGGCGGACACTCGCTGCTGGCGACGCAGGTGGCGACGCGAGCGCAGGAAGTCTTCAAGGCGGAGATTCCGCTGCGGCGCCTCTTCGAGTCGCCGACCATCGCCGGCTTCGCCCAGGCGGTCGAGGCGGCCCGCGCCGCGCGCAGGCGCACGCTCTACGAGTCGATAAGCCGGGTGTCGCGCGAGGGGCCGCTGCCGCTCTCCTACGCTCAGCAGCGCCTCTGGTTCCTCGACCAGCTCGCGCCCGGCTCGCCGGTCTACAACATCCCGACCACGGCCCGCCTCCCCGGCGCGCTCGACCCGGCGACGCTCGAACGCGCCTTCGCCGAGGTGCTGCGCCGCCACGAGGCTTTGCGCACCTCATTCGAGGGCGTCGGCGGCCAGCCCGTCCAGCGCGTCCACGACGAGTTCGACTTCGCGCTGGCCCTGACCGACCTGAGCGCGCTGCCCGCCGAGGAGGCCGCGCGCGAGGCGGGGCGGCTGGCCGAGGAGGAGGCCGCGCTCCCGTTCGACCTGACGCGGGCGCCGCTCGTGCGCGCCCGGCTGCTGCGGCTCGGCGAGCGGGAGCACGTGCTGCTTCTGACGCTCCACCACATCGTAGGCGACGGCTGGTCGCTCGACCTGCTCGTCAGCGAGGTCTCGCAACTCTACGCGGCCTTAGCCGAGGGGCGGCCCTCACCGCTCGCGGAACTCCCCATTCAGTACGCAGACTACGCCGCCTGGCAGCGCGAGTGGCTGACGGGCGAGGTGCTCGAAGGGCAGCTCGCCTACTGGCGCGAGAGGCTGACGGGCCTCGGGCCGCTCGAACTCCCCACCGACAGGCCGCGCCCGGCCCGGCAGTCGTTCCGCGGTGCGGCGGCGGCGCGCGCCCTCGACCCGGAACTCGGCGCGGCGCTCAAAGAGCTGAGCCGGCGGCAGGGCGCGACGCTCTTCATGACGCTGCTCGCAGGGTGGCAGGCCCTGCTCTCGCGCTACACGGCGCAGACCGACATCGCCGTCGGCACGCCCGTCGCCGGCCGCCTCCGCCCGGAGCTGGAAGGTCTCATCGGCCTCTTCATCAACACGCTGGTCGTTCGGACGGACCTGTCGGCCGACCCGAGCTTCCCCGAACTGGTGGGCCGCGTGAGGGACGCCTGCCTCGGGGCCTTCTCGCACCAGGAGACCCCCTTCGAGATGGTCGTCGAGGCCGTCAACCCCGAGCGGAGTTTGAGCCACACTCCGCTGTTTCAGGTGATGTTCACGGCCGTCACCGGCTCGCCCGAAGGCGTCGGAGACTCGCGGCACCGGCTCGAAGGACTGGAGACCGCCAACGGCATGGCGAGGTTCGACCTCTCGCTCGCCGTGGTGGAGACCGACGGCGGGCTGACGGCCAGACTTCAGTACGCCGCCGACCTCTTCGACGAGGCCACCGCCGAACGCCTCCTCGCGCACTACGCGGCTCTGCTCGCCTCGGCGGTCGCGGACCCGTCGCGGCCGGTCTCGGAACTTGAGCTGCTCTCCGGGGCGGAGCGGCACAGCCTGCTCGTCGGGTGGAACGACACGGCCGCCAGCTACCCTGCCGGCGCCACTCTCCACGGGCTGTTCGAGGCGCAGGCCGCGCGCACGCCCGGCGCCGCGGCCCTCGTCGCAGAGGGCGTGCAGCTCAGTTACCGCGAACTCGACGAGCGCGCCGATTGCCTCGCGCGCCGGCTGCGCCGCCTCGGCGTCGGCCCCGACTCACTGGTCGGCGTCCTCGCGGAGCGCTCGGCCGAGATGGTCGTCGGCCTGCTCGGCGTGTTGAAGGCCGGCGGCGCCTACCTCCCCTTAGACCCCGACTACCCGGCCGACCGCCTCGCCTACATGCTCGAAGACGCCGCGGCCGGCGTCCTGCTCGCGCAGGAGCGGCTGCTCGCGCGCCTGCCACAGCACGGAGCGCGGGTCGTTTGCCTCGATTCGGAATGGGACGAGATCGAGCGCGAAGACTCGTCGGCCCCGGCGCCCGACGTTCCCTCGGACGCGCTGGCCTACTGTATCTACACGTCGGGCTCGACGGGGCGGCCGAAGGGCGTGGGCGTGCCGCACCGCGCGGTCGTCAACCGTCTTCTCTGGTCGCAGGCGGCCTACCCGCTCGGGGCGGGGGACCGCGTCCTCCAACTCGCCTCCTTCGGCTTCGACTTCTCGGTCTACGAGCTGTTCGGCCCGCTCGTCGCGGGCGCGGCCGTCGTCCTGCCCCGCCACGGCGGCCAGCACGACACGGCGTACCTCGTCGAGACCATCGCCGCGCAGGGCGTGACGGCCGTCCACTTCGTCCCGGCCATGCTGCAAGTCTTCCTGGGCGAGCGCGGCCTCGAACGCTGCCGCGGCCTGCGCCTCGTCTTCAGCGGCGGCGAGGCCCTGCCCGCCGAGTTGCAGGATCAGTTCTTCGAGCACTTCGACGCGGACCTCTACAACCAGTACGGGCCGACCGAGACCACCATCGACGTGACCGCGTGGCGCTGCGTGCGGGGAGACGCGGGCCGCCGCGTTCCCATCGGGCGGCCCGTCAGCAACACGCAGGTCTACCTGCTCGACCGGCGGCAGCGCCCCGTCCCGGTCGGCGTGCCCGGCGAGCTCTACGTCGGCGGCGACAACCTCGCGCGGGGCTACCTGCGGCGGCCCGCCCTCACCGCCGGGCGGTTCATCCCCGACCCCTTCTCCGGCGAGCCGGGCGCGCGCCTCTACCGCACGGGCGACGTGGCGAGGTGGACGAACCGGGGCGCCTTGGAGTATGTCGGGCGCGCCGACCAGCAGGTAAAGGTGCGGGGTTTCCGCATTGAGTTGGCCGAGGTCGAGGCGGCTCTGCTGCGCCACGAAGCGGTGGCCGAGGCGGTCGTCGTGGCGCGGGGCGAGGGGGCAGAAAAGAGTCTGGCCGCTTACGTGGTCTTCGCGGTGGGCGCGGCCGCCGCGGCGGCGGAACTGCGCGAACGACTGCGTCGGGAGTTGCCCGAGTACATGATACCGTCGGCCTTCGTCACGCTCGACGCGCTGCCGCTGACGCCGAACGGCAAGGTTGACAGGAAGGCCCTGCCCGCGCCCGAACAGGCCGCGTCGGAGTCGGCCTGGGACGGCCCCGTGACGCCGACCGAGGAGATTATCGCGGGCATCTGGGGCGAGCTGCTCGGCGTGTCGCGGTTCGGCGCCGAGGAGGACTTCTTCGAGCTGGGCGGCCACTCGCTGCTGGCGACGCAGATGGCGTGGCGCGTCAAGGCGACGTTCGGCCTGGAGTTCGGGCTGCGCGAGGTCTTCGAGCGCGCGACGGTGCGGCGGCTGGCGCGTTTCATCGACGCGAGGCTGCGGGGCGGGGCCGACGCCGGGGCCGAAGGCGAGGTCGCGGCCGGGCCGCGGCGCGATGCGGGGCGCGAGCGTTGGCCGCTCTCCTACGCGCAGCAGCGCCTCTGGTTCCTCGACCAGTTGGAGCCGGGGCTACCCGCCTACCACATCCCGCTGGCCGTGCGGCTGCGCGGGGAGCTGGACCTGCCGGCGCTCGAACTGACCTTCGGCGAGATCGTCCGGCGCCACGAGGCGCTGCGCACGACCTTCCACGTCTCCGGCGGCGAACCCGTCCAGGTGGTTTCGCCCGGGGGGCAAGTCGGCCTGCCGGTGACGGACCTGAGCGGGCTGCCGCCGGAAGAGGGCGAGGCCGCGGCCTTGAGACTCATCGAGGCCGAGGCGCTGCGGCCTTTCGATCTGGCGAGCGGGCCGCTCGTGCGCGTGGCGGTGGTGAGGCTCTCGGCCGAAGACCACCTCGTGCTCGTCACCATGCACCACATCGTCTCGGACGGGTGGTCGCTCGGCGTGATGATGCGCGAGGTGGCGGCGCTCTACCAGGCTTTCGCGCAGGGTCTCCCGTCGCCGCTGCCGGAACTGCCCGTGCAGTACACGGACTACGCCGTCTGGCAGCGCGAGTACCTGAGCGGCGAGCGGTTGGAGAAGCAGCTCGCCTACTGGCGCGGGCGGTTGGGGGGCGAGCTGCCGCAGACGCATTTGTTGCCGGACCGCCCGCGGCCTCCGCGCAACCGGCACCTGGGCGCGTACCTCTCCTTCACGCTCCCCCCCGACGAGGTAGAGCCGTTGCAGCGGTTCGGCGCGCGCGCGGGCGCGACGCTCTTCATGACGCTGCTCACGGGCTTCCAACTCCTGCTGGCGCGCTACGCGGACCAGGACGACGTGATCGTCGGCACCCCGATTGCCAACCGCCAGCGGCCGGAACTTGAAGACCTCGTCGGCTTCTTCGTCAACTCGCTGGCGCTGCGGACGAGGTTCGAGGGCGACACGAGCTTCGAGCAGGCGCTCGGCCGCGTGCGCGAAGTGACGCTCGGCGCTTACGCGCACCAGGACGTGCCCTTCGAGATGCTGGTCGAGGAGTTGCAGCCCGAGCGTGACCTGAGCCGCAACCCGCTGTTCCAGGTGATGTTCGCCCTCAACAACGTGCCGCGGCCCGAATTTCGGATGCCGGGACTCAGCCTGAGCTGGCAGGAGTTCACCCGCAGCACCGCGCGCTTCGACCTTGAGGTGCAGTTGACGCAGCAGGACGGCGCCGTCGTCGGCTCGCTCTGCTACAACACCGAGCTATACGACGAGGCGACGGCACGGCGGCTAGTCGGGCACTTCCGGCGGCTGCTCGCCGAGGCCGTCAGCGACCCCCGGCAGTCCGTTCGGACCCTGCCCCTCCTGAGCGCAGAGGAGCGGCGCCAGCTCCTGTTCGAGTGGAACGAGACGCGGCGCCCCTACCCGGCCGGGGCGGCCGTCCACGAGGTCTTCGCCTCGCGCGCGGCCGAATCCCCACGGGCGCCGGCGCTGGAGTTCGGCGAACGGCGACTGACCTACGAGGAGTTGGACCGGCGCGCCGACCGACTGGCGGGGCGCCTGCGCCGGCTCGGCGTGGCGGATGAGGCGCGCGTCGGCCTGTTGATGGAACGCTCGGCCGAGATGATCGTCGCCATGCTCGGCGTGCTCAAGGCGGGCGGCGCCTACGTCCCGCTCGACACCAGCTACCCGGCCGACCGCCTCGCCTTCATGGTTGAGGACGCGGGCATCTCCGTCCTCATCACGACGCAGGCGCTCGCCGCCGGCCTCTTCGAGCCGTTGAAGGCGGCGCGGCCGAGCGTGGCCGCAACCCGCCTGCTCAGCCTCGACCGCGAGTGGGACGAGCCCGACAGTCCGACCGCCCCCGAACCGCTGCCGGCGGGCGCGGGCGGCGAGTCGCTGGCCTGCGTCATCTACACCTCGGGCTCGACGGGGCAGCCGAAAGGCATCGGCATCACCCACCGCGGCATCGCCCGGACGGTCTGCGACCCCGGCTACATCGAACTCGGCGGCGCGGACCGCGTGGCCCACGCCTCTAACGTCTCCTTCGACGCCGCGACGTTCGAGATTTGGGGCGCGCTGCTCAACGGATCGCGGCTCGTCGGCATCGAGCGCGAGGTCGTCCTCTCGCCGCGCGCCTACGCCGAAGAGTTGAAGCGGCGCGGCATCACGGCGCTCATCCTGACCACGGCCCTCTTCAACCAGATAGCGGCGGAAGAGCCGCAATGCTTCGCCGATGTCAGCCACGTGCTTTTCGGCGGCGAGGCGGCCGACGCGCGGCGGGTGCGCGAGGTGCTGCGCGCCGGAGGGCCGCGGCGCCTGCTGAACATGTACGGCCCGGCCGAGAGCACGACCTTCACGTCCTGGGAGCAGGTCGAGGAGTTGAGCGACGACGCGGCGGGCGTGCCCATCGGCAAGCCCGTCGGCAACACGCGGGTCTACGTCGTTGACAGGCGGATGCAGCCGGTGCCCGTCGGGGCGTGCGGGGAGTTGCTGATCGGCGGGGCGGGCCTGGCGCGGGGCTACCTGGGCCGGCCCGCCCTCACCGCCGAGCGTTTCGTGCCCGACCCCTTCTCGGGCGAGCCGGGCGCGCGCCTCTACCGCACGGGCGACGTGGTGAGGTGGACGAACCGGGGCGCTCTGGAGTTCGTCGGCCGCCGTGACAACCAGATCAAGCTGCGGGGTTTCCGCATCGAGTTGCAGGAGATCGAGGCGGCGCTGAGCGCACACGCGCAGGTGCGGCAGGCGGCGGTCGTCGCCGAGCGCACGGAGACGGGGGCGGTCAGGCGCCTGGTCGGCTACGTGGCGGCCGGCGAGGGCGTGGGCGGCGCGACGCTGCGTGAGTATCTGCGCGGGCGGCTGCCCGAGTACATGATACCGTCGGCCTTCGTCACGCTCGACGCGCTGCCGCTGACGCCCAACGGCAAGGTTGACAGGAAGGCCCTGCCCGCGCCCGAACAGGCCGCGTCGGAGTCGGCCTGGGCCGAAGAGGGGCCGCTCACCCCGACCGAAGAGATCGTCGCGGGTATCTTCGCCGGGCTGCTCGGCGCGGAGCGGGTCGGCGCCGGCGAAGACTTCTTCGAGCTGGGCGGCCACTCCCTGCTGGCGACCGAGCTGGCCTGGCAGGTGGAGCGCGCCTTCGGGGTGAAGCCTGCGCTGCGCGAGGTCTTCGAGGGGGCGACGGTGCGGCGGCTGGCGCGGCTCATCGACGCGAGGCTGCGGGGCGGGGCCGAGGGCGCTGCCGACGCCGGGGCCGACGCCGGGGCCGGAGGCGAGGTCGATGCCGGGCCGCGGCGCTTGGCAGGGCGCGAGCGTTGGCCCCTCTCCTTCGCACAGCAGCGCCTCTGGTTCCTCGACCGGCTGCACCCGGGCAGCCCCCTCTACAACATCCCCGCGGCCGTGCGGCTTCGCGGGAAGCTCGACCTTGAAGTGTTGGGGCGATGCCTGGACGAGATCGTCCGGCGTCACGACGCCGTGCGCACGGTCTTCGTCGAGGCGGACGGAGAGCCGGCACAGGTGGTCACGGAGCCCGCGGCGCCTGCCCTCACCTTCGTCGATTTGAGCGGGATGGCGGAAGACGAGCGCACGGCCAGGGCCTCGGAGCTGGCGGCGCAGGAGGCGTTCCGGCCCTTCGACCTCGGGCGCGGCCCGCTGATGCGCGCGACGCTGCTGCGCCTCGGCGAAGAAGACCACGCCGCGCTCTTCACCATGCACCACATCATCAGCGATGGGTGGTCGGTGAACATCCTGGTCGGCGAGCTGGTTACGCTCTACGAGGCTTTCTCCGAAGGGCGGGAGTCGCCGCTGCCCCCGCTGCCCGTGCAGTACACGGACTACGCCGTCTGGCAGCGAGACTGGCTGCGCGGCGAAGTCCTGCAAAGGGAGCTGAAGTACTGGAGGGAGCAACTCGGCGGCCTGCCGACGGTTTTGGCGCTCCCGACCGACAGGCCGCGGCCGGCGACGCAGCGCTTCCGCGGCGCTGCCCGGTACGTCGGCCTGACGCGGGAGCAGGCCGAGGCTCTCGGCGCGCTCAGCCGCGCCGAGCAGGCGACGCTCTTCATCACGCTGCTGGCCGCCTTCAAGGCGCTGCTCTACCGGTACGCCGCGCTGACCGACATCCCCGTCGGGACGCCCATCGCCGGCCGCAACCACCACCAGCTCGAAAACCTCATCGGCTTCTTCGTCAACACGCTGGTGCTGCGCACGCGCTTCGACGGCGGCACGAGCTTCCGCGGCCTGCTGCGCGAGGTGCGCGAAGTCGCCCTCGGCGCTTACGCGCATCAGGACGTGCCCTTCGAGATGCTGGTCGAGGAGTTGCATCCGCGGCGCAGCATGAGCTACACGCCCCTCTTCCAGGTGATGTTCGCCTTCCAGGCGGCCGCGACGCGCACCTATTCGCTGCCGAGCGGCCTGCGCGTCGGCCCTCTGACGGGCGAGGGTGAAAGCGAGGGCGAGGGAGCGGGCGAGGGAGCAGGCGAGGGGAACGGAGCGGGCGAAGGACGCGGGCGCGTCAAGTTCGATCTTACGCTCGCGCTCGGCGAGGGGCCGCACGGCCTGTCCGGGTCTCTGTCCTACGACGCGGACCTCTACGACGCCGTCACCATCGAGCGGATGGCCGCCAACTTCCAGAGCCTCGTGGACGGCCTGTTGGCCGACCCCGACGCGCGGCTCGCAGAGCTGCCCTTGCTGCGTCGCGCGGAGCTGGAGCAGTTGCTCACGGAGGCGACCGCGCCGGCCGCCTCCCCCGCGCGGCAGACAGTCGCCGCCCTCTTCGCCGCCGCCGCCGAGCGCACGCCTTCGGCGCCCGCCGTCGTGTCGGACGGGCAGCACCTCTCCTATCAGGAGTTGGACGCGCGCTCGAACCAACTGGCGCATCACCTGCGCGCGCTCGGCCTGGTGCCGGAAGAGGCCGTGGCGCTGCTGTTGGACCCGTCGCCCGAGCTGATAGTCGCCCTGCTCGCCGTCGTGAAGGCCGGCGGCGCGTTCGTCCCGCTGCCCGCGCGGTCTCCGGCCGAGCGCGTGCGGCAGTCGATGGCCGACGCCGGGGCGCGGGTTCTCCTGACGCGGCAGGGCCTCGCGCCCGAGGGCGAACCGGGCGGCGCGTCCGTGGTGCTCGTTGACGCTCAATGGCAGCAGGTCGCGCTGCACAGCGACCGGCCTCTGACGGAGCGGGCCGGCGCGCAGCAAGTCGCCGCAGTGCTCCGGGCGAGTGCGCCCGACGGCGCGGCGCTCGGCGTGATGCTGACGCACGAGGCTCTATCGGGCGAAGCCCTGGCGCTCGGCGCGCGCTACGAGCTGGGGGCCGGAGACCGCTTCGTCGGCGCGTTCGGGTTCGGTCACGACGGCGCCGTCGCGGAGATTTTCGCCTGCCTGCTGCGCGGCGCGGCCGTCGTCGCCGGCCCAAGCGCGACGCCGGTCACGCCGCGCGACCTCCTATTGCTGTGCCGGCGGGAGCGCGTCAGCGTCCTCGCCCTGCCCGTCGCCAGTTGGGAGCAGCTCGCCGTGGCCCTCTCGGCGGACGCGCCGCCGGCCTCGTTCCCCGAAACGCTGCGGCTCCTCGTCGTGCGCGGGCACAAGTCTTTCAGAAAACATCTGGCCCTCTGGGGACAATTCTGCCGGCGCCGCAACGGCAGCGGCCCGACGCTGAGGGTGCTGCACAAGTACGAGCCGGCCGGGGCGGCGACGGCCGTTGCCTCCTGGGAGGCGGGCGCGCCGGGCGCTGACTCGGCGAGGCAGTTCCAGTCGTCGAGGCCGACGATTCCGCTCGGCCACACGCTGCCGCACGCGCGCGTCTACGTGCTCGACAGGTCGCTCTCACCGGCCGCCCCGGGCGTCGTCGGCGAGGTCTACGTGGGCGGGCCGGCGGTGGCGCGCGGCTACCTGCGGCGGCCCGGCCTGACGGCCGAGCATTTCCTGCCCTCGCCCTTCGGCCCCGAGCCGGGAGCGCGCCTCTACCGCACCGGCGACCTCGCGCGCTACCTGCCGGGCGGGGACCTGGAGTTCTGCGGGCGCGCCGACGAGCGCGTGCAGGTCAACGGGTTCAGCTTCAACCTCTCCGAGATCGAGGCCGCGCTCCTCGAACACGAGCGGGTACAGCAGGCGCTCGTCCTGCGGACGGGCACGAAGGGACAGTCCACGGCCGCGTACGTGGTCGGGCCGACGGAGGCGGAGATCAGGAGCTTCCTGCAACAGCGCCTGCCGGCCTACATGCTGCCCGAGTCGGTCTTCGCCCTCGGGGCGCTGCCCCTCACCGCAGACCACAGGGTAGACCGCGCCTCGCTCCTCGACGCGGCCGACGCGGCGCGGTCTCAACAGGCGCCCGTCGCGGCCGGCTCGCTGAAGGGGAAGGAGGACCGCGTGGCCGCGCGCCGCGCGGAACTGGCCGCGCGACGCGCCCGGCTCTCCACCGAGCAGCAGGCTTTGCTCAACGAGCGCCTGCAAAAGGCAGCCGGGAAGCAGCCCGCGCGCGAGTCTCTGCCGAAGCGCGACCCGCAGACGCCCGCCCCGCTCTCCTTCGCCCAGCGGCGGCTCTGGTTCCTCGACCAGCTTGAGCCTGACAACCCGCTTTACAACATGCCGATTGCCCTGCGCCTCAGGGGCCGGGTGGACGTGGCGGCGCTGGAAAAATGTCTCGGCGAGATTCTGCGCCGCCACGAGGCGCTGCGCACGGTCTTTCGGGCAGACGACGCAGAGCCCGTGCAGGTCGTTTGTCCCGCCGCGCCGTTCACACTGCCCATCATCGACCTGACCGGCCTGGACGAGGCCGCGCGCGAGGCGGAGGCGCGGAGGCTGGCCGGCGAGGAGGCGCGCCGCCCCTTCGACCTCGGCCGCGGCCCGCTGCTCCGCGCGCAACTAATCAGGCTCGGCGAACTCGACCACCTGGCCCTCCTGACCATGCACCACATCGTCTCGGACGGGTGGTCGATGGGCGTGCTCACGCGCGAGGTCGTCGCCCTCTACGGAGCATTCTCGCGCGGCTTGCCTTCGCCCCTGCCGGAGCTGCCGATCCAGTACGCAGACTTCGCCGCGTGGCAGCGCGAGTGGTTGCAGGGCGAGCGGCTGGAATCACTCCTGCGTTACTGGCGCGGGCAGTTGGAGGACGCGCCGCCCTTCATCGAGCTGCCGACCGACGCGCCCCGCCCCGCGCTCGTCAGCCTGCGCGGCGCCGTCTTCGCCTTCGGCCTCCCGCCCCGGCTCTCCGAGGCGCTGCGGGCGCTGGCGCGCGGCGAGGACATGACGCTCTTCATGCTCCTGCTGGCCGGCTTCTACGCCCTGCTCCACCGCTACACGGGGCAGCACGACATCGTCGTCGGCACGCCCGTCGCCGGCCGCCACCGAGCCGAGACGGAAGACCTCATAGGGTTCTTCATCAACACCCTCGTCATGCGCGCACGGGTGGGCGGGGAACTGACCTCGCGCCAGTTGTTGGAGCGCGTCAGGGAGACCTGTCTGGGGGCCTACGCGCATCAGGAGATGCCGTTTGAAGTCTTGGTCGAGCGCCTGCAACCGGAGCGCAGCCTGAGCTACACGCCGCTGTTTCAGGTCATGCTGGTGTTACAGAACGCCGTCGCCGGCACGCAGGCGGCGACGGACGCGGGCGCCCCCGCCGCCGATGCGGCGGGGATGACGGTGAGCCCCCTTGAGGGCGGCAGTGGGACTGCGAAGTTCGACCTGACCCTGGTATTTTCCGACACCGCCGAAGGGTTGCGCGGAGTGATCGAGTACCGCACGAGCCTCTTCGAGCAGGCGACCGTCGAGCGCATGGCGCGCCACCTCGAACAAGTCCTGAGCGTCATCGCCGGAGACGGCGCCCGGCCGCTCCGCGATTGGCCGCTCCTCAGCGCCGAGGAGGAGGAGCAGTTGCTCCGCAGCTGGAACCCGCCGCCACTTCGCGGGCCGGGCCTGCCGCGCAGCGTCGGCGAACGCTTCTCCGAACTGGCGCGCTCCTCGCCCGACGCCCTGGCCGTCGTCTCGCCCTCGGGCCGCAGGCTGACCTACGCGCAACTTGAAGCGCAGGCGAACCGGCTGGCGCATCACCTGCTGTCGCGCGGCCTCGGGCGCGAGGAGGTGGTCGGGGTGCTGCTGCCGCGCGCGCCCGAGATGATCGTCTCCCTGCTGGGCGTGCTCAAGGCCGGCGGGGTCTACCTCCCGCTCGAGCCGCAGGCCCCCGCGCGGCGTCAGGCGCAGTTGCTCGGGCAGTCCGGGGCGCGCCGGCTCATCACGGCGGGCGGGCCGGCGGCGGAAGCTATCTTCGAGACGGGACTCTGGCGCGGTGAGGCGCTCTCGTGGTCGGAGCTTGAGCCGCTGCCGGGGGGCGAGCCAGCGCCGGCCCTCGCCGACGCCGTCGTCGAGCCGCACCAACTGGCCTACGTCATCTACACCTCAGGCTCGACGGGCGAGCCGAAGGGCGTGATGGTCTCGCACGCCAACGTGCTGTCGCGCATCTGCCGTGCAGACTACGCCGAGTTGGGGCCGGGGACGCGGCTGCTGCAAATGGCCCCGCTGGCCTTCGACGCCTCGACCTTCGAGGTCTGGGGGGCGCTGCTCACGGGCGGGGCGGTGGTGCAGGCCGCCGAGGGCGTGCCGCAGGCTTCCACCCTGCGCGAGCACGTCGAGCGCGACGGCGTGACGACGCTGTTTCTGACGACGGCACTGCTCAACGCCGTGGCCGACGAGGATGTGAGCGCGCTCGGCGGGCTGCGCGAGCTGCTGACCGGGGGCGAGGCGGCTTCGGCGGCCCACATGCGGCGGGTGTCAGAGGAGTTGCCGGGGGGCCGGTTCAGGCACGTCTACGGGCCGACGGAGGCGACGACCTTCGCGTGCTGCCATCGGGTCGAGGGGGTGAGCGACGCCGCCGCGAGCGTGCCAATCGGGAGGGCGATTGCCGACGCGCAGGTCTACGTCGTGGACGAGCAGTTGCGACCGGCCCCCGTGGGGGTGAACGGGGAGTTGTTGATCGGAGGTCCGGGAGTCGCGCGCGGCTATCTCGGCCGGCCCGCGATGACGGCCGAGCGGTTCATCCCCGATTCGTTCTCGGGCGAGCCGGGCGCGCGCCTCTACCGCACGGGCGACGTGGTGAGGTGGACGAACCGGGGCGCTCTGGAGTTCGTCGGCCGCCGTGACAACCAGGTCAAGCTGCGCGGCTACCGGATCGAACTCCCCGAGGTCGAGGCCGCCTTGAGCGCGCACCCCGGGGTCGGACAGGCGGCGGTCATCGCCGAGCGCGAGGGCGGGAGGGTGAAGAGGCTCGTCGGCTACGTGGTTGTCAGCGGGGCGAGCGATGGGGCGGCGGGCGGGCACGAGGCGCTGGGGCAGGAGTTGCGCCGGGCGCTGCGCGAGCGGCTGCCCGAGTACATGGTTCCGGCCGCGGTCGTCGTGCTCGAAGAACTGCCGCTGACGCCCAACGGGAAAGTTGATCGCAAGGCGCTGCCCGCGCCCGAGCACGCGGGCGCGGCCGGAGAGGGGCTCGACGCCGTCGCGCCGCGCGATGAGGTGGAGCTGGAGTTGGCGCGCGTCTGGGAAGAGGTGTTGCAGAGCGGCCCCGTGGGGGTAAAGGATAACTTCTTCGACCGGGGCGGACATTCCCTGCTCGCCGTGCATCTCTTCTCTGCAATCGAGAAGCGGTTCGGGCGACGCCTCCCGCTCTCGACCCTGTTCCGGCACCCGACGGTCGAGCAGTTGGCCGTCGCGCTGCGCGAGCGGGACGGACGGCCGCGCCGCTCGCCGCTCGTCACCCTTCAGGGCGCGGGCGCGGCGACTCCCTTCTTCTGCGTGCATCCGGGCGGCGGCGGCGTCTTCCGCTACCTTGAGCTGGCGCGGCACCTCGGCACTGACCGGCCCTTCCACGCCTTCCAGGCGGCGGGCCTCGACGACGACGAGGAGCCCGCGGCCGGCGTCGAGGAGATGGCCGCGCGCTACGTCGAGGCCATGCGCGGCGTCCGGCCGAGCGGCCCGTACATGATCGGCGGCTGGTCGTTCGGCGGCCTGGTCGCCTTCGAGATGTCGCGGCAGCTTGAGGCGCTGGGCGAGGAGGTGTCGCTGCTGGCCCTCCTCGACACGGTGCCGCCCCGGCGCAGAGCCGCGCGCCTTAACGAAGACGACCCGGCCCTGCTTTTCGCATTCGTGCGCGACCTGGGCCTGCCGCCGGAGGCGCTGTCGCTGAGCGCCGACGAGTTGAAGGGGCTGGAACTGGGAGAGCGACTGGCGGCCGTGTTGGCCGAGGCGAAGGGCGCGGGCGTCGTGCCGCCGGACGTGACGCCCGCCGACGTGCGCCGCCTGTGGCGGGTCTTCATGACGAACTTGCGGGCACAACAGGACTACCGGGCGCGGCCGTCGGCGGCGCGCATCACGCTCTTTCAGGCCGCCGAAGCGCCGCCGCGCCGTAAGCGCCGGCCGCGGTGGGAAGACTTCACGGCCGCGGGCGTGGAGGTTTACAACGTGCCCGGCAGTCATTATACGATTGTCGGCGAACCGCACGTGAGAACGCTGGCCGCGCTCCTCGACGCCTGCCTGCGGAGGGCTGAGGCCGGGGTCGGCGCGCTCGATTGAGGGGAAATGGCGGTAGCCTCTCCGGCCCGCGGGGCGAAGGCTGAGGCCGCCGGTTTGGGGGTTTCTGATGATGCAGTGGAAAACATTCTATCGGTGCTGTCTCGTCGTCGTAGTTGTGGCGGGCGCGGGCGGCGCGTGGCCGCTGGCCGCGGGCGTGGGGGCCGCCGTCGGCCGGCCGGCGGCGGCGGCGGCGCAGGGGCAGGGGCAGGGGCAGGGGCAGGTCAGCGGCGAGGTGACGGAGGTTGACGCCGCCGCCCGCCGTGTCGCCATCAAGACGGCGCAGGGCGAGGTCGTCACCGTGCAGTTCGACGCCTCCTCTTCCATCAAGCGCGTGCCGCCCGGCGCGACCTCGCTCGCTCAGGCCGCGCCCATCACCTTCCAGGAGATCGCCGTCGGCGACCGCCTGCTCGCCGCCGGCCTTCTGAGCGAGGACCGCAAATCCGTCGCGGCCCGCCAGGCCCTCGTCGTCTCGCGCGACGAGCTGGCGCAGAAGGTCGAGCGGGACAAGGCCGAATGGAGCCGGCGCGGGATCATCGGCTCAGTGCTCGGCGTGGACGCCGAGGGCCGGACGCTGAAGGCGCAGGTCCGCGGGACGGGCGGGGCACAGCCGTTGACGCTGACCTTCACCGACGCGTCGCGCCTGCGCCGCTACGCCGCCGACTCCGTGGCCTACAAGGACACCGCGCCGAGCACCTTCGAGCAGATAAAGGTGGGAGACACGTTCCGCGCCCTGGGGAACAGGAGCGAGGACGGCGCGAGCTATCGGGTCGAGGAGATACTGGTCGGCACCTTCCGCGTCATCCCCGCGACGGTGGTCGCCGTCGAGGCCGGCTCGAACGAGGTGAAGGTCAGGCAGCTCGGCCGGCAGGAGACCATCACGGTCGTCACCAACAAGGACACGCGCACGCGCCGGCTGTCGAAGGAGCTGGCGGCCGCGCTCGCGGGCGGCCAGGGAGACTTGCAGCCGCAGGTGGAGGCCATGCCGCCGGTCAACCTCGGCGAGTTGAAGGCGGGAGACATGCTCCTGCTCACCGTCACGGCCGGGGAGGATCAGTCGCGGGCCACCGCCATCGCCCTGATCGCCGGCGTCGAGCCCGCGCTCAGGCCCCTCCAGGCGCAGCTCAGCGCCAACAGCCGGCAGCCCAATTACAAGCTCGGACTGCCCGAAGGGCTGTCGAGCCTCGGCGTCAGCCTGCCGTAGAGTCCGGCGCGTCGGGCGCCGGACAGCTTACCGGGACCACACCCCACCCGCCGCCACCGCCCGTGTGGTCAGCCCGAACTCACGCCCAGTTGCGAGCCCACTTCACAAGGAGACCGGAGATGACTATCGTCGCTAGGATAAGCACGGCCCTCTGCCTTGCCGCCTGCTCGCTCCTGCTCTGCGGAGCGGCGGGCGCGGCACGACAGGCGGAAGGCTCGCTCCGCGGCCAGGTCAAAGACCCGCACGGCGCCGTCGTCGCCGCCGCCTCGGTCCGGCTGGTGGACGCGGCGGGCCGGGAGCGACAGACCGCGACCAACCGCGAGGGCGTCTACCTCTTCGAGCGGCTGGAGCCGGGCCGCTACCGCCTGCTGGTCAGCGCCGAAGGGTTCGGCCTCTTCGAGAACAACGAGGTAGTGGTGGCGGCCGGGCGGCGCGAGACGCTCGACCTGTCGCTCGCCATCACCGTCGAGGAGACGGTCAACGTCGGGGAAGCAGGCGGCGTGAGCGTCGACCCCGACAACAACGCCAACTCGCTCGTGCTGCGCGGCCGCGACCTGGACTTTCTGCCCGACGACCCCGACGCGCTGGCCTCCGTCCTGCAAGCCTTCGCGGGGGCCGCCGCCGGCCCCGACGGGGTCGAGATTCTGGTGGACGGCTTCAGCGGCGTGCGCACCCTCCCGCGCCGCGGCCAAATCTCCGAGATTCGCATCAACCAGAACCCCTTCACGGCCGAGTACGACCGCATCGGCTTCGGCCGCATCGACCTCAGGCTCAACCCCACCACCGAGAAGTTTCACGGCAACGTCGAGTTCTACTTCAACGACGAGAGCCTCAACAGCCGCAACCCGTTCGCGGCCAACCGCGCCCCCTTCCAGGTCCGCAACTACGCCGGCCAGTTCAGCGGCCCGCTGATTAGAAATCGCGCCTCCTTCTACGCGGCCGTGGCGCGCGAGGAGACCGACGGCAACTCCGTCGTCAACGCCACGGTGCTCGACGCCCAACTGCGGCCGACCCCCTTCGGCCTCGCCGTCCTCGTCCCGGAGCGCGAACTCTACTCGGACGTGCGGACCGACTTTAAGCTGAACGCGGGTAGCAACCTCACGCTCAACTACCAGTACCTGCCGGACAAGCAGTTCGCGGCCGGCGTCGGCGGCTTCAACCTGCCGTCGCGCGCCTACGACGTGCTGAACCGGACGCACATCGCGCGCGCGCTCCTCAGCTCGGTCGTCAGCCCGCGCACCTTCAACCAGTTGCGCTTCCAGTTCCTCTGGAACCTCAACCGCGTCCGCAACGCCGGCACCGACCCGACCGTCAACGTGCTGGAAGCCTTCACGGGCGGCGGGGCCAACGTCAACGGCGACCGCACCGACTCCAAGCGCTACGAGCTACAGAACAACGTCACCTACGGCCTCGGCAACCGGACGCTCCGCTTCGGCGGGCGCCTGCGCGCGGTCAGGATTGCGGAGTTCTCGCCCCTGAATTTCAACGGGACTTACACCTTCGCGGGCGGCCGCGCCCCGGCGCTCGATCAGGACGGGCGTGTGATCGTCGGGCCGGGCGGCCAGCCCCTGCTCGTGGACATCGACAGCCTCGAGCGTTACCGGCGGACGCTCTTCTTCCGGGGCCTCGGGTTGACCCCGGCCGAGATACGCGCGCGCGGCGGCGGCGCCACGCAGTTCTCCATCGCCGCGGGCGACCCGGAGGCCGAAGTCTCGCAGTACGACGTGGGCCTCTACGCGCAGTACGACTGGCGGCTCGGCCCGACGTTCAACCTGGGCCTGGGGCTGCGCTACGAGAACCAGAGCAACATCTCCAGCCACCTCAACTTCGCGCCGCGCGTCTCCTTCGCGTGGGCGCCGGGGGCGACCGACAAGGCGCGGCCGAAGGCGGTCGTCCGCGGCGGCTTCGGCGTCTTCTACCTGCGTTTCAACGAGCAGCTGACGTTGCAGGCCGAGCGGTTCAACGGGGTGGGGCGCCAGCAGTTCATCGTCAGCGACCCGGCCGTCCTAGACCTCTTCCCGGCCGTCCCGCCGGCCTCCGCCCTCGAAGCCCTGAACCTCCCGCAGACGACGCGGGTCACCGAGTCGGGCCTGCGCGCGCCCTACTCATACCAGGCGGCGCTCAGCGTCGAGCGGCAGTTGCCGCGCAACACGACCTTCTCGGCCACCCTCGTCAGCGCGCGTTACATCCACCTGCTCCGCTCGCGCAACGTCAACGCCCCGCTGCCCGGCACCTTCGACCCGGGCGACCCGGACGGCGGCGTGCGCCCGCTGCCCGGCGGCAACCTCTTCCAGTTCGAGTCGAGCGGGTGGCTCAACCAGACGCAACTGATCTTGAACTTCAACAGCCGGCTCAACCCGAAGCTCTCCGTATACTCCAACTACACCCTGAACCGCTCGCGCGCCGACACGAACGGCGCGTCGTGGTTCCCCGCAGACAGCTACGACCTGGGCGGCGAGTACGGGCGGTCGTCGCTCGACGTGCGGCAGCGGTTCACGGCCGGGGGCAATTACGAGGGCCCCTGGGGGCTGATCTTCAACCCGCTCGTCGTCGCGCGCTCCGGCCTGCCCTTCAACATCACGACCGGGCGCGACGCCAACGGCGACGCGCTCTTTACGGAGCGCCCGGCCTTCGCCGCCTCGGCCTCGGGGCCTGACACGGTCGCCACCCGTTACGGCCTCTTCGACCCCACGCCGGAGCCGGGCCAGCGGCTCATCCCGCTCAACTACGGGACGGGGCCGGCCTTCTTCGCCGTCAACCTGCGGGTCACGAAGAACTACAGCTTCGGCAGCGCGCCGC
This sequence comes from Pyrinomonadaceae bacterium, assembly GCA_035645715.1. GTDB lineage: Bacteria > Acidobacteriota > Blastocatellia > Pyrinomonadales > Pyrinomonadaceae > QHXN01. The sequence continues at coordinate 176,846 of DASQMB010000069.1, forward strand.
TCGTCCAGGGCGCGCAGGGTCAGCCCGCCAAGAAAGGGGAGAAGCCCTACACCCTGACCACCTCCGTCTCGTTCCAGAACCTCTTCAACCGGAACAACCCGGCCGTCCCCATCGGCAACCTGTCGTCGCCTCTCTTCGGTCAGTCGAACGCCAGCGCGACCGAAGCCGGCGCGGCCAGCCCGAATAACAACCGCCGCATCAACTTCTCCGTGCGGCTGTCGTTCTGACGCGCGGGCCGGCGCCTTAGCAACCCCCCACCAACCTGGCCTCAGGGGTTTCAACGCCTTCTCATGTCGAAGAACAACATCGAAGCCATCTACGGACTCTCCCCGATGCAGCAGGGGATGCACTTCCACAGCCTGACCGCCCCGGAGTCGGGCGTCTACGTGCAGCAGTTTCACTGCCGCCTGCGCGGGCCGCTCGACGACGCGGCCTTCGAGCGGGCGTGGCGGCAGGTGGTCGCGCGCCACCCCGTCCTCCGCACGGCCTTCGTCTGGAAGGGCCTGGAGAAGCCCGTACAGGTCGTGCACCGCGAGGTGCGGTTCGAGGTCGAGAGGGCCGACTGGAGCGCGGACGACGCGGAGCTGCAAGGCGAAAGGCTCGCGGCCCACCTGGCCGCGGACCGCGCCCGCGGCTTCGTCGAGACCAGCGCGCCGCTGATGCGCGTCGGCCTGCTGCGCCTGGGCGAGACCGAGCACGCGATGGTGTGGACTCACCACCACATGCTGCTCGACGGCTGGTCGCTGCCCCTCCTGCTCGGCGAGCTGTTCACCCTCTACGGGGCCGAGCGGCGCGGCGGCGCGGCGCGGCTGCCGGCGGCGCGCCCCTACCGCGACTACATCCAGTGGATCAAGCGGCAGGACGCGCGGGCCGCCGAGAGTTACTGGCGCGAGCGGCTGGGGGGGCTCGAAGGCCCCACGAAGCTGCCGGTCGAGTTGCCCCCGCGGCCCGCCTCCGAGGCCCCGGACGGGTCTCACTACGTGGAGCTTCAGCTCAGGCTGGACGCCTCCGCGACGCAGAGGTTGAACGATTACGCCAGGCGGCAGAGGCTGACCCTCAACACGCTGGCGCAGGGGGCCTGGGCCTTCCTTCTGAGCCGCTACGGAGGGCAGGCAGAGGTCGTCTACGGCGCCACCGTCAACGGCCGCCCGGCGGACCTCCCCGGCTCGGCCGAGATGGTCGGGCTGTTCATCAACACGCTGCCCCTGCGCGTCGGCGTGGAGCCGCGCGCGCCCCTCGGGCCGTGGCTGCAAGAGATTCAGCGGCAGCAGGGCGAGAGCGAGCTTTACGCCTACAACTCCCTGGCGGACATTCAGGGCTGGAGCGGGGTTCCGCGCGGCACGCCCCTGTTCGAGACGATCCTGGTCTTCGAGAATCTGCCCGTCGGCGAGAGCGCGCAGGCCGACCAGCTCGGCCTCGCCGTCGAGCAGGTGCAGCTCGTCGAGCACACCAACTACCCGCTCACCGCCGTCGCCGTTCCCGGCGCCGAGCTGACGCTCCTGCTCTCGTGCGACACGCGCCGCTTCGACGAGGCCGCGGGCCGGCGCGTCCTCCGCCACTGGGCGACTGCGCTCGAAAGCCTCGCCGCCGAGGGCGCCTCATCCGTGGGCGACCTCCAACTCCTTTCCCCGAACGAGCGGCGTCAGTTGCTCGCCGAGTGGAGCGGCGTCAGCAGTCCTTACCCGGCCGACAAGTGCGTCCACCAGCTCTTCGAGGAGCAGGCCGCCAGGACCCCGGCACAGCTCGCGGTCGTCTCCGAGGCGGGGCAGTTGACCTACGAGGAGCTGAACCGCCGGGCCAACCGGCTCGCGCACCTGCTGACGGCGTCGGGCGTGGGGCCGGAGACGCGCGTCGGCGTCTGCCTTGAGCGGTCGCCGCTGATGCTCGTGGGGCTGCTCGGCGTGCTCAAGGCCGGCGGCGCCTACGTGCCGCTCGATCCCAACTACCCGGCCGAGCGGCTGGCCTACATGGTCGCCGACAGCGACATCAGAGTGCTCGTCACGGAGCGCCGGTTTGCGGAGTCGCTGTTCGCCCCGGCCGGGGCCGCGCGCGTCCTGCTCGACGACGAGGCTGCCCTCGCGGGCCGGCCGGAGGAGAACCCCGCCTCCCGCGCCGTGCCGGACAACCTTGCCTACGTCATCTACACGTCGGGCTCGACGGGCGAGCCGAAGGGCGTCGCCGTCAGGCACCAGGGCGTAGTCAACTACACGGCCGCGATGATCGAGCGCATCGGTCTGGGCGAGGGGCATCGGTTCCTGCAATTCGCGTCGCTCAGCTTCGACGCCTCGGTCGTCCAGATTTACCCCACGCTGCTGAGCGGGGCGACGCTGGTGACGCACCGCGCCCCGGCCGAAATCCCCAACCTCGACCTGCTCGATTACTGCGAGGAGCAGGGCGTCACGGTCATCGACCTGCCGGCGGGCTTCTGGCAGCAGTGGGTCGAGGAGGTGATGGCGCAGAACAGGAAGCTGCGCGCGCAGTTCGAGGTCTTCATGACGGGCGGCGACAAGACCTCGCCGCAGACGCTCCGCAAGTGGGCCGCGCTGGCGCAGACCGACGCGCTCTTCATCTCCTCCTACGGGCCGACGGAGGGCACCGTCGGGACCACCCTCTTCACGACGACGCGCGACGAGGTGCTCAACGGCCGCGCGAGCGACGTGAGCATGGGCTGGCCGCTGGCGAACACGAGGGTCTACGTGCTGGACCCGCGCGACTGGCAGCCCGTCCCCGAGGGCGTGCCCGGCGAGCTTTTCATCGGCGGCGCGGGCGTGTCCAGAAACTACCTGAACGCGCCCGGCCTGACGGCCGAGAAGTTCGTGCCCGACCCCTTCGGCGCGGAGCCCGGCGCGCGCCTCTACCGCACCGGCGACCTGGCGCGCTTCCGGGCCGGCGGCGAGCTTGAGTTCCTCGGCCGGATAGACCAGCAGGTCAAGATCAGGGGCGCGCGCATCGAGCTCGGCGAGGTCGAGGCCGCGCTCAAGGCCCACCCCGCCGTCAGGGAGTGCGTGGCCCTCGTCAACGCCGACGAGGAGGGCGACAAGTACCTGGTCGGCTACCTGGCCCTCAACCATGAAGAGCCCCCGGCGCCGGCCTCCCTGCGGCAGTTCCTCCGGCAGAGCCTGCCGGCACACATGATCCCGACGGCCTTCGTGACGCTCGACGAGCTGCCGCTCACGCCGAACGGGAAGGTTGACAAGAAAAAGCTGCTCGAACTGGCCCCGGCCGACGCGGGGCCGGCGGGCGAGTACGTCGCGCCGCGCACGGCCGTCGAGGAGACGCTGGCCGCCGTCTGGCGCGACGTGCTCAAGGCCGACCGCGTCGGCACACACGACAACTTCTTCGCGCTCGGCGGCCACTCGCTGATCGCCACGCAGCTCATCTCGCGCGTGCGCGATGTCTTCAACGTCGAGGTGCCGCTGGCCTCGCTGTTCGAGCAGCCGACGGTGGCCGAACTGGGGCGGGTCGTGCAGGAGGCTTTGCAGCGGGGGGCCGGGCGGGGCGTGCCGCCCCTGCGGCGCGAGCCGCGCCCCGAACGACTGCCGCTCTCCTACGCGCAGGAGCGCCTGTGGTTCATCGAGCAGTTGGAGGGCAGAACGCCCATCTTCAACCTCCTCGGCGTCGTCAACCTCACGGGCCGCCTGGACACGGCCGCGCTGGAGCGGAGCCTGAACCGCGTCGTCGAGCGGCACGAGTCGCTGCGGACGAGGTTCGCCGAGGCCGACGGCGTGCCCGTCCAGGTCGTGCTCGACGAGCGCCCCATCAAGCTGGCCGTCACGGCCGTCGAGGCGCCGGCGGCCGGCGGGCGGCAGGCGGCCGTGCGGCGGTTCATCGGCGACGAGGCGGCGCAGCCCTTCGACCTCGCCGGCGAGCCGCTGCTGCGCGCCAGGCTGCTGCGGTTCGACGACGACCACCACACACTGATCCTGACGGTGCATCACATCGTCTCTGACGGCTGGTCGGTCGGGGTCTTAATCCGCGAGGTCGTGGCGCAGTACCGCGCCCTGGCCGAAGGGCGCCCGGCGGCGGTCGCGCCCCTGCCCGTGCAGTACGCCGACTACGCCCTGTGGCAGCGGAAGTGGCTGGCCGGGCCGGCGCTGGAGGGCGAGCTGGCCTACTGGCGCGAGCAGTTGCAGGGCGCGCCCCCCGTCCTGGAAATCCCGCCCGACTTCCCGCGCCCGCCGCGGCAGACCTACGCCGGCGCGCACGAGACGGTCGAGATCGAGCCGGAGCTGCTCGACGGCCTGAGGAAGCTCGCGCGGCAGGAGGGGGCCACGCTCTTCATGGTCCTGCTGGCCGCCTTCAAGACCCTCCTCTACCGCTACCTGGGGCGGCGCGACATCGTCGTCGGGACGCCTGTGGCCGGGAGGCCGCAGACGGAGACCGAGACCCTCATCGGCTTCTTCCTCAACACGCTGGTGCTGCGCACGGACCTCTCGGGCAAGCCGGACTTCCGCACCGTGCTGCGGCGCGTGCGCGAGGTCTGCCTCGGGGCCTACGCGCACCAGAACGTTTCATTCGAGCGGCTCATCGAGGAGCTACAGCCCGAGCGCGAGCCGAGCCGGTCGCCGCTCGTGCAGGTCATCTTCAACATGCTCAACCTGGCGGAAGAGCAGGTGCGGCTGCCCGGCCTGACCATCGAGGGCGTGGCCCCGGAGGACCAGTGGTCGAGGTTCGACCTCACGCTCTACGCCGGCGAGCGCGACGGCGTGCTGTTCCTCAACGCCGTCTACAACCGAGACCTGTACGCGGCCGAGACCGTCGGGCGGCTGCTCAAACACTACGTCAACCTGCTCGGCGCCGTCGTCGAGCGCCCCGAGGAGGGCGTGGACTCGCTGCCGTTTTTGACGGCCGAGGAGACCGTGGCCCGCGAGCAGGGTAACCGCGTGCGCCCGCCGCAGGAGTTCACCGAGTTCGTGCCGCAGGCGGTAGAGCAGTCAATCACCGAACGCTTCGAGACGCAGGCCGAACTCTACCCGCAGAAGACGGCGCTCAAGTCGGGCCGGCACGAGCTGACCTACCAGGAGCTGAGTTTGGAGGCCGCGCGCGTCGCCTCCGTACTGCGGCAGGAGGGCGAGACGGCCGGCGAGGGCGTCGCGCTGCTCTTCGACCACGACGCGCCCCTGGTCGCGGCCATGCTCGGCGCGCTCAAGGCCGGGCAGCGGTACGTGCCGCTCGACCCGACCCACCCGGCCCAGCGCCTCGTCGACATCCTGGCCGACGCCGACTGCCAGACCCTGCTCTCCGACGGGGCCAACCTGACGCGCGCCGAGCTGCTCGCGCAGCGGCTCGGGCCGCGAGGCGGGCGGCCCCTGCGCGTGCTGAACGTCGAGCGGCTGGAAGAGACGCTGGCGGTCATCGAGCCGGCGCCGAAGGTCGGTCCCGAGGCCCTCGCCTACCTGCTCTACACCTCCGGCTCGACGGGCGCGCCCAAGGGGGTGATGCAGAACCACCGCAACGTCCTGCAACACATCCGCGCCTACACCAACGCGCTCCACCTCAACGCCGACGACCGCCTGCTGCTCGTCGCCTCCTACACCTTCGACGCCGCCGTGATGGACATCTACGGCGCGCTGCTCAACGGCGCGGCCCTCTACCTCTACGACCTGAAGAGGGAGGGCTTCGAGGCGCTGCCGGGCTTCCTGCACGAGCACGGGATCACCGTGCTCCACTGCACGCCGACCGTCTTCCGCCACTTCGTCGCGCACCTTCCGGAGGGAGGGCGGGTGGGGAGCGTGCGCCTGCTGGTGCTCGGCGGCGAGCAGGCCCACGCCGAAGACTTCGCGGCCTACAGGAAGCACTTCGCGGAGGGCTGCCTGATGATCAACGGCCTCGGCCCGACCGAATCTACCCTCGCGCTCCAATACTTCCTCGACCACGGCACGGAGCTGCGCCGGCAGACGATCCCGGTCGGCTATCCCGTGCCGGACACGGAGCTGCTGCTGCTCGACGACGAGGGCGAGGAGGCGGGGCTCTACGGGGGCGGCGAGATCGCGCTCCGTAGCGCACACCTCGCGCTCGGCTACTGGCGGCAGCCGAGGCTGACGGCCGAAGCCTTCGTGCCGGCCGAGGGCGCGCCGCTCAAGCGCGTCTACCGCACCGGCGACCTCGGCCGCCGCCTGGGCGACCAGAGCGTCGAGTTCCTGGGGCGCAAGGACTTCCAGGTCAAGATTCGCGGGCAGCGCGTCGTCTTCGGCGAGATCGAGGCGCGCCTGAGCGCCCTGCCCGAAGTGCAGGCCGCGGCCGTCGTCACGCAGGCCGACCAGGCCGGCGAGCACCACCTGGTCGCTTACCTGGTCGGGGCGCCGGAGGCCGAGCTGCAAACCGCGCTCATCCGCCAGGCCCTGCGCGGGGCGCTGCCGGAGTTCATGATCCCCAGGTTCTTCGTCGTCCTCGACCAGTTGCCGCTGACCGGGACGGGCAAGGTCAACCGAAAGGTCCTGCCGCCCGTAGACCTCGAACAGCACGAGGGCGAGCAGGCCCTCGCCGCCCCGCGCACGCCCATCGAGGAGATTCTGGCCGGCGTCTGGCGCGACGTGCTGCGGCGGGAGAGCGTCGGCGTCAACGACGACTTCTTCGCCATCGGCGGCCACTCGCTGCTCGCCACGCAGGTCGTCAGCCGCGCGGCCCGCAGCTTCGGCGTCAACCTCGAACTGCGCGAGGTCTTCGAGCGCCCGACGATTGCGCAACTGGCCGAGCGGGTGCTGGAGCTTCACCGGCTGAAGATGCGCGGCCACGTCGAGCCGATTCAGCGCGTGCCGCGCGAGGGGCTGCTGCCGCTGGCGAACGCGCAGAAGCGGCTGTGGTTCCTCAACCAGCTGGAGCCCGGCAACCCCGCCTACAACATGGCGATGGGCTTCCGCCTGACGGGGCCGATTGACGAGGAGGCGCTCGAATGGTCTGTGAACCAGCTCGTCCTGCGGCACGAGACGTTGCGCACGACCATCGGCACGGCCGACGGCCGCCCCTTCCAGTCCATCTCCGAGCACGAGCCGCTGCCACTAAACGTCGTCAGGCTCGGCGACGTGCCCGGGGATGAGCGCGAGGACGCGGCCCGCGAGATCATCCGGCGCGAGGTCGGCCGCCCCTTCGACCTGGCCGCCGGGCCGCTCTTCCGCCACCTCCTGGTGAGCCTCGACGCCGAGCGGCACTTCCTCTGGTTCACGCTCCACCACATCGTCTGCGACGCCTGGTCGCTGGGCGTCATCATCCGCGAGCTGATGAGCCTCTACTCGGCGCGCGCCGCCGGCCTCACGCGCCAGCTCCCGGCCCTGCCGATTCAGTACGCAGACTTCGCCGTCTGGCAGAGCCGCTGGCTCCGCGACGAGGCGCTCAGGACCGAGGTCGAGTACTGGAAGGCGCAGCTCGGCGAGGGCGTCGCCGCGCTCAACCTTCCGCTCGACTACCCGCGCGCCTCCGAGATGACCTTCCGCGGCGCGCACCTCGGCCTGGACTTCTCGCAGGAGTTGACCGACGGCCTCCGGCGACTCAGCCAGAGGCTCGGCAGCACGCTCTTCATGACGGTCCTGACGGCGTGGAAGGTCCTGCTGGCGCGATACTGCGGGCAGACCGACATCGTCGTCGGCACCCCGGTCGCCGGCCGCACCGCGCCCGAGACCGAGTCTCTCGTCGGGATGTTCGTCAACACCCTCGTGCTGCGCACGTCGCTCGACGGCAACCCGCCCTTCGCCGAGGCGCTGCGGCGCGTCAAGAAGGTCTGTCTGGAGGCTTACGCCCACCAGGATTTGCCGTTCGAGGAGCTGGTGAGCCTGCTGCAACCGACGCGCGACCTGAGCCGCGTGCCGCTCTTCGAGATCATGTTCAACTGGCTCAGCTTCGCCGAGCGCTCGCAGGAGATAGCCGCGACGGCCGGCGGGCTGGCCGAAAACGGCCTGACGCTTCAGCCGCTGGCGGTCGAGAACAGCTTCTCGAAGTTCGACATGTCGGTCATCCTCGGCGAGCGGCCCGACGGGATGAGCGGCACCATCGAGTTCAACACCAACCTCTTCGCGCCGCAGACCATCGAGCGGCTCATCGCCAACTTCGGGCGGCTCCTCGAAGTAATCGCCCGCGAGCCGGAGACGTGCGTCGAGAACCTGCCGCTGCTGACCGAGGCCGAGCGCGCGGCCGTGCTCGAAGGTTGGAACCAAACGGCGGCCGACTACCCGGCCGGCGCCTGCGCGCACCAGCTCTTCGAGCTTCGGGCGCGGCAGACGCCCGAGGCGGTCGCGCTCGTCTTCGGGGAGCGGGCGCTCAGCTACGGCGAGCTTAACGAAGGCGCGAACCGCCTCGCGCATTACCTGCGCCGGGCCGGCGTCGGCCCGGAGGTGGCGGTCGGCATCTGCCTGGAGAGGTCTCCGGAGATGGTCGTCGCCGTGCTCGGCGTGTTGAAGGCGGGCGGGGCCTACGTGCCGCTCGACGCCGAGTACCCGGAGGCGCGCCTGAACTACATGGCGGCCGACGCCCGCGTCAAAGTCCTGCTCACGACGCGGGACGCGGCCGGCAGGTTCGCCGCCACCGGGGCGCGCCTCGTCTGCCTCGACGAGGCCGCGGCCGAGGTCGCCGCCGAGCCCGCCACCGACCCGCACGACCTGACCTCGCCCGACAACCTGCTCTACATGATCTACACCTCGGGCTCTACGGGCAGGCCGAAGGGCGCGATGAACACGCACCGGGGCGTCGTCAACCGGCAGTTCTGGATGCAGGAGAAGTACCCGCTCGGGGCCGACGACAGGGTGTTGCAGTTGTCCTCGTTCGGCTTCGACTTTTCGGTCTGGGAAATCCTCGGCACGCTGGCGGCGGGCGCGCGGCTCGTCATCCCGGAGCCGGGAGCCCAGCGCGACCCGGCCCGCCTGGTCGCGCTGATCGAGAGCACAGGCGTCACCGTCGTCCACTTCGTCCCCTCGCTACTGAACGCCTTCCTCAACCAGGAGGGCGTCGAGCGGTGCCGCGGCCTGCGGCTGGTGCTGGCGGGCGGCGAGGCCCTCCCCTTCGAGCTTCAGGAGAGGCTCTTCGCCGCGCTGCCGGCGGAGCTGGTCAACCAGTACGGGCCGACCGAGGCGTCCATCGACGTGACCTTCTGGGACTGCGTGCGGGGCTCGCAGACGCGCAGGGTGCCCATCGGCCGCCCCAACGCGAACAACCGCGTCTACATCCTGGACCGCCACTTCGAGCCCGTGCCCATCGGCGTGGGCGGCGAGCTTTACATCGGCGGCGTGGGGGTCGGGCGCGGATACTGGTCGCGCCCCAATCTAACGGCCGAGAAGTTCCTGCCCGACCCCTACGCCGCAGTGCCCGGCGCGAGGATGTACCGCACGGGCGACCTGGCGCGCTTCCTGCAAGACGGCGCGATAGAGTTCCTGGGCCGCGTCGATCATCAGGTCAAGGTGCGCGGCTTCCGCATCGAGCTCGGCGAGATCGAGTCGGCGCTCGCGGAGTGTTCGTCGGTCGCCGAGGCCGCGGTAATCCTCCGCGAGGAGCCGGGCGGCGAGCGGCGCGTGGCGGCCTACGTCGTGCCGCGGCCGGGCCATGAGTTCAACGTCATGCGGCTGCGCGAGGAGCTCGGCCGGAGCCTGCCCGACCACATGATACCGGCCGTCTTCGTCCGCCTTGACGCGCTGCCGCTGCTGCCTTCGGGCAAGCTCGACCGCCGCGCCCTGCCGGAGCCGGGAGTTGTGCGCGACGAGTTGGGCGACTCTTACGCGCCGCCCACCAACGAGGTTGAGGAGAGGCTGGCCGGGGTCTGGGCCAGCATCCTCAACGTCGAGCGCGTGGGCGTCAACGACAACTTCTTCGCCCTCGGCGGCGACTCAATCCTCAGCATCCAGATCGTCGTGCGGGCCAGGGAGGTCGGGCTCCATTTCAACCCGCGGCAGATGTTCCAGCACCAGACTATCGCGGAGCTGGCGGCCGTCACCTCCTTCAACCCGCCGGTCAGCGCCGAGCAGGGCGTGCTGAACGGACCCGTGCCGCTGCTCCCGATCCAGCTCGACTTCTTCGAGCGCGGCCTGCCCGACCCGCACCACTTCACGCAGGCGCTGATGATCGACCCCGGCGCGGAGGTGGACCCCGACGCCCTGCGGGGCGCGCTCGACGCGCTGCTCTCCTTCCACGACGCGCTGCGGATGCGCTTCCGACAGGCCGACGAGGGCTGGCGACAGTCCTACGCCCCGACCGAAGAGAACGAGGTCTTCGCCCTCCACGACCTGAGCGGCGAGCCCGACGGGGCGGGCGCGTCGAGGTTCGCCGAACTCGTGGACGCGGCCCAGCGCGGCCTCAACCTTGAGTCCGGGCCGGTCTTCCGCGCGGCGCTGTTCCGGCTGGGCGCGGGCCGGGGCTGGCGCCTGCTGCTGGTCGCGCACCACCTCGTGGTGGACGGCGTCTCCTGGCGCGTGCTGGCCGACGACCTGTGGAACGCCTACCGGCAGGCGCGCGGCGGCGGGGCCGTCGACCTGGGGCAGAAGACCAGCTCTTACCGGCAGTGGGCCGCGAAGCTGCGCGAGGCGCGGCCCGCGGCCGAGGTGCGCGAGGCGGCCCGCTACTGGCTGAAGCAGGACGGGCCGGGCCGGGCCCCCTGGTGGGTCGAGCGGCCGGAGGGGCGCAACGAGGAGGCGCAGGTCGAGCGCGTCCGGCGCAGGCTCGGCGCGGCCGAGACGGCGCTGCTCATAAAAGACGTGCCGCAGGCTTACGGCGTGCAGATCACGGAAGCCCTGCTGGGCGCGTTCGGCGAGGCCGCGCGCGCGTGGAGCGGGGCCGAGCGCGTGCTGGTCGCGGTCGAGGGCCACGGGCGCGACGAGCCGGGCGCGGCGCTCGACGTGACGCGGACGGTCGGGTGGTTCACGACCGTCACGCCGCTGCTCGTGGACGCGGGCGGCGGCGGGACGCTGTGGGAGAGAGTCCGGCGCGTTGCCGAGAGCCTGCGCGGCGGGCTCGAAGCGGGGTGGAGTTTCCGGCGGCTCCGATACCTCGACCCGGCGGCCCCGGAAGGGCCGCGCCTGCGGCTCGAATGGGAGCCGGCCGTGAGCCTGAACTATCTGGGTCAGGTGAAGGCGATGGGCCGTGGCGAGCACGAGTGGAACGTCGCCGGGGAGAGCGTCGGCGCCGTGCGCAGCGAGCGCGGAGGCCGCCGCTACGAGGTGGACGTGACGCTCGTCGTGGTCAACGACGAGCTGGAGATCACGCTCGCCTACAGCCGCGAGCGGTACGGCGCCGAGCAGATGGAGCGGCTGGCCGACGCCTACCTGACGGCGCTGCGGCAGGTCGTCGGGGCGCGCGGCGAAGTCCCCGAGGCGGGGGCCGAGGGGCCGTCGAGCGACGCTTCGCTCGCGCCGCTGAACCGGCAGCAGTGGGACGAGCTGATCGAGGAAGTCGAGTTCGAGTACTGAAGGGCACGCGGCGCGGGGTGATTATGGACTTTCGGAAATTCAAGCCACGGCCGATCAAGCTGTCGCTCAGCGAGCTCGTGCAGGCGGGGCAGCTCGAACCCGGAAGAGAGCTGCCGCTGGTGCTCACGCCGGCGCAGCCCGGCGTGAGGCTCGCGGCGTGGGCCGCGCAGTGCGCCGAGCTCATCGAAGGCCACCTCCGGCGCTCGGGCGCGCTCCTCTTCCGCGGCTTCGGAATCAACACGCCCGAACTCTTCGAGGAGGTCGTCAGGGCCGTCACGCCGCGGCTGCTCGCCTACACCGAGCGCTCGACGCCGCGCACCTCGGTCGGCGCCGAGATTTACACGGCGACAGAGTACCCGGCCGACCGTCACATCCCGCTGCACAACGAGAACTCTTACTCGCACGCGTTCCCGCGCCGGCTCTGGTTCTGCTGCTTACAACCGGCCGAGGGCGGCGGGGAGACGCCGCTCGCCGACAGCCGGGAGGTCCTGCGCCGCCTCAAGCCGCAGACCCGGGATCGCTTCGTCGGGCGGGGCGTCATGTACGTGAGGAACTACGGGCAGGGAATTGATCTCGACTGGCAGACGGTCTTCCAGACCGACTCGCCCCGCGCCGTCGAGGACTACTGCCGCGGGGCCGGGATCGAGTTCGAGTGGAGGGGCGGGGGGCGCCTGCGCACGCGCCAGGTGCGGCCCGCCATCCAGGTCGCGCCCGAGACGGGCGAGCCCGTGTGGTTCAACCAGGCGCACCTCTTCCACGTCTCCAGCCTTGACGAGGGGGTGCGCGAAGACCTCCTGCGCACGACGGCCGAGGGAGACCTCACGCGCCACGCCTACTACGGCGACGGCTCGCCCATCGCCGTAGAGACGCTCGAAGAGATTCGCGGGGCGTACCGGGCGTGTGCCGTCTCGTTCCCGTGGCAGCGCGGCGACGTGCTGTTGGTCAACAACCTCCTGACCGCCCACGGGCGCAACCCCTACCGGGGCGAGCGCCGCGTGCTGGTGGCGATGGCGGACGGGGAGCTTTCCGCCCCGGCCGGCCCGGTTGCCCCGGCCTGAGACACGCCCGGAGGGTTGCGGCCCTTCTGCCGTCGGAGAGCGAACTTCACTGAAGTCGAAGGGGCTTTGACGTGAACAAACCTGCGAGCGAAAAGGCGCAAAACATCGAGGCCGTTTACCCGCTGTCACCTTTGCAGCAGGGCATGATCTTTCACAGCCTCTTTGCTCCCGGCTCGGGCGTCTACATCGAACAACTGAACTGCCGCTTCCACGGCGAGCTCGACGTGGAGGCTTTCCGGAGGGCGTGCCAGGCGGTCGTGGACAGGCACGCCGTCCTGCGGACGGCCTTCGTCGGCGAGAGCCAGGGCGAGCTGATGCAGGTGGTCGTCAAGCGCGTCAAACTCCCCTTCGAGCTGCTCGACTGGCGCGGCCTGTCGGAGCCGGAGCAGCAGTCGAGGCTCGAAGAGCTGCAACAGGCGGACCGCGCGGAGGGTTTCAAACTCGCCCGCGCGCCGCTGATGCGGCTGCGGCTGATCCGCCTCGGAGGCGAGCTGCACCACTTCGTCTGGAGCCACCACCACCTGCTGCTCGACGGCTGGTCGGTGCCGCTGGTGATGCGCGAGGTGCTCGGAGGCTACGAGGCGTTCAGGCGGGGCGGCGAGCCTGGGTGGGTGCCGGCGCGGCCGTTCCGCGACTACATCGCGTGGTTGCAGCGGCAGGACGCGGGGGCGGCGCGGGCATATTGGGAGCGCACGCTCGAAGGCGTCGGCGGGGCAACGCGCCTCGGCCTCGGTGCTGCGCAGGGCACGGGCCGCGCCGGGGCCGGCGAGCGTCGCCTGCGGCTCGCACCCGAGGAGAGCGAGCAGGTGCGTCGCGCTGCGCAGGCCATGCAGGTGACGGTCAACACCCTGGTGCAGGGCGCCTGGGCCTTGCTGCTTTCGCGCCTGAGCGGCGAGCGGGAGGTGGTCTACGGGGTGACGGTGAGCGGCCGTCCGGCCGAGCTGGAAGGCGTCGCCGAGATGGTCGGCCTCTTCATCAACAGCCTGCCGGCGCGGGCGCGAATCGAGCCGGGGGCGGAGGTCGGGGCGTGGCTGCGCGGGATTCAAGACCGGCAGGCCGAGAGCCGGCAGTATGAGTACAGCCCGCTTGCGGAAGTGCAGAAGTGGGCGGGCCTCGGCGGCGGCGAGCGACTCTTCGAGAGCCTCGTCGTCTTCGAGAACTACCCCGTCGAGAGCCTGATGGGCGAGCAGGCGGGCAGCCTGAAGATCGACGGCGTGCAGTTGACCGAGCACACCAACTATCCCCTGACAGTGGTCGCCGAATTGAGAGAGCGCCTCGTCGTCCGCCTCAAGTACGACGCCTCCCAGTACGACGAGGCGACGGCCGACACGCTGCTGGATTACCTCTCGCGCATCATCATGCAGATGGCCGCCCGCGCCGGCCGGAAACTGGCGGACATCGAGCTGCTGACGGAGGCCGAGCGGCGGAAGGTCCTCGTCGAGTGGAACGCGACGGACGCGGCCTACCCGCGCGGGCGTTGGATACACCAGCTGATAGCCGAGCAGGCCGCCCTCCGGCCTCACTCCGTCGCCCTAGTCGGCGACTCCTCCCGACTCACCTACGGCGAGCTCGACCGCCGCGCCAACCGGCTCGCACGCTACCTGCTCTCACTCGGCGCAGGCCCCGAGTCCAGGGTCGGCATCCTCATGCACCGCTCGCCCGAGATGGTCGTCTCGCTGCTGGCCGTCATGAAGGCGGGCGCGGCCTAC
>DASQMB010000070.1:0-18084 GCA_035645715.1 Pyrinomonadaceae bacterium
CACGCCGACGAGCACGTCGGGGCCGACGCCGAGCCGGCGCAGGCGGCGGGCGAGGCGGTCGGCCCGTCCGTCGAGCTCGGCGTAGGTCAGGCGCTCGTGGCCGAAGACGACGGCGACGGCCTCGGGCGTGCGCGCCGCCTGCGCCTCGACGAAGGAGTGGAGCGGGCGGGCGAGCGGGTAGTCGGCGCCCGTCCGGTTCCAGTCGTGGAGGAGCCGGCGCTCGGCGTCGGTCAGGAGCGGCAACTCGGAGAGGCGCCGGCCGGGGTCTTCGGCGACGCTTTCGAGCAGGCGCGCGAAATGCCGGAGCATCCTCCCGACCGCGTCGTCATCGACGCGCCCGAAGTCGTAGAAGATCTTTACCTGTAGCTCCTCGCCCGGCTCGACGGTGAGGTTGACGGGGATGCCCGTGGCCGTGTGGTGGTGGACGGCGTCGCGCAGGCGCGCGCGCTCGTCGCGCTCCAGCAGCGAGTAGTCGATGGGGTGGTTCTCGAACGAGAGGACGGTCTCGAAGAGGGGCGTGTTGCGTTGCACTTCGGACCAGCCGTGCACGCGCACGAGCGGGCTGTACTCGTACTGCCGCAGCTCGACCTGCCCGCGCTGTAGCTCTTCGAGCCACGGCAGCAACTCCCGGTCGGGCTCGACCCGGACGCGCGTGGGCAGCGTGTTGACCAGCATCCCGACCATCCTCTCGACGCCGGCCAGCATCGGCGGCCGCCCCGAGACGGCGACGCCGAGGACGACGTCCTCTTCGCCGCTGTAGCGGCTGAGGAGGACGGCCCACGCCCCGAGGCAGACGGTGTTGAGCGTGAGCTGGCGGCGGCGCGCGAGCCGCGTCAATTCCCCCGTCACCCCCGCGGACAGGCGCAGAACTTGTTCCCGGTAACTCTTCGAGTCGGCGGCGGCCTCGGCGCGCGGCCCCGCGCCGCCCTCGACGCCGAGCGGCGTCGGGGCCGTGAAGCCCTTGAGCGTCCGCCGCCAGTAGGACTCGGCCGCCCCCATGTCCTGTCGGCGCACCCAGTCGATGTACTCGGCGAAGGGGCGCGGCGCGGCCAGCCGCGGCTCGGCCCCGCGGCACAGCGCCTCGTAGGCGGCGAACACGTCGTTGAAGATGAGCGAGCACGACCAGCCGTCGATCAGCCCGTGGTGGTAGCACCAGACGAAGCGGTAGGAGGCTTCGCCCGTGCGGACGAGGGTCACGCGCATGAGCGGCGGCTTCATCAGGTCGAACCCGCGGCGGCGCTCCTCGGCGAAGAGGGACTCCAGCCGCGCCTCGCGCTCGGCGGGGCCTGCCCCGCGCCAGTCGAGGTGCGTCATCGGGAGTTTGGCCCGCCGGCGGACGACCTGGAGCGGCTCGTCCACGCCCTCCCATACGAACGAGGAGCGCAGAACCGGGTGCAGGTCTACGGCGCGCTGCCAGGCCCGCTCGTAAGCCTCGACGTGGACCTCGCCCTCGATGACCCACGTGATGATCTCGAAGTACATCGAGAACTCGCGCTCGTGCAGGGTGTGGTAGAGGATGCCCTGCTGGAGGGGAGAAAGTGGGTAGATGTCTTCCACGTTCTTCATCTTCACGGTTGCGACCTTTCGGATGAGACTGTCGGGCGCGGCCGCGGGGCGCGCGCGCCGGGGCGGCCCTCAGGCCCGGCCCGTGAGCGTCGCCTCGGGCCCGTGCGGCGCGGCCGCGCCGAGCGAGCCGTAGTCGACGGCGCCGTCGGGCAGCGTCGGCAGAGCGTCGAGCACGACGAAGGAGGGGGCCGCGGCCGGCGCCCGCTGTCTGACGAATTCGCTCAGCGCGCGGACGGCCCCGGCCGACCTTGCGCCGTTGCCCGGCGCGACGGCGCCGGCTTCGGCCGCGGCCAGCTCCCGGAGGGTGTTGAGGTGTTCGAGGCTGTCGAGAACGGCCGGGACGCGGACGCCGAAGTCCACGAAGCAGGCCACCTCGTCCACCCCGCCGCCGCGCAGCCGCGTGACCATCTCCAGGCACTTCTCGGGCGTGCCGATGAGCGAGGACGTGCGGTAGTAGCGCTCGAAGGCGAAGGCGATGAGGTCGTCGAGGTACTTCTCCTTATCGACGGCGACCTTGATGTCGAGGCTCTTCGTCATCGTCTCGATGAGCCCGACGTGGGCCTTCAGGTATTCGCACAGGGGGTCGCGCGCCTCGGCCAGCACCGTCCGCTCGTCGGCGGCGACGAAGGTGTGCAGCATCACCGTGACGCGGCCGGCAGCCGGGTCGTGGCCGTGGCGCGCGCGCGCCTCGCGGTAGAGCTTGACCTTCTCGGCCACCTCCTCGACCGACTGCGAGAGCAGCGCCGTCAGCACGTTGTAGCCCATCTCGCCGGCCTTGACGAAAAGCTGCGGGTCGCCGCTGCACGTCAGCCAGACGGGCAGCTCCGGCTGGATCGGCCGCGGCAGGATGCTCAGCTCGAACTCCTTGCCAACGCCGTCGCGCGCCGGCAGCGTCTCGCCGCGCCAGAGCCGGCGCACCTCCTCTATGCCGCGCAGCATCTCGCCGCGCTTGTCGGCGTAGCGCTCGGGGAAGAAGGTGAAGTCGTTCGGTATCCAGCCCGAGGTGAAGGAGAGCCCGACGCGCCCGCCCGAGAGGTTGTCCACCACCGACCACTCCTCGGCGACGCGAACCGAGTGGTGGAGCGGGACGACTACGCTGCCGGCGCGCAGCTGGACGCGCTCCGTGACGGTCGCCAGCCCGGCGCTCAGCACCGACGGGCTCGGGTAGAGGCCGCCGCTCACGTGGAAGTGGCGCTCGGGCGTCCACACGGCCGCGAACCCGTGCCGGTCGGCGAACTTCGCCCCTTCGAGGTAGAGGCAGTACTTGTCTGCGCCCGACTGCGAGTTGTCGGCGGCGAAGTAGAAGAGGCTGAAGTCCATCGGCGCGGCGGCGGGTTCGCCGCCGAGCACAACGTAGGCGACCAGCCCGTCGCCGTCCGACTTGCCTTCGGGCCCGACGCGCTCGACCACGGCCGCCTCGCGCACGGCCGGGTGCTGGCGCAGCACGCTTTCGAGCTCGCCCGCGGCCACGCGCGCCGGCGGGGAGACGGCCGCCCGGGCCGGCGCGACTTCCGCTTCCGCCTCCCCTTCGTCCTCTTCGTCGTCCTCGCCGTCATCGTCGCCGATGAGCTTCGAGAGCCTGTCGAGCTGGCGGGCGTCGAGCCCGGCCCGGTTGAAGGAGGCGGGGGGCGCGGGGCTCTCCTCGGCCGCGGCGCCGTCGGCCGCGGCCGGCGGCGGCGCCGCGGCGGGCTCGGCCCCCGGCTCGGCTACCGCGACAGCGGCGAGCGCGGCCGCCGTCTGGTGCTGGAAGATCTGCTGGGGCGTAATCTTGAGCCCGATCTGGCTGGCGCGGGCGATGATCTGGATGCTGAGCACGGAGTCGCCGCCGAGCTCGAAGAAGTTGTCCTCGACGCCGACGCTCTCGACGCCGAGCATCTCCTGCATGATCTCGGCCAGCGCCGCCTCGGTCGGGTTGCGCGGGGCGACGTACTCGTTGCGCAGGTTCGGGCGCGGGTGGCGCTCGCGCGCCACCTGTAGCTTCTCGATCTCGGCCGAGACCATCTCCTGCGTGAACGCGTTGGCGTTCTCTATGGAAGCTTGCAGGTCGCGGGTCGAGACCACGAACTGCGGCACAGAGGCGCCGGCCAGCAGGCGGTCAAAGACTTCGCTCCCCTCGCGCGGGGCGATGCCCTCGGCGATGCTCTGCTCGTAGAAGCTCTGCCCGGCGCCCGCGCGCGCCGCCGCGCCGGCCGCGGCGCCCGCCCCGGACTTCTCAGCCATCGCCTTGACCTGCCCCTTGAGGTCGTTGATGCGCTTCTCGCTGAAATCGTCTATCAGGACCAGCTCGTTGCCCTCCTCGTCCGTGATGAGGACGTCGAAGCTGATCGTCTCCTGCGCGGGGTCGCCGCCCTCAATCTGCCTGATGTGCGCGTAGATGCGGCGCGGGAGGGGCTGTCGGAAGTGGAGGCGGCGGTAAGACATCGGGAGGTAGATGCCGTGCAGCTCCATGTAGAGCATCCCGGTGCCGGCCGCGCGGTCGAGGAGCGAGGGGTGGAGCTTGTGGTGTTCGAGGTCGGAGGCGAACTCTTCCGGCAGCTCGAAGAGGACGAGGACTTCCCCGTCGCCCGCGAAGACCCGGCGGATGTTCTGCCAGCGGGGCCCGAGGTCCGGGTCGCGCTCCTCGTCGTCGACGGCCACCTCGCGCAGCCCCGCCTCCTCGACGAGCCGGCCCAGGTCGTGGCGGCGCGGCGGCGCCTCGGGCGCCCGCCCGATCTCGCCGACGGCGTGGTCCACCCAAGTCGCGCCGGGGCCTGCGTCGCCGGCCGGGCGGCTCGCGGCGCGGAACTTGAAGCCGGCGCCGTGCGGCTCGAACGTCATCCGCACCTCGCGCCGCTCGTCGTCGCGGATGCTCATCGGCGAGATAAAGTAAACGTCGCGCAGCTCGACCGGCCCGGCGCCCTCCTGCTGCTCGAAAGCGGCGCGGGCCATTTCGAGGTAGGTGACGCCGGGGAGGACGGCCGTCCCGCCGATGCGGTGCTCTTCGAGAATCCAGTGCTCGGCGACGCCGAACTGCGTGACGAAGGTCTGACGCCCGCCCGCCTCCTCGACGCGCCGGCCGAGCAGCGGGTGGCCGCCCGCGAGCGCCGCGCCCTCCCCCGCGCCGCCGCCGACGCCGTACTGCGCCGCCGCGTCGGCGAGCATCCCGACGCCCTGCCAACCGTCCCAGTCGACGGAGAGCGTGAACGTCCCCTCGCGCGCCGCGTAGTCGTGCGCGAAGGCGTCGAGGAAGGCGTTAGCCGCGCAGTAGTCTATCTGCCCGAAGCCGCCGAGTATGGCGCTGCGCGAGGAGCAGAGGAGCATGAAATCGAGCCCCGCGCCGGCGAAGAGCCCGCCGAGGACTCTGGCCCCCTCAACCTTCGGGCCGAGGACGGCCGCGGCCTGCTCCGCGGTCTTGAGCTGGAGCATGCCGCCGCCCGCGACGCCCGCCGCGTGGACGACGCCGTTGACCTCGCCGAACTTCTCGCGTACGAGCGCCACGACCTCCTCCATCTGCGCGCGGTCGGAGACGTCGGCGCTGTAGACCTCGACGCGCGCGCCGAGCGCTTCGAGCCCCTCCAGCCGCCGGATGCGGCGACTCGTCTCGTCGTCCTCGGGGTGCGTCGCCACCCAGCGGCGCCAGCGCTCGCGCGCCGGGAAGGCGGAGCGCCCGACGAGCGCGAGGCGCGCCTGCACGCCCCGCGCCAGGTGCTCGGCGAAGACCTGCCCGATGCCGCCCATGCCGCCGGTGATGAGGTAGACGCCGCGGTGGCGCAGCCGCGCCGGGGTGCCCGCCGCCTCCAGGCGGTGCGGCGCGAACGTCTGCCGCCAGCGCAGGCCGTGCCGGTGGGCGACGACCGGCTCTGCGTCGTCCGAGAGGAGTTCGCCGAGCAGGAACTCGACGAGCCTTTCTCGCTGGCGCGGCAGCGGCGGGTGCGTGAGGTCGATGCCGCGCGCCCTGACGTGCCGCAGCTCCTGCGGCACGACGCGCAGCGGCCCCGTGACGAGCGCCCGCGCCGGGCGCAGGCGCTCGTCGCCCGTCACGCGCTGGGCGTCGCTCGTCACTATGTTGAGTCTCACGGCCCCGGCGTCGTCGGCGCCGAGCGCCTGCGCCAGCGCGAGCAGGCTGTAGAAGCCGAGGCCTGCCTCGTCCTCCGCCTCGTCGGGCGCGGCGTTCCAGAGGTGGGCGATGTCGGTCGGCCGCCCTCCGCCCTCCGTGAGTCGCGCGAGCAGCGCCTCGTAGTCCTCGCGCCGCCGCGGCCGGACGGTGAACTCGGCTCGGCCGCGCGCCGCAAACTCCGCGCCCGCGTAGGCCACGGCGACTTCGCAGCCCAGCCCGGCGAGCCGCTCGGCGAGCCGCGCCGAGAGCTGGCCGCCGTCGCTGAAAAGGAGCCAGCGCGGGTGCGCCTGCGCGGCCCCGCGCGCGTCGCCCGGCGAGCGCGGCGCAGAGCTCTGCCAGGAAGGCACGTAGAACCACTCGCCGATGTCGGCCTTCTTGCGCAGGGAGCCGGACGCGCCGCGCTCGCCCGCCTGTCCGCGCGCCTCGATCCAGTAACGCTGGCGCTCGAAGGGGTAGGTCGGCAGGGGGACGCGGCGGCGCCGCTCGCGCGCGTGGAAGCTCTTCCAGTCGACATTGACGCCCGCGAGCCACAGCCGCCCCAAACTATCGAGCGCGAACGAGAGTGCCGACGGCCTCTCTTCCGGGTGCGGGAGCGAGGTCAGGACGGTGTGCCCGGCGCCCTTCCGCGGGTGCCAGCGGGCGAGCGTCATCAGCGTCCTCCCCGGCCCGACTTCGAGCAGGATCGCGTCGGGCTCGCGGAAGAGCGAGGCCACGCCGTCGCCGAAGCGCACGGCCTCGCGCAGGTGCCTGACCCAGTACTCCGGGTCGGTCGCCTCGGCGGCCGTCACCGGCGCGCCCGAAAGGTTCGAGACGTAGCCGAGGCTCGGCGCCCTCAGCCGGACGCCCCCGACCTCAGAGCGGAACGCGCCGAGGATCGGCTCCATCATGTGAGAGTGGAAGGCGTGCGACGTGTGCAGGCGCCGGCAGGCTGCGCCGCTTTCGGCCGCGCGCGCCTCGAAGTCGGCCACGGCCTCGAACGTCCCCGCCACCACGCACTGCGAGGGCGCGTTGACC
This sequence comes from Pyrinomonadaceae bacterium, assembly GCA_035645715.1. Lineage (GTDB taxonomy): Bacteria > Acidobacteriota > Blastocatellia > Pyrinomonadales > Pyrinomonadaceae > QHXN01. The sequence goes on from DASQMB010000070.1 coordinate 6,677, forward strand.
GCGGCCAGCGAAAGGCCGGGCCCGAGCAGCGCCCGCACCTCCCTCTCCGGCAGCGGGACGGCCGTCATCGCCCCCGGCTCCGCGCTCTGCATCAGGCGGCCGCGCGACGCCACCAGCGCCAGCGCGTCTTCGAGCGTGAAGACCCCCGCGAGGCAGGCCGCGACGTACTCGCCGACGCTGTGCCCGATCATCATCTGCGGCTCGACGCCCCACTCCATCCAGAGCCGCGCCATCGCGTACTCGACGACGAAGAGCGCCGGCTGCGTCACGGCCGTCTGCTTGAGCCGCTCGGCCGCCCCGGCGGCCTCCTCCGCCGCCGGGTAGAGCACCTCTCTCAGGTCGAACCCGAGGCGCGGAGCGAGCCGCGCGGCGCAGTCGTCCACCGCGGAGCGGAACGTCGGCTCTGAGTCGTACAGCTCGCGGCCCATGCCGACGTACTGCGAGCCCTGGCCCGAGAACATGAAGACGACGGGGCGCGGCTTCGGCTCGCGGAGGCCGGCGACGACGCGGCGCGGGTCGAGCGATTCGAGCGCCTCGACGGCGTCGGCCGCGTCGCGGCAGACGAGCGCGCGGCGGTGGTTGAAGGCGCGCCGGCCGACCTTCAGCGTGTAGGCCACGTCGGCCAGGTTCGCCCCCGGGTTCTGCCTGAGGTAGGCGGCCAGGTTCGACGTGGCGGCCTCCAGCGCCGAGGCCGTCCGCGCCGAGATGGTGAGCAGTTGGCTCGGCCGAGACTCGCCCGACGGTGCCGCCGGCGGCGCCTCTTCGAGGACAACGTGGGCGTTGGTGCCGCCGATGCCGAAAGAGCTGACGCCGGCCCGCAGCGGCCCGCCCTCGGCCTTCCACTCGGCGAGCCGCGTGTTGACGTAGAAGGGCGAGTCGGAGAAGTCAATCTCCGGGTTCGGGCGCTCGAAGTTGAGGCTCGGCGGCAGCTCGCGGTGGCGCAGCGCGAGCGTCGTCTTGATGAGCCCGGCGACGCCGGCCGCCGCGTCGAGGTGGCCGATGTTGGTCTTGACCGAGCCGACGGCGCAGAACCCGCGCCTGTCCGTGCGCGCGCGAAAGACGCGCCGGAGGGTGGCGATCTCCATCGGGTCGCCGAGCTTCGTCCCCGTCCCGTGCGCCTCGACGTAGGTGATGCTCTCGGGCTCGACGCCGGCCACTTCGAGCGCCGTGGCGATGACCTCGGACTGGCCCTCGACGCTCGGGGCCGTGTAGCCGATCTTGGCCGAGCCGTCGTTGTTGATGGCCGAGCCGCGGATCACGGCGTAGATTTCGTCGCCGCCCTCTATCGCCTCTTCGAGCCGCTTGAGGGCCACGACCCCCACGCCGTTGCCGACGACGGTGCCGCCCGCGCGGTGGTCGAAGGCGCGGCAGTGGCCGTCGGGCGAGAGCACGCCGCCCTCCTGGTAGTAGTAGCCCGACTTCTTCGGGACGCTAATGGTGACGCCGCCGGCCAGCGCCACGTCGCACTGGTAGCCGAGCAGGCTCTGGCAGGCGAGGTGGACGGCGACGAGCGAGGTCGAGCAGGCCGTCTGCACGGTGACGGCCGGCCCCTTCAGGTTGAGCTTGTAGGCGGCGCGCGTTGTCAGGTGGTCCGTGCGGTTCGGGATCGACGACTGGAGGACGTTGGCCGGGTCGATGAGCCCGGCGCCGGACATGAGGTTGAGCAGTAGATAGCTGTTGAGGCTGGCCCCGCCGAAGAGGCCGATGAGTCCGTCGTACTGCTCACTGTCGTAGCCCGCGTCCTCTAGCGCCTCCCACGCGCACTCCAGGAAGAAGCGCTGCTGCGGGTCGGTGATCTCGGCCTCGCGCGGCGTGACGCCGAAGAAGGCGGCGTCGAACAGCTCCACGTCTTCGAGCACGCCCTTGGCCTTCACGTAGCCGGGGTCCGCCAGGACCGCGCGCCCGACGCCCTCGGCCAGCAGCTCCTCCTCCGTGAAGGACGTGACGGCCTCGACGCCGTCGCGCAGGTTGCGCCAGAACTCCTCGACGCCCCGCGCGCGCGGGAACCGGCCCGCCATCCCGATGATCGCGACGCCGCTCGGCGCCTCGTGCGAGTCTTGGTTGCTCATACGCCTGTTTTCGCTTTCTTCCTGTTCTTCTCTTGCCGGCCCTGGGCCTGTTTCTGTCGTGCCGCCCGGCGCCGCGCCTCGTCGAAGGTCGGGGCGTCGGCCCCCCCGCGGCTCAGGTGCGCGGCCAGCGCGCTGACGGTGGGGTGCTGAAACATCTCGACCATCAAGAGGTCGCGGCCGAGCGCCTCGCGCAGGCGGCTGTGCACCTGCACCATGAGCAGCGAGTGGCCGCCGAGGTCGAAGAAGTTGTCGCTCACGCCGACGCGCTCGACCTGCAAAGTCTCGCGCCAGATGTCGGCGATGGTGCGCTCCAACTGGCTCTGCGGGGCGACGTAGCCCTCCTCGGACGCCAGTTGCAGGCTCTCGGGCGCGGGCAGCGCCGCCCGGTCGACCTTGCCGTTCCGCGTCAGCGGCAGCCCTGCGAGCGGGACGAAAGCCGCGGGGATCATGTAGTCGGGCAACTCCTCCCGGAGGCTCTGGCGGAGGTCGGCGGCCGAGACGACGGAGGGGCGCGCCGCCGCCCCGCCGCCGCCCTGCTGCGGCGGCGGGGCGTCCGGGCGGCGCCCGAACCCGGCCACGCCGCGCGCGGCGTAGAGGTTGAAGCGGTCGGAGCCGCGCAGCGCCTCGTCCTGCTCGACGACGACGCTGTAGCCGCGCGCTTCGAGCAGCGCCGAAATCTCCCGCGTGCGCCCCTCGCTCGCCTCGCCGGGCGCGTCGTGCACCTCCATCACGAGCTGGCGGATCTTCGGCCAGTCGGCCTCCTCGATCCCGCGCAGCACGTCGAGCTCGGCGCGCTGCACGTCGATTTTGAGAAGGTCTATGCGCTCGACGCCCTCCTCGCGGACGACCTCGGAGAGGGTGCGCAGCCGCGCCGGGTAGTCCTGCCCCTCGAAGCGGCCGGCGAGAATGTCGCCGGCGTGTTCGAGGAGCACGCCGGCCTCGGCCGCGCCGCCCTGCTGCTGGTTGCTGAGGTACCGCTTGATCACCTCCACGTCGCCCTCGGCCTGCGCGTACTCGCTGAGGCCGGACATCATCGAGTACTGCGGGTAGTAGGTGAAGGTGGCGGCGGCGTCGCGCTCCGAGAGCCCGTAGGGGAAGAGCTTGACGTTCCGGCCGTAGAGCTCGACGTTGAGGCGCAGCGTCTCGAAGATGGGGCTGATGGGCTCGAAGGCGTAGACGCGCGGCGCGCGGCAGCGCTCGCCGACGAGGAGCGTGAAGAGGCCGATGTTGGCGCCGACATCGAAGACGCAGGCGTCGTCCGGCAGCTCCAGCCCGTGGCGGAGGTAGGTCAGGTTCTCGAAAATCTCGTGGTAGAGGTAGTCCGTCTCGTTGCGGTTCTGGTGGACGACGGCCATGCCGTTGGGCAGTTGGTGGCGCGGCCGCCCGTCGACGGCCGGCAGGTAGCGGCGCTCGATGACGACGTAGGCCACGAGGCGCACGTCGCCGGGCGCGTCCTCGCGCGCCACGACGACCGCGTCGCGCACGGCCTCGTGCCGCTTGAGCGCGGCCTCGATCTCGCCGGGCTCGATGCGGAAACCGCGCACCTTCACCTGATAGTCTATGCGGCCGAGAAATTCTATCCGCCCGTCGGGCAGGTGCCGCGCGCGGTCGCCCGTGCGGTAGAGCCTCGCGCCCGGCTCCCCGGAGAACGGGTCGGGGACGAACTTCTCGGCGGTGAGCCGGGGGCGGCGGAGGTAGCCGCGCGCCAGCCCCTCGCCCGCGACGTGCAGCTCGCCGGCGAGGCCGACGGGGACGGGGCGCAGGCGTCGGTCGAGCAGGTAGGTCCGAACGTTCGCCAGCGGGCGGCCGATGGTCGGCACGCCGTCGGCGTCGGCGAGCGGTTGGGCGGTGGCGTCAACCGTGCATTCGGTCGGGCCGTAGACGTTGTAAAAGTCCGTGCGGCGCTCGGCCGCCAGCCGCCCCCACAGCTCGGCGTCTACGGCCTCGCCGCCGACGAGTATGAGGCGCGGCGGGCGCGCGAGCCGCGGCCAGCGGTCCGAGGCCAGCATGAGCTTGAGCTGCGAGGGCGTGCAGTCGAGCGCGTCCACGCGCCGCGACTCGACGAAGTCGAGGAGGGCTTCGCCGTCGGGGCGCACCTCCTCGGGCACGACGACGAGCGCGTGGCCGTCTGCGAGTTGGACGAGCTGCTTGACCGAGGCGTCGAAGGCGAGCGGCGCGTTGAAGCTCACGCGCAGCGGGCCTTCGTACCTTCGGTAGACGGCCCGGCGCAGCGCGTGCAGGAGGTTGACGACCGAGCCGTGGCGCACCATCACGCCCTTCGGGCTGCCGGTCGAGCCCGAAGTGTAGATGACGTAGGCGAGGTTTTCCGGCCCGGCCCCGCCGTCGGGGTTCGCCACACTCTCGCGCGTGAAGTCCGCGTCTTCGTCGTCGAGGCAGACGGCCCGCGCCGGCAGTTCGGGCAGCGAGGCGAGCGTGGCCCGGCTCGCCAGGCAGAGCGACGCGCCCGCGTCTTCGAGCATGAACGCGAGGCGCCGGCGCTGCTGCCCGGGGTCGAGCGGGACGTAGGCGCCGCCGGCCTTGAGCACGCCGAGCAGCCCGACCACCATCTCCGCCGAACGCTCCACACACAGCCCGACCGGCACCTCCGGCCCCACGCCCAGACGCCGCAGGTGGTGCGCGAGGCGGTTGGCCCGCTCGTTCAGCTCGCGGAAGGTCAGCGGGCCGTCGCCGGCGACGACCGCCACGGCCTCGGGCGTGCGCTCGGCCTGCGCCTCGACGAGCGCGTGCAGGCAGGCGCCGCGCGGGAACTCTTCCCGCGTCTCGTTCCACGCGAAGAGCACCCGCCGTCGCTCATCCGGGCCGAGGATATCCAGGTCGCCGACGGCGGCCGCGGGGTTGTCGGCGGCGCTGCGGACGAGCGCCTCGAAGTGGCGCGCCAAGCGCTCGGCGTCGTCGGCGGCGAGCGCCGCCGGGTCGTAGTGTAATTCGAGCCCGACATGGCCCGCGCGGCGGTGCGCTGCCAGCTTCAGCTCGAAGCGGTCGCCGCAGTAGTAGAGGCGGCGCGCGGAAAACTTCAGGCCGCCGGCCGCCTCGTCGGCGGGCCATTCGACGAACTCGAACTGGTGCGGCAGCGCCGCGCGGCCCGCCCCCGCTGACGCCCGCGCGCCGGGCGTGTAGTACTCCTGCCGCGCGCAGTTCTCGCGCGCTGCCTGCGCGTTGCGGCCGAGCAGGTCGTCGAAGATGGTTTCGTCCGAGAGGCTGCGCGCGAGCGGAAGGACCTGCGCGAGCGGGCCGAGGCTCGCGCGCAGGTGCTTGATGCGGCGGCCGTCGCAGAGGTGGCCGACGACCGTCTCGGGCGCCCCGCTCAGACGCCAGAGGAGCGCCTGCCAGCAGGTGAGCAGGAAGTCCGGGAGGGACGCGCCCAGGCCCGCCGCCGCCGCTTCGAGCCGTCCCGCGAGCGCCGCGTCGAGCCGGAAGTCGAACGACTCCGGGGCGAACTCCTCCGCGCCGCCGCCCGCGCGCGGCCTCTCGAAGGGCAGCGCGGCGGGCTCAGCGTCGAGGGCCGCCTGCACCTGCCGCCGCCAGCCGGCGCGCCCCGCGTCCTCTTCGGATTGCAGGAGCTGATGCTGCCATTCGGAGAAGTCCACGTACTGCACGACCTCGCCCGCGGGCGCAGCGCCGCCCCCGTAGCCGCGCGCCAACTCCGCCATCAGGAGCCCGAGCGTCGGCGCGTCGGCACACAGCGCCGGCAGGGCGAGCAGCAGCAGGTGCCGGTCGTCGTCGAGCCGCAGCAGTGTCACGCGCGGCGCCGGCGCCGCACCCAGGTCGAAGGGCGCGCGCAGCGCCTCGCGGAAAAGTCGCTCGGCCTGCTCCTCGCGCTCGGCGGGCGGGAGCCCGCGGAGGTCCACCTCGTCGAAGGGGTCGGGGGCGGCCTCCTCCGCGATGACCTGCACGGGGGTCTCCATCCCGGGCAGCGAGCGGAAGGCCGTGCGCAGGATTTCGTGGCGGGCGACGGCCGCGCCGAGCGCCCCCCGCAGCGCGTCGGGCCGCAGTTCGCCTTCGACGAGCAATGCGCACTGCGCGCGGAAGGCGCCGCCCGCCGGCCCGCCCGCCGCCCAGAGATACTTTTGCTGAGTCGAAAGCTCAAAACCCTCCAGCACTTCCTCCGGCATCTGTTCCGTCTCCTGTTAGAGGTCTTGGTTGGTGTAAAGCTCGGCCATCGCCACCAGCACCCGGCGCGGCCCCTCGAACGGCTCGCGCCCGTGCGAGGCGAGGAAGTTGTCGAGCAGCAGCACGTCGCCCTCGCGCCACTGGAACCGGACGGCCGCGCCGCCGTAGACGCGCCTGATCTCGGCGAGCACCTCGGCCTCCAGCGGCGAGCCGTCGCCGTAGAAGGCGTTGCGCGGCAGCTCGTCCTCGGCGAACTGCGAGAGCAGCGCGGCGCGCACCCCCGGCTCGACGTTCGAGACGTGGAACATGTGCGCGTGGTTGAACCAGACCGTCTCGCCCGTGTGCGGGTGGGTGGCGACGACCTGCCGGACGGCGCGCGTCCGCAGGCGGTCGCCCGCCCGCCACTCGCAGCTCATACGCGCCCGCCGGCAGTACTCCTCGACGGCCGCGCGGTCGTCGGTCTGGAACGCCTCGCGCCACGAGAGGTCGAGCCCCTCGCCGTAGTTGCGGACGTACATGACGCGCTTGCGCAGGAAGCACTCCTTGATCTCCGGGTCGAGCAGCCAGAAGACCTTGCGGTCGTCGGCGATGGGCGTCGCGCCGCCGCTGCGGGCCGGCTGCGCGCAGTAGAACCAGATCTTCGCCGGCCAGTTGTGCGAGTAGGACATCTCGTGGTGGAGCGGGATGGCCTGCCCGGCCGGGTACTCGGTCGAGGTGTAGACGTTGCGGCCGACGCTCAGGCGCGGGGCCGCGCGCTCGTAGTAGTCCATCAACTCCGGCGTCGCGGCGCGCGCCAGCTCCTCGAAGCGCTCGACCGAGTTAATGCCGAAGCCGCGGAAGAGGAGCGCGCCGTGTTTGAGCAGCTCGGACAGGACGAGCCCGCGATGCGACTCGGCCCAGGCGGCGAGGTTGACGCCGTGCGCCCCCGGCTCGCAGACGAGCGGGAAGCGCCCCTCGTCGCCGGCGAGGTAGCCGGTCCTGACGAGCATGGCGTCGGAGAACTTGATGGCGCGGCGGCGGCCGGGCGCGAAGGCGTCGGGGCCCGCGTGGGGGTCTTTCGTGTCGCTCATGGCTGTGGCCTTAGTGGTCGGGGCCGGTCGCGGGGAGGCGCACGTCGTCCCAGTGGCGCTGGTCGGCCATCCCGGCCGTCACCAGCCGTGGGCCGACGAACGGCTCGCGCCCGTGGGCGACGAGCATGTTGTCGAGCATCAGGATGTCGAAGCGCTGCCAGGGGAACGATGTCTTCTCGCGGAGGTACGCCTGCCGCAGGTGCTCGGCGACTTCGGGCTCGATGGGCGAGCCGTCGCCGTAGAAGGTGTTGTTCGGCAGGTCTTCCTCGCCGAGTTCGGCGAGCAGGCGCTCGCGGACGGCCGCCTCAAGCGTCGAGACGTGGAAGAAGGCCGCGTGGTTGAACCAGACGGGCTCGCCCGTCGCGGGGTGGCGGGCGACGGCCGGGCGTCTCTGGCGCGTGCGCAGGCGCCCGCCCGGCTTCCACTCGAACTCGATGCGGTGGCGGCGGCAGTAGTCTTCGACCTCGCCGCGGCTCTCGGTCTGGAAGGCCGTCTGCCACGGGAGCCCGAAGCCGTCGCCGAAGTTGCGCGCGTAGACGTAGCCCTGCTCGGCGAAGCGGCGGCGAACGTCCGGGCGCAGGGAGGCGTAGACCCGTCGCGTGTCCGCGACGGGCGTCTCGCCGCCGCTCGCCGCCGGCGTCAGGCAGAGGAAGTAAATCTTGGCGGGGAAGACGAGGTTGTAGGACTGCTCGCAGTGCAGGAAGATGGCCTGCTCGGGCGGGTAGTCGGTCGAGGTGTAGATGTTGCCGCCGACGCGGCTGCGCGGCGAGGAGCGCTCGTGGTAGGCGAGCGCGCCGCCCGAGGTGGCTTCGATGAAGCGCTCGAACTTCTCGACCGTGTCGACGCCGAACCCGCGGAAGAGGAGCGCGCCGTGGCGGGCCAGCTCCGACTCGACGAGCGCCCGCTGCCCCTCGGCCCAGGCCGCGAGGTTGACGCCCTCGGCCCGCGGCTCGACGACGCGCGGGAGGCCGCCCGCCTCGCCCGACCACCTGACCAGCTCGGCCGTCGTGAGGCGCACGCCCCTGCGCGCGGTGGGTCTAAAATCGTGGCCGTCAGTCACTTCGCTTCCCCTCCCGCGGCGGGCCGGACGACCCGCCGCCTGACCGGCGCGAGCAGGCGCGCGTCAGACTCCTCGCGCGCCTGCTCGCGCCGCTCCTCGGCCGTCAGCATCCCCAGCTCGTCGAGGCGCGCGCCGGGACTCTCGACCGCCGAGCGCGCCAGCGTCTCGAAGTGGCCGTGCATACGCGCGACGGTCTCGGGCCTGAACAGCTCGGTGCCGTAAGTCCAAGAGGCCGTCAGCGCGCCGGCGCTCTCGAAGACCCAGAGCGTCAGGTCGTAGCGGGCGATGTCGGCGCGGAAGTCGAGCGGGCTCAGCCGGAGCCCGTGCAGGCTGAACGACTCGACGGGGGCGTTCTGGAGCCCGAAGGCGACCTCGAAGAACGGCGTCCGCGAAAGCGCGCGCTCGGGCTGCAACTCCTCGACCAGCTTCTCGAAGGGCACGTCCTGGTGCGAGAAGGCGCCGAGCGCGGCCTCGCGCACGCGCCCGAGCAACTCGCGGAAGGTCGGCTCGCCCGAGAGGTCGCCGCGGATCACCAGCATGTTGATGAAAACGCCGATGAGGTCTTCGACCTCGGCGCGCGTGCGGCCGGCGACGGCCGTCCCGACCAGCACGTCCTCGCGGCGCGTGTAGCGCCAGAGCTGCGTCATGAAGACCGCCAGCAGCGTCATGTAGAGCGTCGCGCCCTCGCGCCGGCCGAGCGCGCTCAACGGCTCGTAGAGGTCGGCGGGCAGCGCGCGGAAAAGTTTCTCGCCGCGCAGGGTCGGCCGCTCGGGCCGCGGGAAGTCGGTCGGCAGCCCCAGCGGCGGCGGCGGCGCGCTGAGCGCCCGCTTCCAGAAGGCGAGCTGCGCCTCCAGGACCTCGCCCCGCATCCACCCGCGCTGCCAGTCTGCGAAGTCCGCGTACTGCACCGGGAGCGGCGCGAGCGGCGAGGGCCGGCCCGCGCGGAAAGCCTCGTAGAGCGCCGCGACCTCGCGCACGAAGATGCCGATTGACCACCCGTCGCCCGCGATGTGGTGCATGGTGACGAGGGCGACGTGCTCCTCCTCGCCGAGCCGCAGGAGCGTGACGCGCAGCAGCGGCCCGCGGGAGAGGTCGAACGGGCGGTTCAACTCAGCGGCCGCCGCCTGACGCACCTCGGCCTCGCGGTCGGCCTCGGGCAGCACGCTCACGTCGAGGTGCGTCAGGGCCACGGGCTGCGCCGCGTTGATGACCTGCATCGGGCGCCCGTCGACGGTCGTGAAGGTCGTGCGCAGCGCCTCGTGGCGCGCGACGATCTCGTCGACCGCGCGCCCGAGCGCCGGCACGTCCAGCGCTCCTTCGAGACGCATCCCGCCGATGATGTTGTAGGCTGCGCTGCCCGGCGAGAGCCGGTCGTGGAACCAGAGCCGCTGCTGCGCGAACGAGAGCGGGAGCGCCGCGCCGCGCGCGACCGGGAGGACGGGCGGCGCCTCGGGCGGCGGCGCCCCGGCCCGCCCCGGCGGGGCGGCCTGCGCCTCGGACGCGCGCAGCGCCGCCTCGATGCGCTCGGCCAGGCGCGCGATGGTCGGCGTCTCGAAGAGGCTGCGCAAGGCCAGCTCGACCCGGAACAGCTCGCGCACACGCGAGACGACGCGCGTTGCCAGCAGCGAGTGGCCGCCGAGCTCGAAGAAGTCGTCGTGCACGCCTACACGGCGGGCCCCGAGCAGGCCCGACCAGACGCGCGCCAGCTCTTCCTCGACCGGCGTGCGCGGCGCGAGGTAGGGTCGCTCGCCCTCCGCCGCCGACTGCTCGGGCGCGGGCAGCGCGCTGCGGTCAACCTTCCCGTTCGGCGTCAGCGGCAGCCGGTCCATGACGACGAAGGCGGAAGGGATCATGTAGTCGGGCAGAGGGTCTTTGAGGTGGCGGCGCAGCTCCGGGGCGGCGGGCGTCGTGCCGGGGCGGGCCACGACGTAGGCCACGAGACGCTGCTCGCCGTCGTCGCGCCGGCAGACGACGACCGCCTCCTGCACCTCCGGGTGGCGCGCGAGCGCGGCCTCTATCTCGCCCGGCTCGATGCGGAAGCCGCGGACCTTGACCTGATGGTCCACGCGGCCGAGGTATTCCAAACGGCCGTCGGGCATGAAGCGCGCGAGGTCACCCGTGCGGTACATCCTCGCGCCCGGCCGCGGTGCGTGCGGGTTCGGGACGAACCGCTCGGCCGTGAGGCCGGGGCGGTTGAGGTAGCCGCGCGCCAGCCCCTCGCCGCCGACGTGGAGCTCGCCGGCGACGCCGGCCGGCCTCAGGTTGAGCCGGCCGTCGAGGACGTAGACCTGCGTGTCGGCGATGGGCCGCCCGATGGGCGGGGGCCCGGGGTCGCCGCGCTCGATGACGGCCCAGGTCGTGTAGGTCGTGTCCTCGGAGGGCCCGTAGAGGTTGACGACGCGGCCGACGCCGCCCTGCTCGTAGACGCGCTCGACGAGCGCGCTCTGCAGGGCCTCGCCCGCGAGGTTGACGGCCCTGACGGAGGCGGGCAGCGCCCCGGCCCGCGCCAGCTCGGCCATAGCCGAGGGCACGGTGTTGACGAGCGTCACCTGCCCGGCCGCCGGCAGCCCGGCCAGCGCCAGCGCGTCGGCCGCCAGAATCACCTTGCCGCCGCGACTGAGCGGCACGAACAGCTCGAAGACCGAGAGGTCGAAGCAGATCGAGGTCGAGGCGAGCACGCCTGACAGCTCCTCGGTCGAGAAGAAGTCGAGCGCCCAGCGCACCAGCGTCACGGCGCTGTGGTGTTCGATGGCGACCCCCTTCGGCCTGCCCGTCGAGCCCGAAGTGTAGATGACGTAGGCGAGATTGTCGGAAGCGGTCGCGTGCGCCGCGGCGGCGCGGCCCGCGCCCGGCTCGGCGATATCCTCCCGGCCGGCGTCGAGGCACAGGACGTGCGCGCCCGCCTCGGGCATCAGCCCGCGCAATCTTTCCTGCGTGAGCAGGACGGGGGCGGCCGCGTCCGCCAGCATGAAGGCGAGGCGCTCGGCAGGGTAGGAGGGGTCGAGCGGGACGTAGGCGCCGCCGGCCTTCAGGACCCCGAGCAGGGCGACCACCATCTCGGCCGACCGCTCCATCATC
>DASQMB010000071.1:0-1672 GCA_035645715.1 Pyrinomonadaceae bacterium
GTCCTGAAGCGGCGCGGCATGCAGAAGGCGGTGGTCGCCGTGGCCCGCAAGCTGGCCATCGTCCTGCACCGCATGTGGCGCGACGGCACGGACTTCCGCTGGGCCAAGGCCGCGTGACCCGCCCCGGCACGGCACACAGGAGTAGTCCGCGGTTCCTCCCGGGCGGGAGGAAGAGGTCCATGCGGGGACGACGGGGACGGGCGAAACCGGGGAGCCGCTGATCCCGTTGACGCAGGTTCGGGCATGGGTTGTGGTCGGGTCGGTCGAGGGAAGAGGTGGGCATGACGCGGCGGCCGAGTTCGTTGCCGGAGTTCGAGGCGCGGTTTCCCGACGATGCGGCGTGCGCCCGCCGGCTGTTCGAGAAGCGCTGGCCCGACGGGTTCCGCTGCCCCGGATGCGGTCACGGCAAGGGCTGGGAGCTGGAGCGCGGCACGCTGCTGGTCGAGTGCGCGCGCTGCCGCCGGCAGACCTCGGTGACCGCCGGCACGGTGCTGCACCGCAGCCGCCTGCCGCTCAGGCTGTGGTTCCTGGCCGCGTGGCTGGTGGCGACCCACAGGAACGGCATCTCGGCCCGGCAGCTGTGGCTGCAGCTGGGCCTGGGCTCCTACAAGACGGCCTGGCTGCTGCTCCGCAAGCTCCGGCACGCGATGGTTGACCCGGGACGTGAGCCGCTGATCGGCCTGGTGGAGGTGGACGAGACCAGCCTCTCCTTTCGGACCAAGGACGACCCGGTCGCGGCCAAGCCCGGGCGGTCGCACGAGGGCAGGCTCCTGATCGCGGGCGCGGTCGAGATCGTGGGCAGGGGGCCGGGCCGGGTCCGGCTGGCGGTGATCGCGGACTACTCGGCCACCACGCTCGGCGCCTTCGTCGCCGACCACATCGCGGACGGCAGCACGGTGGTGAGCGACGGCTGGTCCGGGTACGCCGCGCTCAAGGACGTCAAGCACGATCCGAAGGTCGTCGGCGACGGGCCGGCTCACCTGGTGCTGCCCTGGGTGCACCGGGTGTTCGCCAACGCGAAGCGGTGGGCGATGGGCGTCTACCATGGGCTGCGCCGGCGGCACCTGCAGGCCTACCTCGACGAGTTCGTCTTCCGCTTCAACCGCCGGCGCACGCCCGCCGCCGCCTTCGAGCGCCTGCTCGGCCTCGCCATCGATCTCGGACCCGCCCCCTACCGGATGTTGATCAGCCGGAGTTAACGGGAGAAGCAACACCGCTGATTACGAGCGCCTGTACCATGGCGACCTGGTTCTGCGACGCCTACGCCTCCTGGCAGAAAGGGGCGGTGGAGAACGCGAACGGGAGGTTGCGCCGCGACCTGCCCCGGGACCTCGACCTCGACCTCGACGCGCTCGGCGACGCCGAGCTGCAGGAGATCGTGCTCACCCACAACCTGACGCCCAGGAAGTGCCTCGGCTTCCTGACCCCGGTGCAGGCGCTGCTCGGCGAGCTTGGCAGGGACGTCCGGATCCGCTTCGCTTAGCCCGTTGCGCCTCGCGCCGGAATCCACCGGGTCGCGAACGTCCGGATCACGCGCGGGCGGGCCACTACCGCCCCGCGCCGGCCAGGGACCGCTGGCGCCCTCGACGGCGCTGACGTCCCCGGCGCCGCTGATCGCGTTCCGTCGCGGCGCCTCCCGGGTTGGCGCCGCCGCGCGGACAGGGCCGGATCG
>DASQMB010000072.1:0-38472 GCA_035645715.1 Pyrinomonadaceae bacterium
CGTAAGCGCCGCCCGCCTTGAGGACGCCGAGCAACGCGACAATCAGCTCGGCACTGCGCTCCATCATGACGGCCACCAGCGTCTCGGGGCCGACGCCGAGCGAGCGCAGGTGGTGCGCGAGTTGGTTCGAGCGACGGTTCAACTCCGCGTAGGTCGCCGACTGGCCTTCAAAGATGACGGCCACGGCCTCGGGGCTCCGCTCGGCCTGCGCCTCGAACAGCTCGTGCAAGCACGCCTCCCCGGCGAACGGCGCGCCCGTATCGTTCCACTCGTAGAGCAGCCTGTGTCTCTCCTCCTCGCGCAGCAGCGGCGCGTGCTCGTGTCGCGCGAACGGATCGCGCGCCATCGCCGTCAGCACCCGTCGGTAGGAGTCGGCGACCTCCTCCACCTGCCGCTCGCCGTAGCGCGCCGCGTCGTATTCGAGGAAGAGGACGACGCCGGAGGTGGCGGGGTTGAGGTCGAAGCTGACGCTGAAGGGGAAGCTGGTGTGGGAAAAACTCTCCATGCCAAGCACCTCCACGTCCGCCACTTCGCGCATCTTCTGCGTCACGTGGAAATGTGTGTAGTTGAACGCCGTCTCAAAAATCGGACGCCCCCCGCGTCCCTTCTGTAACTCCGTGAGCGGGAAGCGGCGGTAGGGCGACACCTCCAGCTCGGCCTCGTAGGCGGCCTGCACCAGGTCAATCCATGTGCCGCCGTCCAGCGCCATCGTCAGCGGGACGGTGTTGAGGAAGAGCCCGAGCACGCGCTCGCCGTCGGCCTCCTCCGGCCGCCCGTTAGTGACCAGCCCGGTGACGACCTCGGTCTGGCCGCAGAGCAGTCCGAGGGCGCGCAGGTGGGCGGCCAGAAGGACGCTCTTGAGTGGGGCGGCGGCGCAGCGGGCGAGCGTCCTCAGCTCCTCGACCAACTCCGGCCCGAACTGAACCGACAGGGTGCGCTTCCCCTCCCCGGCGGCGTGCCGTCCGTTACTCTCCGGCGGCGACGATTCCTTACTTTCCGGCAGGGAGGTTTGGACGCCGCCCGCGAGCTTCTCAGTCCAGAAACGCCGCGCCTCTTCCGACCGCAGCGCCTCGCGCTCCAGCGCCACGAAGTCGCGCAGCGTGCTCGTCGGCGGGGGCAGCTCTGCGTACGCCCTTCCGGGGTCGAGCAAAGAAAAGTAGATCGAGAACAGCTCGGTAAGCATCGTGCTCATGCTCCACCCGTCGAAGATGGCGTGGTGGAAGCTGATCGTGAATTGGAACTCCTCCGCGCCGCGCCGGAAGACGGTGCAACGCATCAGCGGCGGTCGCTGTGAAGGCGCGAACGTGTTCCGCTGCTCGTCCTCCATCCACGCCGCCAGCGCCCGCTCCTGTTCCTCATGCGGGAGGTGCCCGAGGTCTGTGAGCGCGAGAGGGATAGTCACGTCCCGGTGGACGAGTTGCAGCGGCTCGGCGAAGTTGTCCAGGTCAAACGAGGTGCGCAGCACGGGGTGGCGGGAAGCCATCCGCCGCAGCGCCTCGCCCAGCGCGCCCGCGTCCAGAGGCGCACGCAGGTGGAAGCTCACGACTTCATGGTAGAGCGGCGTCCGCGTCTCCAGCGAGCTATGGAAGATCATCCCGTTCTGTAATTGCGTCAGCGGGTAGGCGTCCTCGACATCGGATGGCAGCCGCAGACGCTCTTCCTCCGAGATCAGGCTGAAGGGCTCCGTCCTCGCCGAGCGCCGCGGCCACGCGCCGTTCGGCTTCATCTCGCGTGCGAGCTCGGCGATGGTCTGGTGGCGGAACAACTCCTGGACGGAGAACTCGTAGCCGCGCCGCAGCGCCTGCGACCGTATCTGGATACTGCGGATGGAATCTCCCCCAAGGTCGAAGAAGTTGTCGTGTACCCCCACCCGCTCTAAGCCGAGCACTTGCCGCCAGACCTCGGCCAGCACTCTTTCCTCGGGCGTCGTCGGCTCGGCGAATGAGGAGTCGTCCGCCGCGCGGGCTACGACGGGGGCGGGCAGCGCGTGCCTGTCCACCTTGCCGTTCGGCGTCAGAGGCAGCGCGTCGAGCAAGACCAGCTGCGAAGGGATCATGTAGTCGGGCAGTTGGTTTCGGAGGTAGCGGCGCAGCTCGGTCGGGGTCAGCTCGCGGCCCTCCTCGGGGACGACGTAGGCGGTGAGTTGCTTCTCGCCGGGCGAGTCCTGCCGGGCGAGCACGACGCACCGGCGCACCGAGGGGTGGCTGCCCAGCATCGTCTCGATCTCCCCCAGTTCGATCCTGAAGCCTCGCACCTTGACTTGAAAGTCCGAGCGCCCGAGAAACTCTATCCGACCGTCGGGCAGGTGGCGCGCGAGGTCGCCGGTCTTGTAGAGGCGCTCGCCGCCTTCGCGTCCAAAGGGGTTCGGGATAAACCGCTCGGCGGTCAGCTCAGGGCGGTTGACGTAGGCGCGGGCCAGCCCGTCACCGCCGATGTGCAGCTCGCCCGTCGCGCCCGGCGGGACGGGCCGCAGATGCCGGTCGAGCAGGAAGACCTCCGTGTTGGAGATGGGGCGACCGATGGGCACGTTGGAGCCGAACTGACTCTCGTCCGTCAGCGGGCAGCAACAGGCGAAGGTCGTGCTCTCGGTCGGCCCGTAGCCGTTGACGAGAGAGCCGCTTCTCATGCTCCGCAGCGCCTTCCGCACGTGCTCCGCAGATAGCACGTCGCCGCCCGCGAGAAGTTGACGCAGACCCCCAAGCTGCTCCGGTTGCTCGTCTGCCAGCAGGTGAAAGAGCCCGGCGGTGAGCCACATCGTCGTGACCCCGTGGCGTTTGAGCGCGGCGCCGACCTCCTCCAGCGATGCGGCCTGCGGCTGCATCAACACCAGCCGCGCCCCGTTCAGCAGCGCGCCCCAAATCTCGAACGTCGAGGCGTCGAAGGAGAGCGGCGCGAATTGCAAGACCACCTCCTCGGGGGACAGTCTCGCGTAGTCAGCCGACTTCACCAGACGCACCACGCCGCGATGCACGACGCCGACCCCCTTCGGCTGGCCCGTCGAGCCCGACGTGTACATCACGTAGGCGAGGTTGTCGGCCCCCGTCAGGCGCGGCGGGTTCTCAGGGCTCTCAAGGGCGATCTCTCCGGCGTCCTCGTCGAGACTGACGACTTGCCCCCAGTGCGCCGGGAGTCGTTCTATCAAACGACTCGTTGTGACCAGCACGGGGGCCGCGACATCCTGCAACATGAAATCGAGCCGCTCCAGCGGATAGTCGGGGTCTAAGGGCACGTAAGCGCCCCCCGCCTTGAGGATGCCGAGCAGCGCGACGATCATCTCGACGGAACGCTCGACGCAGAGCGCCACGGCGACCTCGGGGCCGACGCCGAGCGCACGCAGGTAATGCGCGAGCTGATTGGCGCGGCGGTTCAGTGTATCGTAGGTCAACTCGCCTTCGGCGGAGACGACGGCCACGGCGTCGGGCGCGCGTGTGGCCTCCGCCTCGAAAAGCTGTTGGATGGGCTGTTGCCGCGGATACTCACGCTGAGTGTCGTTCCACGCGGCGAGCACCTGCCCGCGCTCGTCCTCCGTCAACATCGGCACGGCCCAGAGCGGGCGCTCCGGCTCCGAGGCGAGCCCTTCGAGCAGCGCGCGGAAGTGTGCGAGCAGGCGCGTGGCCGCCGACTCGTCGAACCGCCCGGCCTCGAAGACGATGCGGAGCGCCAGCCGCGTGTCGTTGGTCACTTCGACGCTCAAAGGGAGGCTGTCGAACTCGAAGCTCGCGGCGGCCTCGACGTACAAACCCTCGCCCTCGCGACTCGCTCCTCGCGTCGCCTCTCGCAACACGAGGCGGCTCTCGAACAGAGGCTCGCCCGGCGGCAGGCCGCCCCACCATCGAATCTGCTCAGGCGACGCGAACGCGTGTCGCGCACGCTCCACCATGCCGGACTCCTGTGCCTTGAGGAAACTCTGCGCCGACGCATGGGGTGGCACCGGCACGCGCACGGGAATCGTGTTGGCCGGGAGCCCGCACGACGCGCCCCCGACCTCGTCTTGCGCCCCCTTCGCGACTTCGACGGCGAGGCCGAACGTCACATCCTCCTGCCCGGTGTGATTGGCGAGAAGCAAGGCCCAGGCGCTCTGCGCCAGTGCGCCGAGCGACACGCCGAGATTGCGCGCCCGCGTCAATAATGTTTCCGTCTCCGATTCCGTCAGCTCGGTCTGAGTCTCCCGCAGGTCGTCTCCGACGCTTTCGCCCTCGGCGCGCTCGCGCGTCGAGCCAGCCAGACTCGTCGGGGCTTCAAAGCCTTCGAGTTCGAGACGCCAGAAACGTTCAGCCCCGGCGTAGTCGCTCCGCTCTCGCCGCGCCAGATATTCTTCAAAGGGGCGTTCGTCTTCCGGCGACGCTTCGCGCCCCCCGAGCAACGTCTCGTGACGCGCCCGGACTTCCGCGACGAGCAGCGCCAACGCCTCTTCGTCGAGAGTTAAAGGCGAGTAGCTGCACAGCAGTTGATAAACGTCTTCGGCGGTGCGGCACAGGAACACGCGCAGGAGGGGCGGCTGCGCGGGGTTGAACCCGCGCTCGCGCTCGGCCAGCTTGTGCGCCTTCAGACGCTCCGCCTGTTGCTCCTTCGAGAGCCCGCGCCAGTCCTGCTCAGCGGGCGCTTGAAGCGAATCCCTGTAGACCACCCGGAGAGGGTTCTCGACCCGCTTCCAGACGAACGCGGAGCGCAGCAGCGGGTGACGCCGCGCCGCCTCGCGCCACGCGCGCCTCCACGCCTGCTCGCTCAGGCGACCGCGCAGGGAGCAGCCCCACAGCCCGCACAGCTGCCCCGCCTCCGCCCTCCCGTCCGCAGACCGGAGCAGGGACGACTGGGCGGCGGTCGAGGGGGACACGTCCTCAATGTTTTTGACATCCATAGCCATCGTTTTAGTCTCGGTCGCGGCGGGGGCTTCTAGAGAGCTTCAAGCAGTATTTCCTTCTGGCCGAAGAGTCTTTCCGCGACCAACCCCTGACCCGAACACGCCTCGACCAGCTTGTCGGATTCGACTATCGGGCGCGACTCGCACGTGTATTGAATCGAAGTCAGGTAGGTCAGCCAGGGCTCCTGCCCCATGGCGTAGACGTAGACCTGCCTCGGGCTGAGGCGTTCGACGATGTCGATGGCCTTCTCGAAAGTCGAGCCGTCGAACCTCCTCGACTGATCCATCTTGCGCGCCAGCGGCCTCGTCAGCAGCGGCCCGTAGAGCCAGCTCAGGGGCGCGCCGTCGCACTCCATGCCGATGAAGACCACGTCGGTCTGCTTGACGAAGTCCTGAAGGTGTTCGTAGAGGCGCGGCTCGATGTTGTTGGAATCGGCGGCGCAGACGATGGTGCGGCCTTTAAGGTTGACGAGGTAAGCGATCTTCGTCCTGATGTTGAGGTCGGCGTGCTCGCCCAGGAAGGGCAGCCCCGTGATGCCCCCGCCCTCGACGGCGATGGTTTCCATCTCGTCTATCTCCATGACCTGCGGGAAGCCGGCGTTGTGCAAAATCAATTTCAGCGAGGGGTCAATCAGCTCGCCGCCGCTGTTCTTGGGCACGACGATGGTCTTGATCTTGTGCCGCAATTGGAGGAGGGTTTCGAACATGCAGTGGTCTTGATGGTTGTGCGTGAGCAAGACGTAATCTATCTGCTCCGGCAGGTCGTCGAAGGTGAAGCGCGGGATGCCGTCCGCCGACGAGTAGCTGATGACGGGGTCGCAGAGGACGCTGGTCTTCGCCGATTCGATGAGAATGCAGGCGTGGCCGAAGTAGCGGATGCGGACGCCCTCGCCGTCGAAGCGCGGGGGCGGCGGCGGCGGCGGCTCAGTGGTGAAGAGTTCGGCGAACTTCGCATCGTCGGCGTCCGGGACGCCGAGCGCCTCCTTGATGAAGCCGAGCGGACGCGGCTCGTCCTTCATCTTGAACAGGTCGTCAATGCCGGGGTGGCTGAAAGGGATGTCGAGCCGCAGGCCGTTGCCGTTCGCCAGCCGCGGGGTGCTGAAGACGAAAGAGCGCTCGTCTTTATCGGACAGCCGCAGCATCAGGCTCTGGGCCGAGGGATTGTAGAAGGGGCTGCGGTACAGGAGGCCCTCGATGAACCTCGTCGAGGCGTGGTTGTTCCGGTCGTAGACGAGTTCGACGTAGCCCCTCAGCGCTTCGGGAACTTTCTTATAGAGCGGCTCCAGCGAGTGCCCGTCGGCCTCTTCGGCAAGCGTCTTGTCGAGTTTCCTGATGGAGTCGGCCAGCACCAGCATGCGCTCGTTCTCCCTGATTGTCTTCTCTCTCAGAGCGCGGATTTCGCCGACGCGGCTGGCGTCGTAATTGAGGAACGGGCCGCCGAGGTTCGCCGGGTTCTTGAGTGCGGAGACGTGCACCTGCGGCGCGGCGATGAACGACTCCATGATCTTCAGGTGAAGGTTGGCAATGTACATCGCCGCCGTCGCCGGGGAGATGAGATAAGACCACGCGTACCACTGATTGAACAGCGGCTCAATCATGATGTTCCGCCTGAGGTATACTTTCTCGCTTTGCTGGTTCACGTCACTTCACCTCCGTGTTACGACCAATTATTCGGTTTGCGAAGCCTGGCTCACTTCGAGGATGAGGTTCTCCAAATCCTTCCGGCTCAACTTCACCTTCTGGAAGTCGTCAGCGGTCAGGGGGGCGACTTCGGCGTCCCTCATGATGCTCACGTCCGAGAGCCGCCCGTCGGGGTCGGCGACCACGCCCTCCAAGATCATCCGGTAATGATTCATCATCCGCTCGACCGTCTCCCGGCGGAAGAGCGCCGTGCTGTAGGTCAACGCGCCGCCGATCCCCTCCTCCGTCTCGCTCAACGAGAGCACGAGGTCGAAGGTCGAAGTCTTTGTCTCGAAGCCGAACGGTTCGAGCGAAAGCCCCCTCAGCGCGAGGGGCCGGAGCGGCGCGTTCTGGAGGACGAAGACGACCTGAAAGAGCGGGTTGCGGCTCAATTCACGCTCGACGTTCAAGGCGTCCACGAGCAGCGCGAAAGGCACGTCCTGATGCACGTAAGCGCCGAGCGCCGTCTCGCGCACGCGCCCGAGCAGCTCGCGGAAACTCGGGTCGCCGGAGAGGTCGGTGCGCAGCACCAGCATGTTGACGAAGAAGCCGATAAGCCCCTCCGTCTCGATCTGCGTGCGGTTCGCCATGTCCGCGCCGACGACGATTTCGTCCTGCGAGGTGTAGCGGTGCAGGAGCACGTCGAAGGCCGCCAGCAGGGTCATGTACAGCGTGACACCTGCGCGGTGGCTGAGCCGCTTCAGCTCCTCGGACAACTCGGGCGGCAGCCTGACTTCGAGGCTCGCGCCCTGCGAGGTGTACACGTCCGGGCGCGGGTAGTCGGTGGGCAGTTCCAGCACCGTCGGCGCGCCGTCCAGTTGCCGTTTCCAGTAACCGAGCTGGCGCTCCAGCTCGTCCCCCTGTAACAGACGCCTCTGCCACCGCACGAAGTCGGGATACTGCACGGGCAATTCCGCGAGCGGTGAAGGGTTCCCCTCGACGAACGCCTCGTAGAGCGCCGCCACCTCGTTGACCAGTACTCCCATCGACCAGCCGTCCGAGATGATGTGGTGCATCGAGAGCACGGCGACGTGCTCCTGCGCGTCGAGCCGCAGCAGCGCGGCCCGCAGCAGTGGCCCGCGCGCTAAATCGAACGGGCGCAGCGCGTCCTTCTCCGCGAAGCGCTTCGCCTCCCCCTCGCGCTCGGCCTGGGGCAGGCGCGTGAGGTCAACGAAGTCCAGCACGATCTCCGCCGTGGGCGCGATCAACTGGACGGGCTCGCCGTCCGCCTCCGTGAAGGAGGCGCGCAGCGTGTCGTGCCGGCGCACGACTTCGTTGAGGGTCTGCCCGAGCGCCTTCGCGTCGAGCGCGCCGCGCAGCCGAAGCGCCGTGGTCAGGACGTAGGTGGGCGTGCCGGGCTGCAACTGCTCCCAGAACCAGAGGCGCTGCTGCGCGAACGATAAAGGCAGCGCGCCCGCGTGTGGCTCGCGGTTGAGCGGCGGGAGTTCGTGCGCGCGACCCGCGAGACGCGCAGCCTCGACGGCCCTCGCCAGTCCCGCCACGGTCGGCTCTTCAAACAACCGCCGCAAAGGCAGCTCCACCTGAAACGCTTCGCGGACGCGAGAGACGACCTGCGTCGCCATCAGCGAGTGCCCGCCGAGCTCGAAGAAGTTGGCGCCGGCGCTGACCTTCTCCAGCCCGAGGACATCGGCCCAGATGGCTTCGAGCACTTCCTCGGTCGCCGTGCGCGGGGGCAGGTAGGCGTCCGCGGCCCCTGCGAGCGCGCCTGACGGCTCGGGCAACGCCCGGCGGTCAACCTTCCCGCTCGGCGTCAATGGAAACTCTTCGAGGAAGACGAAGGCCGAAGGGATCATGTATTCCGGCAGCCTCTCCTTGAGGTAGGCCCTCATCTGTGCGGGCGACGGGCGTGCGCCCTCGGCTGCTACCACGTATGCGGCGAGCCGCCCCGCGCCCGTCGCGCCCGGCAGCGCCTCGACCACGGCTTCCCCGACCCCGGCGTGTCCGGCCAGCGCCGTCTCGATCTCGCCGATCTCGACCCGGTAGCCCCGCACCTTCACCTGCCGGTCGCGGCGTCCGAGGAACTGTATGTCGCCCTCGGCAAGGAACCGAGCGAGGTCGCCCGTGCGGTAGAGGCGCAAGCCGGGCTCGGCGCCGAACGGGTCCGGGACGAACTTTTCCGAAGTGTCTTCGGCACGCCCGAGATAGCCGCGCGCCAGACATTCGCCGCCGATGTAGAGTTCGCCGACGACGCCTGGAGGCACGGGTTGGAGTCGCGCGTCGAGTACGTAGAGGCGCGTGTTGGCGATGGGGCGACCGATGGGCGGCAGCTCAGGCCAGCCCGCCGTACCGCCCGCCATCCTGTAGGCGCTGACGACGTGCGCCTCCGTCGGCCCGTACTGATTCTCAAGCACGCAGTAGCCCAGCCGCTCGAACATGCGCGACACCTGCGGCGTGATTTTCAACTGC
Organism: Pyrinomonadaceae bacterium; assembly: GCA_035645715.1. Lineage (GTDB taxonomy): Bacteria > Acidobacteriota > Blastocatellia > Pyrinomonadales > Pyrinomonadaceae > QHXN01. Next base: position 8,969 of record DASQMB010000072.1, read on the forward strand.
TCGCCCGCCGTGACGACCTCGCGCAGCGTTTCCGGCAGGGTCGCGCTGCGGTCGGCGGCCTCGGCCAGCGATTGAAGCGCGACGAAGGGCAGATACAGCCTCTCGACCCGCCCCCGCGCGAGCGCTTCGAGGAGCGCTTCGGGGTCGCGCCTCGTGGCCTCTTCGATCAACACGAGTGTGCCGCCCGCGCAGAGCGTCGAGAAGATTTCCTGGAATGAAACGTCGAAGTTGAGCGAGGCGAATTGCAGAGTCCGGGGCGCAGGCGCGGAGCGCCCGATTTGCCATTCGAGGAGATTCAGCAGCGCGCCGTGCCTCATCGCCACGCCTTTCGGCTGGCCGGTCGAGCCCGAGGTGTAAAGGACGTAGACGAGGTCTTCCCGCGTCGTCTCGCCGGACGGGATGGCCTCATAATCCTGCGCCGCGTCTGCCTCAACGTCGAGGCGCAGCACGGTCGCGGGTGTCTGCGCGAGTCCTTCGGGAAGCTGGCCGCCCGCGACGAGCACGCGCGCCCGCGCGTGCTCCAGCATGAAGCGGAGGCGCTCGGCTGGATACTCTGGGTCGAGCGGCAGGTACGCCCCGCCCGACTTCAGCACCGCCAGCACGCCGACGATCATCTCCAACGAACGCTCGACGCAGATGCCGACCACGGAGCCCCGCGCCGCTCCCGCCCGTCGCAGGCGGCGCGCGAGCGTGTCCGCGCGGGAATTCAGCTCGCGGTAGCTCAAACGCTCCGCCCCGAACTCGACCGCCGTTTCGTCCGGCGTGCGCTCGGCCTGTCGCTCGAATAGTTCGTGAACGCTCTCGCCGTGCGCGAGCGCCGTAGCCGTGTCGTTCCAACCGAACAGCAAGCGGCGCTCCTCGGCCTCCGTCATGAGCCGCGCCGAGCGGAGCGGGGCGTCGGGGTCTACGGCGACGCTCTCCAGCAGCCCCACGAAGTGTTCGACCATCCGTCGCGCCGTCGCCTCGTCGAACAAATCGGTGCTGTAAATCAGGAGCCCGCGCAAGACCTCCGCGTCCTCCGCGAAATGGCACTCCAGATCGAAGCGCGTGGAGGCGTTGTCGAAGCCCTGCGGACTGAAAGTGACGCCCGGCAGTTCGAGCGCGCCCGCCGTCAGGCCGTTCTGAAACACGAACAGAACCTGAAAGAGCGGATTGCGGCTCAGGTCGCGCTCCGGCTGCAACTCTTCCACCAGCTTCTCGAAGGGGATGTCCTGATGCGCGTAAGCGCCGAGCGTCGTCTCGCGCACGCGCCCGAGCAACTCGCGGAAACTCGGGTCGCCGGAGAAGTCCGTGCGCAGCGCGAGCGTATTGACGAAGAAGCCGATGAGGTTCTCGATCTCGAAGTGGTTGCGGTTGGCAATCGGCGTCCCGACGATCAACTCTTCCTGCCCTGTGTAGCGTTGCAGCAGCGACTGAAACGCGCCGAGGAGGGTCATGAACAGGGTCACGCCTTCGCGCCTGCTCAGGGATTTCAGTCGTCCCGCGAGTTCGGCGGGAATGTCGAAGGGGATTTGCGCCCCGCGAAAACTCTGGGCGGGCGGGCGCGGCCTGTCGGTCGGCAATTCGAGCGCCGGGAGCGGCCCACCGAGTTGCTTACGCCAGTACGAAATTTGCTCGTCGTACACGCTGCCGCTCAACCACTCGCGCTGCCAACGCGCGAAATCCGCGTACTGCACGGAGAGTTCAGGGAGCCCGGCGGCAGGGTCGTCGCCCTTCATGCGGGCCGTGTAGAGCGCGACCACCTCCCTAAGCAGGACGTTCGTTGACCACGCGTCCGAGGCGATGTGATGCATCACGAAGACCAGCACGGCGTCGCCCTCGCCGAGGCGGATGAGGGTCGCGCGCATGGGCGTGTCGGACTGGAGATCGAAGCGCCTGCCCGTCTCCTCCGCCGTGAGGCGCGCGGCCTCCGCCTCTCGCGCCGATTCCGGCAGGCGGCTGAGGTCTTCGACGCGGACTTTCAAAGGGCGCGGCTCGCCGACGATCTGCACCGGCTCGCCGCCGACCAGGTCGAACGTGGTGCGCAGGACTTCGTGCCGCCGCGTGACCTCGTTGAGGGAGTATTCCAGCGCCTCGACATCGAGCGCGCCGCTCACGCGCAGGACGAACGGGATGTGGTAGGCGGCCCCCGTGTCTTCCAACTGGTGGAGGAACCACATACGCTGCTGCGCGAAAGAGAGGGGGCTGCTCGTCCCACGCTCGCCGCGCGTCAACTGCCTCGAAGGCGTGGCCCCCACCCCGGCGGCCTCGCCGACGCGGCGCGCCAGCGCCTCGACGGTCGGGGCTTCGAACAGCGCGCGCAGCGGCAGCTCGACCGAGAAAGCCCTCCTCAGGCGCGAGACGACCTGCGTCGCGAGCAGCGAGTGTCCGCCGAGGTCGAAGAAGTTGTCCTCCGCGCCCACGGCCTCGACGCCGAGGACTTCCTCCCAGACGCCCGCCACGATCTCTTCAGCCGCCGTGCGTGGGCGCGCGGACGCACCGGCGCCCGCAGCCCCGCCGGCCGGCTCGGGCAGCGCGCGGCGGTCTATCTTCCCGTTCGCCGTCCGCGGCATCTCGTCGAGCAGCACGAAGGACGAAGGCGTCATGTAGTCCGGCAGAATCTCACGCAGGTAGCCGCGTAGCTCTCCCGGCGTCGGCCTCTCGCCGGGCTTCGCCACGACGTAACCGACCAACCGCCTGTCGGCTTCCACGGCTCCGCGCGCCAGCGCCGCCGCGTGCTCCACCGACGGGTGACGCGCGAGCGCCGCCTCGACCTCGCCCAGCTCGATGCGGAAGCCGCGCACTTTGACCTGATGGTCGAGCCGCCCGAGGAATTCTATTTCGCCGCCCGCGAGGTAACGCACGAGGTCGCCCGTGCGGTACAGGCGCGCGCCCGGCTCGGTCGAGAACGGGTCGGGCACGAACCGCTCCGCCGTCAGCGCCGGACGATTCAGGTACCCGCGCGCCAGCCCCTCGCCCCCGATGTAGAGCTCGCCCGCCACCCCCACGGGCACGAGCCCTCGCGCCGCGTCGAGCACGTAGACCCGCGTGTTCGTGATCGGCCGCCCGATGCTCGGCTCCCTCTCGCGCCCAGCCTCGACTAATGCCCACGTCGAGTAGGTCGTGTCCTCCGAAGGACCGTAGAGGTTGTGCACCCGCTCGACGCCCCCCGACTCGTAGAGCCCCTGCGCCACCGAGTTGCGCAGCGCCTCGCCCGCAAGGTTCACCGTCCGCACCCCCGGGGGCACGCCCCCGGCCCTCACCAGCTCGGCCGCCGCTGACGGCACCGTGTTGACCAGCGTCACCTCCCCTGCCGCCGCCAGCCCGGGCAGCGCCAAGGCGTCGGCCGCCAGAATCACCTTCCCGCCCGCGCCAAGCGGGGCGAATATCTCGAAGACCGAGAGGTCGAAGCAGACCGAGGTCGAGGCCAGCACGCCCGACAACTGCCCTGGGTCGAAGACCCCGAGCGCCCAATCGAGGAAGGCGGCCGCGCCGCGATGCGTGATGGCGACGCCCTTAGGCCGCCCCGTCGAGCCCGACGTGTAGATGACGTAGGCGAGGTTGTCGCCTGAGGAGGCGTGCTGAGGGTCGGCCTCACCTCCGCCCGCTATCAGCTCCCTGTCGGCGTCGAGGCGCACGACGCTCGCCCCGTGTGCCTCGGGAACCTGTTCGAGCAAACGGGACTGGGTGAGCAGGACGCGGGCGCGGGAGTCTTCGAGCATGAAGCGCAGGCGCTCGCGCGGGTAGGCCGGGTCTAAGGGGACGTAGGCGCCGCCGGCCTTGAGGACGCCGAGCAGGGCGGCGATAAGTTCGGGCGAGCGGTCGAGCATGACGGCGACGGGCACCTCGGGGCCGACGCCGAGCGAGCGCAGGTAGTGCGCCAGTTGGTTCGCACGGCGGTTCAGCTCGCCGTAGGTCACTCGCTCGTCCTCGAAGACGACGGCCACGGCCTCCGGGCTCTGCGCGGCGCGCCCCTCGAACAGCTCGTGTAGACAACGCTCGCGCGGGAAATCCTTCGCCGTCGCGTTCCACTCGAAGAGCAGACGCGCCTGCTCTTCGTCGCTCAGGAGGGGCAGACGCCCCACGCGCTCCGAAGGATTTTCGGCGACGCCTTCCAGAAGCTTCTCGAAATGTCCCGCCATCCGCCTGACGGTCGCCGCGTCGAAGAGGTGCGAGTTATAAGTCCAGGCTCCGCGGAGGCCGCCCTCCGTCTCCGCCAGCGTCAGCGTCAGATCGAACTTTTCGGTCGTCGCCTCGGCATCCACCATCTCCAGACGCAGCCCCGGCAAAGACAGCTCTCTCAGCGGCGCGTTCTGCAAAGCGAACATCACCTGGAAGAGCGGCGACCGGCTCATGTCGCGCTCCGGCTGCAACTCCTCGACCAGCCTCTCGAACGGCACGTCCTGATGCGCGTAAGCGCCGAGCGTCGTCTCGCGCACGCGACCGAGCAGGCCGGCGAAGTCCTCGTCCCCGCGCACTTCCGCACGCAGCACGAGCGTGTTGACGAAGAAGCCGATGAGCCCCTCGGTCTCCGCGCGATTGCGGTTCGCGATGGGAGAGCCCACGGAAATATCGGCCTGCCCGGAGTAGCGGTGGAGCAGGGCCTTAAAAGCCGCCAGCAGCGTCATGAACAGCGTCGCGCCCTCCGCCCTGCTCAACCCGCGCAGCCTCTCCACCAACTCTGCTTCCGCTTCCCAGTGCTCGACGCCGCCCTGGTAACTCTGCACGGCCGGGCGCGGCCTGTCAGTCGGTAGCTCTAAGAGCGGAGGGGCGCCTTCCAACTGCCCACGCCAGTAGGAGAGTTGCGCTTCGAGCGCTTCGCCTTGCAGCCACTCGCGCTGCCACACGGCGTAGTCCGCGTACTGAATCGGGAGTTCCGCGAGCGGCGACTCCTGCCCGGCGACGAAAGCCGCGTAGAGTGCGCTGACCTCGTTGACGAGGACGCCGATTGACCACCCGTCGGAGATGATGTGGTGCATGGTCAAAAGCGCGAGGTGCTCGTCGTCGGAGAGCCGGAGCAGCCGCACTCGCAATAGCGATCCGCGCGTCAGGTCGAACGAACGCCCCGCCTCCTCGCGCGCGATGCGCCCGGCCTCCGACGCGGGGTCTGCGCTTCGGCTCAGGTCTTCGACGGTGAGCTTCAGGGCCGGGGCCTCGCCGACGACCTGCACAGGCCGCCCCTCGACGGAGGAGAAAGTCGTGCGCAGGACTTCGTGCCGCCGGACGATTTCGTTGAGCGTACGTTCGAGCGCGCCGAGGTCGAGCGCGCCCTTCAGGCGCACGGCGAAGGGAATGTTATAGAAAGGGCTGTCCGGCTCAAACTGGTTGAGGAACCAGAGGCGTTGCTGGGCGAAAGAGAGCGGCAGCTCGCGCTTATCTTTGACGGGCACGATGGGCGGGGCGACGGGGCGCCGCCGCGCGTCGAGCGTGGCGTCGATGCTCCCGGCGAGCCCGGCCACCGTCGGCAACTCGAACAAATCGCGGAGGGGCAGCTCCACTCGGAAAGACTCCCTGACGCGCGACATGACCTGTGTGGCGAGGAGCGAGTGTCCGCCGAGGTCGAAGAAGTTGTCTTCCGCGCCGACCTTCTCGGCACCCAACACCTCACGCCAGATTCCCGCCAGCGCTTCTTCCGTCGGCGTGCGTGGCGCGACGAAAATATCCGCCTCGTCGCCCCGCACCTGCTCCGGCGGCGGCAGCGCGCCGCGGTCGATTTTGCCGTTCGGCGTGAGGGGCATCTCTTTCAACGCCACGACTGACGAAGGAATCATGTATTCGGGCAACTGCTCGCGCAGGTATTTCCGCCACTCGTCCGCCGTCAACTCCAAGACGCCTTCGCCCACCACGTATGCGACGAGTCGCTTCTCGCCCGGCGTGTCCTCGCGCATCAACACCGTCGCCTCGCCGACTAAATAATGCGCGGACAGAGCGGCCTCGATCTCACCGAGTTCGACGCGGAAGCCCCTGAGCTTCACTTGATGGTCGAGCCGCCCGAGGAATTCTATCTCGCCGTCCGCGAGGTAACGCGCCAGGTCGCCCGTCCGGTAGAGACGCGCGCCCGGCTCCGCGCCGAACGGGTCGGGGACGAAGCGTTCGGCGGTGAGGTCGGGGCGGTTGAGGTAGCCGCGCGCCAGCCCGTCGCCGCCGATGTAGAGCTCGCCCGCCACGCCCACGGGCGACGGCTCCATCTGCGAGTCCAGAAGGTATATCTCCGTGTTCGAGATGCCCCGCCCGATGGGGGTGCGCGACCCGTCGAACCCTTCGCGCGGCACCGTGTAGCAGCAGGCGAAGGTGGTGCTCTCTGTCGGGCCGTAACCGTTGATGAGCCGGCACCCCTCAAGCCGCGCGAGAGCCTTCCTGACCTTCGACGGCAAGAGCACGTCGCCGCCCGCCAGCAGTTGCCGCAGAGGCTCCAACGCCTCGACGTGTTCGTCGATCATGAGGTGGAACAGCCCCGCCGTCAGCCACAGAGTCGTGACGCCGTATTGCTTCAAAGCCGCGCCCAGCTCTCCCAGTGTCGGGGACTCCGGCGGCATGACGACCAGCTTCGCGCCGTTGAGCAGCGCGCCCCAAATCTCGAACGTCGAGGCGTCGAACGAGAGCGGGGCCAGTTGGAGGAACGTCTCGCCCGCGTCCATCCGCGCGAAGCCGGACTCTTTCACCAGCCGCATCACCCCCCTGTGCGTCACGCTGACGCCCTTCGGCAGTCCCGTCGAGCCCGACGTGTACATCACGTAGATCAGGTTGTCACCCGAGGTCGGGTCGTCCAGATTCTCTCCGCTCTCTTCCGCCACGGAGTCCCAATCCGAGTCGAGCAGCACGACGTGGCTCCAGTGCGTGGGCAACTCGTCCACCAGATGCTCCTGCGAGAGGATCACCGGGGCCCCGGTCTGTTCCAGCATGAACGAATGGCGCTTCAAGGGGTTGGCCGGGTCGAGCGGCACGTAGTAGCCGCCCGCCTTGAGGATGCCGAGGAGGCCGACGATCATCTCGACGGAACGTTCGACGCAGAGCGCCACGGGCACTTCCGCCCCGACGCCGAGCGACCGCAGGCGGCGCGCGAGTTGGTTGGCGCGGCGGTTGAGTTCTTCGTAGGTCAGCCGCACGTCGCCGAAGACGACGGCGGTGGCGCGCGGGCTCCGCGCGGACTGCAACTCGAACTGCCTGTGTACCGAATCGTCCTTCGGGTAAGCAACTCCGGTGTCGTTCCGGCCAACCAGCAGCTCCCGCCTCTCGCCGCCCGCGAGCAGCGGCAGCGAGGCCACGCGCCGGTCGGGCTCGGCGACGATGCCTCCGAGCAGGATTTTGAAGTGGCCGAGCAGACGCCGGACGGTCGCGGCTTCAAACAGGTCGGTGTTGTAGATCAGGAAGCCGTTCAGCCCGTCTTCCCGCTCCCAGAGGTGGAACTCCATGTCGAAGCGCGTGAAGTTGCTCTCGAACTCCTGCGTGGTGAACTTGAGTCCCGGCAATTCCAGCGACCCCATCGGCGCGTTCTGAAGCACGAAGACCACGTTGAAGAGCGGCGAGTGCGACAGGCTCCGCTCCGGCTGTAACTCCTCGACCAGTTTCTCGAACGGCACGTCCTGATGCGCGTAAGCGCCGAGCGCCGCTTCGCGCACGCGCCCGAGTAATTCGGCGAACGCGGGGTTGTCCGAGAGGTCGCTGCGTAGCAGCATCATGTTGACGAAGAAGCCGATAAGGTTCTCAGTCTCCGCGCGGGTGCGGTTCGCGATGTCCGAGCCGATGACGATGTCGGCCTGCCGTGAGTAACGATGGAGCAAGACCTTGAAGGCCGCCAGCAGCGTCATGTAGAGCGTCGCGCCTTCCGCCCTGCTCAACTCCCGCAGCTTCCGCGTCAGCCCTTCGTCCAATTCCCAGTGCTCGACGCCGCCCCGGTAGCTCTGCACCGCCGGGCGCGGCCTGTCAGTCGGGAGTTCCAGCAGCGGCGGCGCGCCCTCCAACTGTTTGCGCCAGTATGAAAGCTGCGCTTCGAGCGCTTCGCCTTGCAGCCACTCGCGCTGCCACACGGCGTAGTCCGCGTACTGAATCGGGAGTTCCGCGAGCGGCGACTCCTGCCCGGCGACGAAAGCCGCGTAGAGTGCGCTGACTTCGTTGACGAGGACGCCGATTGACCATCCGTCGGAGATGATGTGGTGCATCGTCAAGAGCGCGAGGTGCTCGTCTTCGGAGATGCGGAGCAAGCGCACGCGCAGCAAAGGCCCGCGCGTCAGGTCGAACGAACGCCCCGCCTCCTCGCGCGCCAGCAGACGCGCCGCCGCGACGCGCTCCTCGAAGGACTCGCCGCCGACTTCTTCGACCGTCAGCGCGAGCGGCATCCGCGCGTTGATGACCTGTACGGGGCGACCGTCCACGGCGGCGAAGGTCGTGCGCAGGACTTCGTGCCGCCGGACGATTTCGGCGAATGCTTCCCGCAACGCTTCCAGATTCAACTCGCCTTGCAGGCGCACCGTCGAGGTGATGTTGTAGAAGGCCGCGCCCGGCTCCATCTGGTCGAGGAACCAGAGACGCTGCTGCGAGAAGGAGAGCGGCGGATCGCCCCGGCGCGGGGACTTCTCGATGCGCCCGACCGACAGCTCTTCGCCGGCCCCGAGCGACCTCTCGATGTTTTCGGCGAGCCCTTCGACGGTCGGCTTCAAGAACAGGCTGCGCAGGCTCAACTCCACTTTGAACGTCTCGCGCACGCGAGAGATGACCTGCGCGGCCAGCAGCGAGTGGCCGCCCAGCTCAAAGAAGTTGCCGGTCACATCCACGCGTTCGAGCCCGAGCACTCCGGCGCAAATTCCGGCCACGATCTCTTCGACCGGGGTGCGCGGCGCGACGTGCCCGCCATCTTCGACCGGCGCGGTCTGCTCGGGCGCGGGCAGCGCGCGGCGGTCTACTTTGCCGTTCGGCGTGAGCGGCAGTTCGTCGAGGACGACGAAGGCGGAGGGGATCATGTAGGCGGGCAACGTCTCGCGCAACGAGCGGCGCAACTCTTCGAGCGACAGCTCTCGCTCGACCTCCTCCGCCTCGGCACGCGCCGCACGCCCGCGACCGTTCGACGCCGCCGCCTCCTCGCCCTCCCCCGCGGCCCGCGCGTAGAGCATGTAGACGCGTACCACATCTTGTCCCGCTTCCTCGACGAGCGTGCTTTTATCAACGGCGAAAGTGAAGCCGCGTTGGCGCAGCAGGTCGGAGATTCGCGCCAGCAACTCTTCGGTGTGGACTTCGATGACGAGCTGCCGAATCTTCTTCCAGTCCTCTTCCTCGATCCCGCTCAACACGTCGAATTCGCTCTTCTCGACATCGAGCTTCAGCAGGTCTATGCGCTCGATCCCCTGCTCACGGACGACTTCGGAGAGGGTCGTGAGCTGACAATCGTATGACTCGCTATGCAGGTACGTCTCGACGAACTCGTCGAGCTCGTATTGAGGGGCGGCCTGCCCCGCCCCGCCCCCGCCCTCGAAGCTCTGGAGCCAACTCTGGACGTTGGCCCGCGTGGCTACTTTGTCTTCCTCGACGCCCGAGACCCTCCCCGACATCGCAGCCGCGTGGGGGTAGAACGTGAAGGTCGCCGTCTCGCGCCGCTTCGACATGCCGCACTCGAAGAGGTTCACGTCCAGCCCGTAGAGTTCGACGTTGGTACGGAGGGCGTCGAAGTTCGGCGGCAGCGGCTCGAAGGCGTAGAGCCGCGCCCCGCGCGCCTGCTGCTTGACGAAGAGCGAGAAGAGTCCGATGTTCGCGCCGACATCGAAGACGCAGTCGCCATCTTCAAGCCGGATGCCGTGCTTCAGATAAATCTTGTCCTCGAAAATCTCGCGGTAAACGCCGCTCGTCTGGAGGCTGCCGTGCCCCGCGACGACCATGCCGTTCGGCAGTTTCGAGTGCTGCCTGCCGGAGAGCAGTTCGTCCCTCTCGGGGCCGCTCACCTTCGGCGACAGGGGAGATTCGCGCCGCCTTCGGGGGACGACGTAGGCCACGAGGCGCTTCTCGCCCGGCGCGTCTTCGCGCGCCAGGACCACGCACTCGCGCACCCCCGGCTGTGCTTCGACGGCCAGTTCCACCTCGCCCATCTCGATGCGGAAGCCGCGTATCTTCACCTGCTGGTCGGCGCGCCCGAGAAACTCGATGTTCCCGTCGGGCAGCCGGCGCGCGAGGTCGCCCGTCCGGTAGAGACGCGCGCCCGGCTCGCCGCCGAAGGGATCGGGGATGAACTTTTCCGCCGTCAATCCGGGCCGGCTGTGGTAGCCGCGCGCGAGACCTTCCCCGCCGAGGTAGAGTTCGCCGACGACCCCGACGGGCGCGAGCCGCAGCCCCACGCTGTCTAGGATGTAGGCCTGCGTGTTGCTGAGGGGGCGGCCTATGCTCGGCACGCCGGTTTCGTCCCTCCCGACGAGCGTGTAGGTCGAGTAGGTCGTGTCCTCCGAAGGCCCGTAAAGGTTGAAGACGCGGCTCACATTCTCCTGCTCGTACAGCTCCTCGACGAGCCTCCGCGGCAGAGGCTCTCCGGCCAGGTTGACCGTCCGCACGCTCGGCGGGACGGCTTTCGCCCGCACCAGTTCGGCCATCGCGGAGGGGACAGTATTGACGAGCGTGACTTCGGCGGCAGCCCCGAGCGTTGGCAGGTGAAGCGCGTTCTCGGCGAGGATCGCCGTGCCGCCCCAACTCAGCGGCGCGAACAACTCGAAGACGGAGAGGTCGAAGCTGATCGAGGTCGAGGCCAGAACCCCCGCGAGTTGTTCGTCGTCGAAGGCTTCCCGCGCCCAGTGCAAAAAGACGGCGGCGCTGCGGTGCGTGATGGCGACGCCCTTCGGCCTGCCCGTCGAGCCGGAGGTGTAGATGAAATAGGCGAGATGTTCCGCCGCGCCCGACACGCGCGCGAGGTTCGTGTCATCTTCCAGCGCAATCGCCTCGCGGTCGGCGTCGAGCCGAACGACCTTCGTCCGTTCGGCCTCCGGCGCGGGCAGGAACCCCGACAGTCGCTCCTGCGTCAGGAGCACGGGGGCCTGCGTGTCCTCCAGCATGAAGGCGAGTCGCGCGGGCGGGTAGCTCGGGTCGAGCGGCACGTAAGCGCCGCCCGCCTTGAGGATGCCGAGCAGCGCGACGACCATCTCGACGGAACGCTCGACGCAGAGCGCCACGGGCACTTCCGGCCCGACCCCCATCTTGCGCAGGCGTCGCGCCAGACGGTTTGCGCGACGGTTCAACTCCGCGTAGCTGAACCTCTCCTCCCCCGCGACCAGAGCTGTGCGCTCGGGCGTACGCGCGACCTGCGCCTCGAACATCGCGTGGATGCTCTCCTCGGCGGGCTCGACGGGCGGGGCGGAATTCCACTCGACTAACAACTGCTGCTCTTCGGGCTCGGTCAGAAGCGGGAAATCCGAGAGCCGCCGGTGCGGGTCGGCGGCGACGGACGTGAGCAGACGCCGGAGGTGCCCGAGGATGAGCGCGATGGAGGCGTCGTCGAACCTGCCGAAGTCGTAGAGGATTTTGAAGACCAGCTCGCCGCCCGGTTCGATGATGAGATTGAGGGGGTAGCCCGTCGCGGTGTGGTAATGAACCACGTCGCGCAGTTCCACCTTGTCGCTCCGCTTCAGCAGGGAGTAGTCAATCGGGTGGTTCTCGAAAGAGACGATGGACTCGAAGAGCGGGGTGTTGCGTGGCACCTCGCTCAAGCCCTGAACCTCCACGAGCGGGCTGTACTCGTAGCGGCGCATCTCCGCCTGCGCGCTCTGAATCTCCTTGAGCCAGGGGATGAGCGTCCGCCAGGGGGACACTTCGACGCGCGCGGGCAGCGTGTTGATGAACATGCCGATGATCGTTTCGACCTGTTCGAGCATAGGTGGGCGACCCGAGACGGCGACCCCGAAGACCACGTCCCGCTCGCCGCTGTAGCTGTTCAGCAACAGAGCCCAGACGCCCTGGCAAATAGTGTTCAGCGTCAGTTGGTGCTGCCGCGACAGCCGCACCAGTTCGGCGGTCGTCTCCGCCGGAAGGTTGAACTGCTGCTCGCGGTAGCTACGCGTCTCGGCGGGGGCCGACGGCTCGCCCCGGCGCGGCGTTCCACCGCCGACCCCGATGGGGGTCGCGGCGCTGAAACCCTTCAGCGTGCGCCGCCAGTAATCGCGCGCCTCCGACAAGTCCTGCCGCTTCACCCAGTCGATGTAATGGCGGAAGGGGCGCGGCGGCGGCAGTTTGAGTTCGACGCCCCGGTTGAGCCCCTCGTAGAAGGTGAAGACATCGCCGAGGATAAGCGAGCCCGACCAGCCGTCGACCAGCCCGTGGTAGTAGCTCCACACGACCCGGTAGGAATCCGCGCCCGTCTGGATGAGCGCCACGCGCATGAGGGGGGCTTTCGAGAGGTCGAAGCCGCGCTTGCGCTCCGCGGCGTAGAACTGCTCCAGCATCTCCTCCTGCCGCCCCGCCGCGAAGGCCCGCCAGTCGTGGTGGGCGAAGGGCAGCTTGGCACGCTGGCGCACGACCTGCAAAGGCTCGTCGAGCCCCTCCCAGACGAAGGCCGTGCGCAGCACCGTGTGGCGCTCGACGACGCGCTGCCACGCCCGCCCGAACGCCTGAATGTCCACCTCCCCTTGCATCACCCACGTGATGATCTCGAAGTACGACGCGAACACGGGATCGTGGCGCGTGTGGAAGAGGATGCCCTCCTGCGTCGGCGAAAGCGGGTATATGTCTTCGACGTTTTTCATGCTCATCTCGGCGGCTTCCGGCGGAAGCCCGAAGAGGTTCTGCGGCGTAACTCAGGCGGAGCTTCGCATCGAACCGTAGGGGTTCCGCCCGAAGCTTTCGGGCGCGGGCAGCGCGTGATAATCGACCGTCCCGTGCGGCGTCACCGGCAGCGTTTCGAGCACCATGAAGGAAATGTCTCCGCCGTGCGGCGGGAGTTTTTCCCGGACGAACCGTTCGAGCGCGCCCAGCGTCTCGGACGCCGCCGCGCCGCCCCCCGCCGCGTGCGTCTCGTCGGAGAGTTCTTTAAGCGTGTTGAGGTGCCGCAGCCCCCCGAGCACGTCGCCCACTTCGGCCCCGAAGTCGATGAAGCACGCCACCTCGTTGACGCCTACCTCACCGAGACGCTTGACCATGTGCAGGCACTTGTCGGGCGTGCCGATGAGGGAGGCCGTCCGGTAGTAGCGCTCGAAGGCGAAGGCGACGAGGTGGTCGAGGTACTGCTCCTTGTCGATATCGACCTTGATGTCGAGGCTCTGCGTCATCGTCTCGATGAGCCCGACGTGCGCCTTGAGGTAGTCGGTCAGGGGCGTCCTCACCTTGTCGAGAACGGCGCGCTCGTCCTCGCCGACGAACGTGTGCAGCATCGCCGTGACGTGCCCGGCGTCGGGGTCGTGGCCGTGCCGGGCGCGGGCCTGGCGGTAAAGTTCGAGCTTCCCGGCCACCTCCTCGACCGACTGCGAGAGCAGCGCGGTCAGCACGTTGAGCCCAAGCTCGCCCGCTTTGACGAACATCTGCGGGTCGCCGCTACAGGTGAGCCAGATGGGAAGTTCCTTCTGGACGGGTCGCGGGAGAATCGTCAGCTCGCAGCTCTTCCCCGCGCCGTCGCGCGCCGTGATGGAGCCGCCGCGCCACAGGCGTTGAACCTCCTCGATGCCGCGTAGCATCTCCTCCCGCTTGTTGGCGAAGCGCTCGGGGAAGAAGGCAAAGTCGTTCGGTATCCAGCCGGCGGTGAAGGAGAGTCCCGCGCGCCCGCGCGAAAGGTTGTCGATGACAGACCACTCTTCCGCGACGCGGATGGAGTGGTGCAGCGGGAGCACCACGCTGCCCGCGCGCAGCTTGATGCGCTCGGTGGTCGCGGCCAGCGCGGCGCTCAAAACGGAAGGGTTCGGGTAGAGCCCACCGCTCTCGTGGAAGTGGCGCTCCGGCGTCCACACCGCCTCGAACCCGTGACGGTCGGCGTACTGTGCACCTTCGAGATAGAGGCGGTACTTGTCGGCGCCCGAGCGGGAATCGTCGGCTGCGAAGTAGAAGAGGCTGAACCCCATCTTCTTCGCCTCCGCGCGGCGGCTCCCATCGCCGTCGAGCACGACGTAAGCGACGAGGCCGTCGCCGCCGTCGCCGTCGCGCGCGACGACCGCGGCCTCGCGCACCGAAGGGTGCTCGCGCAAAGCCATCTCGACATCCACGGCCCCGACGCGTGAGACGTTCGCGGGCGCCGGAGGCTCCGCGAACACTTCCACGCCCAGCCCCTCGTCGTCCTCGTCATCCTCGTCGGGCTCGTCGTCCGATTCGAGCAGCCTGGAGAGTTTGCCGAACTGCCTCTCGTCAAGTCCCCCCAACTCGAAAGCGGGGCGGGCGACCGGGGTCGCCTCTACCGCGGCGGGCGCGCCCGACGCCTCCGCGCTCGACGCCTCCGCGCCCGACGCCTCCGCGCCCGCCGTCCTGACGGCCACCTCGGCCAGCTCGGCAATCGTCTGGTGCTGGAAAATCTGCTGCGGCGTGATAAGCCACCCCGTGCGGTTGACGCGCGCTATGATCTGGATGCTGAGCACGGAGTCGCCGCCCAGCTCGAAGAAGTTGTCGTGGACGCCGACGCGGTCTACGCCGAGCGCTTCCTGCATGATCCCCACGAGCATCTGCTCGATGTCGTTGCGGGGCTCGACGTATGGGGTCTGCACGTCGGGGCGCGGATGGAGCGGGCGGGTCGCCTGAAGCTTCTCTATCTCCTCGGAGACCTGCTCGTCGATGAAGGCGTTGGCTCGCGCCACCGAGGCCGCGAGGTCTTTCGTGGAGACGACCACCTGCGGGGCGGGCGCGGAGGCGAGGATGCGCTTGAAGACTTCGACGCCCTCGGCAGGCGCGATGCCCTCGCTGATGCTCTCCTCGTAGAAGCTTTTCTCGGGCGTCGCGGCGGCCTCTGCGCGCTCGCGCCCGTGCTTGTCGCCGAGCGCCTTCACCTGCTCGGTGATGTCGTTGATCCTCTTCTCGCTGAACTCCTCGATCTCGACCAGTTCCGTCCCGTCCTCGTCCGTGATGATCACGTCGAAGGTAATGGTCTCCTTCTTCGAGTAGTTGTTCTCCGTCTCCTTGATGTAGGCGTAGACCTTGCGAGGCAGGGGCCGCTCGTACCGCAGCCGCTTGTAAGCCATCGGGAGGTAGACGCCGTCGAGCTCCATGTAGAGCATCCCCGTCCCGGCGGCGCGGTCGAGCAGCGAAGGGTGTAGCTTGAGCTTTTCCAAGTCGTACTCGAACTCTTCGGGCAGCTCGAAGAGCACCAGCATCTCGCGCTCGCCGAGATGCACCTTCCTGATGTTCTGCCAGCGCGGCCCGAGGTCGGGGTCGAGATCCTCGTCGCCGACGATGAACTCGCGTATGTTGCACCTGCGCGCGAGTTCGGCGAGGTCGTGACGCCGCGGCGGCCTCGAAGGGGCGGGCCCGATTTCGCCGATGGCGTGATCCTGCCACTGCGGGGCCGCGCCGTTCTGCGCGACGGGTCTGCTTGAGGCGCGGAACTTGTAGCCTTCGCCGTTCTTCTCCAACTCAAACCGGACTTCGCGCCGCTCGTCGTCGCCGATCCCCATCGGCGTGATGAAAAACACGTCGCGCAACTCGACCGGCCCGCCGCCCGAATGCTTCTCGAAGGCGGCCCGCGCCATCTCAAGGTACGTGACGCCCGGCAGCACAGCCGTACCGCCGATGCGGTGCTCCTCAAGAATCCATTTGTCGGCGACGGTGAACCGCGTGAGGTAGGTTTCGCGCCCGTCGGCCTCCACCGAAACGCTCTCAAGCAGCGGGTGGTCGTGCTTTTGATACGAGCCCGCCGCCGCGCCCTTCACGCCGTAATGCGCCGCCGTGTTGACGAGCATCCCGACATCCCGCCAGCCGTCCCAGTCGACGGAGACGGTGAACACGCCCGTCCGCGCGGTGTAGTAGTGCGCGAAGGCGTCGAGGAAGGCGTTGGCCGCGCAATAGTCTATCTGCCCGAACCCGCCGAGGATGGAACTTCTCGAAGAGCAGAGGAGCATGAAGTCGAGCGGCGCGCTCTCGAAGAGTTCGCCGAGCACCCGCGTCCCCTCCACCTTCGGCGCGAGGATGGCCGCCGCCTTGTCCGCGGTCTTGAGTTGAATCATGCCCCCGCCGGGCACGCCCGCCGCGTGGATGACGCCGTTGACGGGGCCGAACAGCTCCACGACCCGCGCCAGCACGTCCCGCATCTGTTCGCGGTCGGCCACGTCGGCGGCGAAGACCTCGACCCGCGCGCCGTGCTTCTCAAGCTCCTGCACGTGACGGATTTTACGGCTCACCTCGTCCCCCTCGTCGTGCGTCGAGAGCCAGCGCCTCCAGCGTTCGCGGGCGGGGAAAGCGGCACGCCCGACGAGCGCCAGACGCGCCCCGGCAGTCCGCGCGAGGTGTTCGGCGAAGACCAAACCCACGCCCCCAAGACCGCCCGTTATGAGGTAGATGCCCTTGTCGCGCACGCGTGCGCCGGACGCAGCGGCGGGACTCTCCATCCGGTGGGGCTCGAAGCTCTGTGCCCAGCGCCCCCCGTGGCGGTAGGCGACCACCTTCTCGGACGACTCGGCGAAGAACTCCCCGGCGAGGAGTTCCGCCAGCTTCTCGCTCTCGCCTTCCGCCGCCGGGAGCGTCACGTCGAGATTCCGGCTGTGGATGTGCTTGTACTCCTGCGGCACGACGCGGCACGGCCCGAGGACGGTGGCCTTCTCCGGGCACAGCGCTTCGTCGCCCGTGACGCGGTACAGGTCGTTGGTCACGACCGTCAGTTCAACGGGTTTCGCGTCCGGCTGCTCGCCGAGCGACTGCGCGAGCGCGAGCAGGCTGTAAAACCCTCTGCGCTGGCATTCCTCGGCGAGCGAGCGCTCGCCGAGCGGGTCGAATGCGGGCGTCACGTTCCAGAGGTGGAAGATTTTCGCGGGCTGCTTTCCGCGCGCCGTCAACGCGCCCAGCAGGGCGTCGAAGTCCTCCTTGCGACCGGGAGCGACCGTGAACTCGCGCCCGCCGCGCTCCTCGAAACGCTCTCCGGCGCTGACCGTCGCCACCTCGCAACCGGCGCTCTCAAGTATCACGGCCAGGCGAGAGCCGAGCCCGCACTCGTCGAGGAACAACAGGCAGAAGGAATCGCGCTGCTCCGCCGCGACGCGCTCGAGGCGGGGCGGCGGGGCCGAACTTTTCCAGGCAGGGATGTAGAACCATTCCGTCACGTCCGCCTTTTTGCGCAGAGACGTTTGCCCGTCGCTCGCGGCGGACGAACGATGCCGGGGCTCGACCCAGAAGCGGCGGCGCTCGAAAGGGTAGGTCGGCAGGGGAACACGGCGGCGCTGTTCGCGCGCGTAGTAGCTTTGCCAATCGACCCCCACCCCCGCCAGCCACAGCCTCCCGAGGCTGTTCTGCACCGAGGCCAAAGCCGAAACGTTCTCGTCCGGGTGCGGCAGTGAGGTCAGCACCGTCTGCCCCGGCCCCTTCGCCGGATGCCACCTCGCGATGGTCATCAGAGTCCTTCCCGGCCCGACCTCAAGGAGGATCGCGTCGGGCTCCTCGAAGAGTCGCGCCACGCCCTCGCCGAAGCGCACCGTGCGCCGCAGGTGGCTCACCCAGTATTCCGGGTCCGTCGTCTCGGCTGCGCCGATCCAAGCGCCCGTCAGGTTCGACACGTAGGGGATGCGCGGGACGTTGAGCGTGACCTTTCGGACTTCGGCCCTGAAGGCGTCGAGCAGGGGCTCCATCATGTGCGAGTGGAAGGCGTGCGAGGTCTGCAAGCGACGACACGACACGTCGCGCGCCTGAAGCTTTGCTTCCAGCTCCGCTATCGCTCCTGCCCGTCCCGCCACCACACACTGCGAAGGCGCGTTGACCGAGGCGAGCGAGAGTTCTTCGCCGAGCAGCGCCAGCACCTCCCTTTCCGGCAGCGCGACGGCCAGCATCTCGCCGCCCTCCGCGCCCTGCATCACCCGGCCACGCGCCGCCACGAGTGCCAGCGCATCCTCCAAAGACAGCACCCCGGCCAGGCACGCCGCGACGTATTCGCCGATGCTGTGCCCGATCATCGCCTGCGGCCTGACCCCCCATTCCATCCAAAGCTTCGCCAGCGCGTACTCGGTGACGAACAAGGCCGGCTGGGTGATGAAGGTCTGCCTGAGCTGTTCTTCGCTCCGTGCCGACGACCCGGCTGGCGGGTAGAGCACGTCGCGCAGGTCGAGCCCGAGCAGGGGCCGGAGCAGTTCCGCGCAGGCGTCCACCTCGGCGCGGTAGGCGGGTTCCGCCTCGTAGAGTTCGCGCCCCATCCCCGCGTGCTGCGCGCCCTGCCCTGGGAACATGAACATGACGGGATGATTCTTCGGCTCCTGCAAACCGGCCACAACGCGGCGCGGGTCGAGCGACTCCAGAGTCCGCGCGGCGTCCGCCGCGTCCTGGCAGACGACGACGCGGCGGTGCTTGAAAGCCCTGCGCCCCGCGGCGAGCGTGAAGGCCACGTCGGCGAGGTCGGCTTTCGGGTTCTCTTTGAAGTAGGTGCTGAGGTTCGCCGTCGCCGCCTCAAGGGCTGGGCCCGTGCGTGCCGAGAGCACGAGCACCTGGCTTGGCCTCGACGGCCCGGAGGCCGCGCGCTCCGGCGCTTCCTCGACGACGACATGCGCGTTGGTCCCGCCGATGCCGAAACTACTGACGCCCGCGCGGCGCGGCCCGCCGTCGCGTTTCCATTCGACGAGCTTGTCGTTGATGTAAAAGGGGCTGCCCTCGAAATCAATCTCCGCGTTCGGGTGCTCGAAATTGATGAGCGGCGGGATGACTCCTTCCTTGAGCGCGAGCGTCGTCTTGATGAGCCCGGCGACGCCGGCGGCCACGTCGAGGTGTCCGATGTTGGGCTTCACCGAACCGACCGCGCAGAAATTCTTCTTGTCCGTGCCCGCGCGGAAGACCTGTGTGAGAGCGGCGATCTCGATGGGGTCGCCGAGGGCCGTCCCCGTGCCGTGGGCCTCGACGTAAGTGACCGTCTCCGGCTCGACGCCCGCGACCGCCTGCGCCAGCGCGATCACGTCCGCTTGCCCGTCCACGCTCGGGGCCGTGTAGCCGACCTTCAGGGAACCGTCGTTGTTGATGGCCGAGCCCTTGATGACGGCGTGAATCTCGTCCCCATCGGCGAGCGCTTCGGAGAGCCGCTTCAAGACCACCACGCCGACGCCGTTGCCGACCACAGTCCCGTTCGCCCTGTGGTCGAACGCCCTGCAATGCCCGTCGGGCGAAAGCACCCCGCCCTCCTGAAAATAGTAGCCCGACTTCTTCGGGACGCTGACCGTCACGCCCCCGGCCAGGGCGATGTCGCACTGGTAGCCGAGCAGGCTCTGGCAGGCCAGATGCACGGCCACGAGCGAGGTCGAGCAGGCCGTCTGGACGGTGACGGCCGGTCCTTTCAGGTTGAGCTTGTACGCGCCCCGCGTCGTCAGATGGTCGGTGCGGTTGGGGATCGAAGTCTGGAGGATGCCGGCGTCGTCCAGCATCCCCGGGTTCGAGAAGAGGTTGACCATCAGATAACTGTTGATGCTCGTTCCCGCGTAGAGGCCGATGGAGCCGCCGTACTGCTCGCTGTCGTAGCCCGCGTCTTCGAGCGCCGTCCACGCGCATTCCAGAAAGAGGCGCTGCTGCGGGTCCATCATCTCGGCCTCTTTCGGGGTGATGCCGAAGAAGGCCGCGTCGAACATCTCGATGTCTTCGAGCATCGCCTTGGCTTTGACGTAGCCGGGGTCGGCCAACGCTTCGCGCGTGACGCCCCCGGCGCGCAGATCTTCGTCGGTGAAGAAGGAGATGCCTTCGACGCCGGCCTTCAGGTTCTCCCAAAACTCCGCAGGCGTCTTCGCGCCGGGGAAGCGGCCTGAGAGGCCGATGATGGCGACGCCCTCGGTCGCCTCCTGAAATTCTTCGTTGCTCATACGCCTGGTTTTACCTTCCTTCCGGTTCGCCTCTGCCGTCCAAGTGCCTCTTTCTGACGCGCCGCGCGTTGCTGTTGCGCGTCCCGCAGCGAGCGCGGGTCCTGCCGCTCTTCACTCAAATGCTTCGCCAGCGCGCTGACGGTCGGGTGCTGGAACATTTCCACCATTGAGATTTGATGGCCCAGAGCCGCGACGAGGCGGCTGTGTACCTGCGCCATGAGCAGCGAGTGGCCGCCCAGCTCGAAGAAGTTGTCGTGCGCCCCGACCTTCTCGACGCGCAGCGCCTCCCGCCAGATTTTGGCGACCGTCCGCTCCATCTGATTCTGCGGGGCGACGAAGCCGGGTGCTTCGCCGGGGCGGCTCGCGTCCGGGGGCGGCAGCGCCTCGCGGTTGATTTTGCCGTTACGCGTGAGCGGCATTTTGTCCAGCACGACGAAGGCACTGGGGAGCATGTACTCCGGCAACTCTTCCTTGAGCGCATTGCGCAACTCGCCCGTCGAGACGATTGCCGCCGCGAACGCCCTCGGTCGCACATCCGTCTCGCGCCCGTGCCCGTTCGCCTCGCCCCGGCGCTCGGCCTCCGCCGCCTCGCGCATCTTAGCCGCGTCGCGCGAGGCGTAAAGATTGTGGCGGTCCGTCCCGCGCAGCGCCTCGTCCTGCCGCGTGACGACCGTGAAGCCGCGCCCCTCAAGCAGCGCCGAGATGTGACGAATGCGCCCCTCGCTCGCCTCTCCCTCGGCGTCGTGGACTTCCATCACGACCTGTCGAATCTTGTCCCAGTCGGCGTCGCCGATTCCCTTCAGCACGTCGAGTTCGGCGCGCTGCACATCCACCTTCAGCAGGTCGATGCGCCCCACACCCTCCGCGCTGATGACCTCGGAGAGCGTCTTCAGTTGTGACTCGTAGACCTGGCCGACGAACCGCTCCGCCAGCAACTCGTCGGCATGCGCGAGCAGCACGTCCGCGCCCGAAGTGCCTTCCTGCTGCTGGTGAAGCAGGTACTTTTTAACCACCTCGACATCACCGCCCGCGTGCGCGTACTCGCTCTGCCCGGACATCATCGAGTACTGCGGGTAGAAGGTGAACGATCCGGCCTTGGACGCGTCGGACAGCCCGAAGGGGAAGAGCTTGACGTTCTCGCCGTAGAGTTCGACGTTGAGCCGCAGTGTCTCGAAGATGGGGAGGATCGGCTCGAAGGCGTAGACGCGCGGGCGGCGGCAGTGCGCGGCGACGAAGAGCGTGAAAAGTCCGATGTTCGCGCCCACGTCGAAGACGCATGCGCCGTCGGGCAGCTCGATGCCCTCTTGCACGTAAGTCCGGTTCTCGAATATCTCCCGGTAGAGATAGTCGGTCTCATTTTTGTTCTGGTGGACGACCGCCATCCCGTTCGGCAGTTCGTAGCGCGAGCGCCCTTCGATCTCCGGCAGGTGACGACGCCCGATGACGACGTAGGCGACGAGTCGCACGTCGCCGGGCACGTCCTCACGCGCGAGCACGACGGCCTCGCGCACGGCCTCCTGCTTTTTGAGCGCGGCCTCGATCTCGCCCGGCTCGATGCGCATGCCGCGCACCTTCACCTGATGGTCGGCCCGCCCGCGGAATTCGAGGTGGCCGTCGGGCAGGTAACGCCCGAGGTCGCCCGTCCGGTAGAGACGCGCGCCCGGCTCGCCGCCGAAGGGATCGGGGATGAACTTTTCCGCCGTCTGGTCGGGCCGGTTGAGGTAGCCGCGCGCCAGACCATCGCCGCCGACGTGTATCTCGCCCGTCGCCCCCGTGGGCACGAGGCGCTGCCGCGCGTCGAGGAGGTAGATTCGGGTGTTGGCGACCGGCCGCCCGATGGTCGGCGTGGTCGGGGCGTTGCGGACGCGCGCCGCGGCGGCATCCACGGTGCATTCGGTCGGCCCGTAGACGTTGTAGAAAGCGACCCTCTCCTGCGCGCCGAGGAGCCCCCACGTCTCGCGGTCGATGGCCTCGCCGCCGACCAGCATTAGAGAGGGCGTGCGCTGCTCCCGCCCGCGCCACGCTTCGGAAGCGAGCATGAGCTTCAGTTGTGAAGGCGTACAATCGAGCGCGTCCACGCGCCGCTCGACGACGTAGGCCAGCAGGTCTTCCCCGCTCGGGCGGACTTCTTCGGGGATGACGACGAGCGTGTGGCCTTCGAGCAACTGCACGAGTTGTTTGACGGAGGCGTCAAAAGCGAGCGGCGCGTTGACGCTGACGCGCAGCGGCGCGGCGTGGTTCGCGTAGACAGCCTTCCGCAAAGCGCCCGCCAGGTTGACTGCCGAGCGGTGGCGAATCATCACGCCCTTGGGCTGCCCCGTCGAGCCCGAGGTGTAAATGACATAAGCGAGGTTTTCCGCCGTCGCACCGGCGCGGGGATTTTCCGCGCTCTCGGTCGCCAGCAACGCGCCGCAGTCGTCGAGCGGCACGACCCTCGCGCCGTGTGCGGGCAGCAGCGCCTCCAACTCGCTCTGCGTCAGCACGACGGGGGCGCGCGTGTCTTCCAGCATGAAGGCGAGCCTCTGCCTCGGCTGTCCCACGTCGAGCGGCACGTATGCGCCCCCGGCCTTGAGGATGCCGAGGAGCCCGACCACCATCTCCAGAGAGCGGCCTACGCAGAGCGCCACGGGGACTTCGGGGCCGACCCCGAGCCGCCGCAGGTAGTGGGCTAATTGGTTCGCTCGCGCGTTCAGTTCTCCGAAGCTCAACTGTTCGTCGCGGAAGACGACGGCGGGCGCGGCGGGCGTGCGCGCGGCCTGCTCTTCAAACAGTTCGTGCAGGCAAATGTCGCGGCGGTAATCGGCCACCGTGTCGTTCCACTCGAAGAGCAGGCGGCGGCGCTCGTCCTCGCCGATCACTCCCAGCTCGCCGACCGGCAAGTCCGGGTTCTCGACCGCGCTCTCCAGAAGCGCGAGAAACTGGCCGGCGAGGCAACGGACGGCTTCCGGCAAATAAAATCTCTCGTCGTAGTCGAACTCGAAGGCGAATTCCGCGTCGCGACGGCAGGCCGACAGCCTCAACTTGTAGCGGTCGGCGCGGCTGTAAATTTTGTGCAGGGAGAAAGTCACCCCGCAGGCTGTCTGCGGCGCGGGCCACTCCATGAAGTCGAATTTAATCGGTAGAGGGAGACGGTCGCCACCCGCATCAGCCCGCCCTGCGGGCGAGTAATATTCCTGCCGCGCGTAGTTCGCGGACGCCGCCTGCTGGTTTTGGCGGAGGATGTCGGAGAGTAGAAATTTCGCGTCGAGGCGATTGCGCAGAGGCAAGTACTGCGCGAACAGTCCGAGGCATTCGCGCAGGCGCCGAATCCGCCTACCGTCGTAGAGTTGGCCGAGCACGACCTCCGGCTCCCCCGTCAGACGCCAGAGCAAAATCTGCCAGCACGAAAGCAGCAGCGCCTCCGCCGAAGCCTCATAACGTCGCGCCGCCGCTTCGATTTTCTCGACCCCGCCCGACGTGAAGCCGAGAGTCCGGAGGGTGAGGGGTCCCGCCTGCGTAGTCTGGGGCTCATGCCCCGCGCCCTCCTCGAAGGGCAGCGCGGCGGGGGGCGCCGAGCGGGCGGCGACGGTCTGCTTGCGCCAGTAGTCTTTCTGCCCCTCCCCCTCCGCCGAACTCAGAAGCTCGTGCTGCCACTCCGAGAAGTCCACGTACTGCACCGCCTCGCCCGGCGCTTCTATGCCCCCGACGCGCGACGCGTAGCAGCGACTCAGCTCAAGCATCAGATGGGCGAGCGAAGCGGAATCGGCACAGAGCGCGGGCTGGCTGAGGAGCAGGACGTGGGAGTCCGCCGCGAGTTTCAGTAGGTGGCAGCGGAGCAACGGCGCGCGTTTGAAATCGAACCCCTGCCGTCGCGCCTCGTCGAATCGCCTTTCTATCTCGGCCTCGATTCGCGCGGGGTCGCAGCCGCCGAGGTCCGTCTCCGAAAGGTCGGGGAGCGGCGACTCTTCGGCGAGCACCTGCACGGGGACATCCATCCCGAGCAGCGAGTGAAAAGAGGTTCGCAGAATCTCATGGCGGGAGACGACCGCCCGCAGCGATTCGCGTAGCGCCGACGTGTTCAACTCCCCCTCCAGCCGCACCGCGCACTGCGAGATGAAGGGGCCATCGTCGCCCTGTTGCAGCCAGAGGTGTTTCTGCTGCTCCGAAAGTTGGAATCCCTCTACCGCCTCTTCGGCCATGAGCTTTCTTGTTCTCCTCTTCTCAGAGTGCTTCGCTGGTGAAGAGCTGCGCCATCGCCACGAGCACTTTGCGCGGCCCCGCGAACGGCTCGCGGCCATGCGAGGCCAGGAAGTTGTCGAGCAGCAGCACGTCGCCCTTCCGCCACTCGAACGTCACCGCCGCCTCCGTGTAAACCCGCCTGATCTCTTCGACCACCGAACTCTCGATGGGCGAGCCGTCTCCGTAAAAAGCGTTACGCGGCAGCTCGTCCTCTTTGTAGTGCGCGAGCAGGGCCTCGCGCGCCGACGGCTCGACGTTCGAGATGTGGAACATGTGCGCGTGGTTGAACCAGACGGTCTCGCCCGTCTGCGGGTGCGTGGCGAGAATCTGGCGGACGGCGCGCGTCCGCAGGCGGTCGCCGTCGCGCCACTCGCAGGTCATACGCGCCTGCCGACAGTACTCTTCGACGGCGGCGCGGTCGTCGGTCTGGAAGGCTTCGCGCCACGAGAGGTCGAGCCCTTCGCCGTAGTTGCGGACGTACATGACCTTCCTGCTCATGAACCTCTCTTTGATCGCGGGGTCAATCAACCCGAAAACTTTACGGTCGCTGGCGATGGGGGTCGCGCCCCCGCTCTCGGCGGGCTGCGCACAGTAGAACCAGATTTTGGTCGGCCAGTTGTGCGAGTAGGACATCTCGTGATGCAGGGGGATCGCCTGGTCGGGCGGGTACTCGGTCGAGGTGTAGATGTTCTTGCCGACCTCGCGGCGCGGGGCGGCGCGCTCGAAATAGTCGAGCAGGTCGGGATCGAGAGCTCTCGCGAAATCCTCGAAACGCGACGCGGAATCAACGTCGAAGTTGCGGAACAGGAGGCCGCCGTGCCTCAACAGCTCGGCCTCGATGAAGGCGCGCTGACTCTGCGCCCACGACACGGGGTTGAGGTTCTCCACGTTCGGCTCGACCACGAGCGGGAAGCGCTCGCCGCCGTCGCCCGAGAGGTAGCTGGTCTTCACCAGCGCCGCCCCGGTCAGCCTAATGGTCTTGCGCCTTGACGGCTTGAAGGTCTCGCCGCCAACCGTTTCTTCTCTGGGTTCGCTCACGGTCGCTCGTCTTTCTTAAAGTTCCGCGGGTGGTTCGACCGGCGGGGGAAGGGCGTCGTCCCAGGGGCAAGGGTCGGCGAGCCCGGCGACGACCCTGCGCGGGCCGGAGAATGGTTCGCGCCCGTGCGCGGCGAGCACGTTGTCGAGCAGCAGCACGTCGAATTGTCGCCAGGGGAAACTGAGCTGCTCCCGCAGGTAGGTCTGGCGCAGGTGCTCCATCACCTCGGGCGCGATGCGCGAGCCGTCGCCGTAATATGTGTTGTTCGGCAAATCCTCTTCGTCGAACTCCGCGAGCACGCGTTCGCGGATGTCCTCTTCGAGCGTCGAGACGTGGAAGAAAGTCGCGTGGTTGAACCACGCCAGTTCGCCCGTCCGCGGGTGCCTGGCGACGGCGGGCCGCACCTGCCGCGTGTGCAGGCGGTCGCCGCCCTTCCACTCGAACGCAATGTCGTGCCGCCGGCAATACTGCTCGACGGCGGCTTTGCTCCGCGTCTGGAAGGTGTCCTCCCACGAGAGCCCGAAGCCGTCGCCGAAATTTCGCACGTACATGTAGCCGCGCTCCTGGAAGCGCCGCCGCACCTCGGGTCGGACGGCGGCGAGAATTTTCCGCGTGTCGGCAACGGGCGTCGCGCCACCCTCGGCGGGCGGCGTCAGGCAGAAGAAATAAATCTTCAGGGGGAAACACAGGTTGTACGACTGCTCGTTGTGCAGAAAGATGCCGCGCTCGGGCGGGTAGTCGGTCGAGGTGTAAATGTTCCCGCCAACCTGGCTGCGCGGCGAAGAGCGCTCGGCGTATGGCAGCGCCCCGCTCGAAGTGGCCGCGACGAACTGCTCGAAGCGCGAGACGGAATCGATGTCGAAGCCGCGCAGCAGGAGCGCCCCGTGCTTCGACAACTCAGCCTCGACGAACGCCCTGTGCCCTTCGGCCCACGCGACGAGGTTGACGTTCGCCCCGCCGGGCTCAAGCACGAGCGGCATCTTCCGCTCGGCGTCGAGGTAGGAGGTCTTAACCAGCTCGGCTGACGTGAGACGCACAGCCCTGCGCCGCGCGGGTTTGAATTCGTCCTCGGACTCGTCTCGTATAGCCACCACAATCTCTCTATCTGCCGGTCGCGTGTGCGGCACGCGAAGCTTTAGTTCTCGCCGTCGGTGGGTCGCCTGATGGAACGCCGCTTGACCGACATTAACTTCTTCACGTTGGACTCTTCCCACTCCCTCTCGCGCGACGCCGCGAGCCTCTTCTCTTCTTCCGAGAGCACGTCGAGGGCGGCCAGACGCGCCTCCGGGTTTTCCACGACGACACGCAGCACCGTCTCGAACTGCCGCTGCATCCGCTCGACGGTTTCGGCCTCGAAGAGGTCCGTGCTGTAAGTCCATGACGCGGTCAACTCGCCCTCGCCCTCGAACATCCAGAGCGTGAGGTCGTAGCGCGAGATGTCGGAGTCGAAGGCGAGCGGGCTCATCCTGAGCCCGCGCATGGTGAAGGTCTGGGTCGGCGCGTGTTGCAGCCCGAACGCCACCTGAAAGAGCGGCGACCGCGTGAGCGCGCGGGCGGGCTGCAACTCCTCGACCACCTTCTCGAAGGGGATTTCCTGGTGCGCGTAAGCCTCCAGCGTGACCTCGCGCACGCGCCCCATCAACTCCCGGAAAGTCGGGTTGCCGGAGAGGTCTGTGCGCAGCACCAGCATATTGATGAAGACGCCGATGAGGCCCTCGACCTCGGCGCGGTTGCGGCCCGCGATGGCCGTCCCGACGACCACGTCGTCCTGATTCGTGTAGCGGTAGAGCAGCGTCTGGAAGGCGGCCAGAAGCGTCATGTAGAGCGTGACGCCCTCGCGGCGGCTGAGCGCGCCGAGAGCCTCGTAGAGCTCGCCCGGCAGCTTGCGGAAATACTTCTCGCCGCGCAGCGTCGGCTCCTCGGGACGCGCGCGGTCCGTCGGCAACTCAAGCGCGGGCGGGTTCCCGCCGAGCGTCCGCCTCCAGTAATCGAGCTGCGACTCAAGGGCGTCGCCTTGCAGCCATTCGCGCTGCCAGTATGCGTAGTCCGCGTATTGGATGGGGAGCGGGGCGAGGGCGGGGGGCCGACCCGTCCTCGACGCCTCGTAGAGCGCGACGAACTCTTTGACGAAGATGGCCGTTGACCAGCCGTCGCTGACGATGTGATGCATCGTGACCAGCGCGACGTGCTCTTCGTCGCCGAGCCGCAGGAGCCCGACGCGCAGGAGCGGCCCGCGCGCGAGGTCGAAAGGGCGATTCAATTCTTCGCGCGCCAATTCACGAATTCTCGCCGCACGCAGCCCTTCGTCAAGGACTTGCAAGTCGATGAGCGTCACGGCGACGGGCAGCGCGGAGGCGACGACCTGCACGGGACGCCCGTCAACGGTCGTGAAAGTAGTGCGCAGCGCCTCGTGGCGGCTGACTATCCCGTTGAGCGCCTCGCCGAGGGCATCCACGTCCAGCTCGCCCTCAAGGCGCATCCCGCCGACGATGTTATAGGCGGAGCTGCCCGGCGTGAGCTGGTCTAGGAACCAGAGGCGTTGCTGCGCGAAAGAGAGCGGCATCGCGCCGTCGCGCACGACCGGGAGGATGGGCGGCACGGTCAGGCTCTCGTTGACCTGCCTCAGCAACTCGACGCGCTCAACCGACTCCTCGCCCTCGACGACCTCGGTCGAGAGCGGCGTGGAGACCTCGTCGAGCGCGCCTTTCCTCTCGCGCGGGACGGCGTTGACCTCCGCCGCTCTCGACGCCAAGTCGAGACGCGCGGCCAGCCCCGCCACCGTCGGCGACTCGAACAGTTCACGCAAGGGCAATTCCAGCCGGAAGGTTTCGCGCACCCTGGAGACGATTTGAGTGGCAAGCAGCGAATGGCCGCCGAGATCGAAGAAGTTGTCGTTGACGCCAACCCGAGCCAAGCCGAGCAGTTGGCTCCAGATTCCCGCCAGCTTCTCTTCGACGTGGGTTCGGGGCGCGAGATAGAAGCTGTCGAGTTCCGCCGACGAGTTCTCCGGCGCGGGCAGCGCGCGGCGGTCTATCTTCCCGTTCGCCGTCCGGGGCATCGCGTTGAGCACCACGAAAGCCGAGGGGATCATGTACTCGGGCAGATGCTCTTTGAGGTGGCGACGCAACTCGCTCGTGGTCGGGGCGAAGCCGGGGCGCGTCACGATGTACCCAACCAACCGTTGCTCCGCCCCGTCGCGCGAGCACGACACGACGACCGCCTCCTGCACCTCCGAGAGCCCGCCGAGCGCCGCCTCGATCTCACCGAGCTCGATGCGGAAGCCCCTGAGCTTCACTTGATGGTCGAGCCGACCGAGGTATTCGAGCCGTCCGTCGGCGAGATAACGCACGAGGTCGCCCGTCCGGTAAAGCCTCCCTCCCGGCTCCGCGCCGAACGGGTCGGGGACGAAGCGTTCGGCGGTGAGGTCGGGGCGGTTGAGGTAGCCGCGCGCCAGCCCGTCGCCGCCGATGTAGAGTTCGCCCGCCACGCCCACGGGGACGGGGCCGAGCGCCGCGTCGAGCACGTAGAGTCGGGTGTTGGCGACCGGCCTCCCGATGGTCGGCTCTCGCTCACCGCCCGCCTCTATCAACGCCCACGTCGAATAGGTCGTGTCCTCCGAAGGCCCGTAGAGGTTGAAGACCTGCTCGACGCCGCCCGACTCGTAGATGCTCTGCACGACTGAGTTCCGCAGCGCCTCGCCAGCCAAGTTCACTGTCCGCACCGTGCGGGGCAAGCCCCCCATCCTCACCAACTCCGCCGCCGCCGAAGGAACCGTGTTGACCAGTGTCACCTCTCCGGCCGCCGCCAGCGTCGGCAACTCCAAAGCGTTGGCCGCCAGAATCACCTTCCCGCCCACGCTGAGCGGCGCGAAGATTTCAAAGACCGAGAGGTCGAAGCAGACCGAGGTCGAGGCCAGCACTCCCGACAACTGCTCGGAGTCGAAGACTTCCCGAGCCCAGTTGACGAAGGTGGCGGCGTTGCGGTGCGTGATGGCGACGCCCTTCGGCCTGCCCGTCGAACCTGAGGTGTAGATGACGTAAGCGAGATGCACGGACGAAGCGCCGCGTGTCGGGTCGGCCTCGCTGCCGCACGCGATCTTCGCCCAGTCCGCGTCGAGGCAGACGACTTGCGCGTCGCTCGTGGCCGGCACCTGTTCGAGCAGCCGCGTCTGCGTCAGCAGCACACCCGCCCGCGTGTCTTCGAGCATGAAGCGCAGCCGCTCGCTCGGGTAAGCGGGGTCTAAGGGCACGTAAGCGCCGCCCGCCTTGAGGACGCCGAGCAACGCGACAATCAGCTCGGCACTGCGCTCCATCATGACGGCCACCAGCGTCTCGGGGCCGACGCCGAGCGAGCGCAGGTGGTGC
>DASQMB010000073.1:0-55851 GCA_035645715.1 Pyrinomonadaceae bacterium
GCTCGCACGCGAACTCTTCGCGCTCGACCCGGCGCTCGGCCTGAGCGCCGCGCAGCTCGTCCTCGCCAAACTCAGGCACGCGGCCCCGCCGGCACCGCGTCTGGCGCCCGCCTCCGGCCTCGCGCTTCAGAAGTGGGAGGCGGCCGGCGGCTAGGGCCGCGGCGGGAAAGCCACGAAGCCCCGAGGGCGGCGCGGCGTCGTATGGACGCCGCGCCGCCCTCGGGGCTTCACGCTGTTTCGGCCGCACCTCCCGCGGCGCGCCGGCCGCGCGCCGCTACATGCGGTGCGGCTGCGGGGCCGAGTCGGTGGTCTGCGGGTTGAGACGGTAGCGGAGGATGGCTCCGACCCCGCCCACGTCTTCGAGAAGGGCCGGGTCTTCGATGAAGGTGATGCGGGCGCCGGTCTGGCGGGCGCGCGTCACGAGGTCGTCGGCGACGACGACCGAGTCGGCGGCGAGCTCAGCGACGGCGCCGTCCTGCCCGCCGACCACGGGGTCCGGCACCTCGTTGTCGGAGAGGATAGCCACGTCAACCTTGTCGCCTTCGACGTGTTGCAGCCGCGCCGCGATGATCAGCTCCTCGACCATCCCCATCGAGAGTGCTTCGAGCGTGTCCTGCGAGCCGACGACGGCGAGGCCGCCGGCGCGGTAGGCGTTGAGCATCTGCTCGACCTTCTCGGCGTCGGTCTCTGCGTCGTACTGCTTGATCGCCTCCATCGTCTCGGCCAGAACCTCGTGCTCGGGCGCGTTGATGTCGAGCGAGAGCACGTCCACCACCCTGTCGGCAACCTCCTTCGACATCTGCTCCCTGAGCTGCGGGATGATGACGGCGTCGCCGGCCAGGATGATGTGCTGGATGTTGTCCTCGCGCACCACCTCGGCCAGCATCTCCGCGATCTCCTTGGCGTGCTTGAGGTGGTACTGTTCGAGGTGGCGCTGAAAACGCATCTGCGACCACCCACCGACCTTCGTTCCCTTCGTCTTGACGTTGACCACCTCGTCGGTCTTCAGTGTCTTGTTGCGGCCGAAGACGAAGAGGCGGGCGCGGTTGGTGTCGGTGACGAGGACGGCGTAGCGCGGGAACTGGTCCATCAACCGCGCCAGCGGGTAGAGGTGCGGCTGGTTGTAGATGTAGAGCCGGTGGTTCTCGATGGGGGCTTCGAGCTGGAACGCCTCGAAGAAGTCTTCGGCGCCGGCGCAGGCGAAGATGGCGATGCCGTTGGTCTCGGGCCTGACCTCCTGCGAGAGGTACTCGGTGATGCGCTCCACGTCGCGGTCGAAGCTCTGGCGCGCGGGGGTGCCGGCGCGGAAGGTGCGCGCGCGCTCGGAGAACTCCTTGCGGAGCCAGCGGTCGAAGTCGTCGCGCCCGTGCTGGTTGGCCTGCGCGTTCAGATAAAGGCTGACGAAAGGCAGCTCGACCGGCTCGAAGGCCGCGAGTTTGTCAATCACCTGCTCAAGGGTCGAACTCTCTGCCGCACCGCTCTGTGCCATCTTGTTTTGATCCCCTTTCCTCTACTCAGAAATAAGCTTGTCCTAAAAGCCGAACCGGCGCGGCGGCGCCCCGAAGCCGCGCCGCAGACGCCCCGGCGCGCTGCGTCTGTCTCCCCGGGAGACCCGCCGCGCCGGCGCCGAACTGTTTTGGGGGAATGCGTGTGCGCCGATATTAGCACGCGCCCGCGCGGCGCCTCAAATTTTGGCAGTACCAACGGAAAGGGGCGAGCGGCCTGCCCGGGCCGCTCGCCCCATCCTTTCAAGCTCCGCGAGTCCGGGCCGCCGTTCAGCCGAGCAGTCCGCGGAAGCGGGCCGGGTCTGGCGCGTAGCCTGGGAAGACCCGCCGCAGGTCCGGCTGCCCGAGATGGCGGGCCGCCACCTCGCCGAACACGTCGCGGAAGTCCGTGGTGAGCGCCAGGTCGCGCCCCTCGTGCAGGTCGTCTTCCCTGAGACCGGGCCAGCGGCCGTAGACGCGGCCCCCGCGCACGGGGCCGCCGACGATGAAGAGGGCGTTGGCGTGGCCGTGGTCGGTGCCGCCCGTGCCGTTCTGCCGGACCGTGCGGCCGAACTCGGACATGGTGAGGATGACAACGTCCTGCATCCTCTCGGGGCCGAGGTCAACGGCGAGCGCCCTGATGCCGGCGGCGAACTGCGCGAGCAGCGCGGCGAGCTGGCCGCGCGCCCCGCCCTGCGCGCGGTGCGTGTCCCAGCCGTTCGTCTCGGCGAAGGCCACCTCAAGGCCGACGCCGGCCTTGACGAGCTGCGCGATCTGCGACAGCGCCTCGCCGTAGCGGCCGCGCGGGTATTCGGCGCCGTTCTCGGGCCTGTACTGCGCGGGGTTGACGCGCCTGAGGAAGTCTACGGCCTCGAACGTCTCGCGCCCCGCCCCGCGCAGGGCCTCGCTGGCGCTCTGCTCGTAGATGTCCTCGAAGCCGCCCTGCACGCGCCGGCCTTGCGCGCCCGCGCGGAGCTGGAAGTCGGCGAGGCTCTGCACGGCGAGGGCCGGGGCGCGCCCCTGCAACGAGCGCGGGAGGTTCTGCGCCAGCGCGACGGCGCGGAAAGGCGTGGCCGTCGCCTCGCCCTTCGCCTGCAAGTGGCGGTTGAGCCAGCCGTCGGGCGTGGACTTGCGGCCGGGCGTGCCCGACTCCATGTAGTCCTGCGCGTCGAAGTGCGAGCGCGTGTTGTCGGGCGAGCCGGCGGCGTGGACGACGGCCAACCGCCGCTCGTCCCACAGCGGCTTGAGCGGAGCGAGCGCCGGGTGGAGGCCGAAGAAGCCGTCGAGGTCGAGGGCCGAGCCGGGGCCGGAGCCGGGCCGCGCAATCGCTATCTGCGGCCGCACGTCGTAGTAGCGCCCGCCCTCGCCGTAGGGCACGACCATGCTCAGGCCGTCCGCCGCGCCGCGCTGGAAGATGGCGATGAGAGTCTTACGCCGCCCCGAGGGCGCGGCCGTCAGTCCCCCCGCCGCTTCGACTGCGCGCCGCAGGAACGACGGCGCGCTCGCCGCCAGCCCGAAACTCGCCAGCGCCACGCCGCCGCGCCTGATGAAGAATCTTCTGCTCTGGTTCATCTCGATACCTGAGAGTTTTTAGTTTTCAGTTTTTAGTTCTGGTCTTTAGTTTCGAGTCGGCAGCCCTCCGAGCCTTCCCCGGCTAAAAACTAAAAACTCCCACCCTCACTGTCTCTGGAACTCCGGCGAGCCGACGACGAGGGCCGCGATGCGGACGACCTCGGAGTCGGCTGCGGGCCGGGCCTCTTCGCGGCGCTGTCGGCGACGAGTGCGCGTCGCGGCTTCGGCCGTTTCGCCCTCGGGCGGCCGGGCGGCGTTCGCGGCCGGCTGCTCGGAGAGCTGCCGCGCGAGGGCCTCGCGGCTCCGGGGCGAGAGTTCGCCGTTGAGGAGGAGGGCGACGAGTCGCTCGACGACGCGCTCGCGCTCGCCGCCGCCGCCGGCCTGCGGACCTGTGCCGGCGAGACGCGCGAGGTCAACGCGCACGCCGGGGATGCGGTTGCCGGCGAGGGCGAGCGCGAAGTTCATGCGTTCGAGCAGCGCGCCGGTGTTGACCCAGTGCTCGGCCGTGTCGGGGTATCCGGTCGGGGCCTGGTACATGTAGAGCGGCTCGCCCATCCGCGCGACCCACTGGTGGAGAGCGGCCGCCGCCCGCGGCCCGCCCCCGACCTCTGCGCCGAGCGCGCGCACGGCGCTCGCGGCGTACTCGAAGGGCGTCTTGATCTTGGCCCGTCGCGCCTCGGCCGAGAAGAACTCGGGCGAGTTGAAGAGCGCGCGCAAGGTCGCCTTGATGTCGCCGCCGCTCCCGGCGAAGGCCGCGGCGACGCGGGCCACGAGGGCGGGCGGCGGGTCGTCGGAGACGAAACGGCGGGCGAGCTTCGTGGCGATGAACTTCGCCGTCGATGGATGACGCGTCAGGATGTCGAGCACCCTGAGCCCGTCCTCCATCCCGCCCCCGGCCGGAATCTTCTGGCCGAGCACGACCTTCTCTCCGTCGTCGTGCGCGCGCGGGTTGAAGCGGAAGGTTGCGGCCTCGTCGCCGCCGAGGTTGCCGCGCGGGTCGCGGATGGTCCAACCGGTGAAGGCCCGCGCCACCTCCTGCACGTCCCTTTGAGTGTAGCCGCCCTCGACCCCGAGCGTGTGCAGTTCCAGAAGCTCGCGGGCGTAGTTCTCGTTGACGCCGCGCTGCATCCGCCGGGGCGGGCGCCGCTGTTCGCCGGCCTGTTCGCCGGTCTGCTCGCCGGCCTGTTTGCCGGTCTGCTCGCCACCTTGTTTGCCGGTCTGCTCGCCAGCCTGCCCGCCGCCCCGAGCTCGGCGCATCATCCCGCGGCGCGAGGGGCCGCGGCGGCCGCCGCCGGCCCGCGAGTTTGGCGCGACGCTCTGGAAGTTGTCGAGGTAGAAGAGCATGGCCGGGCTCTTCGCCGTCGCTTCGAGCAGCCGGCGAAAGTCGCCGAGCGCGTTCGGTCGGATCACGTCGCGGTCGTAGGAGGTCAGGAGCCAACGGTCGGCCCCCTTCTGCGCGAAGACGTTGAAGTGGTTGGTCCAGAAGTCGACCATCACCTCCTGCAACTGCCGCTCGCTGTAGACGGCGCGCACGACTCTCGAAGCCTGTAGCTCCTGCACGACGACACGCGGCAGGCGCAGGCCGCGCTCGCGCATGTACTCGCCGACCGCTCGCCTGTACTCGCGCCGCGCGTCGCCGTCGTCGCGCGGCGCGCCGGCTGGCGCGCCGGTCTCAGCCTGCCGGGAGCCGCCCGTCTCCATCTCTCCGGCCATCCCTCCGGCCGTCTCTCCGGCCACCTCGCCAGCCATCGCCGTGCCGCCGCCGCGCGAGCGCGGCGCGCCCTGATTCGCGCCCTGCCGGCCGACGAGTTCGGCCAGTTCGGGCGTCAACTCGCCGCGCCGTTGCGCCTGCCGCAGGAGCATGCCGGGGTTCGGGTACTTCGCCAGCAGCTCGGCGTTCGAGAGCCCGAGCGTCTCGAAGTTTTTAAGCCGGGCCTCGGCCGCCTCGTCGTGGATTGAGGACGGGTTGAGCTGCTGCTCGACGTACCTCTCGACGCCGAGGCGGCGCACACGCTCCACGTCGCCGGGACGTGCGCCGAAGCCGAGGCGGTTGAGGACGTGGACGACGCGTTGCTCTTCGCCGTCGCGCGCGGGCGCGGCCGGACGCCGCGCGGCCGTCTTCTGCGCCGAGGCCGGCGCGACGAAGGCTGTGCCCGACATGAGCGCCACGAGCGACGCGACGCAGAGCGCGGCGAGCAGGCGGCGCGCGAAGCTGTTTCCGCCAAACGAAGAAAGGCTCATAAAGTCTCCGCTTCGGAGTTTGCGGTCATTCGACAATCGTTTCTGGTAGCTCTCGGCGTCCTCACCCGTCTGGCCGGCCGAGCGTTTCGCCGGGGTTTCGCCGGTGGTTTCGCCGAGGGTTTCGACGCGCGCCGCCGGCCTTTAGTTTGAAAATTAAGGCGCGACCAGTCCGAATGGGCGGGCCGCGCCTGTAAAGTTCCGAACCGCGAGGGTTTTCAGCGTCCGAGCGGGCGCGGGTAGGTGACGGGGCTGCGGCGGCCCGAGCGGTCCACGGCGCGGACGCCGAAGAAGTAGTTGTCCTTCGAGAGTCCCTCGACGGTGTAGCTGGTGACGTTGCCGACGGCGCGCGAGTGGGTCCACTCCGGCGCGGTCGTCTCGCGCCAGACGACCTCGTAGCCGGCCAGGTCCGGCTCGGCGTTGGCGGCCCAGCGCAAATCCGTGTCGTTCGTCAGCCGCTGCGTCAGGATGCGCACGTCTTTGGGGCGCGCCGGGGCGAGCGCCATCGAGGCCAGCACGGCCAGGTTCACGCGCGTCACCTGCGCGACGTACTCGTAGTCAACAAACTCGGGCAGGTCGCCGTAGACCTTTCCCCCCTCGGTGCGGACATCCTGGTGCTGGTGCGCGTAGTCTTCGTTGGGCTCGCTGAATCGGACGGCCGGGTAGCCCTGTTCGAGGAAGGGGATGTGGTCGCCGCCGCGCAGGTAGCGGTCGCGGCGGTAGACCATCTGGACGCGGAAGCCGGGCAGGTAAGCCTCGCCCGTCTCCTTGATGAAGCGGGCGAGCTGGCGCGCGGCCGAGTCGTTCTCGCCGCCGACGCTGCGGCGCGTGGCCGCCTCGGCGTCGCTCTCGTTCGAGGGCACGCCCTCGGCGAAGACGCGCAGGGTGCGGCGGTCGCGGACGCCGTTGCCGCCCAGGGTGTTGCCGACGATGTCGTTGGTGATCATCGCCTCAACGTCCGTGTTGTTCTTACGCGCCTGTTCGGCGAAGTAGGTCGCGCCGACGAGGCCCTGCTCCTCGCCCGCGACGGCCATGAAGACGAGGGTGGCGTCGAAGCGACGCTTCGACATGACGCGGGCCAGCTCGACGACGACCGCCGTGCCCGATGCGTCGTCGTTGGCACCCGGCGCGTCGCACTCGGCGTTAATCGGGATCGAACACATCGAGTCGTAGTGGCCGCTGACGACGTAGACGCGCGACTCCGACTCGGGTTGCGTGCCGGGCAGGGTGGCGACGACGTTCGTGATGCGGGTCGGGCGCGCGATGCGCTGGAAGCGGCCGGGCTGCTGCTCGAAGCTCTGCGCCTCGACCCGAAGCCGGCCGCCCGACTCGCGGCTGATCCGGCGGAACTCCGCGAGCAGGTAGTCGCGCGCGGCGCCGATGCCGCGGTTCGGGTCGTCCTGCGCCGAGAGCGTGTTGCGCGTGCCGAAGGAGACGAGGCGGCGGATGACGCGCTCGACGTTGCGCGCGTCCACCTCGCGCAGCATGCGCAAGGTCTCCGGGTCGCGGGCCGTGGCCGGAGGCGCCTGCGACGCCTGCGTCGCCTGTGCCGCCCGCGGCCCGCGCCGCTGTGTGTTCCTCCGCCCCTGCGCGGCGGCGGGCGCGGGCGGCGCGAGCGACGAGAGCGCGAGCGCGGCGAGCAGCGAGACGGAGACGAGGCGGCGGACGACGTGCGCGGGTCTGTTCATACGATGCTCCCTCCGGTGGCCCGGAAACTTCGACCTGCAAACTTTAACTTTGAGGGGAACGGGCCAGCAGGTTAGCGCGGCCGGCGGCCGGAAGGCAACGGCGGAAACAGGGAGGGCGGGACCGACAGGTTCGACGCGGGTCGGAAACAAGAGATAGGGCCGGCGCCATAACGTCGCCGGCCCTTCGCCTCTCTTTAACTTTCCTTCCCTTTGAATCCGGCCGCCCCTACCGGCCCTGCCCGGTCAGTTCTGGCGCGCGGCGTCGCGCAGCAGTCGGCGGAGGATTTTGCCCGACGGCGATTTCGGTATCTGCCCCGTGAACTCGACCCGGCGGATTCGCTTGTGCGGCCCGACGCGCGCCGCGACGTGCTCCATCACCTCGTCGCCTGTCAGCTCGCACCCCGGCTTCAGGACGACGAAAGCCTTCGGCACCTCGCCCGCCTCGTCGTCGGGGAAAGGCACGACGGCCACGTCGGCCACGGACGGGTGCGTCAGCAGCAGCGCCTCAAGCTCGGCCGGCGCCACCTGATAGCCCTTGTACTTGATTAACTCTTTGGCGCGGTCCACGACGTAGAAGTAGGCTCCCTCGTCTGCGTAGCCGATGTCGCCCGTGTGGAGCCAGCCCTCGGCGTCGAGGCTTTCGGCCGTCGCCTCGGGCCGGTTCAGGTATCCGCGCATCACCTGTGGCCCGCGCAGGCAGATTTCCCCCTCCTGTCGCGGCCCCAGCTCCGCGCCAGTCCCCACGTCGATGACCTTGCACTCGGTGTTCGGGACGGGAACGCCGACCGAGCCGGGGCGGTCGAGCGCGGGGTCGGGCGGGATCATGTGCGTGGCCGGCGCGGCCTCGGTCATGCCGTAGCCCTGCTTGACGAAGCAGCCGAGGCGGCGCGAGACCTGCTCGCCCAGCTCGCGCCCGAGCGGGGCCGCGGCCGAGAAGATGGCTTTCAGGCTTGAGAGGTCGTAGGCGTCAACGGCCGGGCTCTTGGCGAGCGCGAGCATGATGGGCGGGACGAAGTGGGCCATCGTCACGCGGTATTTCTGGACGACGCCGAGCACCTCTTCGAGGTCGAAGCGCGGCAGCACGACGAGGGTTGCGCCCACGTAGAGCCCGTAGTTCATGATGACCTGCATGCCGTAGATGTGAAAGAGCGGCAGCACGCAGACCAGCGTGTCGTCCGGCCCGGCGTGGCCCGTCCCCTCGATCTGCAACAGGTTGGCGACCATGTTGCGGTGCGTCAGCATCACGCCCTTCTGCACGCCGGTCGTCCCGCTCGAAAAGGGGAGCGCCGCCAGGTCTTCGCGCGGGTCCAGTTCCACGCGCGGGGGCTCTGTGCCCTCCTCGGCGACGAGGCCCTCGAACGGCTTCGCGCCCTCGCACCCGCCGAAGACGAAGGTCTCACTCACACCCGTCCCGGCGGCGGCCTCGCGTGCCTTCTCGAAGAGCGCCGGCGCCGTCACGAGCAGGCGCGCGCCCGACTCCCTGAGCTGCTGCGAGACCTCCTCGGCCGTGCAGAGCGGGTTGATGGTCGAGACGACGAGGCCCGCCGCGGCCGCCCCGTGAAAGGCGACGGCGTACTCCGGCAGGTTCGGACTGAGCAGCGCCACCACGTCGCCCTTCCTCAGGCCGGCCCGCGCGAATCCGGCCGCCGCCCTTCGCACCAGCCCGCGCAGTTCCGCGTAAGTCAGCACGCGCCCGGTCTGCCCCTCGACGAGGGCGGGCTTTGCGGCGAACCGCTCCGAGTTCTGAAAGACGAACTCCGTCAGCGTCGTGTCGGGAATCGAGATGTCCGGGAAAGGGCTACGGAAAATCATAGTGTGTCAGGTAGTTTTCAGTTTCTAGTTTCTTGTTCCGAGTCGTCGGAGGCTCACTAGTCTTCACCCCAGCTAGAAACTAAAAACTGAAAACTGAAAAACTTCTCTCACGGTCTTATCCGGTACGCGCGCCCGCGGACGACGACGACGACTTCGCCCGAGAGTTGTTCGGCGACGCGCCCGACTTCGGGCAGTTCGGCCACGAGCGCGCGGAAGGCTTCGGTGCCGCGGCGGACGCCGGTCGAAGGCAGTGAGTCTTTGTACTCGGCGTCGACCCAGACCCCGCCCGCGCGGCGGAAGCGGCGCCCCTCGACGGCGCGCGTTCCCTCCCCTGCGGCCGCGGCGGCCGGCGCTTTGCGCGCAGGCGCGCGACCCGCGGGCGGCAGTTCGTTCCTGGTCCGCGATTCGTCGCGCGGGGGTGGGGGTGGCGACGGGGAGTTGCGGACGGCACCCGTCTCCGTGTCGGCGCGCGAGCGGCCCCGCGAGCCGTCGGGCGATTGTTGCTGCAAGCCGTAGTTGGCCCCTCGGTTGACGCTGTCGCCGGTCGCACCCGCGGTCTCGACATTCTCGCGCGAGTCGCGGCCGCGCTCGGCCTCCTGCCTCTTCGCCGCCTCGCGCGACTCGGGGGCGGGCGCGGCCGCCGCGGACGCGGCCGTGCCGCCGCCGGCCGCATGCCCCGCGTCATGCGGCGCCTCGGCCGTGGCCCGGGCCGCGCGCTCCGCTTCGGCGCTGACCGCGGGCGGGGGCGCTGAGGGGCCGGCGCTCGTCCCGCCCGGCGAGGCCTGGCGCTCGTTCGTCCTTCCTGTTGTGCCCACGGCCGAGGCGTTAGCGTCGGCAGGCGCGGGCGCTTCGGCGTACCCCGAAGAGTTGTAGTTCCCCGGCACGGCGGCGTCCGCAGAAGCGCCCGCCGAGCCCGGCGAATTGCCGCCACCCGAGACGGGCGCGCCGTTCGGCTCGCGGGCCTCGGGCCGCACGTCGAAGCCTTCGCCCCCGCGGTCGGAACGCAGCGCGACGAAGGAGACGACCCCGACCAGGCAGAGCGCGAGCGCCGGGGCCGCGAACCGCAGCACGCGCGGCGCGAAGAGCGACGCCAGCCACGAGCGCCGGCCGGCCAAAGGCGCGCGGCTCTTGTCCGCCGTCGCCTCGGCCTTCGAGCCGGCCTCTGCCGCTTCGTCTCGCGGGGCGAGTCTGAGCGCGACGCCGGCCGCCGACGCGAGGGCGGTGACCGAAGTCCGGCACTCGTCGCAATCGGCGAGGTGCGAGACGTAGGCCGCGCGTGCGGCGGCCGGCAGAGCGCCCTCGGCGAAGGCCGCGCGCTCGTCCGCGTCGAGGTGCGACGAGGCGGGCGCGGGGCGGGCGTCCCCGCCGGGCGTAGCGGCGCGCCCCGCCCCGCCCGCCGTGCGGCGGAGCAGCGCGTCGAACTCCCTGTCGAACTCGGTTCTCATCGATCTTCGTGCGTTCGGACCGCGGCGAACACTTCAAGCC
The DNA here is from genome assembly GCA_035645715.1 of Pyrinomonadaceae bacterium. GTDB lineage: Bacteria > Acidobacteriota > Blastocatellia > Pyrinomonadales > Pyrinomonadaceae > QHXN01. Next base: position 10,280 of record DASQMB010000073.1, read on the forward strand.
GGTCGAATCTTGAACGGCCCGGGGCGGCTCCGCTTGCGCCGTGCCGCGGGGCCGCGTGCGGCGAGCGCGGCCTCATTCGTACAATTCCTCGCGCCGCTCGCTCGGCGTCGCACCCGCCGCGAGCATCGAGCGCAGGTCTGCGTCGGACCTCGCGCCCGACATCTCCGTGAAGGCGCGCCGGGCCTCCTCGCGCGTCCACCTCTGCTCACCGACGAGGATCGATTCGACGCGGCGGCGCAGCTCTGCGTGCACGCGCGTCAGCCTGCGGCTCGCCGTCGCCTCGTGGACGCCGAGCACCACGCCGGCCTCTTTCAGCCGCAACCCGTCGAAGTAGTAGAGCCTGACGAGCAGGCGGTCTTCGTCGGACAGTTCGCCGACGGCTCGCGCGAGCGCCGCCTCGACCGCGCGGGCCGACTCGGCCTCGGCCAGTTCGCTCTCGGGGTCGGGCGCACGTTCGGAGCGCCAGCCGTCCTGGTGCTCGCCGTCGCCCGCGGCGCGGTCGAAGTCGGCGGCCTCCTCGGTCTGGACGAGGCGCGACGTTCGGCGGTGGCGATCCACGGCGAGCTGCCCGACCACGGCGCGCAGCCATCCGCCGAGCGAGCCGCAGCCGGAGTAGTAGGCCAGTTTGCCGGCCCTCTCGCCGCCCTCGCGCACGCGCAGCCCGTACAGCTCGGCCCAGACCGACTGGGCCAACTCCTCCGCCTCGGCCTCGCCCGCGCTCGACGCGCGCGCCGCCGAGAGCACGGCAGTGCGGTACTGCCCGATCAGGTCGTCCCAGGCCCGCTCGTCGCCCCGCTCGCAGGCCAGCACGAGCAGCAACTCGTTTGCGTGCATCGAGTCGACGAAAGACTCGACCTCTTCGTCGCGCGCGCCGGGGCTGTGGCGCAGCAGGTACTTGTCGAGCGAGGCGCGGACGCGCGCGGCCACGCGGTCGGGCTCGGCCCCCCGCGCGTCGCCCGCGCGGGCGATCAAACGGGTCGTGCCCTCACGCACCAGTTGTTCGATGTTCGACGCCATCAGCTTCGGCCCCGGCCCCGCCCCAAAACCGGCGCGCCGGCGGCGCCAATGCTACCACGAACCGCCCCGCCCGCCCGCCCGACCTTTCTCTTTTGACAGCCCCCGCGCCGGTGTTGAATGATGAACTTTGAACCGATGCTCCGCGTCACCGAAATCTTCCGCTCGATCCAGGGCGAATCAACCCACGCCGGCCGGCCGTGCTCCTTCGTGCGGCTCACGGGCTGTCCCATGCGCTGCGTCTGGTGCGACAGCGAGTACACATTCAAGGGCGGCGAACGCCTCCCGCTCGAAGAGGTGCTGGCGCGCGTGCGCGAACACGGCTGCCGGCTCGTGGAGGTGACGGGCGGCGAGCCCCTGGCCCAGCGCGAAGCCTTCGAGCTCGTCCGCCGCCTCTGCGAAGAGGGCTTTGAGGTGCTCGTCGAGACGGGCGGCTTCGTCTCGACCGAGGGCCTGGACGAGCGCGCACGGGTCATCCTCGACGTGAAGTGTCCGGCCTCCGGCGAGGCCGAACGCAACCACTGGCCGAACCTCTCGCGCCTGCGCCCCGACCGCGACGAGGTCAAGTTCGTCGTCGCCGACCTCGCCGACTGTGAGTTCGCCCTCGGCGTCGTCCGCGAGTACGACCTGGAGCGACGCGCCCTCGCCCTCCTCTTCTCGCCCGTCTGGGGCGTGACAGACCTGAAGGAGTTGGCCGGGTTCGTCGCCGCGAGCGGCCTCGCGAATGCGCGCATGCAGCTACAGCTACACAAGTACGTCTGGGGGCCGGACGTGCACGGCGTTTAGGGCCGCCGCTCGGAGGATTGAAGAGATGGGCGGGTCGCCGACCGACAAAGAGTTCATCCGCGAAGAAGAAGACGAAGTCGGGACGACAGGGGCCGAGCCGGACGGCGCGGGGTCGGGCGACGCCGAACACGCCGCCTCCGGCCCCGGCGACGACGGGCAGGAGTCGGGCCGGTCGCCGCTCGCCGTCTGCCTCGTCTCCGGCGGCATGGACTCTTGCGTGACCGCCGCCCTCGCGCGCACGGAAAACGAGGAGTTGGCCTTCCTCCACGTCTCCTACGGCCAGCGCACGGAGGCCCGCGAGCGCCGCGCCTTCGAGGAGCTGGCAGACTTCTACGGCGTGCGCCGCCGCCTCGCCGTCTCCATTGAGCACCTCGCGCGCATCGGCGGCTCGTCGCTGACGGACCCCTCCATCCCTGTCGCGGAAGCGAACCTCGCGTCGCCCGAAGTCCCGACCAGCTACGTCCCCTTCCGCAACGCGCATCTGCTCGCCATCGCCGCGAGCTGGGCCGAGGTGGCGGGCGCGCGCCGCATCTACGTCGGCGCCGTGGCCGAAGACTCTTCGGGCTACCCCGACTGCCGGCCCGAGTTCTACGAGGCTTTCCAGCGCCTCGTGGACGTTGGCACCCGTCCCTCCACGCGGATCGCCGTCCGCACGCCCGTCATCCGCCTCCGCAAGGCCGAGATCATCCGCCGCGGCCTAGCCCTCGGCGCGCCGCTCCACCTCACTTGGTCCTGCTACCGGCGCGAAGACCTCGCCTGCGGGGCCTGCGACTCGTGCGCCCTGCGCCTGCGCGCCTTCCGCGAGGCGGGGGCCGCCGACCCCGTCCCATACGCCTGAGACGCGCCCGGCGGACGCGGGGTGCCCCGCGTCCGCCCGCCCCCCACGCCGCACTACGCGGGCACCCCTCGGGAGTCTCGCAAGGCGCGCGGTTTACTGCTATTATGTGGCTTCCGACACGACAACTGGCCGGGGCACGTCCGCATCTCAAGTGGCGGCCTCCCAATCGAGCCTCGGGGGCGCAGGCAATCATTTTCTGTCACAGGAGAGACCACCGACCATGCAAGTTAAGCCCTTCTTTCGCGCCTTCGCCGTCGCCGTAACGCTCGCGGCCCTGAGCGTCGTCGCCTCGGCGCAGGTGGCGCAGCTCAGCGGTAAGGTGACGCTCAAGCAGGCCGACGGGACCGAAGCGCCCGTCCCGAACGCCGTCGTTGACATCTACCGCACCGACATCAGCGGCAAGTGGCAGGTCAAGACCAACAACAAGGGCGAATACCTGCACGCCGGCCTGCCCTTCATCGGCACCTTCACCATCACCGTCAGCGCCCCGAACGCTCAGCCCACTTTCACGTCCAAGGTCCGCGTCTCGCAGAACCCTGTCCAGAACTTCACCCTGAACCCCGGCGACGGCACGCGCCTGACCCTCGACGACATCAAGAAGTTTGAGGCCGGCGGCGGGGGCGCGGCCGCGAGCACGGGCGCCGCCGCGGGCGGCCGCGAGAGCGCCGAGGATAAGGCTTACAAGGAGGAGCTGGCGCGCAGGGCCAAGGAGATCGAGGAGCAGAAGACCAAGATCGCCAGCCTCAACACGCTCGTAACGTCGGGCAACGAGGCGTTCAAGGCCAAGAAGTACGACGAGGCCGTCCGCATCTTCGATCAGGGCATCGCGGCCGCGCCCGACGAGCCGGTCTTCTACCGCAACAAGGCCGTAGTGCTCCGCGCACGCGCCGTGGATCAGTACAACGCGGCCAAGGACCCGGCCGCCCGCGCGGCCGCCCGCGAGGGGCTGAAGGCGAGCGTCGAGAACATCGAGAAGGCGTACCAGCTCTTCCGCGAACACGCCAGCAAGAACCCCGGCACCGCGCCCACGCCCGGCAGCGACGAGCTGAGCCACCTCGCCGACCGCCAGGAGAGCTACCGGCTGGCGCTGATGACCAACACGGCCGTTGACACGCAGGCCGCCGTCAAGGCTTTCCAGGAGTACATCGCCGTCGAGACCGACGAGACCAAGAAGATGAGGGCGCAGTCGAGCCTCGGCGAGTCGCTCTTCCAGAGCGGGCAGGTGGACGAGGCCATTGCGAAGTTCCGCGAGGTGCTCGCCGGCAGCCCTAACAACCTCGACGCCATGTACGGTCTCGGCATCGCCCTCGCGGCGAAGGTCGAGGACGCCACTAAGGACGCCGCCGTCCTCCGCGAGGCCCGCGACCTGATGCAGAATTTCATCAGCAAGGCCCCCGATACGCACCCGAAGAAGCAGGACGCGCTCGCCTCGGTCCAGTACATCGAGGACACGATGAAGTCGGCCAGCGCGCCCAGGCCCAGCGAGGAGAGGTCGAGGCCCGCGCGCCGCAGGCCCTAAACGATTCTTCTGACCCAAACCCTTTAGAGGCCGCGCACGGAATCAGCCCCGTGCGCGGCCTTTCTCTTTTCCGCCACGCTTTTCCACATCCATCTTGACAGCCCGCCTCTTTAAACAGTAACATGCCTTTGGCAAACGGTGTTTACCACCGTTCCCTATGAAGGCCCGCGCGCGGAATTTCCGCCGGGCCGCCCCGGCCCTCCCTGCGGCCGTCCCCGCCCTTTCGCAGTTCTCAACCGTGGAATCATTCCGAAAATGTCTGCCAAGCTAGGCGAAATCCTCGTCCGCGAAAACCTCCTGACGCCGCAGCAACTCCGCGAGGCCCTGGAATTCCAGCGCGAGCACGGGGGGCGGCTCGGCCTCAACCTGGTCAAGATGGGGATGGTCTCGGACGACATGATCACGGCCGTCCTGTCGCGGCAGTACGGGGTGCCGAGCGTCAACCTCGAATTGTTCGACGTGGACGACTCGGTCATCCGGCTGATCCCGCGCGAGGTGGCCGAGAAGTACATGGTGCTGCCGCTCTCGCGCGTCGGGGCGACGCTGACGCTGGCGATGGTTGACCCCACGAACGTCTTCGCCATGGACGACGTGAAGTTCATGACGGGCCTCAACATCGAGCCGGTCGTGGTCTCCGAGGCGGGGGTCCAGCAGGCCATCAGCCGCTACTACGCGCAGTCGAAGGAGATCGAGCTGGCCGGGGCCGCCGGCGACGAGGACGATCCCGCCGCGCACCTGCCGCCCTCGAAGGCGATGACGCTCGACCAGCTCGACCTCGATGCCGAGGGGGCCGAGAACCTCGAAGTCATCGACGAAGAAGACGAGATAGACCTCTCGAACCTGACGCGGATGAGCGAGGACGCCCCCGTCGTCCGCCTCGTCAACGTGCTTCTGGCCGACTCGCTCCAGCGCGGCGCCTCCGACATCCACATCGAGCCCTACGAGAAGGAGATGCGGATCCGCTTCCGCATCGACGGCGTCCTCTACGACGTGATGCACCCGCCCATGCGCCTGCGGGACGCTTTGACCTCGCGCATCAAGATCATGTCGAAGCTCGACATCGCCGAGAAGCGGCTGCCGCAGGACGGCCGCATCAAGATCAAGCTCAAGGCTAACGGGCGCTCGCGCGAGCTGGACTTCCGCGTCTCGACCCTGCCGACCCTCTTCGGCGAGAAGGTCGTGATGCGCCTGCTCGACAAAGAGAAGCTGATGCTCGACATGACGAAGCTCGGCTTCGAGCCCGAGAGCCTCGTCAAGTTCCAGCGCAACATCGTCAAGCCCTACGGGATGGTGCTGGTGACGGGGCCGACCGGCTCCGGCAAGACCAACACGCTCTACTCGGCCTTGCAGTCGCTGAACACGCCCGAGACGAACATCATGACGGCCGAGGACCCGGTCGAGTTCAACCTGCCGGGCATCAACCAGGTGCAGATGAAGGAGCAGATCGGGCTCAACTTCGCCGCCGCGCTCCGCTCCTTCCTGCGCCAGGACCCGAACATCATCCTGGTCGGCGAAATCCGCGACTTCGAGACGGCCGAGATCGCCATCAAGGCGGCGCTGACGGGCCACCTCGTCCTCTCCACCCTCCACACCAACGACGCGCCCTCGACCATCTCCCGCCTGATGAACATGGGCATCGAGCCCTTCCTCGTCGCCACCTCGGTCAACCTCATCCAGGCGCAGCGACTCATCCGCCGCATCTGCTCCGACTGCAAGGCGGAACACGCCGTGCCGCCCGAGGCGCTCATCGAGGTCGGGTTCAAGCCCGACGAGGCCCGGCAGCTCAAGACCTACAAGGGGCGCGGCTGCAAGACCTGCAACGAGACCGGCTACAAGGGGCGCATCGGCCTCTACGAGGTGATGGAGATCACAGACGAGGTGCGCGAGCTGATACTGATCGGCGCCTCGGCGCTGGAACTCAGGAAGCGGGCCATCGAAGACGGGATGATCTCCCTGCGCGAGTCGGGCCTGCACAAGATCAGGAGCGGCGTGACGACGCTCGAAGAGGTCGTGCGCGAGACGGTGGCATAAATGACGATGAAGAGCCTGCGAGTCGTAACTCTTTCCCTGCTCATCGCGGCGCTGGTGGCCGGCGGCATGCCCGCCGCCGTCTCGCTCGCCAAGTGGGGGCGGCGCCCCTCTGCGGCCGAGCGCAAGAAGCACCGCCACTACCGCAAGTACTCGCGCGCGTGGTGGCGCCGCCAACGCGCGCGCCAGCGTGCACGCCGCGCCCGCGCCACCGCGCGCCGCCGCCGGCTCGAAGCGCAGCGGAACACGAACTCCCTGGCGGACCGGGCGCGCCGCGTTCCCCCGGCCGAGGCGACGAACTCAACCCGTGAGCCGAACCCGAGCGCGGCACGGTCGCCGAACGCCGCGCTGTCGGCCCCCCTGCCAGACTACTCCCCGGCATCTTTAACGAACGTCGCACCCCGGACGGCGCCTTACGTTGCGCTACCGTCGGTGCCGAACGCGGCGTTGTCGGTCCCCCCGCCCGCCCTGTCGGGCGCCCCTGCCCCGCGCGCCGCGGGATACGACCGCGCGCCGGCGGCCGGCCCCAGGATGCCTTTCGAGTACGCCGCGCCGCCTTCCTGGGGCGCGGGCCGGCGTGCCGCGTCGGGCGCGGTGCAGTTCACCCTGCGCACGCCCTCCGGCCGGCCGGCCGGCACGGCAACGCTCGCGCCCGTCAACCTTGCGCGAGACGCGGGCGAAGGCCCGGCCGCCGCGCGGAAGTCTATCGGCGGCGTCTCGCTGGCAGTACTGCGGCGGACGGTGATCGACCGGATGGTGGCCGAGGGCGGCTGGGTGACGAACGACTACGTCCGCGAGATAGACGGGCGCCGCGTCTTCGTCGTCTTCGCGCAGACAGGCTCGCCGGGCGCCCCCACACAGTCGCAGATCTTCTACTTCACGGAGGTCGACGGGCGCGTCTACGGCCTAGCCACCAACGCGCCGCTCGAACTCTCGGCGCCGGCCGAGGCCGGCTCGGAGCAGTTGCTCTCTTCGCTGCGGCCCGCCGGCCGCGGCAACCTCGTCCGGCAACAGTGACCGGGCACGGCGCGCCGCACGTCGCGCCGCCAGGCAGCCGCGGCCCCCGGCCGGCGTGAGGCCCGGCCCAGGGGCCGCCGCCCGACAACAACCCGAAGGACACCTTTCAAGACTCATGCACGGACAAGAGACACAGCAGGAGCCGCTCTCGCTCTCGGACCTCCTGAAGAAGCTCATCGAGATGAGCGGCTCGGACCTGCACCTGACGACGAACACCCCGCCGCAGGTCAGGGTGGACGGCCACCTGCGCCCCATCGAGGGCCTGCGGCCGCTCACCTCCGCCGACACCAAGTCGCTGGCCTACAGCGTGCTGACCGACTCGCAAAAGCACCGCTTCGAGGAGGCGCTCGAGCTCGACTTCTCGTTCGGCGTGCGTGGCCTGTCGCGCTTCCGCGCCAACCTCTTCAACCAGCGCGGGGCGGTCGGCGCGGTCTTCCGCGCCATCCCCTACGAGATCAAGTCGTTCGACGACCTGGGGCTGCCGCCCGTCGTCTCGCAGCTTTGCGAGAAGCCGCGCGGCCTCATCCTCGTCACCGGCCCGACCGGCTCCGGCAAGTCCACGACGCTCGCCGCCATGCTCGACAAGATCAACCGCGAGCGGCACGACCACATCGTCACCATCGAGGACCCCATCGAGTTCCTCCACGCCCACAAGAGCTGCATCGTCAACCAGCGCGAGGTCGGGGCCGACACCCGCGGCTTCGCCGAGGCGCTCCGCACCGCCCTGCGCCAGGACCCTGACGTGGTGCTCGTCGGCGAGATGCGCGACCTCGAAACCATCGAGTCGGCCCTGCGCATCGCAGAGACCGGCCACCTGACCTTCGCCACCCTCCACACCAACTCCGCGGCCTCGACCATCAACCGCATCATCGACGTGTTCCCCTCGGGCCAGCAGGCGCAGATTCGGGCGCAGCTCTCGCTCGTCCTCGAAGGCATCCTCTGCCAGTCGCTGATCCCACGCTCCGACGGCCGCGGCCGCGCGATGGCGCTCGAAATCCTCGTCCCCAACTCGGCCATCCGCAACCTGATCCGCGAGGACAAGGTCCACCAGATTTACTCGATGATGCAGACGGGACAGGGCAAGCACGGCATGCAGACCTTCAACCAGGCGCTCGCCACGCTCTACCACAAGCGCCTCATCACGGTCGAAGTCGCCATGCAGCGCTCCTCGAACCCTGACGAGCTGCGCGACCTCATCGAGCACGGCTCCGGCCTCAACAACGGCGCCGGTGCCGCGCCGCCGGGCGCTAAGGGCCACCCCTCCCCCTACGCGCAGGGGCGCCCCGTCGGCGTCCGCCCCACGGTCAGATGAACGGGAGTGACGAGTGACGAGTGACGAGTAACAAGAAAGCATCCCCTTCATCTCGTCACTCGTCACTTGTCACTCGTCACTAGCTAGTCACTTGTCACTCGGGAGTCAGACATGCCCACATTCGTCTTCAAAGGCCGCAACCGGGTCGGCGAGGTGATCGTCGGCGAGCGCATCGCCGACAGCCGCGAGGTGCTGCGCCAGCTCCTGCGCCGCGAGCAGGTGATGCTGACCTCGGTAAAGGAGAAGGGGCGCGAGATCGCCGTGCCGAAGCCGCGCGGCGGCAGCAAGAAGGTCAAGGCCAAGGACCTCTCCATCTTCACCCGCCAGTTCTCGGTGATGATCGACGCCGGCCTCCCGCTCGTCCAGTGCCTCGAAGTGCTGGCTCAACAGCAGGAGAACAAGTTCTTCGCGCAGGTCCTGACGCAGGTGCGGCAGGACGTGGAGGAGGGCTCGACGCTCGCCACCGCGATGGGCCGCCACCCGAAGGTCTTCGATCAGCTCTTCGTCAACATGATCGACGCCGGCGAGACGGGCGGCATCCTCGACCTCATCCTCCAGCGCCTCTCGACCTACATCGAGAAGATCGTCAAGCTCCGGCGCGACGTGATCTCGGCCATGATCTACCCGTCGGCGGTCATCGTCATCGCCGTGGCGGTCATCGCCGTCATCATGGTCTTCGTCATCCCGGCCTTCTCCAGCATCTTCCTCGGCCTGCTCGGCCCCGGCGAGCAGCTCCCGCTGCCGACCCGCATCGTCGTCGGCTTCAGCAACTTCCTCGCCGGCATCGGCGGCCTCGTCATCCTCGCGGCCCTCATCGCCTCGGGCTTCGCCATCAAGTCCTACTACAAGACGACTGGCGGGCACCGCAACCTGGACGCGCTGATGTTGAAGGTGCCGATCATCGGCAACATCCTGCGCAAGATCGCCGTCGCCCGCTTCTCGCGCACCCTCTCGACTCTGCTCTCCTCGGGCGTGCCCATCCTCCAGTCGCTCGACATCACGGCGCGCACGGCCGGCAACGTCATCCTCGAAGAGGCCATCAACAAGATACGGGCCGGGGTCGAGCGCGGCGAGAGCGTGGTCGAGCCCCTCAAGGCCAGCGAGATATTCCCCAACATGGTCTCGCAGATGGTCGGCATCGGCGAGCAGACCGGCGCCCTCGACGCCATGCTCGGCAAGATCGCCGACTTCTACGAGCAGGAGGTGGACGCCGCCATCGCCAACCTCCTCACCCTCATCGAGCCCGTCATGATCGGCTTCCTCGGCATCACCATCGGCTCCATCGTCATCTCCATGTACCTTCCCCTCTTCACCCTCATCGGCAAGATGTCTCAGGGCAACTAACCCACTGCGGAGGTGGCAAATTTAAACGCTCGTGTGGAATACAAAGGTGTCCACACGGGCGTTTAATATTATCCATCAAGTGCATCTTTTGATAGGCGGTATCGACGGCCACCTGCACGGCCCTCCACAGATGATTGCTGTGCGCGCCGCCGGCAGGCATCTACGAGGTTGCCCGATTGGAGCACGGGTGATTTATTGATGTTCCTATCCTACTTCTGCCTTGTAAGGAATAGTGAAGCGGAACGTCGCGCCTTGACCGAGTTCGCTCTCGACCGCCACCTGGCCGCCCTGCGCCTCGACGAATTGCTTGACGATGGCGAGGCCAAGTCCCATGCCGCTTCCCCTGCCCGGGTCGGTCTCCAATTTGTCGAACACCTTATCCAGCCGGTCCGCCGGAATCCCCGCGCCGTTGTCACTCACCCAGCATTCCACGGCGGCGGGTTCTTTGACCTTCCGTGCTCCGATAATGACTTCCCCGCCCGGGGTGTAGTCGATGGCGTTAGAGATCAGGTTCTGAAAAATAAGGGTCAACATGCCGGCGTCGATGAACGCCGTCAACTCATCAGGCACTCTGTTGATTAAACTCAGGTTTGAAGCGTCGGCCAATGGGCTGAGGTCACCGACGAGTACTTCGACCACCGGCCTCAGCTTTACTTCCCGCCGCGCCATCCCCTCACGCACCTGCGCCTTCAGATTTGCTTCCTCTTGTACGACTTTGACGACAAGTGAATTTAGGCGGCCGACGTTACGGTGCATGGTCTCCAGTAAGGTGGCGGCCTCTTCGTCCTTTGCCAAGTCAGGCACCTTAACTTCGAGCATCTTAGCCGCTATCGCGATGGCTGACAGCGGAGTCCTGAGGTCGTGGGCAACGAAGGCCAGGTGCTCCTCACGCCGCTGCTGTATCTCCAGAGCTTTCTGCGCGGCGTAGGTCTTCACCGCGAGGCCGATGGACATGTCGATGACGCGGTTGATGGTGCGGTTTACCGGCCCGCGTAGACTCAGGTCATGCCTTTCGATCAGATCCTGGATGACGCCGCGCAATGCGTTGTACTCCCCGACGACCTCCTCAACGTCGAACCCGAGGCGGAGCCGATCTAAGCCATGAATGACAGAATTCCTTTTTAATTCCCCGATCATTGACTCGTCGACGTGTGCTTCCAGTTCGTCGGCCAACTCCTCGAGTAAATCCGGGATGTGGTCGTTGAGAGTCGGCACGTCGAGGTTACGCGCCACGGAGAGCCGTTGTACCTCCTGCCGCCATGCGGCGAGTAAAGTATCGCGCTCCTGTCTAATAAGTGCCGCCAGCTTGTGGAGATTTTCGGTGGACATTTCTCGCCCTTTCTTAATGTCTAAAGCCGGGCAGTCAACATAACGACCTCTTCCTGATTATGCAGGAAGTAGAGTCCGTGCGTGACATAAAGAGCCGCCGGGTCCCATCCGCAGAGAGGCTCTGGCAAAGTGAAGCAAGCGGGTGGGTTAATTGTGCTTGTCGTCGACGATCACGCCGACACGCGGGAACTTACCAGAACCCTGTTGGAGAGGAAAGGCTGTCGCGTGTTCGAGGCTGCGAACGGGCGGGAGGCAGTCAACATTGCGGCGCGGACCGCGTTCGGGTTCATTCTGATGGATTTAGAGATTGACAACAGAGAGCATTCGATGCCGGCTGCGCGGGGTGTCTCCCAAAACCCGTTGACTTCACTCTCATAGACAGGTTAGTCAGCCGTTACTCCTCAAGGATAGTGGATTAAGGAGCGACGGCCTGCTCCCCGCCCGGCCCACCTCTAACGGCGGGAAAGCAGTGCGCCGGCATCAGACTTGACGGGATGTGCATTAACGCCGGCCCCTTTCTCTCCTGATGAAAAGCTAATCGGCTTTCTTGATATGCACGAGCAAAGAGCGTGTGTGGTCGCCGTTTGTACGCTCACTGGTGCGAGCCAAAAGGACTCTCACCGGCACCGCGCCGTCTTCGTAGTCGCAGTTAAAGACGAAGCTGTTCGCGCGCTCGCCGCCTCTGTCGAAAGTGTCGAGAAGTTGATGAAACTCTTCGACGTTCAGGAAGGGTGCGACTTCGGAGTAGAAATTGTGTCCCGTCACGTCGGATGAGGAAGTGTCTGAGCCTCTATCAATCTCTATTCCTGAGTACAGCACCGTCCCCGCAGCGTCGAGTTCCAGCAACCCGAAGAGTTTCTGTCGTGAAAGAATAGAACGACTCATAGAAGAAGTCCTCTGCCGACCTCTCGTCGGTTTACTAATTCGCTTTGCTCTGCGCGAGGTGTCGTTGCAGCACGCCGTCGAGTTCGTCTAAGGCAAACGGCTTGACCAGATAGTCGGTGCAGCCGGCGGCAAACGCCCGAGCTTCGGCCGCGGGCTGGGCGTGGCCGGAGATAAAGACAATCGGGACTTCACGCGCGAAGGGGAGTTCGCGTATGCGACGCGTCGCCCCGTATCCGTCGAGCAACGGGAGGTCGGTGTCCATCAGGATGAGGTCGACACGGACGCTCCCTACCAGCGCGACTGCCATCTCGCCGTTGTCCGCCTCGATCACTCTGACGCCGCCGCGCATTTCAAGTATCGTCCTGAGCAGGAAGCGCGTGTCTGCATGATCATCCACCACGAGCACGCAAGCTTCGGCACCGTAGGCCGGCACGGGCGCGCGGTGACCCTGTCCGGTTCGGTCCGGCGCTCGATTGTGACCTCTGATGCTTGCCATGATGGGAGAATGCGGGAATTTGTGTGAGCGAACCGCACTTCGCTGCTGACCAAAACACATATGGAACATTGAGGGAAGGGCGAAGTCCCGTGTCAACACTTCACCCTTCCCTCTAGTCTCCCCTTGTTCGTTCCGCCGTCTCGTCCCAACCCCCGGCAGACGAAACGGCCGACCGTCAGGCGCCGCTCCGGTAATGCCGAAGGAGGCGGCGCTCATGCCTTTTGGGCCAATGACTGTAGTTTTAACTGACGCGGCGGGTTTTGGATATTAGGAAGGTGGGGGAAAGTAGCAAGGGTTTTACCGTAATGGCGTAGGGGTAAACTGAAGAGCCCCGTGAGAGTTTAAGTGTCCTGGAGCCAGCCCTGCAGCATCGCGTAGCGCACGAGGTCAACGCGACTTTTCATGCCCAGCTTCTCCATCCCTCGCGCTTTGTGAGCCTCGACGGTTTTGACGCTCAGGGAGAGGCGCGCGGCGACCTCTTTGTTGATGTGGCCCACCGCGATGAGGCGCAGGACTTCCGCCTCGCGGTCAGTCAACTTCGTTTCGGCGGATGCGCGCCGCGCGCCGTGTCTGCCGATGAAGATGTCGAGAACCTTTTCGCTGAGGGCCGGGTCGAGGTAGTTCTGACCGGCGGCGACGGCGCGAATCGCGCGCAGCAGTTCCGCCGACTTGCTCTGCTTGAGCACGTAGCCGCTCGCCCCCGCCTGCATTAGTTGTTGCAGGTAGCCGCCGTCCGTGTGTCGCGTCAAGGCCAGGACCTTCACCTGCGGGCATTGTTTCTTCAGCTCCTTCGTTGCCTGAAGGCCGTTCAATTCCGGCATCGAAACGTCCATCACGGCCACATCTGGCAGGAGCTCTTGCGCGAGCCGCACGGCGACGCGCCCGTTGTCGGCTTCGCCGACCACCTCCATGTCGGGCTGTGAGCCGACCAGAAGCTTCAGCCCGTCACGGATCGTTTCGTGATCCTCGGCTAAAAGGATGCGCAGCTTATTCATCGGTCTCTCCTGTCTCCGGCGCCGGCGGCACGGGAATCCGCACGACCACGGTCGTACCGCCGTTCGGCTGCGATTCAATCTCGACCGCGCCGCCGAAGAGTGCGGCGCGTTCGCGCATTCCGATCAGCCCGAGTCCTTTGCCCTCCCCGTCGAACACCTGCTGCGTGTAGAAACCGACGCCGTCGTCTTCGATGATGAGCGAGACTTGTCGGGCGCGGCGTTCGAGCACGACCGCGATGCTGGCGGCCTGCGCGTGTTTGGCGACGTTGTTGAGGGCTTCCTGCGCGATGCGGTAGAGCGCGGTCTCGACCTCCGGCGTCAAGCGGTCTTTATCCATTCCGCTCGTGTGCAGCTGGACCGGGAGGCCGAAGTGTTTTGACCAGTTCCGGAAGTAGCTGGAGAGCGCCGCCTGTAAACCGAGATCGTCGAGCGCCGTCGGGCGCATTTCCCAGACCATGTGATCAACGTCCGCGTCGAGTTGCCGGGCAATCGCCTGTAATGTTTCGACCCGTTCGCGCAGGCTCTCGTGCTCGCCGCAGACTTCTTTGAGCGCGTCGAGTTTCATTATCAGCACGGTCAGCTGCTGCCCGAACTGATCGTGCATCTCACGCGCGATGCGGCGGCGCTCATCCTCCTGCGCGAAGACGATGCGGCGCAGAAGCCGACCGCGTTCAAGCTCGGCGCGCTGCCGCTCGACCACCTCCGCCTGCAAGGCGGCGTTCGCTTCCATCAGCGCAACGGTGTGCCGCTCCAGTCCCTCTTTCGCCTCGCGCGTCTCGCTCTCCGCCTGCTTGCGTCTGGTGAAATCAGTGAAGGTGAGTATCACGCCGTCCGTGTTGTCTGCGGCCGCGCGGTATGGAATCAACTCCGCGATGTACCAGCGCCATTCGCGGCTCGCCACCTCGCGTTCTATTTTATGCGAGTCGTCGATCACCCGCCTCACGTCTTGTAACAGGTCGTCGTAGTCGAGTTTGTGCGTGATGTCGGAGAGCGGGCGCCCGACATCCGACGCAATCAAACTGAAGAGGTCTTGAGCGCGCGGCGTGAAGAATTTGATTCTCAAATCCCGCTCGACGAAGATCGTCGCCACGTCGGTTGACGTAATCAGGTTATGAAGGTCGCTGTTCGCGGTGGCGAGTTCGGCGATCTTGTTCTTCAACTCGCTGTTGATGGTCTGGATTTCCTCGTTGACCGATTGCAGCTCTTCCTTTCCCGTCTCAAGCTCTTCGGTCGCCGAACGGAGTTCCTCGTTCATGGCCTGCATCTCTTCGTTCGAGGCCTTGAGTTCTTCGGTCTGCGTCTCGTACTGCTCGATGGTGGCCTGATGCTGCTCCTTCGACCTCTGTAGCTCCTCTTCGAGCAGGCGCATGGCCGGCTCGGTCGCGCCCGCGTGCTGTGCGCCGCTCTCTGTGCCCGTCAGTCCTTCGACTTCGTCAAAGAGGACGAGAAAGTAGTTGCGGGCCGCCCCCGCCTCGTCATCGCGCACGGGGCGGACGATCATGTTGACGTAAAAATCGCGCCCGTCGTGGGTTATTTTCACGCGCCGCGCTTCGATTGATTTTCCACTCTGGGCCGCCTGGAACAGGGCGATGCGAAGCTCGACCCGGAGCTCCGGGTGCACGACTTTCAGCAGATTATGACTCGGCTCGCCGTCCGCGAATCGCAGGAATCTTCCGGCGCGGTCGGCCAGATGCAGGATGTCGTAATCCGCGTCGACGATGACGCTCGGCGGCGTGTACCGCTCCAGAAGTTTCTGATGAAACTCGCCGAAAGAAATCTTCTGCCGCTCGCGTGCCCCTTCAGTCCGCGGCGCGGGGCCGTGCGGGAGCGGGAGGCTGTGCGGGAGGCTCGGCACGCGCGCGGCGGCGCGTGCGACCGTTTCGGCCCGATAGATGCGCTGCTTTTTATCCACGGTCGCAAACAGGTTTGCCGCGCCGTCCGCCGATTCCGAATTGCCCAGAAACAGAAACCCGTTCGGGCGCAGCACGAAATGGAACAACTCGAGAATAAGCCCCTGCGCTTCGCGGTTGAGATAGATCAAAAGGTTGCGGCAGGTGACGGCGTCTAATTTCGAGAAGGGCGGGTCTTTAAGCAGATTGTGAACGGCGAAGAGCACGCGCTCGCGCACGTCCTTCTTAACGCGGTAACCGCCCGGCTCTTTCGTGAAGAAACGGAGCAGGCGCTCCGTCGAAACGTCCGCCTCGATGGTCTCCGTATAGCTGCCCGTGCGCGCCGTCGCAATCGCCGCCTCGTCTATGTCGGTGGCGAAGACCTGGATGGCGGGCGGAGACTGAAGCCGCTCCGCATATTCCAGCAGCAGCATCGCCACCGAATACGCCTCCTCCCCGGTCGCGCAACCCGCCACCCATACGCGCACCATGTCGCCCGCCGTCTTTTCATGGAAAAGCACGGGCATGACCTCGCGCCCCAACTCATCGAACGCCGCTCGGTCACGAAAGAAGTTCGTCACGCTGATGAGCAAATCCTTCAACAGCGCGTGCGCCTCCGGCGGATGCTCGCGCATGAAGTCGCGGTAAGCCGTGAGGTCTTGCAGCCCGTTGACCTGAAGGCGCCGCTCGATGCGGCGCAGCACGGTCGCGCGCTTGTAGTGCGTAAAGTCATGTCCGGTGTGCGAGCGCAGCAGCGTAAAAATATCGCGCAGGGCTGCCTCGTCCGCATCCTCCTGGCTGACGACGGGCGGCGGCTCGGCCTCCGGCGGCAACTTGATGCGGCTCGCGTTGCGCCAGATTTCAACGAGCTTGTCCGGCATCGACGCGACGGGCAGCACGAAATCGACGAGGCCGCTGTTGATCGCGTGGCGCGGCATCGAGTCGTGTTCGGCCTCTTTCGGGTCTTGCGCGAACGCCAGCCCGTTCTGCTCCTTGATACGTTTGAGGCCGCTCGTGCCGTCGGAACCCATCCCCGACAGCACGATGCCGACGGCATTCTGTTTGTGCGTGTCGCCGAGCGTGCGAAAGAACAGGTCTATGGCGACCTGCCTCCCTTTTTGCAGGGGCTCGGGCTCGGTGAGGTTGATGTGCCCGTCCCTCATCTCAAGGTTTTTCGTCGGCGGGATGACGTAGACGTGATTCGGCTCGACCCTGACGGATTCGGTGACTTGCGTGACCGACATCCCCGTAGTCGCCTGCAACAGCGCGGCGGCGTGGCTCTCGTGCTTCGGCGACAGGTGCATGATGACTACGAAGGCCATCCCGCTCTCGGCCGGCATGTGCGTCAAGAAATCCTTCAACGCCTGCAACCCGCCCGCCGACGCGCCCAGCCCGATGACCGGAAAAGACGCGCCCCATTGCGGCGTCCCCGGCGCCCCCTGCGGCTGAGAGCTCTGCCCGATGTCATGGCCCATAAGATTCCAGCCCCTCACCTTTATAACCAAGTATCACACGAAATATGAAAAGGGGTCACGAGCCAAGTCGCCCCCTGGCCCATACTTTATGTCAACCGCAATCGCCCAGGGCAGATATTAAATCAACGACTGTAGCGGCCCTCGCCTCCAGGTGACTTTAGTTTCCGGCCCCTAACCACGCCGGGCTGTATGAGTCAGCCGAAGGTGGCAAACGAGACTTGTGAGAACGGGAAGACGTGCCGCACGAGGCGGCGTGCCGGGAGGAGTCAGAAAAGTTCAGCGGAGTGGTGCCCGGTCATTTACCGATGAGCGAGAGCAACTTCTCCTTGTGGCCGCGGCTCATTGTCAGCCGCTCGCCGCTGTGCAGTATCACCGTGTAGTCGCCGCTGAAGAGCGGCTGAAGCTCCTTAATGCTCTCGACGTTGACGATAGTGGAGCGGTGAATCCGCACAAATTTTTGCTGGTCGAGCCGGGCCTCCATGCCGCCGAGCGTGTCGCGCAGGAAGTGCGACTCTTTGCCCGCATGAATGCGCACGTAATTGCCCTCCGACTCTATCCAGTCTATCTCGTCGGCGCGGATGAAGTAGACGCGCCCCGGCGACTTAATCATCAGGCGCTCGACGTGCTGCGGCCCCGTCCTGACGCTTTCGAGCAGGGAGAGCAGCCGCTCGTTCAGCGCCCCGCCCTTCCCGCGCAGGACCTGCGCCCGCGCCCTCTCCACCGCCCTCCTGAGGCGGTCGGGCTTGTAGGGCTTCAGGAGGTAGTCGAGCGCGTACACGTCGAAGGCGCGCATCGCGTGCTGGTCGTAGGCGGTGATGAACACCACCACCGGCATGCTCTCGGCGCCGACCTCTTCCACCACCCCGAAGCCGTCGAGCTCGGGGAGCTGAATGTCGAGAAAGACCAGGTCGGGGCCGAGCGAGCGGATCGCCGCGACCGCCTGGCGCCCGTCGGCGCACTCGCCGATGATTTCTACATCCGGCTCGTCGGCCAGGTACATCTTCAGACGCTCGCGCGCCAGCGGCTCGTCCTCAACGATAAGCGCCCTGATCGGCCCCGCCATCCGCAGCCTCACTTTCCTCCCGGTAGGGAATCGTAATCGTTACGGTCATGCCGAGGCCGACCGAGCTGCGCAGCGCGAAACTGTGTCGTTCGCCGTAGAGGCGCCCGAGCCGCTCGCGCGTGTTCGCCAGCCCCACACCACCTTTTTTGGCGAGCGCGTCGGCGCCCTCGTCCGTGCCGCGTCCGTCGTCGCTCACCGCGATGTGCAGCAATCCGTCCTCGCGCCGCGCGCTGATTTCGATGCGACCGCCCTGCGAGCGTGGGGCGATGCCGTGGCGGACCGCGTTCTCGACCAACGGCTGCAAGATCATATTCGGGACACACGCCCCGAGCGCACGCGGCTCGACCCGCACCTCCACGCGCAGGCGGTCCTGGAAGCGCGTGCGCTCGATCTCAAGGTACTTTTCGAGGAATCCCAGTTCCTGCCGGAGCGTCACCTCCTCCACGCCGACGCGGTCGAGGCTGATGCGCAGCATCTCGCTCAACTGCGTCACCATCTGCTCGGCCGCTCGCGGCGCGCGGTAGATGAGGACCGCGATGGCGTTCAGCGTGTTGAAGAGGAAGTGCGGCTGGAGCTGCATCTTGAGCGCCTGGAGCTGCGCCTGCACGAGCTGCGTCTGAAGCTCGGCGGCCCTCAGCCTCTCGCCGTGATACTTGCGGTACAGGTCGAGGGCGAGGAAGGCGATGAGCGTGCCCCAGTAGAGCACCAGTTTCGTGGTGAGATCATACGTGAAGTTGAACTCGTAAAGCTCGCCGAGGGTCGCCAGACGCGCGCCCTCACGGCCGGGTCCGATGAGCTGCACGCCGTAGAGCCAGTGAAGCGGGACGTACAGAGTGGTGTAGAGAGCCAGCACGGCGAAGCCGGCGGGAACGTGTACCAGTAAATTGCGGAGTAGCTGCCGCCTCTCGAGAGGAAACCGCCGGGCGAGGGTGATGACCAGGGGGTTGAGCGCCGCCCAGACCGACATGGAGCTGAGGTTAAAGAAGAGCAGGCTGCCGAGGGACACCCGCCGGCCGGCGTAGAGATACGTGACGTACTGCGACCCTGCCAGGACCAGCCCGGCGAAAGCCCAGAATCCGAAAACGGCAGACCAGTTTAACCAGCGGCCCCGTAGCTTCTCTAGCGCCATGTATGATCGTGTCTCCCAGCCCGAAATTATATACCCGCGGCCGAGGGGCCGAAGCGGCGCGGCCGGCGACAGCAACAAGACGGGAGGGGCGGCCGGCCCGGGATAAGAGCGGCACACGTCAGGGGCCACGGCTGCTTCGGCGGAAGCGCCGCTCTCCGTCAGGGCAGGGGCGCGTTCGCGGATAAGCGCGCCCCTACGCTTACACGGCCGAGCATCATCGGGTAGTTGCTGCGTCGGCGACAAAGTAATTGTGATGAAGCGACGGCCGGCAGGGATTAGTCGTTGATGTTGCCGGGGCAGCCTGCGCCCCGCGCTTGATTTTGCCCTCCCGTTCACAGAGCTTTCGGAGCGCCACGAGCGCCGAACGCGAGCCGGCAGGGCGTTGGTCACAGCCGGTTCGCGGGCCGTCCTCACTCTCTGTCGGCTCGTCACATTTCTTTTGTCAGCCTTAAAGCCATCGGCAAAACTTCGGCCGCGAAAACCGGGCCGGAGAACGAAGGGAAGGCGGGCGCTTGACCCGAGGCCGTCGGAAAACACGAAACCATAGTCGAAGGAGAAAGCATGAAGGCCACAATGTTAGCAATCGTTCTGACGCTCACGCTCCCGGCTCTTGCCGCCGGCGCCGTGGCGAAAGTAGACCTCAGCGGCACGTGGGTGCTCGACAAGGCCAGGAGTGAAGGGCTGCCGCCGGACATGTCGCAAACGCTGACGATAAAACAGACGGGCGACCGCGTTGACGTGGAGGCGAAGATATCGGGCGGGCGTGGCGAGCAGAGGGTGACTGACAGCTACGTCCTCGACGGTGAGGCGAAAGACTTTGCGCCGGCGCTGGTGGGCGGCGGGACCGGTAAGGGAAAGAGAACGTCGACATTGACGGCCGACGGTTCCGGCTTTGACGCTGCCGAAGAGGCGACCTTCGAAGGGCCGGAAGGCGCGCAGACCGTCAAGGCCAAGAGGCGCTGGCGGATCTCGCCCGACGGTAAAACTCTGACCATCGAGATGTCGTTCGAGGGGCCGAACGGGACCGTCAGCTCGAAGCGCGTGTTTACGAAGCAGTGAGCACGCGGCGAAGGAACGAATAGACATTTTCAGGTGAACAAAAGTCGTCTTTCGCCCCTGCCGCCCGCCGCCATGCCTCCTTGTGCGGCGGGCGGTCGAGAGTTTGCGGATTACGACCCGGCCCGCCGCCGCCGCGCCACAGAGGAGTTATGTCCGACCTTCGAGCCAAAAGAAATCTCTGCCTTCTTCTGTGCCTGCTTCTTTTGTCCCGCGTGTCCGCCCCCGGCCAACCCCCGGGCCGGGGGCGCCGCTCAAAACCATTGACGCATACGTCGAGAAGGGCCTGAGCGATTGGAGTATCCCCGGCCTGACCGTTGCCGTCGTCAAGGAGGACAGGGTGGTCTTCCTCAAAGGCTACGGCGTGCGCGAGGCCGGGCGGCCGGAGAAGGTTGACGGGCAGACCCTGTTCGGCATCGGCTCGGCCACGAAGTCCTTTACGGCGGCGGCCGTGGGCCTGCTGGTCGATGAGAAGAAGATGGGCTGGGACGACCCTGTCACGAAGCACCTCCCGGACTTTCAACTCCACGACGCCGGCCTGACGAGTCAGGTCACGCTCCGCGACCTGCTGAGCCACCGGACGGGCCTGCCCCGCGCCAACGGAACTCTCCTTTCCACCTACGGCCGCGCCGAAACCGCGCGTCGCATGCGCCACCTCAAGCCCGCCGCGGGCCTGCGCTCGCAGTTCACTTACAACAACCAGATGTACCTCGTTGCCGGGCTCGCGCTCGAAGCCGCAGCGAAAACGGGCTGGGACGACTTTGTGCGGCAACGCCTTTTCGGGCCGCTCGGGATGACGGCGAGCAACACCTCTGTGACCGCCCTCGAACGCCTGCCGAACGTCGCGCGGCCGCACGCGAAGATTGGAGGCGAGGTGCGGCGCCTGCCCTTCGACAACAACGACTCCATCGCCCCGGCGGGCGCGATAAATTCGAACGCCGCCGAGATGGCGAGCTGGGTCAGGCTGTTTTTGAATAAAGGTGCTTTCGAGGGCAAGCAGGTTCTCTCCCCGCAGATCGTCCGCGCGCTTCAGTCCCAGCAGACGGTTATTCAGGTCGGCCCGCTCAGCGAGAGGCTCTTTCCCTCGACCCACTTTCAGGGGTATGGCATGGGCTGGTTCGTGAGGGATTACCGCGGCCGTAAAGTCGTCGAACACGGCGGCAACGTTGACGGGATGACGGCCCAAATCGGGATGCTGCCGGAAGAGCGGCTCGGCGTCGTAATCCTGTCGAACATGAACAACACGCCCTTCCCGGCGGCGCTCATGTACCGCATCTTCGACGCCTTCCTCGGCGACCCCGAAGGGCAGACTGATCTTAGCGCGGAATATCTTAAGCTCGTCGGTGACGCCGAGGCGCAGGCCAGGGCGCGTGAGAAAGAGTTCGTCGAGAAGCGCGCGACCGGCACCAGACCGGGCTTACCGCTCGAAAGCTACGCGGGGACATACGTGAACGAGTTGTACGGCGAGGCGAGCGTTACGCTCGAAGACGGCAAACTCCGCCTGAGGTTCAACGAGGCGGCGCAGGGCGCGCTCGAACATTGGGAGAATGACACGTTCCGCATCACCTGGAGTAACCCGCTCTTCGTTGAAGCGGTCGGGAAAACTCCGATCTCATTTGTAATAAGCGACGGGGAGGTGGGCGCGCTACAGGCACAAAACCTCGCCGACTACAGGCGCGTGCGTTCCACCAGCGTTAAGTGACACGACACGAGAGAAGAGAGACGCCCGCGAGGTGAATGAACGGCGAATCCGCCACCTCGTTAGCGTCGCTGCCCGGCCGGCGGCAGTTTCGGCGGGGTAATAACCACCGGGTTCCTCTTAAGTTGGTCGAGCAGATGCTCGACGGCCGCTTCGAGCTGCGGGTCGCGTCCCTGCGCAATCAGGTCTGGTCTGGCGTCCACCTCCACGTCCGGCATCACGCCCCTGTTCTCCGCGATCCACTCGCCCGTCTTCGGGTCGAAGCGGGTGTAGCCGGGCGCGCTGACCTGGCTGCCGTCCATCAACTCTCGAAACTCTGCGATGCCGACGAGCGCGCCGAGCGTCCGCGTGCCGATTAGCGTGCCGACCCCCAGGTCGCGGAACATCCACGGCGTCAGGTCGCCGCCCGAGCCGGCGTAGCCGTTAATCAGCATCGCCTTCGGGCCGTTGATCGCCCGCATCTCCGAGCCGCCCTGCCAGTTCCGCGCATGAATGACGGTCTGCCAGCGGCGCGCGAGCGTCGGGATGACCATCGGCTGCGGCGAGCCGCCGGAGTTGAACCGCCCGTCGAGGATGATGGCCTCCTTGTCCGTCTGTGCGTAATAGCCGCGGATGAACTCGACCTGCCCGCCCCGCGCCGTGTCGGGGTAGTGAATGTAGCCGACCCGGCCGCCGGACATCTCTTCGACCTTTCGCCGGTTTCCCTCCACCCACTCGTAGTAGCGCAACTGCGCCTCGCTCGCCACCGGCCTCACCCTGACTTTGCGCGCCCCCTCCTGCGTGGGCCGCCCGTTGACCGTCAGCGTCACCACGCGGTTCGCCTTGTTAATCAGGAGCGAGTTCGGGTGGACGGCCGCGTTGACCGCGCGGCCGTCTATCTCAAGCAGGTAGTCGCCCGCCTTCACGTTGACGCCGGGCTCGCCGAGCGGGCCGCGCCAGGGGTCGTGCGTGAGTGTGCCGGGGTAGACGCGCTTGAAGCACACCCATTGCCCGTCGCGCTCGTAGTCGGCTCCGAGCATGGCGACGCTGGCGGCGCGGTCGGGCGAGCCGGCCTCGGGCGCCGCCGGATCGACGTAGGCGTGGGAGGTGCCGAGCTCCCCGATCATCAGGCCGATGACGTAGTAAAAATCCTGCCGGTGTCTGATGTGCGGCAGGTATCGTGCGTAGCGGTCGCCGATGGCCTTCCAGTCGAGCCCCCACAAGTCTTCGCGGAAGAAGCCGTCGCGCTCCACGCGCCAGGCTTCCCAGAACATCTGGCGCCACTCGGCGCTCGGGTCCACCCAGGTCTCGACGGCCTGCGTGTCTACCTTGCCGTCGCCTTGCTTCACGCCCGGCTTCACGTCGGCCAGGCCCAGCGAGCCGTCGGCGAAGTAGGCGAGCTTGCTCCGGTCGGGGTTGAACGTGAAGCGAAACTCCGGCCCCTCGTAGATGGAGGAGACCTGCTTCGAGCCGAGGTCGAACTTGCGGAGCTTGCCCTCCGCGTAATGAAAGACGCCGTTGCTGGCGCCGACGAGTAGGCCCGGCCCGCCCGCCGGGAGCGGCAGCGCCACGGCGCGCCCGCCCAGCCCTTCCAGATCAATGCTCACGGTCGGCGCGCCCCCCTGCTGCTCTCCTTTGGGTTCGGCCTTGCCGGCGCCCTCGGGTTTGCCGATGCCCTCGGCCTCGCCGTCCTCCTTCGGAAAGAAGGGGTTACCCTGCTCCTTCGAGAGCGGTATGAGGTAGACCCGGTCTGCGTTTTCAACCTTGAGGCTGGCCTCGTACCTGCCGGGGGTGGGTGAGAAAGACCTGGCGGAGGTGAAGTAAAGGTACTTGCCCGTGAGGTCGAAGGCGACGTTGCTGTCGTCGTACATGCCGTCGGTGACGCGCGTCACCTTCCCCGTCTCAAC
Source organism: Pyrinomonadaceae bacterium (assembly GCA_035645715.1). Taxonomy (GTDB): domain Bacteria; phylum Acidobacteriota; class Blastocatellia; order Pyrinomonadales; family Pyrinomonadaceae; genus QHXN01. Next base: position 34,040 of record DASQMB010000073.1, read on the forward strand.
CTCGTAAAGGTGGACTGAGCCGAACCCGTTCCGGCCGGAGACGACGAACGCCAGCCAGCGGCCGTCGGGCGACCAGTCGAACACGAACCAGCCGCCGTACTCGTTCTTCGTTACCTGCTTCGCCTCCCGCGTTCCGAGGCCGAAGAGGAACAGTCTCTCGTCCGTGGTCCAGTAGGCCAGCCGCTTCCCGTCGGGCGACCAGCCGAAGCCGCGGATGCTGTTGCCGTCGTGGTTCGTGAGCCGAACCGCCTCGCCGCCTGAGGCGGGCTGGGCGTAGACCTGGAACTCTCCCGACGCGTCGCTCAAATAGGCGACGGTCTTGCCGTCGGGAGACCAGCGCGGGCGCTGCTCGCGCACTCCCGGCGTCGCCGTCAGGTTCCTGACGCTCTCGCCGCCGGCCGAGATGCTGAAGATTTCGCCCCGCGCCTCGACCGCGACCCGGTCCCCCTTCGGAGAGGGCGAGAGCGACGAGATCGCCCGGCCGACCTTGAGCATATAGGGGCGGGCCGATAACTCGTCGCCCTTCACCTCGAAGCTCAGCCGCTCGTCTTTGCCCGTGGCGATGTCGTAGGCGCGAAGGTGTCCGTCGTGCTCGTAGACGACGGTCTTGCCGTCCGTGCTCGGCCACTTGATGTCAACGTCCGAATACTTCGTGAGCTGCGTCTCCTTTTTCGTTCTCAGGTCGTGGCGGTAGAGGTTGACGGTGCCGAGGTTGCGGTCGCTCACGTAGTAGACAGACTCGCCGACCACCATCGGGAACCATGAGTTCTCGCCCCTGCTCGGCAGCTCCGAGTACTGGTTAGAGGCGAAATCGTAAATGGCGATCTTCCCGACGTTGCCGCCGCGGTAACGGCGCCAGTTCTGCGCGTGTGTGGCGACGCGTGTGTAGGCGACGCGCCTGCCGTCTGGGAAGAACGAACCGTCGCTGAACTCGGCGAGCGGCGTCTCGACGGGCAAGCCGCCGCCCGGCTCGATGAGCCACAGCCGCGGCTGTCGGGTCGTAAAGCTCCCGGCCGTGGAGGTGTAGGCGATCTTCCCGTCGGCCGTCCACCCGACCACCCCCTCGGCGTTCGGGTCGAAGGTGAGGCGCCGCGGCGGCCCTCCCGCGAACGGCATCACGTAAAGGTCCTGATTCCCGTCGTAGGAGGCGGCGAAGGCGATCAGCGAGCCGTCCGGTGAGATGCGCGCGCGCCGCTCCTCGCCCGCGTGCGTGGTCAGCCTTCTGGCCTGGCCGCCCCTGCGGTCGGCCGCCCAGAGGTCACCGGCGTAAGTGAACACGACCGCCTCGCCCCGGATCGCCGGGAAGCGGAGCAGCCGCACCTCCTGCGCCCGAGCCGCCTGCGAACAGAAGAACGCCAATATCGCCGCTAAGATGAGCCGGTTCAAAAGTATGTGCCCCCTCTATTGTTGTGCGTGGAAGATGGGTTGGGTGCTGACGACCACTGTGCCCTTAGCGCCCTCTGGCAACGCCGAACCGGGAACAAACTCCCCGTTCGGCCGGCCCAAACCTCATTACGCTCAAATCTACTCAATCTCTGTTAATATGTCCAATATATCTTAGTCTATGAATTGATATGCGAAACCTATGAGCGTTGATATGCGAAACCTATGAGCCAGGCCATCGAATTACGACACTTGCGCTACTTCACGGCCGTCGCCGAAGAGCTGCATTTCGGGCGGGCCGCGGAGCGGCTGGGCATGGCGCAGCCGCCTCTGAGTCAGCAGATCAAGAGCCTGGAGACGCTGGTCGGCCACCCTCTGTTCGAGCGCAAGCCGCGGGTCTGTCTGACGCCCGCCGGCGAGGCTCTGCTCGAAGTGGCGCGGCGTATGCTGGCGCAGGCCGAGGAAGGTCTCGACTCGGCGAGGCGCGCCGGGCGTGGCGAGGCGGGGGCGATAACGGTCGGGTTCGCAGCTTCGATACTGACCACTGCGCTGCCGGAGGTCCTGCGCACCTACCGGGAGAGACACCCCGGCGTCGAATTGCGCTTACGGGAGCTTTCCAGCGCCGCACAGGCCGCCGCCCTGGCCGAAGGCGGCATTGACGTGGGCTTCGTCCGCGAGGCCGTGGAGGAGAGCGCCGGGCTGTCCTGCGAGCCGATGCTGCGCGAGGAGTTCGTGGCGGTCCTCCCGCCCGGCCACCCGCTGGCGGAGCGGCGGCGGCTGTCCCTCAATAAGCTTTCGGACGAGCCTTTCGTCCACTTCCCCCGCGCAGTCGCCCCGGCGCTCTACGATCAAATCGCCGAAGCCTGCCGGCGCGCGGGCTTCAGGCCGCGCGTCGTGCAGGAGGCGCAGGAGTGGCTGACGATCCTCGGGCTCGTCGAGGCAGGGCTGGGAGTCTCTTTAGTTCCAGCCTCCTTCTGCCGGCTGCTGTGGGGCGGAGTGCAATACAGGCCGCTGGTGCCGCGTGAATTAACCAACGTCTTCGTCTGCTGGCGTCACGGCCTGACCAACCCGGCCGTCACCCAGCTCATCGAGATAGCGCGTAAGACCGCTTCGGTTCAAAAAATTTAGCGGCGCCGGCGGATTCATCGGCAAACTAAATCCAAAACAGAATCGCCCTTAACCCGTAGAGAAATCTCCGATGTCGCTCTCTTCATCAACTGCAATCCCGGGATGCATCCGTGCGGCCGTCCGGCTCTTCTTGCTGCTCCTGCTGTTGACTGCCCCCGGCGTGGACGCTCCCGCACGGCGCCCCTCCAAGACTCCTCTCTTCCAGGAGTCCGGCAAGTTTATCCTCTACAAGTACCAACGCAGGGTCGGTGAGGAGACTTTCGTCTCAAGGCGGGAGGGAGACTCGCTACTCCTCGATGCGAAGTTCGCCATGACCTTCGTCGGAGACAAAGTCGAGCTGGCGGCGACGCTCCGCACTACAGGCAAGCTCGCGCCGGAGCTTTTCGAGATCAAGGGGAGAACTTCGACGCGCACCGAGATAGACAGGGCGGTAGAGGTCCGCTCCGGCGTCGCCGTAATCCGCGAAGGCGGGCTGGAACGGACCGTGCCGGCGCGTGTCCCTTTCTTCGTCACAGGAGGTTACGCCCCCGTCTCGCTTCAGGAGGCGCTCTTTCGCCACTGGAAAGCCAACGGTGGGGTTGAACCCGTACCCTTGCTTCCCGCCGGCAGCGCCTCGTTCGAGTACCGGGGCCGCGACATCGTGCCCTTCGGCGGCGGACGGGCGGAACTGCGCCGCTACTCCGTCTCCGGCGTCGCCTGGGGGCGCGAGACCGCCTGGTTCGACGCGCGAGACAACCTCGTCGCATTGCTCTGCGGCGACGCGGAGATGGACCGCTTCGAGGCCGTGCGCGAGGGCTACGAGTCCTCCCTCCCCTTCTTCGTCGGCAAGAGTGCCGAAGACGCAGTAGCCGACCTCGAACTGCTTTCCCGAAGGATCAGGCCGCTCCGTAGCGGCAGGTACGCCATCGCCGGCGCGGCGCTGTTCGACGGCACGGGAGGCCCTCTCGTGGCCGACGCGGTGCTCCTGATCGAAGGGGGGCGCATCGCCGCCGTCGGGCCGCGGCGGCAGGTCCGTCTGCCGAAGGGGGTGCAGGTTTTCGAGGCGCGCGGGATGACCGTCCTGCCCGGCCTCTGGGACACACATGCCCACGCCACTCAGGCCGAGTGGTTTCCCGCCTCGCTGGCCGCGGGCATAACCTCCATGCGCGACGCCGCCAACGAGACGGACTTCATCAAGCCCCTGCGCGACGCCGTCAATCAAGGTCGCGCCCTCGGCCCGAGGCTGCTGCTCGCAGGTTACATAGACAGCGGCCCGCAGGCGCTCGGGTCCGCCGTCGCCGAGACCGAGGAGGAGGCGGTCGCCCTCGTCCGCCGTTACCGCCGCGAGGGTTATGAGCAGATTAAGATTTACCAGTCGGTCAAACCGGCCCTCGTCACCGTCATCACGGCCGAAGCGCACCGGCTCGGAATGAGCGTCACCGGCCACGTCCCCACCGGCATGAACGTGTTCGACGCGGTAGGCGCCGGCGTGGACCAGATCAACCACGTCAACTACCTGTTTCGCGCCATCTACCCGCGCGATTACAGGCCCCGGCCCGGTCAAACGCCGCCGCCTTTCGATGTCGAATCACCCGTGGCACGCGAGGGATTTCAGTTTTTGAAGGAGCGCGGGACAGTCGTCGAGCCGACGCTGGCCCGCACCGAATTGAATTTATTTCCCCGCGAAGGCACTTTCGCCGCCCGTGAGCCGGGGCTGAGCAAAGCGCCCTTTGAGCTGTCCGCGCCCCTCGACAGCATGGGAATCCCCGCCACTCTGGCCGCGCGAGCGAGAGAGCGAATGGCGCAGTCGCTAAGGCTCACCGCCGCACTCCATCGCGCCGGCATCCCGCTGACGGCAGGCTCTGATCTGGTCGTGCCGGGACACAGCATTTTTCGGGAGTTGGAGCTACTGGTCGAGGCGGGCCTGTCCCCCGCAGAGGCGATCAGGGCGGCGACGGCCGTCCCAGCGCGCGTGTTGGGGCAGGGGCGGGAGGCCGGAACTATAGAGGCGGGCAAACGCGCCGATTTAATCATCGTCGGCGGCAACCCGCTCGAACGAATCGGCGATATCAGGAAGACGAAATTCGTGGTCCGCGACGGGCGGATTTACGATTGCGCAGTGCTCTGGCGCGCAGCCGGATTCCGGCCATAGAGTCATGGTGCACGCGAGGGCGGCGAGGACGGCACCGCCGGTTGCGTCGCAGCACGGCGGCGGGGTGGGACGGCGGCCGCCAGTTCAGAGGGGGTTGGCGATGGTGGTACGCAACTCGACGGGCACGGCCCGCTTGAAGGACATAAGGAAACGCCTGTAGCGCCCGCAGACGTAGACCCGCCCCTCGACGGGCCAGACCTCCCTCCGGTCCAGAATCTCGCTGACGACCCCGCGCAACGCTCCGCCCGAGCTGACGCGCACGCGCAACGGCGCGGGAAGTGATACGGGGGCGCGCTTCGACAGCTGGAAGCCGCTCACGTAATCGTCCACCTCGGCGGGCACGCCGTTGACGCTTACGCCCTCGAAGACCAGCCGCTCGACCCGCCCGCCCTGCTCGACCGGCGCGACCGTGACGAACACGTCGAGCACTACTTCGAGCGGCCCGACCGAGACGACCCGCGCCCCGTCGAATGTGACCAGGCTGGACTCGTCGCCCGCGCCGCCCGCTAAAATGACCTTCTCGCGCTCTACCTTGTAGCCGCGTACCTTCCGCGGCAGGTCGCGCCCTGCGTCCGCGCCGCCGGCGGGCGCGGGGGGCGCCGCGGCCAGCAGCGCCAGCGCCGTTGCGAAGGCGAGCACGACTCTTATCATTCTTCGGTTCATCCGGTTCGCAGCGCCGGCGGCCTCGACGGAGGCAGCCGGGTTCAGAGAATCCTCTTGAGCAGGCGGGCCGCGGTCACGCCGGTCACGCCGGTCACGCCGGTCACGCCGGTCACGTCGTCCTTCACGCCCACGACCTTCCAGCCCTCTTCGCCCGCCCGCTTCATGATAAACCTTACCGGGCGGTTCTCAACATCCCGGCGGCGGCGGGGTTGGTCACTTCCCAACGTCATCCGATGTCCTGCGAGCGCAGCGCCAGGATGGTGGCCGCGAACAGGCCGAAGAACATGAGCAGGAGGATGCCGGCGTCGCGCCAGACGCCGCCCCACGGGTGCAGGAAGTCAACGTGGCCGCTCAGGTTTTTGGGGACCGGGATGGCGTCGGAGACCTGCGGAGGGTCTTTCAGCTTCGGCGCGGCGGGCTTGGCGGGCTCGCTCGCCAGCAGCCCCGCGCCGTACCTGCGCATGTCCTCCTGGTACTCGTCCATCTTCTTCCTGAACTCTTCCACCTCCCGCTCGGCGTCGGCCTTGTAGTCTTTGATCTTGCGCCGAGCGTCGGCGATGTTCTCGTCGTTATCGTGCTCGATGCTCTTGTAGAGGCCGCGCCCGCCGGGCTTCGAGGAGGCTTCGGCGCCCTCGTCCGAGCCGCGCAGCACTTCGAGCGCGGAGAGCCGCTTCATCCCGTCGAAGGCCCAGGTGGCCGGCATCACCGCGCCGACCGGGCGCGAGACGCCCTCGGGCACCCCGACCAGCCCCGAAAAGAGAATCTGCGGGATGAGGATGAGCGGCACGAGGCTCGTCGCCATCTCCGAGGTCTTGACCAGCGCCGAGATCAGCAGGCCGAGCGCGATGCCGACCGCCGACGTGAGCACCATCACCCCGAGCTGCGGCAGCCCGTAGAGCTCGCCCGGCAGTTTCAGCGCCCCGGCCGCGCCGAGCAGTTTCAGCGAGCCGAAGAGCAGCACGCACTGGACGCCGACGATCACCGAGAGGACCGCCAGCTTCGACCCGACGTAGGGCAGGAGCTTGAGGTTGACCATCCGCTCGCGGTCGTAGATGGGCCGCTCGCGGACGACCTCGCGCGCCGAGATGGAGGTGCCGAACCAGACGGCCACGAGCGCGAGCACGAAGTAGGGGAAGTCGCGCGGGCTGTCGCGGCCGACGACGAGCCAGGTGAGCAGCGCGATGACGGGGGCCTGGCCGAATAGGATGAGCAGGTTCAGCCTGTCGCGGCCGAGCACTTCGAGGTAGCGGGCCGAGAGCGTCTTCCACTGGCGCAGCGTGGCCGACACGCTGCGCCCCCGCCGCGGCGGCGAGGCGGGGGCCGCCTGCCCCTGCACGCCGGCGAGCGGCGCCCTGATGTACCTGCGGTATTGCTCGGTCTGCGCGAAACGCCGTTTCCAGTCTTCGGCCACGTCCTCGACGATCTGCTCGCGCTGCGCCTTGTGCGCCTTGCGCTGCTCCGGCGTCGCGTCGGGCGGCGGCGGCGGCAGCTCCCTCGTGCGCGCTGCGACGGGCTCTTCGAGCTTGTCGTAAAGCTCCTTGAAGCTTCCGGCCCTGACGTGCGAGAGAGCTTCCTGCGGCGGGCCGTAGAAGACCAGCTTGCCGCGCATCAGGACGACGATCTTGTCGAAGAGCCTGACGTTCTCCATCGCGTGCGTCGTGAGGATGACGGTGCGGCCGCTCTCCGCGATCTGGCGGAAGAGCTTCATGATCTTCTCCTCGGTGGCCGGGTCGAGCCCGGAGGTCGGCTCGTCGAGGAAGATGACCGACGGCTTCGTAATCAGCTCGACGGCGATGGAGACGCGCTTGCGCTGGCCGCCCGAGAGCTGGCCGACCGGCACGTCGCGCCGCTCGGAGAGGCCCGTCACGTCCATCACCTCGCCGACGATCTGTTCGAGGTCCTGCTCGGAGGCGTCGCCCGAGAGCCTGAGCCGCGCCACGTAGTAGAGCGTGCGGTAGACGGTCAGCTCGCGGTGGATGATGTCGTCCTGCGGCACGTAGCCGATGGACTGCTTGAGCGAGTCGAGATACTCGTAGAGGTCGAGGCGGTTGACGAGCACCCGCCCGCCGGTGGCGGGCCTCATGCCGTTCAGCGCGTCCATCAGCGTGGACTTGCCGGCGCCCGAGGGGCCGAGCAGGCCGACGAACTCGTTGGGCCGGATCGAGAGGTCCACGCCGTCGAGGAGCTTGACGGTGCCGCCGCCCGACTGGTTCCGAACGACCTTCGTGACGCCCAGCACGTCAACGGTCATCTTCGAGCGAGTGTCGAAGACGGCGACGCCCTGCTGCGGGTCCGCCTCGAAGAGGAACGGGCCGATCTGCACAACGTCCGAGCGGCGCAGCAGCGTCTTCGACGCGGCGAGCGCGCCGTTGACGTAGACGCCGTTGGTCGAGGCGAGGTCTTCGATGAAGACCTCGCCTCGCTCGACCGAGATGCGCGCGTGCTCGTTGGAGATTTGCAGGCCGTCGAGCTTGATGTCGCTCCCGGGCGAGCGGCCGACGGCGAGCTGCGACTTGCCGGCGAACTTGTAGGTCTGGAGGAGCGCGCGGCTCACGGGCTGCCCCGGCCGCGGCGCCCCCTGCTGGCCGACGGCGAGCGTCTCCTGCCGCGGCGCCTGCGTGTCAACGGGCGGGTGCGCCGGGTCGCGGAACAGGCACATCGGCCCGCCGGTGCCGAGTTGGATCAGGTCGCCGTCGAAGAGCAGCGTGGGGGCCACGACGCGGCGGCGGTTGTGGAACGTGCCGTTGAAGCTGTTCAGGTCGTGGAGGACGAACTGCCCGTTCTGCTTCCTGATCTCGGCGTGCCGGCGCGAGACCATCGGGCCGCCCGCCACGACCACCTCCACGTCGCTGCCGCGCCCGATGCTGACGTTGTCCTCCCCGACCGGGAATCGCCGAATCTGCCCCGTGTCGCTGTTGAGCAGCTCGACGGCCGGGCCGGTCAGCGGCGCGGGCCGCGGTGAAGGCTGCGACACGGGAGAAGGGGGCTGAGGCGCCGCCGCTCTGGGAGCGGGTGACGGTGAATGAGGCGATGAAGGTGAAGGTGAGGGCGAGGGCGATGGCGAGGGCGACGGCGATGTGCCCTCGACGCGGACCACCCTCATCACCGGCCCGTTGACGCCGAATTGCAGGCGCGAGCCGGGCCGGACATCGGCCGGGCCAGCCAGCCGCCGGCCGTCCAGGAAGGTGCCATGCCGCGAACCCAGGTCGGCCACCACGTAGCGTCCGTTCTCCAGCCGCAGCTCGGCGTGGCGGCGCGAAACCATGTTCCAGTCGTCGCTGTCGAAGATGATGTTACATTCGGACTTCTCTCGCCCGAACTTGATAACGGGGCGGTCGAACCCGTGCTCGGCCCGGGGCTGGCCGTCTCTTTCCTCGGCGAGAAATATCTTCATGGCATACACTACCGGCTGAGGGATGGGGCGCGGCGGGCGTGGGCGCGCCGCCGGGCGGCCGAGCGAATTCCGTGAGGCTGTTCGGAGGCGCACGTCTCAGTCTTTCGGACGCACCCCGCGACCGGCGCTCGCTTGTGACGACGTTACTTCCGCGACGAAAAGAAGGGTCTACGAAGGCTCTACTGAAGAAGAGCGCGGACGAGAAGGTGCCCTTATATTCCACACCCCGCGCGGGTGTCAATTCTTAATCGCGTGGCCGAAACCGGCGGGGCGAACACAGGCCCGCGGGCTTTTGCGGGAGTCGGACGCTCGGGCCGCCGGCGCTCCTTCTACCCCGCCGCCAAGCCGGGCCTCTTCGACGCGGCGGGCGGCCTGCAAATAGTGCCCCGCGCTATATTCAACTATCTGACGGGGCGCGGGACGCAAAGCCTGCCGCGTGCCCACACTGAGCAGAAGATGCGGCGCCTGCGCCACACCACACTCTTCCTTTTCGCCCTCTTCGCCGCCTGCGCCCTCCCGCCCGCGCCGGCGCTGGCGCACGAGGGCTGGGGCATCGTCGTAGACGGCCGCGGCCACGTCTACTTCACAGACATTCCGACCAACACCGTCTGGCGGCTGACGCGCGACGGCCGACTCGAAGCGGTCGCCCGCGACAGACATTCGCACGCGCTCGTGCTCTCCGGCGAGACCATCTACGGCACCGACCACCACCCCACGCTTCCTGTCCGCGCCGTCTGGACGCTGGCGCCCGACGGACGGACCTCGGACCTCGTCCCGCCGACGCACGGCTTCCCGCTCGGCCTCCAGTCGTTCCTCGTAGACCCGCAGGGGAACATCTATTCTTCCAACCCCTACGTTGCGCCGGGCCGCGAGACCCTGCTGCTGCGGCGGACGGCCGACGGGGCAGTTACGGAGTTGGCCGGCGGCCCGAAGGGCTTCGCTGACGGGAGGGGCCGCGAGGCACGGTTCGAGATGATAGACGGCATGACCCTCGGCCCCGACGGCGCGCTCTACCTGACTGACGGGCCGCACGTGCGCCGCGCCACGCCGGAGGGCGAAGTCACGACGCTGAATCGGGAGCCGCTGACCACGAAGAGTTGGGGCGAGGACTTGATGGGGCTGGCCTTCGGCGGCGACGGGAACCTCTACGTCGCCGACTACAGCGGGCGTCGAGTGCTCCGTCTCTCGCCGCAGGGCGAGGCGGGCCTCTTCATGGAGTCGGGCGGGCTCGCGTGGGCGCCCACCGGCGTCGTTTTCGAGGGGCCTGACGCCTACGTCCTTGAGCACCTGCGAGCCCCGCTCAACATCCTCGGCGACCTGCGGGTCGGACCCTACGCCCGCGTCCGCAAAGTCATGCCCGGCGGCCGCGTCGAGCACCTCGCCACCCTCTGGGGCAGGTACACGGCGCTCTTCATCGCCGGCGTGCTGTTCGTCGTCGCGCTCCTCGCGGGCGCCCTCGTCGCCCTGCGGCGCCGCCGCCGGCGTCAGGCCGCGGCGTGACGGCGCGCTCCCGCCGCCGTGGGTCGGAAGTGCACCGGCTCTTCGCCGTCGCGGCTTTCCGCTCCGACCGCTTCAGCAGGATGGTCAAGGGCGGCGAGCGCACGCTCATCGAGGACGGCCAGATCAACTGGGAGAACATGTGCAAGAATCACATCGGCGGGAATGACCTGATAGGCACGCTGCGCGCCAACGGGCGGGTGACGGGCATGGACGAGGTCAGGCCGACGCGCTTCGAGCGCAAGGGCGACATCATCGAGCTAGCTTAAACGTTCGGCCCGCGTAGGGCCGCTCCCCGCATGAGCACGGAAATCATCTTCGTCTTCGCGCTGCTGGCCGTGGCGGTCGTCCTGTTCGCCACCGAGTGGCTGCCGGTCGATCTGGTGGCGCTCCTCGTCATGTCGGCGCTGCTGGTGAGCGGCGTCGTCTCGCCGGCCGAGGGCGTCGCCGGCTTCGGCAACCCGGCGACGGTGGCGGTGGGCGCGATGTTCGTCCTGAGCGCGGGGCTGTTCAAGACGGGCGCGGTCAACTTCGTCGGAACGGCACTGGCGCAACTCGGCCGGCAGAGCCTGTGGCCGGCGCTGCTGGCCGTGATGGTCGGGGTGGGCGCCGTCTCGGCCTTCATCAACAACACGGCGGCCGTCGCCATCTTCCTGCCGATCATGGTGGGGCTGGCGCAGACGCTGCGCGTCAGCCCGTCGAAGCTGCTGATGCCGCTCTCGTTCGCCTCGATGTTCGGCGGCGTCTGCACGCTCATCGGCACCTCGACCAACATCATCGTCAGCTCCATCGCCGAGCGCCGCGGCCAGCCGCCCTTCGGTATGTTCGAGTTTTTGCCGCTGGGGCTGGCGGTCTTCGCCTGCGGGGTGCTCTACATGCTGCTGGCCGGCGTGCGCCTGATCCCGAACCGGCGCCCGAGCGAAGACCTGGCGCGGAGCTTCCGGGTGGACGAGTACCTGACCGAAGTGGTCCTGCTGCCAGAGTCGGAGTCGGTCGGCGCCGCGCTCGGCCGCTCGCCGCTCGTGCGCGAGACGAACGTCGCCGTGCTGGAGATTTTCCGCGGCGACGAGCACATCGCCGTGCCCGACCCCGAGACCGTGCTGAGGGCCGGCGACGTGCTGCGGGTCCGCGCCGACGTGCGCGAGATCGACGCCCTACAGGCTCGCGTCGGCGTCAGGCTGAGGCCGGGCATGAAGTGGCGCGAGCAGGACTTGGAATCGGCCGAGGCCGCGCTGGTCGAGGCGGTCGTCGCGCCGAACTCTCCCCTCGAAGGGCGCACGCTCGAAGACCTGAAGTTTCGCAACACCTTCGGCGCGACGGTGCTGGCGCTGCGCCACCGCGGCGAGCTTCTGCGCGGCAACCTCGGCAGCACGCCGCTCGGGGCCGGCGACGCGCTGCTGACCGAGGTCAGGCGCGACCGCCTCGAACAGTTGAAGCAGAACCGCGCCTTCGTCATCGTCTCCGAGGTAGAGTTGCCGGAGTTCCGGCGCGAGAAGATCGTGCCGGCGGTCCTGATCGTGGGCGGGGTGGTGCTGACGGCCTCGGTGGGGCTGCTGCCCATTGTGGTGAGCGCCGTGGCGGGCGCGGTGCTGCTCATCCTGACGCGCTGCCTTTCGCTCGAAGAGGCTTACGCGGCCGTCGAGTGGCGCATCATTTTTCTGCTGGCCGGGGTGCTGACGCTGGGGGTGGCGCTGGAGAACACGGGCGGGGCGCGCCTGCTCTCGGGCGCGCTGCTCTCGGCGGTGGGCTCGGCGGGGCCGTTCGCGGTCGTCTCGGGCCTCTTCCTGCTGACGTTACTGCTGACCAACGTGATGTCGAACAACGCGAGCGCCGCGCTGCTGGCGCCCGTCGCCATCGCCACAGCCGAGTCGCTACAGGTCAGCGCGCGGCCGATGCTGATGGCCGTCACCTTCGCCGCCTCGCTCAGCTTCATGACGCCGGTCGGCTACCAGACCAACACGCTCATCTACGGGCCGGGGCATTACCGCTTCGGCGACTTCCTGCGCGTCGGCACGCCCCTGAGCCTGCTGCTCTGGGTGCTCTGTTCGCTGCTGATCCCGGTCATCTGGCCTCTATGACGGCGCGCGCGAATCTCCCCGCAGAAGGCCCCCGCGGACGTGGCCGCCCCGCCCCCTCGCGTCCTTTACGGCCCGCGCCCGTCGTCGCGGCGAGCGAAGGCCCGCAGCTCCTCACGCAGGGCCGCCACCTCGGCCCGCAGGCTTTCAATCTGCGCGGCGCCGGCCACCTCGGCCTCGTCGCTCTCGGCGTCGCGGCCGACGAAGAAGGTGGCGAGCGTCGCCGTCACGTAGCCGAAGACGGCGAAGGCGTAGACGGCCAGCAGCAGGCAGAGCAGCCGCCCCTCGCCGGTCTGCGGGAAGTAGTCTGAGCCCATCGTCGTCATCACCATCGCCGTCCACCACAGCGCCTCGCCGTAGGTGTCGAAGCCGCGCCCGCCCGCCGCCTCGCGCTCGAAGGCGTACATGCCGGCCGCGCCCGAGAGCGCGACGATGGCCGTCAGCGCCACGACGTAGCCGAAGCCGCGCCGCCGCATCGTCGCGCCGAGCGCCCTCATACCGCGGTTCAAAGAGCTGACGACGCGGAACAGGCGCAGCCCCCTTGCCGTCCGCGCCGCCCGCAGCAGGCGCGCGACGCGGAAGACGCGGAAGAGGCGCAGGGCCGGGACTGCGAGGGCTAGGGCCGTCAGCCAGTTGGCCTTCAGGAAGTCGGTCTTGTCGGGCGCGAGCGCGAACTTGAGGGCGAAGTCGAGGATGAAGACGACCCAGATGACCGTGCCGGCGGTTTCGAGCGGGGGCGGAAGGCCGCGCGTGAATTCGAGGACGAGCAGCGCGAGCCAGACGAAGCCGAGCACGAGCATCGGCGCCTCAAGCCAGTCTTCGAGGCGCGCGAGCAGCTCGCGCCGCTCGGCATCGACCGCCGGGCGCTCGGGCGTGGCTCCGCCCTGCCCCTTCGGCGCCTCCACCCGCCGAGCGCCGCCTTCGTCGCCCGGTTCACGCACAGACAACGCCTCCTCCCGGCGCGCACCTGCCGGCCACGCCCCTTACGCCCGCCCGCGCGCGCGGCGCGGGCGAGTCTCCTTCACGAGGGCCGCGGCCCGCTCGTCAGCCTCTTTCAAACTCTGCCGTCCGGTCAGGACCTCTTTGAAGAGGTCTCCCTCGCGCTCGACGCGGGCGAGGATGTTGCGGATGTTGAAGTCCTGCGGCGTGATTCGTGCCGCGGCCACCTCGTCCCAGCGGAGCGGCGCAGAGACGGGCGCGCCCGGCCGCGGCCTGACCGAGTAGGGGCCGACGACCGACTTGCCGCGCGCGTTCTGCATGTGGTCCACGTAAATCTGCCCCGGCCCGCGCCGCTTGAGCGAACGCTCGACCGTCGCCGTCTCCGGCATCCGCCGCGCGACCAGCGTGGCGACCCGCTCGGCGAAGGCGGCCGCCCGCACGTAGTCGTGGCCGGGCCTGAGCGGAACGTAGACGTGTATCCCCCTTGAGCCCGAGGTCTTGGCGTGCCCCTCGAGCCCCACTTCGCCGAGCACGTCCCTGACGGCGAGCGCCGCCTCGCAGACGGTCTCGAACCGGACGCCCTCGCCGGGGTCTAGGTCGAAGACGACCCAGTCAGGGCTGTCGAGGTTCCTCGTGCGCGAGTGCCAGGGGTGGCGCTCGACGGCGCCGAGGTTCGCCATGTAGAGGAGCGTCGGCAGGTTGTCGCCCACGATGTAGTCAACCGTGTGGCCGCCCCGCTCGCCCACTTCGAGCGAGACGGTGCGCACGAAGTCGGGCACCTCGTCCACGTCGTGCTGGTGAAAGGAGCCGCCCCCGATGCCGGACGGGTAACGCTTCATGATGAGTGGGCGGCCCTTGAGGTAGGGCAGGATGTGCCCGGCGATTTCGTAGTAATACCTGACGAGGTCGCCCTTCGTGTAACCGTCGTCCGGCCAGTAGACCCTGTCGAGACTGGTGAGCGCGACCACCTTCCCGCCGACTTCGACGTTGAGGTCGCCGGCCAGCTCCCCCTCGAAGGCGCGGGCCGCGGCGAGCGTCTTCGTGCCCTCGCCGGCCGCGCGCGAGCTGTACCTCCTGACCTCCTTCGGGGCGCTGCGCCGCGCCTTCGACGCTCGCGGCCCGGCGCCTTGCTCCCTGCGCAGGAACTCCCGCGCGCTCTCGTCCGTGTCGAGGCGCAACTGAAGCTGCCAGCCCGGCTCGGCGAACTCGTCGTCGGCCTTGACGAGCAGCCACTGCCCGCTCCTGCGGCCGGACATCCGCACGAGACTGAACTCGCCGCGCAGCTTCTCGCCCTTGAGCCTGAAACTGAGCCTCCCCTTTTCCAGTTGTTCGAGCGCGTCGCCCCCGCCCAACGGCTCGTAGGTGCCGCCGTCCCAGAGCATGTGCTCGCCCGCGCCGTACTCGCCCTCGGGGATGTGCCCCTCGAACTTCAGGTACTCGACCGGATGGTCTTCGGTCGGGACGGCCAGCCGCTTCTCGGCCGGGTCGAGCGACGGGCCGCGCGGCACCGACCACGACTTGAGGACGCCGCCCATCTCCAGGCGGAAGTCGAAGTGGAGCTTGGAGGCGTGATGCTCCTGCACCACGAAGCGGCGACGGTTGACTTTGGAGACCTTGCCCTTCGGCTCGGGCGTGCGCCTGAAGTCTCGCTTCTCGTGGTAAGTCTCAAGCCCCATAGTTCACGGCCCGGCCCCGGAGCGACGGTCGAAGCGCGACGGCCGCCGCGGCCGCCGAAAGTGAAAGGTTGGGAGACTCGGAGCGGAGGGAGGCTGAGACGACGGCCGCGCCGCGCGCCGCGGCCGCCGTCCCGCCGCCGGTACTGAACCGCGCCAGACTTCGCCGCCTTATGAATGGAAACGCCGGAACTATACCACCGGGCGCAGGCCTCGCATAGAGAGGCGCGGCGCGCGGCGTGTGGGAGGGCGCCTCCCGCGGGCCGGACGATCTGACGATGGAGTTCGCCGGCCGGGCACGAGACACCAGGATCGAACTCGCCGCCGTCCTGACGAGATGAGCGGAGCGGAGACGCGCTTAATCACGGAAGAGTCGGGGGGAATTTTTCATAGCGGCCGTTGGCCCGGCCGACCGCGCCGCCGGCCGGGGCCTCGCCCGTCAGGTTCCCGTGGTCCACGACTACGACGCCGTTGACGATGACGTAGTCGATGCCGGTCGGGGCGGCGAAGGGGTGATCGTAGTCGGCGTGGTCTGTGATCCTCTCGGGGTCGAAGACGACCACGTCGGCCCAGGCGCCGGGGTGCAGGTAGCCGCGCCCTTCGAGGCCGAAGATGTCGGCCGCCTGCCCCGTGGCCTTGCGCACGGCCTGCGAGAGGGCGAGCAGCCGCTCGTCGCGCACGTAGCGGGCGAAGACGCGCGGGAAGGTCCCGCTGCCGCGCGGGTGCGGCCGGTAGAGCTGCTCGGGGTCGCGCACGGCGCTGTCGCTGCCGAAGACGCAGAAGGGGTCGTTCATGATCCGCCTCACGTCCTCCTCGGACATGTCGCCGTAGATGGCCTGTGCCCCGCCGCGCAGCGAAACCTCGATCAGGTTCTCGACCTGCCGGACGGCGTCCCCGCCGGCCGCCGCCGGCACCTCGGCCAGCGACCGCCCGACCCACTCCTCGCGCCCCGCCACCAGCCGGACGTGCCCCAGGTCCTCCCACCCGCTTTCCCGCATCGAGGCGAGGATTTCGTCGCGCAGCCGCCGCCGCGCAGCCGCGCTCTGCGCCACCTCGCGCAGACCCGCGCGCCCGTCCCTGACGGCCCAGTCGGGCAGCAGCACGTCGGTCGTCGTGCTCGAACGGTCGTAGGGGTACACGTCGAGCGTCACACGCTGACCGGCGGCGCGGGCCGCGTCGAGGATTTCGAGCCGGCGCGGGGCCGTCTGCCACTCTGCGCGGCCGCTGCACTTGAAGTGCGAGATGTGCGTCGGCGCCCGCGCGAGGCGGCCGACTTCGAGCGCCTCCCGGAGCGCCGAGACGCCGCCGCGCCCCTCGTCGCGGATGTGCGAGACGTAGAGGCCGCCGCCGCGCGCCGCCACCTCGGAGAGCGCCACCAGCTCGGGCAGCTCGGCGAAGCGGCCGGGCGAGTAGACGAGCCCCGTCGAGAGGCCGAGCGCCCCGCCCTGCATGGCCCGCTCGACGATGCCGCGCATCCGCGTCAGCTCCTGCGGCGTGGGGCCACGCGAGGCCGAGCCCATCACCTCCTGGCGGACGCTGTTGTGGCCGACGAGCGTCGCCACGTTGATGTAGGTCCCGTTCCTTTCGAGCCCGCGAAAGAGCGCCGCCACGTCGGTCCGAGACCGCCCGCAGTTGCCGGTGATGATGGTCGTCACGCCCTGGCGCAGGAAGTTGGCCGGCCGGAAGGCGCCGGACTGCGGGACGTTCGGCTCGACGTGCGTGTGCACGTCGATGAAGCCCGGGGCGACGACCTTGCCCGCGGCCTCGACGCGCAGTTTCGGGCGCGAGAAGTAGAAGCGCCAGGTGCTCGCGCCGAGGACGCGCCCGTTGCGGACGGCGATGTCGGCGACGTGTGGCTCGGCCCCGGTGCCGTCCACGACTGTCCCGCCGACGATCAGGATGTCCACGTCGCGGTACGGGGCGAAGAGGCGCCACGCGATGGCGGCGAACATGCAGGCCAGCGAGAGCGCCGGCACCAGGACGAGCAGCCAGCGGCGCGCCCGGCGGCTGAGGGGGATCGTTCTCATCTGATTCTACGGCCCCGAAGGGGCATCACCAGCAGAAATTCTCGGAACTGAGCTTCTGGATTTTGCGGTTGACCCCGTCGAGATCGAAGTTGGGGGCCGCGGTGCTCGCCGAGGCGGTTTCGAGGGCCAGCCGGTACTCGGCGATGGCGTCGCAGGGTCGGCCCTGCTTGTCGAGCGTGTCGCCGAGCAGGTTGTGGGCCGAAGCCTTCTTCGGGTCGAGGGCGAGTGCGCGCCGCAGCGCCTCCTCGGCGTTGTAGAAGTCCTTCAGCTCATAGTAGAGCGACCCGAGGTTGATCCAGGGGAATATCCAATCGGGCTCAAGCGCTGTGGCGCGGCGGTACTGCTCTTTGGCGCGCGTCTTGTCGCGGCTCTGGTAGAAGACGCGCCCGAGCGAGTTGATGGGCAGCGCCCACGAGGAATCGAGCTGGGTGGAGCGCATGAAGTCGGCCTGCGCCTTGCTCAGGTCCTTCTGCATGAGGGCGAGGCGGCCGAGCGCGAAGTGTTTGCGCGACTCGTGGGCGGCGCGGGGCTCCAGCTCGTTCAGCCACTCGAAGGCGCGGGCCGCCTCGCTCCAGTCGGCCTCCGACTCGATCAGGTCCTGCTTGACGCGGGCGATGATCTCCTCGCCGCGCTTCTCCAGCGGGGCCGAGACCTTACGGCCGATCTCGCGGCGGTCCTCCGCGGTCAGCTCTCCGCGGTGCCTGATGTAAACGTCGTAGGCGCTCGTGCCCTCGGGCTTGACGAGCAGGTTCTTCTTCACCTCATCGAGCACCAGCTCGCGCGGGGTCGGGCGGGCGAAAACGAAGTACCCTCCGGCGCCGGCCCCCGCCAGCAGAAGCAGGGCCAGGGCGACGAAGAGCGGCGCGCGGCTGCGGCGCGCGGCCGGGGGCGCGTAACCGGGGTAGGCGGCCGACGGGCCGGAGTGCTGGCCGAAGGCCGGGGCGATGCCGCCCGGCGGCGTGTACCCGCCGCTCGGCCCGGCGGTGATGACCATCGTCGGCATCTCGCCGGAGTGGGAGGGCACGGGGGCGGCCGTCGGCGGGGCCGGCGGAATGCGGACCGCCGTGACGACGCTGGCCGGCCCGGTCAGCCCGGCCGGCGCGGCGACGAAGGAGCCGACCGCCGCGTCCATCTCGGCCGCGAGCACCCCGGCCGTCTGCGGGCGGTCTTCCCGCCGCTTCTGGAGCGCGTGCATCACGACGCGCTCGACCGCCTCGGGGACGCTCATGTTGATGGAGCGCAGAGGCGGAGGCGGCTGGTTGACGTGCTGGATGATGACGGCCGTCGAGGTGGGAGAGTTGAAGGGGACGACGCCCGCCAGCATCTCGTAGAGGACGACGCCGAGCGAGTAGATGTCGGAGCGGCTGTCGAGCTCCTCGCCGACGCACTGCTCGGGCGACATGTAGTGCGGCGTGCCCATGACGCTGCCGGTCTGCGTCAGGTTGGAGGCAGCCACGTCGCGCAGCTTGGCGATGCCGAAGTCGAGCACCTTGACGCGCAGGCCGGCGGGCGTCTGGTGGATGATGATGTTGTCGGCCTTCACGTCGCGGTGGACGATTGATTGCCGGTGCGCCTCGTCGAGCGCGGCGCAGACCTGCCGCATCACGTCGGCGGCGGCCGAGGGCGTGAGCGGCCCCTGCCCCTTGATGATCCTGCGCAGGCTCTCGCCCCCGACCAGTTCCATCACGAGGTAGACGAGCCCCTCGTTGGTCACGCCGAAGTCGTAGACCGAGACGGCGTTCGGGTGCTTAAGACGCGCGGCGGCCTGCGCCTCGCGCCTGAACCGCTCGGCGGCCGAGGCGTCGGCGAAGTGCTCCGGGTGCAGAATTTTGATGGCGACCTCGTCGCCGATGAGCAGGCGCGTGGCGCGGTAGACCGTGCCCATCCCGCCGGCGGCGATGCGCCCCTCGACGCGGTACTTGCCGTCGAGGGTGCTGCCGACGAGGCCGGCGGCGCGGGCCGCGTCGGGCGGCCCGGCCTGAGCGCGTGAGGGCGCGGACGGGGGCGTCGGTGTCGGCGTCGGCGGCGACGGCATCGGGGCCGCGGTGGGGCGGGCACAGTTGCTGCAAAAGCGCGCGTCGGCGTCGTTGGCGGCGCCACAGTTCTGGCAGTTCATCTCGTTGCACCTCTCTTACCTGACATGAGGAGACACGGGTTGGGCGGGACGGTAGCGCGCCCCGCCCCGCCCGCTCAGTGCGGACGCAGCAGGCCCCGGAGCATTTCGAGGTACGGCCTCCCGGCCTGCGTCAGCTCCTTGTCGAAGCTGTAGAAGTTGTAGTCCTGGCGCTTGCCGCGCCCGTCTGCGACCTTCGTGGCGAGGAAGGCGGCGACGTTCTTCTTCAACTGCACGCCGGCGGCCTGCACCTGCGCGTAGGGGACGCGGAAGTTCTCCGCGGAGACCTGCCGGCCGCGGTACTCGACCTCTCCCTTGCCGAGCACGAGCCAGCCCTCGCAGGCGTCGTGCCCCTTGACCTGATCGAAGCTCTCGCGCGCGTGGCGGCGGACGGGGAGGCGGACTGCCTCGCCCCCGGCGAGCGCCCGCGCGAGGTGTTGGCCGGCCCTCGCGTAGTCCTGCCGGGCGAGGTGCGCGAGGCCCGCGAGGCGGTGGGCGGCCGGGGCCGCCGCGTCGGCCTCGAAGGCGAAGGCGCAGAGCGCGAACACGTCCTCGTAGGCGAGTGCGGCCAGCGCCGCCTCGGCCTGCCGGGTCAGCTCGGCGACGGGCAGGCGTTCTAACGTCACGGCCCGCTTGAGCGGCTGGCCGGCCGCGGCCGTCACTTCGAGCGTGACGGGCGCGTAGCCGAGCGCTTCGAGGACGAGCGTGTGGGTGCCGGGGGCGAGCGGCAGCGGCTCGGCCGTGAGCGGGCGCGGCTCGGCCTTGCCGACGCGGACGCGCGCGTCTTTGACCGAGGCCGTCAGCGTCAGTTGCGCCGGCATCGGCTTGAGGTTGAGCGGTATCTCGCGGCCGGCCGCCTCGGGGCTGACGCGGACGCGGCGGCTGTCCTCGAAGTAGCCGTCTTTGCGCGCCTGGACGAGCAGCGACGAGGTCTCGGCCTTGTATTCGAGCAGGCCGTCGGCGCCGCTGCGGCCGATGGAGACCGGCGGGTCGTTGACGTAGACCTCGACCTCGGGCGGCGTGGTGCGGATGCGCAGGCGGACCTGGTTGATGCGCAGGGGGAGGTCGGCCGTCCCGCTCTCGCCGCACCGGAGGATGACGGAGCGGTCGTTCGCCCTGTAGCCCTGCTTGCTGACCTCGACCTTGTGGGAGCCGCCGCGCAGGTGCTCGACCAGCAGCTCGCCCTTGTCGTTCGTCAGCCCGCGGACGGTGCCGCCGACCATGACTTGGCAACCGGGCTCGCCGCAGCGGACGAGCAGTTCGGCCGGCTCTTCACAGGCGGGTGGCTTTGGCGCCTCGTCAGAGCCGTGCGAGCGCGTCCTGTTCGGCGCTGCGCCGCGGGACTTTGTCGGCGGGGCGGGGGCCGGCCGCGAAGGGGCGACGGGGCGCGTTGGGGGGGGAGGGGGAGGCTTCGGCGGCTCCCCCGGCCGTCCGCTCTCGCCCTGCCCGAGCGCCGCGGCGGCGAGCACCGCGCAGAGGAGGAGCAGGGCGCCCGCCGGCTTAAGTGTCGTCTCAACTCTCATGTTGGTCAGTCCGACCCCTTCGCGCGGGCCGACTCAGCGCATCACGCCGTCGGTCTGTAACTCGGGGTCGAAGGCGACGAGGGCGCGGCGCGCCTCGGCCGCCTCGCTGCTGCCCTTGTCGCGCGAGAGGAAGAGGAACGCGAGGTAGTCTTCGACCGACTGCTGGCGGTTGGGCGCCGTCTGCGCCCGCCGGTAGTAGCTGAGCGGCAGCGTGCTCAGGTGAGCGCGGGCGCGGGCGCGGGCCTGGGCCAGCACGCGCCCGCCCATCTCGCCGACGTAAGACTCTTCGCCCTGCACGTTGCAGGACGAGGCGTTGACGCGCGGGTCGCGGTCGTGCACCTCATCGCGCTGCTCACACTGGTAGTTGACATCGGCCCCGAGGGTCTCGGCCGCCAGCGCGCTCCGCGAGATGCTGTCGGTGGCGCGGAAGGAGAGGCGCACGTCGCCGGTGACGCGGTACTGCGTCGAGAGGTACGAGTAGTTGTGTTCGACCGTGCGCGGCATCGGGTTGCGGTGGGCGCGCATCTGCTCGATGCGGTCGCGGTGGCCGCCGCACTGAGCCTCCCCGTTCTGCTTCTTGCACCGCTCGTACAGCTCCTTCTGCTCGTCAATCATCCGGTCCCAGCGCTCGCGCTCGGGGTTGGGGAGGGTGTAGATGGAGGGGACGCGGCGGCGCGGCGCTTCACTGTTGACGTGGGCCGCGAGCAGGTCGCCGTAGAAGATGGCGGCCGGCACGCCGAGCGCGCGGCCCGTCTGGATGGCACGCAGCGCCTGCGCCGCCTGCCCCTGTTCGAGCACGACCGGGCGCTCCAAGCCTGCCTCCGTGGCGGCCGCCTCGACCGCCGCCCTTATCTCGTTCAGGACGTAGTGGCCGTAGCGGCTCCCCGACTTGTTGTCGAAGACGACGCCGACGCTGACGCGCGTCCGCTCCTCGAACTCGTTGCGGGCCTGGCCGAGCAGCGAGAGCACCTGCGAGTCGTCGGGCGTGTAGCCCTGCGCGGTCTGGAGGTAGACGTAAGCCGTGCCGACGGCGCCGCGCTGCACGGCCTTCTGCGCCTCGGCCAGGCAGTAGCCCGAGAGGCTGCGGTTGACGGCCGTGAGCAGCGTGCGCACGCCCTCGTCGTGGCACATCTCGGAAGCCATCACGAGCCGCTCGCGCGCGTCGCGGAAGTCTTTCTTGTTCTGCGCGTTGATGGCCTTGACGAGGACGGAGCCCGCCGGCCCGCCGCCGCCACCGCCGCCCGGCTGGCGCGGGCCGCGGCCGGC
>DASQMB010000074.1:0-96861 GCA_035645715.1 Pyrinomonadaceae bacterium
GCGCCCGAGGCATTGGCAATTCTAACACCGCCCGCCCCGGCCGCACATAGCTGTTGCGCGCCCGCCGCGCCGCGACATATGATGAAGGCCGTTCAGCACCAGATAACCGTCAGGCCCCGCGGGCCGTCTTCCCCGTTCAAATCCGGGCGCGCGGGCGCGCTTTATAAGGGCTCCGGCCCCGCGCCCGCCGCGGCGGCGGTCCCGTCCGAGAAGAGATGAGCGCAGAGACCGAACAGACGACCGAGGCGGCGGCCCAGGAGGGCAAGTACGTCTATTGCATCATCGAGTCGCGCGAGCCGCGCACGTTCGGCCCCGTCGGCATCGGCGGGCGCGGCGACGAGGTCTACACCGTCCACCACGAGGGGCTGGCGGCCGTCGTCTCGAACACGCCGCTTCAGGTCTACGACCCGACGCGCGAGAACGTCTTCGCCCACGAGCAGGTCAACGAGACGGTGATGCGCGACTTCACCGTGCTGCCGATGGCCTTCGGCGTGATGTTCCGCACCGAGGAGGACATCGTCGAGCTGATGCGGGGCACGGCGGACGCGCTGCGCGACGTGCTCGCCAAGATGGAGGGCAAGGTCGAGTTCGGCCTCAAGGTCAACTGGGACCGCGAGCAGGTCATCGCCGAGATCGAGCGCGAGAGCGAGGAGGTGCGCAACCTCAAGGAGCAGATCACGTCGCGCGCGGCCGGCTCGACCTACTTCGCGCGGATGCAGCTCGGGCGCCTCGTCGAGCAGGCGCTCTCGGAGAAGTCGGAAGGGTACGTCCGCGAGATTTACGCCGGGCTGCGCGAGGCGGCCGTGGCCTCGCGCGCCAACAAGCCCATCGGCGACAAGATGATTATGAACGTCGCCTTCCTCGTCGAGCGCGACCGCGAGGCCGAGTTCGACGCCAGGGTCAAGGAGATCGCCGCCCGCTACGACGGCAAGCTCTCCTTCCGCTACACGGGGCCGTGGCCGCCCTACAACTTCGTCCACATCCGCCTCAAGCTCGAACGCGGCGAGGGCTCCGCCTGAGGGAGTTTTTAGTTTTAATTTTTTAGTTTTTAGAGATTGCTGTGAACCGCGCTCCCGCGATGTCCGAAACTGAAAACTGAAAACTGAAAACCCATGTTCCTGCTCGACGACCTCCTGCTGGCGCCGGTCAACGGCTTCAAGTTCATCCTGCGGCAGATTCAGCAGATCGCCGACAAGGAGCTGAACGACGAGTCGGTCATCAAGGAGCAACTGCTCGAATTGCAGGTCAGGCTGGAGCTGGAGGAAGTTTCCGAGGAGGAATACGCCGCGGCCGAGCGCGAGCTGTTCGCGCGCCTGCGCGCCGTCAAGCAGCGACAGTTGGACGCCGCCGCCGCGGGCGTCTACACGGCCGACACGTCCTCCGTCGTCATCGAGGCGGGCGGCGACGAGGAGGGCTTCGGCGGGGGCGGGCGTTGACCCGCCGCGCGCCCCCCCCCGCGCACGACCTGCCGCCGGCCCGCTACCTCTTCTTCGGCGGCAAGGGCGGCGTCGGCAAGACGACCGCCGCGGCCTCGGCCGCCCTCACGCTGCTCGACCGCGCTCGCCCCGGCGAACGCATCCTCCTCTTCTCGACGGACCCCGCACACTCGCTCTCGGACAGTCTCAACGTCGAGGTCGGCGACCGCCTCGTGGAGGTCGCGCGCCGCGGCCGTTCGGCTAACGCGCCGTCGCTCGCGGCCCGCGAGATGGACGCGGCACGCGCGCTAGAGGAGTTTCGCACGCGCCACCGCGGCGTGCTCGCCGAGATCGCCGACCGCGGCACGATGCTCGACGAGGCCGACATCAACGACCTGCTCGGCCTCTCGCTGCCGGGGCTCGACGAGGTGATGGCGCTCTTCGAGTTGAGCGAGGTGGACCGCTCGGGCGAGTTCGCGCGCGTCGTGGTGGACACGGCGCCCTCGGGCCACACGACGCGGATGCTGCGGCTGCCAGAAGTCTTCGCGCGCTGGGTCGGCGCGCTCGACACGCTCTCGGAGAAGCACCGCTACATGGTCGCGCAATTCGCGCGCGGGCGGCGCGCCGGCCCCGACGAGGTCGAGCTTTTCCTGCGCGAGTTGACCGAGCGCGTCAACCGCGTCCGCGCGATGCTCACGGACCCCGAGCGCACGGCCTTCCTGCTCGTCACGACCCCCGAGGCGATGGCCGTCGAGGAGAGCGCCAGATACCTCGCCGCGCTGCGCGGGACGGGGGTGCCCGTCACCGACCTCGTCATCAACCGCGTCGAGCGCGTGCGCGCCGGCTGCCGCTTCTGCCGCGGCCGGGCGCGTGCGCAGACGCCCTGGCTCAAAAGAATCGAGAGTGAGTTCCGCGGCCTGCGCGCACGCCGCGCCCCCCTCTTCCCCGCGGAGGTCCGAGGCGCGGCGGGCCTGCGCCGCTTTGCCCGCGCCGCATGGCTCGGCGAAGAAGTCGAGGCCAATCCGGGGCCGGCCGAACGGGCGACGGCGGCCCGCAAGGGCAGCACGAAGATTGAAGCGAGGCTTGGGACCAGGACCAAAGCGAGACTTGAGACGAAGGCCGGGCGCGGGCCGGGCTCGGATGATGAGGGGTTCGCGGCCGGCGGGCGGCGGCTGCTGGTCTTCGGCGGCAAAGGCGGCGTCGGCAAGACGACCGCGGCCGCGGCGGCGGCCCTCGCCATCGCGCAGGCGGACGAGGGCGCGAGGGTGCTCATCTTCTCGACCGACCCGGCCCATTCGCTCTCCGACAGCTTCGCCGAGCCCGTGGGCGAGTTGAAGGAGGCCGTCGCCGGCCGGCCGAACCTCGACGCGAAGGAGATAGACCCGACCGCGAAGTTCGAGGAGCTGAAGGAGCGTTACCGCCTCTGGGCCGACGAGCTGTTCGCGGCCGTCGCGGGCGGCTCGCGCTGGCAGGTGCAGTTCGACCGCGAGGCGATGCGCGAGCTGGTGACGCTCGCCCCCCCGGGGATGGACGAGATAGCGGCCCTCTCGGCCATCATAGATTTGCTGGACGAGGGCAGGCACGCGACCATCGTTCTCGACACGGCGCCGACCGGCCACCTCCTGCGCTTCCTCGAACTGCCGGCCGTCGCGCTCGCCTGGGTGCGCACCTTCCTCAAGCTGCTCCTCAAATACCGGAACGTGGTACGCTGGGAGGGCGTGGCCGAAGAGCTGGTCGCGCTCTCGAAGAACATCAAGCGCGTGTCTGAGCTTCTGACCGACGGCCGGCAGACCGAGTTCGTCGGCGTCGCCGCGCCCGAGCGGATGAGCCTCGAAGAGACGACCAGGCTCGCCGCCGCCCTCGAACAATTGAGAGTCCCGATGAGCCGCCTCGTCATCAACGGCGTGACTCCGGCCGAGGCGGCCGACGGCTGCGACTTCTGCTCCGCGCGCCGCACGACACAGCTCCGCGTCGTCCGCGAGTTTCGTTCGAGGCTGCCGGAACCAATCGCCATCTACCTCGCGCCGCAGCGCCCGGCAGAGGTCCGCGGCGCCCGTCTTCTGCGCGCACACTACGCCGGCTGGCGCCCGCTCGCCTGAGCCGCGCCAGCGACAGAGATGAGCAACAGGTCGGCGACAAAGAACCCGCCCGCGAAGGCCGCGCCGCCCGAGGCTCCGGCGAAGGCGGAGCGGGCCGCGAGGCCGAAGCGGGCGGCGAAAGCCGGGCGCGGCGCACGCGGCTTCTACCTCTACTGCCTCGGCGCGGCAGACGCGCTCGCGCCGCTCTTCGACGCCGCGCTGCCCGAGGCCATCGAGGATTCGGCGCGTCTCGAACTGGTGGCGGCCGGCGGGCTGGCCGCGGTGGCGAGCGAAGTGCCGCTCGCCGACTACGGCGAAGAGGCCCTGCCCCAACGCCTCGCCGACCCCGCCTGGACCGCCGCCCGCGCGCTGCGACACGAACGGGTCGTTCAACACTTCGCGCGCAGGGCCGCGGCCGTCCCGCTGCGCTTCGGGACCATCTTCCTCCGGCGCGGGTCAATCGAACGGATGCTCTGCGACGAGTCCGAGGCCGTGCGCGCTCGCCTCGAACTCGTCGGCGGGCGCGACGAGTGGGGCGTCAACCTCTACGTCTCGCGCGCAGAGCTGCGCGAGGGCGTGGCGCGCACGAGCCCGGTCCTGCGCGAGATGGCTGAGCGGGCCGCAGCGCTCCCGCCCGGTCAGGCTTACCTGCTCCGCAAGAAGATCGAGGCGCTGCGCGACACCGAGGCGCGCGAGGAGAAGAAGCGAATCGTCTCGGAAGTGCTCGATAGGCTCGGCCGTGTTTGCGCCGCCTCGGGGCGGCTGCGGGCGCCGGCCAACGAGACCACGGAGCACGGCGAACTGGCCGCGCGGCTGGTCTTCCTGGTCGGCCGCGACGGGTTCGGAGAGTTTCGCGCAGAGGCCGAGCGCGCCGCCGGCGAACACGCCTCGCTCGGCTTTCGCTTCGAGCTGACGGGGCCGTGGCCCGCCTACAACTTCGTCGGGCCGGGCGGCGCGTCCGGGCAGGAGGATACCGCCGGCTGAAACATCGGCGGATGGGCACCCGCGCTCGCCCGTCCGTCCGGGGCTACAAAGTCGTCTGTCCCCTGTCGAAGGTTGCGAATGTCGTCAGACGGTTTTAAGGATTGATGTTCGACGAGGAAACATTGACGGATGAGCAGTCGGAGCTGTCGCTGCTCGAAACGCTCGACCACGTGCTCGACCGCGGGCTCGTCGTCGCGGGCGAGGTGACTATCGCCGTGGCCGACGTTGATTTGATCTACCTCGGCCTGAACCTCCTGCTCGGCTCGGCCGAGACCATCGAACAGGTCGTCGGCGGGCGCGAGCGGCGGCTCGAACTCCTGCGCGCGCCCGAGCCCCCGGCAGACGCAGCGGACGCAGCGGACGCGGCGGACGAATGACGCGGCTCTACGCCTACTGCATCTGCGACGGCGACGAGGCCGGCCAGCTCGATTTCACGGGCGCCGTGGGCGTCGGGGGCTCGCCGGCGCGTGCCATCGGCGTCGGCGGCCTCTCGGCCGTCGTCGGCGACTTCGCGGGCACGCACGTCGCGGTCAGCCGCGACGACGTGCTGGCCCACAACCGCGTTAACGGCCTCGTCCTCGCCCTGACGACGCCGCTCCCCTTCCGCTTCGGCACGCTCGTCACGGCCGAACGGCTCGGCGAACACGTCCGCCGCAACGAGGCGGCCCTGCGCTCGGCGCTCGCGCGCGTCGGCGGCTGCGTCGAGATGAGCGTGAAGATCATTCGCCCCGCCGCGGGCGAAGGCGAGACCCGGGACGTAAGTGAGAGCGAAGCCGCGAACACGGGCGAGGGCGCGGCGAAGGTCGGGCGGGGCGCGGCCTACCTCGCCGCGAGGCGCCGCGCCCTCCTCGGCGGCGAGAGGCTGCGGGCCGACGCCGAAGAAGCGGCGGCGCGACTCGCGGCCTGCGTTTCGGCCGTCGTGCGCGAGTCGTCCGTGCGCCTGAGCCCGGCCGAGGCGCTCGCCGTGCGGGCCGCGCACCTCGTCGAACGCGGGCGCGCGGCCGAGTACCAGTCGCGCCTGCGCGAGTTCGCCGTCTCCCGGCCCGACCTGCGGCTGCTGACAAGCGGGCCGTGGCCGCCCTACAGCTTCGTGCCCTGACCGCACGGGGTCGGCACGTCGCGCGCGGCGCGGCCCCTTCGCCGGCCGCGTTTGTTATAATGGCGCGCAGTTCTTCCCTGTGGACACTTTCAGCGCGGTCAGGTTACTCTCTGTGGCAGAGCGTTCCCCAACATCCCCCGAGCCGGTCGAGCCCGAGGTCGAGACCGAGCACCCCGAGGAGTTCGTCGCGGAGCTGCGGCGCGTAGCCGAGGCCCTGCCCGAGCGGATCAACCTCGATTCAAAGTCGGTCGAGCAGGGCCTCGCCAAGCTCGTGCTGACACTCATCGAGCTGATCCGCCGCCTCCTCGAACGTCAGGCCGTCAGGAGGATGGAGGGCGGGGGCCTCAGCGACGAGCAGGTCGAGGAGTTGGGCCTCGCCCTGATGAAGCTCGAAGAGAAGATGGGCGAGTTGAAGGCGCAGTTCGGGCTGGAGGGCGAGGATTTGAACCTCGACCTCGGCCCGCTCGGGCGCCTGATCTGAGCCGCGCCGAGGGCCGCGGCGGCGCGGGCTTTGAGCGCCCGGCGAGTCGAACCGTAAAAAGGGAGAGTCAGGACTTGTCCAGCGAGCGAACGAGTCTTATCACGGCGAGGCCGCCCGGTCTGGTGGACGTGCTCGACCGCATCCTCGACAAGGGGCTGGTGATCGCGGGCGACATCAAGGTCTCGCTGGCGAACGTCGAGTTGCTGACGCTGCAAATCCGCCTGCTCGTCTGCTCGATAGACAAGGCCGAGCAGATCGGGCTCAACTGGTGGCGCTACGACTCGAACCTGACGACGCGCGCCGCCGCCGCCGAGGCCGAGGCCGAGGAGTTGCGCGAGCGGGTCGCCGCCCTCGAACGCGAATTGAGACAACTGGCAGAGCCCCCCCGGCGCATCGAACGGCCGTCCCGCGCGGGCGCGGCCCCCGCCGCCGGAAAAGGCGCCGGGAGTTCGTCCGGCGCACGCAAAGGGCGCAAGCGCCCTCCCCCCTAAGCCACCCCGCCCGCCGCCGCGGACGCCCCCCGCGGCGAAGTTTACGGCCCCCTTTTCGGCCCGCGAGCCGGCGAACGAAATCAGCCCGCGCCCAGCACGTGAGCGGAGGCGGGCGCCGGCCCGAACCACGAGAGAGGAATGAAACCGCATGGCTGTCGAAAGAGCACCGGGCGGAACGAGTCTGATCGACGTGCTCGACCGCGTGCTTGACAAGGGCATCGTTATTGACGCCTGGGTGCGCATCTCCCTGGTCGGCATCGACCTCATCACGGTCGAGGCCCGCGTCGTCGTCGCATCCATAGACACTTACCTCAAGTACGCCGAGGCCGTCGGCCTGACGCCCGCCGTCTCGCGCCCGGCCATGCCGGCCGGCGCCGCCGAGCCCACGGGCGACGAGACGCGCCGCCGCGTGACGGTCGAGGTCGAGAGGAGTTGAGAGGGCTCGGGCGGGCCGGGCGGTGCAGGGCGAAGGCCGTCCCGTCGCGCCCCGACCGAGCGCGGGGCGCCCGGCTCGCCTCTTGAACCGCCGCCGCCCGCCTTATGGTTGATCGTGTCGCCGATGTCGAGTGGGCCGCGGGCGCCCCGGGCGCGCCCGGGGACGGCCCGAAGCCGACGCTCGAACAGTACGAGTTCCTGTTCGACCTGACGACGCAGGTGCTCGCCGCGCACGGGCTCGACGAGCAGTTGTCGCTGGCGGCCGAGGCGCTCGTCTCCGGGCTCGGCTACGCGGGCGCGGCCGTGGCCCTGGTCAGCCGCGCGCGCGGGGTGCTGCGGGTGCGGGCCGTCTCTGGCTTCGCCGGCGCGCACGGGCTCGGGCGGCTGGAAATCCCACTCGACTACAACGCGCCGCAGGCTCGCGTCGTCTACGACGGGCGCCCCGCCTGGGTCGCGCGCGGTGAGGCGGGTGAGCAGGCGGCCGACTTCCTCGGGCGCGTCGGCGAAGGGCTCGACGTGCTCGCCATCCCGCTCTTCGGCGCCGAGCCGGCCGACGCGCGCGAGGGCTCGTCGCTGGCGCGTCGGCCGCCCGACCCCGAGCGGCCCTGGCTGCCGCGCTCGTCCTGCGCCGGCGTGCTCTACGTCGGCGCGGCGCGCGAGCGGGTGAGCCGCGGCCAGCTCGATCTGCTGGCGCGCTTCTCCGACCGCCTCGGGGTCGTCATCTCGAACACGGCCCGCACCGACGAACTCGGGGCGGGCGTGCGCCGCCTCCAGCGTGAGCGGCAGTGGGTCGAGTCGGTGATGAAGTCGGTGGCCGACCCCATCGTCCTCACCAACATGGACAACGAGATACTGCTCCAGAACCAGCGGGCCGAGGAGCTGTTCAGCGACACGCGCGACGCCAGCGAGGGCAAGCGCCGGGCGCTGGAGATGAACGACCTGCTCTTCTCGGCCTACCTGTCGAGCGCGGCCGTCGAGTCAACCCAGGTCGTCGGGCGCGACCTGACGCTCGTCGACCCCATCGAGGGCTCCGACATCCACTTCGAGGTCATCTCGACGCCCGCGCTCGACGCCCGCGGCGAGCGCATCGGCATGGTCTCGATCTTCCGCGACGTGACCGACCTGCGGCGCGCCAACGAGGAGCTGGCCCGCAACTTCGCGCGCCTGCAACGGGCCGAGGCGGAGGCCCGGCGCGAGCGCGACCGCCTCGACCTGATCCTCGCCCACGTCGGCCATCCCATCGCCGTCTGCGACGAGGCCGGCCGCTTCATCCTGCTCAACCAGAGCGCCGAGCGACTCTTCCAGGCCGGCGCCGGCGCCGCCGGGTCGGCCGACCGCGCCGCGCGCGACAACTCCGTCAAGCTCACCTCCTTCATCTCGGCCCTGGCCTCGGGCACCGAGCGCGGTCGCCAGGCCGAGATCGAGCTGGTGGACCCCGAGACCGGCCAGCCCCTCCCGATGGAGATCACCTCGGCCGAGGTCACAGACGCGCAGGACCAGACGACGGCCGTCGTCTCCATCCTCCACGACCTGTCGGAGATACGCGAGCTCGAGCGGCGGCGCGTCGAGCAGCAGCTTTTCGAGTCGGAGAAGCTGGCGGCGGTCGGGCGGCTGGCCGCCTCCATCGCGCACGAGGTCAACAACCCGCTCGAAGCCATCAAGAACTCGCTCTACCTGATGACTTCGAGCAAGAACATCGAACAGCACGCGCGCTTTCTCGAAGTGGCGCGCAAGGAGACCGAGCGCGTCTCGCACATCATCCGGCAGATGCTCGGCTTCGCCCGCCGCTCGGGCGAGGCCGAGGCCGTTGACCTCAACCACCTGCTCGAAGAGACGCTGATCCTCGTCGAGAAAAAGATGAAGCAGGAGCGGGTCGAGGTCGTCTGCCACTTCGACCCGGCGCTGCCGGCGGTCCGCGCCCGCGCAGACCAGTTGCGGCAGGTCTTCCTCAACCTCCTGCTCAACGCGCAGCAGGCCATCGAGGGCGCGGGGACGATCACCGTGCGCACGGCGCCCTACGCGCAGGCCCTGCACCCGAGCGTCGCCGTCGAGGTGAGCGACACGGGCCGCGGCATCGCGGCGGCCGACCTCGACCGCGTCTTCGAGCCCTTCTTCTCGACGCGCCCAAAGGGCACCGGACTCGGGCTCTGGGTAACGCACGACATCGTCCGCCACCACGGCGGTCGCATCGAGGTCGAGAGCACGCCCGGCGAGGGCACGACCTTCCGCGTCGTCGTCCCCGTCGGGGGCGGCCACGCCGCGGAGACGACGGCCCGCGGCCTCGTCTGAGGCGCCGCCTGAGGGTCGCAGCGCAGGGCCATCGCGCAGGCCACGGGCGCGGGGGTGGCGGGCACCGCACGGCGGGATTTAGAATCTGGGGCGGACGGGCGCGAAAGCTCGCCCGCCAGGGCGGCGGGGGCCGCGCCAGGCCACAGGCGCTTTCGAGATGAGTTCACAGGCGAAGAACATGGAGGAGAGGGCGGCGCACCTGCTGGTGGTTGACGACGAGGAGAACATCCGTCTGACCATCAGCGAGGTGCTGCGGCTCGAAGGGCACGAGGTCTCGTCGGCGGCGAGCGGCGCCGAGGCCGCGCGCCTGATCGCCGACGGCGACTTCGACCTCGTCCTCACAGACCTCCACATGGCCGACGGGGACGGCCTCGCCGTCCTCGAAGAGATCCGCAAAAGCTCCCCCCTTACTATCACCATCGTCCTGACAGGCTTCGCCGCTTTGGAGTCGGCCATCGCCGCGCTGCGCCGCGGGGCTTACGACTACCTGACCAAGCCCTGCAACATCGAGGCGCTGAAGCTGACGGTCGGGCGCGGGCTCGAACACCGGCGGCTGATGCTGGCGGAGCGCGAGGCGCGCCGCGAGCTGGAAGAGCTGAACCGCGAGTTGGAGCGGAGGGTCGAGGCGCGGACGGCCGAGCTGGTCCGCCTCAACGAGGAGCTGTCGGAGGCCAACCGCGCCAAAGACGTGTTCCTCGCCACGCTCTCGCACGAGCTGCGCACGCCGCTGACGCCCGTGCTCGGCTGGGTCAACATGCTGCGGGCGGGCGGCGCGGCCTCGGACCCCTCGATGCTCGATCAGGGGCTCGACGCCATCGAACGCAACGCGCGCTTGCAGGCCCGGCTCGTTGACGACCTGCTCGACATCTCGCGCGTCGTCTCGGGCAAGTTCCGCGTCGAGCGCGAGGCCGTTGACCTGCGCTCGGTGGTCGCGGCGGCGGCCGGGACGGTGCGGCCCGAAGCCCTCTCGCGCAAGGTCGAGGTGGCGGCCGAGCTGCCGGAGGAGTCGGTCGTCGTCGAGGGGTCGGCCGTCCGGCTTCAGCAGATCGTCTGGAACCTTTTGTCGAACGCCGTCAAGTTCACGCCGGCGGGCGGGCGCGTGACGGTCAGCCTGTCGGCCGTGGGTTCGGAGGCCGTCGTCGTCGTCGAGGACACGGGGCAGGGCATCGAGCCGGAGTTCCTGCCCTACGTCTTCGACCGCTTCCGCCAGCAGGACGGCACCACCACGCGGCAGCACGGCGGGCTCGGGCTCGGGCTCGCCATCGTCCGCGCGCTGGCCGAGCTGCACGGCGGGCGGGTCCGGGCCGAGAGCGAGGGGCGCGGGCGCGGTGCGCGCTTCACCTTCGCCCTGCCCCGCGCCGAGCGCGAGGCCCGCCAGGAGCGGCCCGAGGCGGCGGCGCCGACGCCCGTACCGTCCGGCGTGCCCGTCCTGCTCGTTGACGACTCGTCCGAGACGCTCGAACTGCTGCAAGTCGTCTTCGCCCGCGGCGGCTACGAGGTGGTGGCGGCGGCCTCGGCCCGCGAGGCGCTCGCGCGGGCGCGCGAGCGTCGGCCCGCCATCGTCATCTCGGACATCAGCATGCCCGAGGCCGACGGCTACGCCCTGCTCGAACAGCTCCGCCACCTGCCCGGCCTCGAGACCGTCCCGGCCGTCGCACTGACCGGCCACGCCTCCGACGACGACCGCGCACGCGCCTTCGCCGCAGGCTTCGCCGCCCACGTCGCCAAACCCGTCGCCCCCGACGAACTGCTCCGCGTCGTCCGCCGCCTCACCGACTGAGGGCGACTCTGACGAACGTGCGACGCGCCCGGCCCGCCCCACTGTTTTCCGGTCTACTGTTTTAAAGCGTAGCGGGCGAAGGGGCGGCTCACGACACAGGTCGTGAGCCGCCCCTTTCGGCCTCCGCCAGAGGCCCGGTCTGATGTCGTTCAGCGCAGGGCGCCGACGACGACGACTGTCTGGCAGTCTTCACCCTCACCCGCCCTGTCGCCACCGACGGCCGAGCTGAGTTCGATGCGGAGGCGCTTCTCGGCGCGCGATACCGGAAAGGCGCGGGCGCCGCTGGCCCCGGCCGTCCTGATTTCGGCGAGGAAGAACTGGTCGCCGTACTGCCTGAAGGTGAGCTGTGCCCGGTCGGGCGTCTTGCCGGCCTCGCCCGCGTGGGTCACGACGGCCAGTTGCTTCCCGGCATCGAGGCTGCGGATCAGCAGGGCCTTGTCGGAGTTGACCGACAGGCGGGTGATCTCGTAATCGCCCGCGGGCAGCCGCTCGCCGCCGGCCACGAACTCAAACGGGACGCTGAAGACCAGCCGGGCCGGCACCTGCGCGGAGACGGCCTGGGTGGCCCCCGCCACGAGAAGAAGGCTGAAGAGTACGAACGTCCTGATGATTTGCTTTTTCATACATCCTCCATTTAGTCTCAAGGGCCGTCGGTTACAGCCGCGCGGCCGCCGCCTGTGAAACTCACGGCGGCCGAAGCCGCCAACCCCACCGGAACTCCCCGTCGCTTAATCCCGCGCCGCGCCCGCCGTACTCCGGCCGGCGAAATGCGACCGAACGCGGAGGACTCTGTCGGGCGTACTTGAAAGAGCGTCGTCCCGGCTCGCTGTGGGGTAACGCGCAGGCCGAGCGGCGAGATTTCCAAAGTTCGGCCAAAAGCGGGCCAAAATCGCGGTCAAAGATTTATCAAAGAGTTTTCAGGAGGCAGGTTGAGCAGTTCCGGCAGCGAGATTTACGAGTTCGGCCCGTTCCGCCTGGACACCGGCGAGCGAGTCCTTTTAAAGGACGGCGCGACGGTCGCGCTCACGCCGAAGGAGGCGGAGCTGCTGACGGCCCTGGTCCGCCGCGCGGGCCGGGTCGTGCCGAAAGAAGAACTGCTCAGGGAGGTCTGGGCCGACACCTTCGTCTCGGAGAAGACGCTCGCGCAGAACGTCTTCACTCTGCGCAAGGCCCTTGCGCGCGAGGACGCCGAGCGGCAGTACGTCGAGACCGTACCGCGGCGCGGCTACCGCTTCGGCGCCACGGTGCGCGAGGCTCCGGCCGCGGGAGGCGCGACAGACGCGCCGCCGACCGCAACGGAGGCGGCTATTTCCTTCGCCCGCAACGACGCTCTCGGGTCTAACGGGAGTGGGGGGCGTGCGGTCGGCGACGCAGCCGCGGCGGCCGGATGGGGCGGCGCGCCCGCGGGCGGCGAGTCAATAGAGGACGGCGGCGAGGGCTTGGCGGGAGAAGGGCGGAAGAATTTTGAGAGCGCGGCCGGCCTCCACGTCTCGGCCGCGACTGAGGCGGGCGGCCCCCACGACTCGGCCGCGCCGCGCGCGTCTGAGGCCGCGTCGTGTGTGTTCGGACTTCATGACACCTGGGCGCCGGGGTCAGGGCCGGGCGGGCGGGGCGGCCATCCGGTGCGCGACGCGGTGCTGATCGCGGTCGTGGCCGTGCTCGTCCTGGGCGGGCTGATCTACGCGGTCTTCAGGTTCACCATCCGGCCGCGGACCGAGCGGCGGCCGCCGGCCTTCGAGTCTATGAAGGTGACGCGGCTGCCCGTCGCGGGCGAGGTGCAGGAGGCGGCCATCTCGCCCGACGGGAAGTACCTGGCCTACGTCGCCGCGGGGCCGGGCGAGGGCGGGGCGGGCGTCTGGGTCAGGCAGGTGGCCGCGGCCAGCAACGCGCAGCGCATCGTCGAACCCGAGGAGGGCACATTCTACGGCGGCCTGAGTTTTACGCCCGACGGCCAGCACGTCGTCTTCGCGGCCTTCGGCCCGAACGGCGGACCCGGCGGGGGCGGCGAGTTGCGGCAGGTGCTGGCGCTCGGCGGCGCCGTCCGCAGGGTGACGGGCGGGCTCGGCTCGCCGGTCTGCTTCTCGCCCGACGGGCGGCGCATCGCCTACACGCGCGGCCACCCGCCCGGGGCGTTGGCCCTCTACGTCGCCGACGCCGACGGCTCGAACGAGCGCAAGGTGGCCGAGCGGCAGTTCCCCTCCCTCATCGGCCTCCCCGCATGGTCGCCCGACGGCCGCCGCATCGCCGTCGCCTACGGCACCGGGTCGAACGCGGACAGCGGCAACCCCTACATCGGCCTCGCCGTCCTCGACGCGGCCGACGGCTCCGAGACGCGCCTGACGGCCGAGCGGTGGGTAGGTGCGAGCAAGCTGGAGTGGCTGCCCGACGGTTCGGGCCTCGTCCTCAACGCCCCGGAGCAGGAGTTGAGCCCGGCGCAGCTCTGGCAGGTCTCCTACCCGTCGGGCGAGGTGCGGCGCGTCACCAACGACCTCAGCTCCTACGTCGGCGCCAGCATGACGGCCGACGGGTCGGCGCTGGTCGCCGTGCAGACCGACAGCAACCCGAGCGTCTGGGTCGCCCCACAGTCGGACGCGGCCCGCGCCCGCCAGATCACCTCGGGCGCCGGCCGCTTCGACGGCCTCTACGGCGTGGCCTGGGCGCCCGACGGGAGGATCGTCTACGCGTCCGTGGCGAGCGGGAACTGGGACATCTGGACGATGAACGCCGACGGCACGGGGCAGAGGCAACTGACCGTCGGGTCGCGCTCGAACTACGGCCCTTCGGTCTCGGCCGACGGCCGTTACATCGTCTTCCTCTCGAACCGCGCCGGCGCCTTCAACATCTGGCGGATGGACGCCGACGGCTCGAACCCCGTGCGGCTCACCTCCGGCCGCGGCGAGAACTTCCCGCACGTCACGCCCGACGGCCGCTGGGTCGTCTACGCCACCTACGGGTTCCAGCAGCCGGGCATGATCTGGAAGGTGCCCACCGACGGCGGCGAGCCCGTCAGGCTCACCGACAAGCCGGCCTCGTGGCCCTTCGTCTCGCCCGACGGCAGGTTCGTCGCCTGCGTCTACACAGGCCACGAGGGGAGCCCGCAGCGGGGCCGGCTCGCCGTCATCCCCATCGAGGGCGGCGAGCCCGTCAAGCTCTTCGACGTGGCCCCGACCTTCCGCGCCAACGTCACCTGGACGCCCGACAACCGCGGCCTGGCCTTCCTCGACGCGCGCTCCGGCACCAACAACGTCTGGATGCAGCCGCTCTCGGGCGGGCGGCCCGTGCAGCTCACCGACTTTCAGGGCAACGCCGTCATCGCCTACGACTACTCGCGCGACGGCCGCCTCGTCGCCACACGCAGCGCCGAGTCTACCGGCGTCGTCCTCATCCGCGACTTCCGCTGACTCGTCCGCCACCCCCGCCGAGTCGCGCCCGCCGCGCCAGCACGACCGTGTGCACCAGCACCGCCGCGACGATGATCGAGCCCCCCGCCACGGCCCACCCCGAAGGGCGCTCGCCCAGGAAGAGGAAGACCCAGACAGGGTTCAGCATCGGCTCGATGTAGCCGACCACGCCCGCGTCGAGAGCGCGCACGCCCCTGGCGATGCCGGCCGTAAACAGCGTGTAGGCCAGTCCGATCTGGATGACGCCGAGGTAGGCGACGATTAGCAGGTCGCGCGCCGTCAGCTCGCCGAGCGCCCCGGCGAAGGCGGGCGCCGTCGCCGCGCAAAGGAGCACGTTGCCGTAGATGACCGCCGAGGCGCGGTTGACGCGGCCCGCCTTCGGGTGCCTGAGCAGCAGCATGAAGAGGGCGAAGCAGAGCCCGGAGGCGAGCGCCGTCAGGTTCCCCGTCACATCCTGCGGCCTGAGCTGCCCGACGAAGAAGAGCGACATCCCGCCCACGCAGGCCGTTACCACGAAGGCGTCCGAGCGCCGGAACCTTTCGCGGTAGAAGAGGGGTTCGAGCAGCAGCAGGTAGACCGGCGCCGTGTACTGGAGGAAGATGGCGTTGGCGGCGGTCGTCAGCTTGTTGGCGACGACGAAGAGCAGGAGCAGCGCGGCGTAGAGCACGGCCGCCGCGGCCGTCACCAGGTTGAGCCGGAAGCCCTCGCGCCGGGTCAGGAAGGCCACCGTCAGCGCGGCCAGCAGCGAGCGGCCGAACGACAGTTCGTAAGCGTCGAGCGGCGTGGCCTTGATGAAGAGCCCGCCCGTGCTCCACAGCAAAGCCGCCCCGAGCACGAACAAAATCGGCGACGGCCCGCCGCCCCGCGCGCCCCCCCCATTCGCAGCCCCGCCCCCGCCGCTCAACCGGCGCCCCCGTAGCGGCGAGCCGCCGCGAGCGTCAGCCAGTAGCGGCCCGGCGCCCCGGCCAGCCCGGCCGGCCCGATGAGAAGCAGTTTCGGCATCGCACCATTTAAGACGGCCGCCGGGCGCCGAGTCAAAAGCGGCGACGCCCTATTGAACCGCGGCCGCCCGTTCGGGTAGAGTTATCGTCACACATCGCCGCTCGACCTCGCGGCATCTAAAAGTCATCGGTGCGAAAGTCGGCGCGCCGGCCGTTTTACCGAACCGACACCAGAAGGACTCCAATGAACGACCACCAGTATCGGAACCAGCGATTCGGCGGCGGCGGACAGCAGGCTTGGCCGCCGCAGGGCGACGCGTGGGGCAGCCTTCAGGCCACCACCGCCGCGCAGGCGACCCTCGCCGAGCGGATGTCTTTCGTCCGCAAGGTCTACGCCCTCTTCTTCGCCGCCATCCTCTTCGGCGTCGGCGGCGTCGCCCTCGGCCTCTCGTTCCCGCCGCTCCTCCGCTTCGCCTTCGAGCACCCGATCATCATGTTCATTGCGATGATCGGCGGCGTCCTCGGCGCGCAGGCCGTGCGCCACGTGCGCGGCCTCAACCTCGTGGCGCTCTTCGCCTTCACGACGTTTACGGGCGTCGTCATCTCGCCGCTGATCGCCATCATCGGGCAGATCAATCCCGGCTCGATTCTGACGGCCGGCGTGCTGACGGTCGGCATCTTCGGCGGGCTGACGGCTTACGTCTTCATCTCGAAGCGCGACTTCAGCTTCATGCGCGGGATGCTGATGGTGGGCCTGATCGTCGTCGTCCTGGCGGGGCTGCTGAGCATGTTCATGGCGTCGGGCGCCCTCGGTTTCGCCGTCTCGGCCGCCGCGCTGCTCCTCTTCTCGGGCTTCGTGCTCTACGACACGTCGAACATCATCCGCCACTACCCGACGAACGAGTACGTGGCCGGCGCGCTCGCCCTCTACCTCGACGCCTTCAACATCTTCCTCGCGCTGCTCCGCCTCCTGAACAGCCGCGACTGAGGCCCGCGGGCCGCGGTAAAAGCTCAAAGGCGGGAGAGGCCCGCGTCGCGCGAACCGCGACGCGGGCCTCTCTTCTCTTCCGGTCCGCCGAGGTCGCCGAAAGCCGCCGAATGCGGGCATGCGGCGCCTACTCTAAAAGTTCTCAGACCCCCTGACCGTAACTGCCGGCGGTCGGCCCGCCGAAGCCGCCCCGCTGCACGCCGAAATCAGTGCCCGGCCCGCCGGGACCGCCCGCGGGCGGGGGCGGGGGCGTCGGACCGCCCTTGCGCTTCTCGAAGAGGGCGATGCCGATGGCCGCGCCGATCATCGAGAAGACGATCAGCAGCAGCGAGGTCACAAAACCTCTGGCGACGGAGCGGGCGACGCCGGCCCTCTGCTCTCTCGTCTCCTCCATAGTCCGCCGGAGTTCTTCGGCCTGCTGCGGGTCGATGCTCTGCACGGAGCTGACGAGCCAGCCCATAAGGGAGGTGAGTGCCATGTGCTGCGCCATGCCGGCCACTATCCCGAGCGGGACGCCGACGACGAGAAAGATTAAGGCCCCCACCCCGCCGGACATGGCCCCCAGCTTCGCGCCGTCGGCCGGGGTGGCGGGGACGGCCGACTGCTTCACGTAAAGGTTCGCGGCCACGAGGCCGCCCACGACGGCCCAGGCACAGCAGCAGAGATTTACCCAGTTGACGAAGGGGATCGAGGAAAGGATGCCGATGATTAAGCCGCCGAACAGTGCCGGTCTCTTCAGGTCGTTCATGCCGCCTCTCCCATTTCCGAAGTGTGGAAAAGCTCTGGACGAGGTCCGCCGCCGGCGTCGTGCCGGGCGACCCGACGCCTCAGGGGCCGCCGGAGACGGCCGCCCCCGACACGCCCTTTCGCCCGAGTTGTAGCCCGAGCCCGACCAGGGCCGGCACGACGAAGAAGGCCGCCGAGGCGCCGAGCACGGCCGCCGTCAGGAAGCGCGACCAGTGCGTGTTCTCCCAGACGCCCAGAAAGCCGAGGGCGAAGTCTACGCTCGTCGGCAGCGCCGCGGCGATCACCCACCCGCGGTGCGGCGCGTCGGTCTGCGCGAGCGGTCGCGCCAGCGGGTAGAAGAGCAGCCCCGCGAGCGCGCCCGCGTAGAGCCCCCAGCAGCGCGCGCAGACCGCCAGCGGGAAGCCTTCGAGGTGAAAAGAACGCTCGGCGAGTTGATGGCAGACGGGAGCGAACCCCTGGTAGAGGATCAGCGAAAGCGTCTCCCAGCCGCGCGCCCGCGCCGCCGGCGCCAGCAGAATCAGCCCCACCAGCAGGGCCGCCACGCCGAGGCCGAGCGCCCACGCAACCGCGGCCCTGCGTGACGGGGCCGGCGCCCCTGCCCCGCGCATCACCTGCGGCACGTACTCTGAAATCGGGGCGGGCATAGGGCGGCGGGCGCGGTCCGGGCGGGGTCGGTCGAAGGAGAATGACGCGGGCAGGGGTGCGCCGGGAGTCTGACCCGCCCGAGGTCCGAGCGCGCGGCTGCTTCCCCGGCCGGCCTGCCGCCGCCCTCGGAAACCGCGCCCTTAGAACCTGATGACGGTGTCGGGGCCGCCCTCGACGTGGACCGTGTCCACGAAGCGGATGTGGCGCGACTCGGTGGTCATGATGAGCGAGTGCGTGCGCTTGCCGGCCCCAAAGAAGCGCACTCCGCGCAGCAGCGTCCCGTCGGTGACGCCGGTCGCGGCGAAGATCACCTTCCTGCCGGGCGCGAGGTCGTTCGTGTCGTAGACCTTGTTCGGATCGTTGATACCCATCTCCTGAAGGCGTTCGAGCACCTGCTCGCGCGGCGGCACCTTGTCCTTATCCACGCCCAGCCGCTCGGGGTCGAAGACCAGCCGGGCCTGTATCTCGCCGTTCAGACACTTCATGGCCGCGGCCGTCAGCACGCCTTCCGGGGCGCCGCCGATGCCCATCAGCGCGTGGATGTTGGTGCCGGCCACGGCGGCCGAGATGCCGGCCGAGAGGTCGCCGTCGCTGATGAGGCGGATGCGGGCGCCGGTCGCGCGGATTTCATCAACGAGCTTCCGGTGGCGCGGGCGGTCGAGGACGATGACGGCCAAATCCTCCACGTCGCGCGAGAGCCTGCGGGCGATGGCGCGGAGGTTGTCTTTGACGGGGGCGTCGATGTCAATCGCCCCGCGCGACGACGGGCCGACGACGATCTTGTCCATGTAGATGTCCGGGGCCTGGAGCAGCCCGCCCTGCTCGGCCGCCGCGAGGACCGCGATGGCGTTGCTCGCCCCGAGCGCGCACAGGTTGGTGCCTTCGAGCGGGTCGACGGCGATGTCAACGTCCGGGTACTCCTCGCCGTCCACGGCCTTGCGGAAGCCTGCGCCGACCTCCTCGCCGATGTAGAGCATCGGCGCCTCGTCGCGCTCGCCCTCGCCGATGACGATGCGGCCGCGCATCGGCACGGTGTCCATCACCTGGCGCATCGCCTCGACGGCGACGTGGTCGGAATACTTGCGGTCGCCCTGCCCCATCGTCCGCGCCGCGGCGATGGCCGCCGCCTCGCAGACGCTCAGGAAGTCCAGAGATAGGCCGACGCTGTTCATGCTCTGCCCCATGCTTTCACACTCTCCCGCGAGGTTCTGTTAATGGTTTGGCGGCGCGCAAAAACCGCTCCGGATGCGCCTGTAAAAAGGGATAGGACCGCGAAGAATAGTAGCAGAGCCCGTGCCGAATTGACAGAGGCCCGGCGCCCGGTCCGCCCCGCGCCCGCGACCCGCGACGCGCAGAAAGGGAGGCCGCGGTGACGAACCTGAAGAAAGTTCGTCGTACCGGCGGCCTCTCTTACCTCGGCCCTTCGGCGGGGTCTCCTAGTCGGCGGCGACGGCGTCGCGCGATTCGGCGGGGCGGCAGGGCGGCAGGGTCCTGCGCGCGGGCTTCTCGCCCTTGAGGCCGAGCGCCCAGTCGGCCTGCATCAGCGTGTGGATGTCGCGCGTGCCCTCGTAGATGACGGCCGCCTTACAGTTTCGCAGGTAACGCTCGACCGGGTAGTCGTTCGAGTAGCCGTTGGCGCCGTGGACCTCAATCGCCATCGAGGCGGCCTTCTCGCTGCGCACAGTCGCCTGCCACTTGGCGAGCGAAGTCGCCCGCGCGTTCGGCAGCCCCTCGTTCTTGAGCCAGCCGGCGCGCAGCCAGAGCAGGTGCGCCATCTGGTAGTCGGCCTCCATCTCGGCGATCTTCTGCTTGACGAGCTGGTGGTTGGCGATCTTGGTCCCGAACGTCTCGCGCTCTAAGGCGTAGGCGATTGAGGCGTCGCGCGAGGCTCGGATGAGGCCGGTCGCGCCGGCCGCCACGGTGTAGCGCCCCTGTTCGAGCGCGAACATGGCGATCTTGAAGCCCTCGCCCTCCTCGCCCACCAAGTTCTCGGCGGGCACGCGCACGTCCTGCAAGGAGAAGTAGCCTGTGTTGCCGGCGCGGATGCCGAGCTTGCCGTGGATGGTGCCGGACGAAAAACCCTTCATGCCGCGCTCGACGATGAAGCAGGACATGCCGGTGTGGTCGCGGCGGCGGCGCTTCTCCTCGTCGGTCCAGCAGAAGAAGAGGAAGTTGTCGGCCACGTCGCCGGCCAGCGAAATCCACATCTTCTCGCCGTTCAAAACCCACTCGTCGCCCTCGCGCCGCGCGGTCGAGCGCGACCCGACCACGTCCGAGCCCGCGCCCGGCTCGGTCAGGCCGTAGGTGGCGATCTTCTCGCCCTTCGCCTGCGGCACGAGGTACTTCCGCTTCTGCTCCTCGGTGCCCCAGGTGTAGAGCGTCATCGAGTTGAGGCCGGTGTGGACCGACATGATGACGCGCAGGAAGGTGTCGACGGCCTCCAGCTCCTCGCAGACCAGCCCGAGCGCGACGTAGTCGAAGCCGGCGCCGCCGTACTCCTCCGGGATGCAGACGCCGAGGATGCCGAGCTCGGCCATCTTGTCGAGCACGCTCCGCTCGAAGTGCTGCTTCTCGTCCCACTCCTTGATGTGGGGGGCGACCTCCCTCTGCGCGAACTCGCGGACGGTCTGCCGGATGGCGCGGTGGTCTTCGGTCAGTTCAAAGTCGATCATCTGTTCTCTTCCTGTCAGTTGACCTCGCGGCGCGAGGGGCGCGTGTGCGGCGGGGCCGGGCGCGGCCAGCAGGTCGGGATTATGACTCGCGGTGGATTCGGAAAACTTGCTCCGCAATCTTACAACACGCCTCCGCGGCGGGACAAAAGCGGCCGACCGAGGCCCGGAGCGCGGGTCTCGCGTGAGGCGCGGCGAGGGCGCTTCAAGCCTTTTCCCCCGGAAGGGAGCCCGGTGAGCCCGGCCCCTCGCCTCGCGCCGAGAGGAGAGCGCGGGCGGCCTCCTGCGCCTCTTCGAGCGTGGAGACGCGGTTGTCCAACTGCATCTCGTAGACGGCCGCGAGCACTTCGCCGAAGAGCGGCGAGGGCCTGAGCCCCATCGCCGCCAGGTGTCGGCCCATCAGGACGGGCGCGGGCGGGCGGCGCTCGACGGCCAGCTCGCGGGCGCGCGCGATGAACCACTCCTGCGGCACCGCGTCGAAGCGGCGCTCGGGCGGCACCCACGGCGCGTTGCGCCCGAGCGTGTCGGCGCGCGCGACGCGGTAGAGAAGTTCCAGCTCGCAGCGGCGCGCGAGGCGGCGGAAAGCGCCGTCGCCGATCTCCTCGCGCCGGAGGTAGAACTCGCCGGGCCGCAGGTGTTCGCGGACGAGGGCAACGACCTGCGAGCGCACGTCGTAGCCTTCGAGGGTGAAGATTTTGAGGCGGTCGAGGAGCGCGAGCGTCGGCGCGACGCCCGCCTCGTCGTGGCCGCGCGAGCGGACGCGCCCCTCGGCAAACTCCGTGGTCGAGGGCTTGCCGAGGTCGTGACAGAGCGCGGCCAGCATCACCGCCACGCGCCGAGGGTAGTCCAGGTCGTCAATTAGTTCTCGCGCGCGGTCGCAGACGAGGCGAGTGTGAACGTCCACGTCCCCCTCGGGGTGCCAGTCGTACTCCTGCGGGACGCCCTTGAGCGCGTGCAGCTCGGGGAAGATATTTTCGAGGACGCCGAGGCGGTCGAGCCATTCGAGGCCGATTGAGGGGCGCTCGGCGACGAGCAGGATTTTTTCCAGCTCGCCCCAGACGCGCTCGGCAGGCAGGTCCGAGAGGTCTATCGAGCGGCAGAGGTCGGCCGTCTCGGGCTCGATCTCGAACTCGAAGCGGGCGGCGAACTGCGCGGCCCGCAGCACTCTTAAAGAATCTTCGACGAAAGTCTCGGGCGAGACGGCGCGCAGGAGTTTGCGCTCGATGTCGGCACGGCCGCCGTAGGGGTCGAGCAACTCGCCGTCGAGCGGGTCTTCGAGGACGGCGTTGACGGTGAAGTCGCGGCGGCGCGCGGCCTCTGCGACGCTCATGGAGGGGTCGCCCTCGATGACGAAGCCGCGGTGTCCGCGCCCCGCCTTGCGCTCGCGGCGCGGCAGCGAAACGTCCAGGTCGTGGCCGAGTTTGTAAACGGTGAATGCCTCGCCGACGACGTTGACGCGGCCCGCACGGTCGAGCAGTTGCCGCAGCCGCGCGGGCTCGACCCCGTAGACCTCCACGTCCCAATCCTTGACGGGCCGGCCCAACAGGCGGTCGCGCACGCAGCCGCCGACCAGCAGGGCGCGTCCGCCCTCTTCGCGCACGGCGCGCGCTAGACGAAGGACTTTCTCGGGGGTCGGCGAGGACATCTCTCGGGGTCGGCGGCCGGGAGGCACCGGGGGCTGTTGGCGGGCGCGGGCGTTCCGATCCGGGTTTACATCTCAAAAGTCTGCCGCGCTCGGCCGGCAGACGCGGCGGGCGTCA
The DNA here is from genome assembly GCA_035645715.1 of Pyrinomonadaceae bacterium. Taxonomy (GTDB): domain Bacteria; phylum Acidobacteriota; class Blastocatellia; order Pyrinomonadales; family Pyrinomonadaceae; genus QHXN01. The sequence continues at coordinate 22,204 of DASQMB010000074.1, forward strand.
AGACCCTTCAGCGACCCGACGCCTCGCCTTCGGGAGCGAGGCCGCCGGGGCCGTCGTCCTTGTCGTCGCGGCCTTCCGCGTCTTCTTCGAGGTCGTACTCGCCCTCGTCCTGCTCGCCCTCTTCGTCGCCCTCTTCGTCGAAGTCTCCGTCGGCGAACTCGTCTTCGTCGTCGTCGTAGTCGTCGGGGTCTTCTACGAGGACTTGCATGCCGCGCGTCGAGGGCAGGCAACTGATGATCTGCACGCGCTCGATCCGCGTGCGCTCGGCCGACGGGTGCCAGAGCTTGACCCAGAAGCTGCGGGTCTCGCCGTGGACGACGAAGGTCGAGCCGTCCATCATCACCGGCACCGGCTCGGCCAGCGTCCCGTCTCGCAGCTCTTCGAGCAGCTCGGGCACGTACTGCCGGAACTGCTCGAATTGCAGGACGACGGCCGACTCTTCGACCTCGGCCGGCGGCAGCTCGACCGGCTCGTCGGATTCGAGCAGCAGCCGCGACTCGGTCTGCTGGTTGCGCTTCTTGACGACTGGCATATGAAAATCCGTGAATCGTGAACCGTGAACCGTGACGAGATGGAGAATCCGTTCCTCTCCTGTCACGGTTCACGGTTGACGCTCATCAGTTGGCTCTCAGCCTCTTCCTCAAATACGTTTCAAGCTCCGAGACCTTGACGCGCTCCTGCCCCCAGGTGTCGCGGTCGCGGACGGTAACGGCCTCGTCTTCGAGCGACTGGTGGTCCACGGTGACGCAGAAGGGAGTGCCGATCTCGTCCTGCCGCGCGTAGAGTTTGCCGATGCCGCCCGTGTCGTCGTAGACGGCGCGCATCGAGGGCTGCAACGTCTTCCTTATCTGCTTCGCCAGGCCGACGATCTCCGGCTTGTTCTTGGCGAGCGGCAGCACGGCGACCTTGACGGGCGCGAGCCGCGGGTGGAGCTTGAGGACGACGCGCTTCTCGCCCTTGTCGGTCGTGCGTTCCGAATAAGCGTCCATCAGGGCGGCGAGCACGGTGCGGTTGACGCCGGCCGCCGGCTCGATGACGTAAGGGTAGAAGCGCTCCTTCGTGGCCTCGTCGAAGTAGGAGAGGTCTTCGGTCGAGTCGGGGTTGAGCCGCCTGCCTTCCGCGTCCTCGGGCTTCTTCGAGTGGGCCTTGAGGTCGAAGTCGGTGCGGTTGGCGATGCCCATCAGCTCGTCCCACTGCCGCCCTTCGTCCTCGCGCTCGGGGAAGAAGCGGTAGTGGATGTCAACGGTGCGCTTGGCGTAGTGGGCCAGCTCCTCCTTCGGCTGCTCGTAGAGGCGCAGGTTCGCGTCGCCGATGCCTATGTCTTTGAACCACTGGAGGCAGTAGTCGATCCACTCCTGGTGGACGCGCTCGTCCTCGCCGGGGCGGACGAAGTACTCCATCTCCATCTGCTCGAACTCGCGCGTGCGGAAGATGAAGTTGCCGGGCGTCACCTCGTTGCGGAACGACTTGCCGATCTGCGCGACGCCGAAAGGGAGTTTGCGCCGCATCGTCGTCTGCACGTTCAGGAAGTTGACGAAGATGCCCTGCGCCGTCTCGGGCCGCAGGTAGGCGAGCGCCGATGGGTCGTCCTCGACGGCGGCCGCGCCGATGGTCGTGCGGAACATCAGGTTGAAGGGGCGCGGCTCGGTCAGGTCGGTCGCGCCGCAGTTGGGACACTTGACGCGGCCCTGCCGGATCATCTCGGCGACGTTTTCGCCCACGGCCGCGCCTGGATATTCCAGCTTGTCGGCGCGCAGGCGGCTCTTGCACTCGCGGCAGTCAACGAGCGGGTCGCTGAAGGTCTCCTCGTGGCCCGAGTACTTCCAGACCAGGCGGTTGAGGATGACGCTGGAGTCGAGCCCTTCCATGTCGTCGCGCTCGTGGACCATCCAGCGCCACCACTCCTGCTTGACGTTGTTCGACAACTCGACGCCGAGCGGGCCGTAATCCCACGCGCTGCCCAGCCCGCCGTAGACCTCCGACGACGGGAAAACGAAGCCGCGCCGCTTCGAGAGCGACACGATGGTTTCGATGTTCGGTGCTGCCACTGTGCTCCTCGTGAATCGAAGAGAGAGTTGTCAGTTTTTAGTTGGTAGTTTTTAGTTTTTAGTTGGGACGGAAGGCATGAGCTAAAAACTAGAAACTATAAACTATAAACTTCTCTCCGCCATTAATGATTCACGAGCATACCAGTCGGGCTCGGAAAATGAAAAGAGGCCCCGGCTGTGTGCCGGGGCCTCTGCCTGTCCGTCCCTCGTTGGCCGCGCCGCGAACTCTACTTCGTGGCCGGGGCCGAGGGCGCATCAACGTTAACGTCAATCTTCGTCGTCTTGCTGCCGCCGAAGATGCCGCCCTGCCAGGCCAGCAAGGCCAGCACGACTACCACCAGGAAGATGACGAGAATCGCCACCACTCCCGTGTTACCAGAGCTTTCACCATCAGCCATTGTTTTCTGAAGCCTCCTCTGAAATTTTAACGCCCGACGCGCGACCTCGCGCCGCGCGACCCTTCACCCGCTTGCTCAGGATAGTACCAATTCAAAACGCGAGGGACGGCCCCCCGTCGCCGGCGTTCCGCAACGATACGCGCGCGACGCCCCCGGTGCGTAGAGGGAAAAGGCGTGCCATAGACCTCGGACGAGCCCGGCCCGAAAGCCGAAGGCGCCTCGCCCCGGCGTGCCGGAGCGGGGCGCCCTTATCCTGCCTGAGCCTGCCTCTTGCAGCCGGCCCCGAAAACCTACTCGCGCCCGCGGCGCGGCGCGGCCTGGCGCCGGAGTTCCGATGGGCTGAGGGTCGGCGTGGCGCGCGGGGTGTCCGCGCCCTGCGGCACCAGCCAGAGTTCGTAGGAGTTGCTATCGCGGTATCCGCCGTTGACGAAGACGAGACGGTTGCCGCTGATGCCGCGCGTCTGGGTCAGGTACTTGACGGCGCGGTCGCCCATCCGCTCGGCCTCGCCGGGGCGGCTGCGCCGGCCGGCATAGGCGATGACGTACCCTTGCGCGCCGGGGCTGTTCTGCAACTCGATGGCGAGGTTGTCGAGCCGGGCCTTGTCGTCGTCAAACGCCACGGACGGGAACTCGTCGAACCGCTTCGGCCCCTCGGGGATGCGCTGGGCGACGACGTTGGTCTGGGCCTGCGCCGACTGGCGGCAGGCGCGGTCGCCCGAACCGTCGTCCACGACGAGGATGGCCGTGACGCGGCGGCCGCCGAGGCCGGCCGAGTCAACGGTGATGGTCGGCGTGCCGGCGCCGGTCAGGATGCGGGCCGTCGGCGGGCTGACCGTCCAGGTGTAGTTGAGGCCGGAGGGGCCGGCGTAGCCCACGTCGGCCGAGAAGGTGACTATGTCGCCGTCGTTGATGGTGGCCGGGGCCGAGACGTTGACCGGATAGGGGCACGGCGAGGCCGGCACGGCCGGGACGCTGATGGTCTGCGGGCGGTAGTTGAGCGCGACGCAGAAGCGGCGGCCGACGGCGACGTTGAAGGTCTGCTGCCAGCGCGTGTTGTTGGGGAAGAGAATCTCGATGGTGTGCTCGCCCGGTTCGAGTTCGATGGCGCGGACGTATTCGGTGGTCTCGCCGGCCGCGACGCCGTCGATGATGACGGGGTAGCCGGCCGGGTTGGTCGAAATCTCGACGCGGCCCGTGGTCGGCTGGTTCTTACGGTCGCGCTGCTTGCCCTTGGCCGCGGCCGGCGCGGCAGGGCTCATGAGCAGCAGGGCCAGCAGGGTCGCCGCGGCCAGGGCGCGCCGCGCCGGGGCGTAGAGAGGCGTCGGGAGTCTCTTCGACATGGCTTGCGCTAGACCTCCTCGGCGGCGGCCGTTTGGGCAACCGACTGCCGGCGACGGCGGCGGGCGCCCGCGCCGGCGGCGAGCAGGCCCGAACCGAAGAGAAGCAGGGTGGCCGGCTCGGGGATCGGGTTGGGCGGCGGCGGCGGGGGCGGCGGGTTATTGGGCGGCGGCGTGTCGTCGTCGCCGAAGCAGATGCCCGAGACGCAGACGAGCGGGATGCCGGCCAGGGTCCACCACGGGAAGGCCACACCCCTGGGGATGATGGACCGGGGGATTTCGCCGCAGTCGCAGACCGTGCCGGTCACGTCGCCGAGGTCCACGGTCTCGACCTGCCCGCCGCTCTGCGAGAGCGTCGCGTCGGCGCCGCCCGCGGGGTTAGCGGCCGCGCCGCTGCCGGCCGGGGCCGCGCCGTTCGGCTGCTGCGCGACGGCGACCTGCGTGCCGCCCTGCTGCCCCTGGGCCGAGTGTGCGCCCGCGACTGCGGCGCCCTGCGAGGCGACCCGCACCCGCAGTTCGGAGGCGGGGCGGAACCGGCCGGCGCCGGAGGCGGCTTGCAGGTCGGCGAAAGTGATCGTGCCGGCGCGCGCCGGCCCCGCCACCGCAAGCAGCGTGACGAGTGTCAGGGCAATGGGGCGAAGGGCGTTGAGCCTCATGTTGGAGTCTTCCTCCTCGGAACGAACAAACCCAGGTTCTTCACGGTCAGAATCCGCCCGCCGTCTTCCGTCTGTCCCTTCGAGGGCAGGGGCGCTCCGGGCGTTTAAGCCTCGCCCGAAGCGACGCCGGACGGCGCGGGAGCCGGGGGGTGCTCGCCTCGCTCAAGCGGCTAACCGGGTAAAGCGTCAAAAGAACGAATGCGGCGCGCGTCCCTCTGCTGTCAAACTACTTAATAGAACTAGCAGGGAAACCCTCTAGGGGGTTTGCGGCACTGAGAAGACACGTCGAATGACCGTATGATTCCAATTTCGTGCGCCACATTAAACCCGCCCGCGCGCGCCCGTGTCAAGACAAAAAAGGGTCCGCACGTAGTGTGCGAACCCTTTGTGTTGCAAAAATTTACCCGGCGGCCGGGGCTCCTCAGTCGCCGTCGCCCTGACCGGCTGCCTCGGCCCGCTCGGACTTCTGCTTCTCGTCGCGCAGGACGGCCTTGCGGGAGAGCTTGATCTTGTTGCCCTCCTTGCCGATGCACTTGACGAGAATCTGCTGCCCCTCCTTGAGCTCGTCGCGCACGTCGCGGACGCGGTGCTCGGCGATCTCGGAGATGTGTAGCAGGCCGTCGGTGCCGGGGAAGATTTCGACGAAGGCGCCGAAGTCCACGATCCGGCTGACGGTGCCGAGGTAGCTCTCGCCGATCTCGGCCTCGGCGGTGAGTCCGCGGATGCGCGCGACCGCGGCCTGGGCCGCTTCGCCGTCGGCCGTGGCGATGAAGACCGTGCCGTCGTCCTCGACATCAATCTTGGCGCCGGTCTCCTCGACGATGGAGCGGATGATCTTGCCGCCCGGTCCGATTACGTCGCGGATGCGGTCGGGGTTGATCTTGATGGTGATGATGCGCGGCGCGTAGGGCGACAGTTCCTCGCGGTGCGACTTGATGGCCTGGTCCATCACGTCGAGGATGTGGAACCGGCCCTTGCGGGCCTGGGCCAGCGCCTCCTGCATGATCTGGGCGTTGATGCCGCCGATCTTGATGTCCATCTGGAGGGCGGTGATTCCTTCGCGGGTGCCGGCGACCTTGAAGTCCATGTCGCCGTAGTGGTCCTCGGCGCCGGCGATGTCGGAGAGGATAGCGTAGCGGTTGCCTTCCATGACGAGGCCCATCGCAACGCCCGCGACCGCCGCCTTGATTGGCACGCCCGCGTCCATCATCGAGAGGCTGCCGCCGCAGACCGTCGCCATCGAGGAGGAGCCGTTCGACTCGGTGATGTCCGAGACGATGCGGAGCGAGTAGGGGAACTCCTCCTCCGGGGGCAGGACGGGTTCGAGCGCGCGACGCGCCAGCGCCCCGTGGCCGATCTCGCGCCGGCTCGTTGAGCCGAAGCGGCCGACCTCGCCCACAGAGTAGTGCGGGAAGTTGTAGTGGAGCAGGAAGCGGCGCTTGATCTCGCCCATTTCGAGGTCGTCCATGAACTGCTCGTCCTGCTTGGTGCCGAGCGTCGAGGTGACGATGGCCTGCGTCTCGCCGCGCGTAAAGAGCGCCGAGCCGTGGACGCGCGGCAGCCAGCCGACTTGAACGTCGATGGGTCGAATCTCGGAAAAGCGGCGGTTGTCGGGCCTGCGCCGGTTGCCGAGGATGTCCTCGCGGAAGATTTTCTCCTTGAGGTGGTCGAAGACCTTCTTCGCCATCAAACGCTGCTCGGGATGGTCCTCGGGGTACGACTCGACGACCTCCTTCTTCAAGGCGTCAACGGCCGCGTAGGACGACTGCTTGCCCTGCTCTGAGGTGTCGAGCGCGGCGCGCAGCCGCTCGGCGTAGTTGCGCTCGATCTCGCCCGTCATCTCCTCGTTGAGCTGCGGCGGCTCGAACGGGCGCTTCTGGATGTCGAGCGCCTTGTAAAGCTCCTTCTGCCAGCGGCAGAGCCGGTTGATCTCCTTGTGGGCGAGCATCAGCGCCTCGACCATGATCTCCTCGGAGACCTCCTTCGCCCCGGCCTCGACCATCACGATGGCCTCCTCGGTGCCGGCGACGATGAGATTGAGGCGCGACTCGCGGACCTCGTCGTAGGTCGGGTTGATGACGTAGCGCCCCTCGACGAGGCCGACGCGGACCCCGGCGATGGGGTTGTGGAACGGGATGTCGGAGAGGTAGAGGGCACAGGAGGCGCCGGTGATGGCGATCACGTCCGGGTCGTTCTCGGCGTCGGCAGAGATGACCGAGGCGATGACCTGCGTCTCGTTGCGGTAGCCCTCGGCGAAGAGCGGGCGACAGGGGCGGTCGATCAGGCGCGAGGTCAAAACCTCCTTCTCGCCGGGGCGCCCCTCGCGCCGGAAGTAGTTGCCGGGGATGCGACCCGCGGCGTAGTTGTGCTCGCGGTACTCGACCGTGAGCGGGAAGAAGTCAATCCCTTCGCGCGGGTGGTTGGCGCTGACGGCGGCCACGAGCAGCATGGTGTCGCCGTAGCGGATGACGCAGGAGCCGTCGGCCTGCTTGGCGACCCTCCCGATTTCGACCGACAGCTCGCGGTCGCCGACCTTGATCTTCTCGTTCAGATACTTTGTCACTGGCATGTTTCTCGTCTCCTTGCGGGCGCCCCCGCCCTGGCGGCGGGGCGGCCTCGACCGGCGCAACGTCTCATCCGCCGCGCGTGCCCTCTCGTGTTTTCTCCCCCGCCGGGCGCGGCCCGCGCTACGTGAGGCGCGGCCCCGGCCGGGGCTTCTAAAGACAAAGGCGGCACCGCGCTCCGAAACGTGAAGCCCGATGCCGCCTCTGGCTGTGTCTGTTACAGGCCGCCCGCGGAACGCCCGCCCGGCGGGAGTCGTCTGCCGTCACGTTCGGCTACCCCCGCAGGCTTTGAGATGGACGCCGGGCGAAATGAAAAGGGTGTTCTCGTCGTACACCGCTCGCACGCACGTACCCGAACGAGTCGCGCGCCGGCCGTGTCGCCGTCGCTCCCCCGAGCTTAGCGGCGCAGGCCGAGGCGCTTGATCAGGTCGTGATACCCCTCGATGTCTTTGCGCTTGAGGTAGTCGAGCAGGCTCCTGCGCTGCGAGACCATCTTGAGCAGCCCGCGCCGCGAGTGGTTGTCCTTCTTGTGCGTCTTGAAGTGGTCGGTCAGCTCGTTGATGCGTTGGGTGAGCAGAGCGACCTGCACCTGCGGCGAGCCGGTGTCTCCCTCGTGGGTCCGGTAATCGTTGACGATCCTCTGCTTAACTTCCGTGGGTGTTGCCATGACTGTTCTGGATGGTCCTCGCAATCCGCAGTCCACCTGTTTCTCGTATCCACAGGCAACCGCAAGAGTTAGATTAAACTACCGCGCCAATCTAACACGCCCCAGCCGGGGGTGGCAAGCGGCCACGGCGACGGCGCCCGTCAGGTCTCGCGCCCGTACTTGAGGCGGAGGACGCGCGGGGCGCCGAAGCGGTAGACGGTGATGACGAAGAGGTCGTCGTAGTCGCCGTCGGCCAGTTGCGGGGGCGCGGGCGCGCCGAGGGCGGAGACGATCTGCGGGATGCGGTCGCTGTGACTGGAGACGAGGACCGTGCCGCCGCGGTGCTCGGTCAGGATGTCGCGCAGCAGGCCGCGCACGTCAGAGGCGGCGAACTGTTTCGTCGGCGCCGCGCCCGGCGCCCGGTCGAGAAAGGGCTTGACCGTCCACTGGCTGCGGCAGTACTCGCTGACGTAAACGGCCGAAACATTCGCCTCCGAGGCGACGTGCGCCAGGGTCTCGGCCCGCGCCTTCCCTTCCCCCGTGACGGTGGGGCCGACGCTTTCGCGCACCCCCTCGCCCAGGCCGGGCGGCGGGCACTCGCCCGCGGGCGGGTCGCCGGCCGCGCGCTCGGTGTGGCGGACGAGCAGGATGGTCGTCTCGGTCTGCCACGCGAGCAGGTAGAGGAAGACGAGCGCGGGCAGCAGCAGCAGGAGGAGGACGGCGATGGCGACTGACTTCAGCCTCTCGGGCGCAGACTTGCCGGGCATTAATTAAGACTCCTGACGGTTATCATTGTTCGGCGGGGGTTAGTCCGGCCGCCGGCTCTCTGCTACCATGCCGGCCGGCAAATCACAAACCCCGGCGTGAGGTGGGCTATGGCGGCGACTGGCGAAAGCGCAACCGGGCGGGCGCGCATCCTGATCCTGGGCGGCGGGTTCGGCGGGCTCTTCACGGCCCTCGGCCTGGCCGGCGCGGGCGACGTGACGCTCGTCTCGAACGAGGACCACTTCCTCCACACGCCGCTGCTCTACGAATACTTGAGCGGCGAGGTCGAGGCGTGGCACATCGCGCCCTACTACAAGGAACTGCTCGACGAACGCGTCCGCCTCGTCGTCGGCGCGGCCACCGAGGTTGACTTCGGGCGACGCGAGGTTGCGGTCGCCGGCCGTCTGCGCCGCCTCGGCTACGATTACCTGGTGCTGTCCGTCGGCGGAGTGACTAACTTCTGGGGCGTCGAGGGCGCGGAACAGCACGCCCTCCCTTTTCGCAAGATTCGTCACGCCGACGACCTGCGCCGCCGGATGATCCTCGCGCTCGACCGCATCCCGCCCGACGCCGCGCCGCAAGACGCGCGCCGCGCCGCCACCTTCGTCGTCGTCGGCGCGGGGGCGAGCGGCGTCGAACTCTCGACTAAGATGTCCGACCTGCTGCGCGACGCCTTCCGCCGGCGGGGCCTGCGCGGCGAGCCGCGCGTCGTCGTCGTCGAGATGGGTCGCCACCCGGTGCCCGGCATGGACGAAGATATTCGCGGCGTGGTCGAGCGGGCGCTCGAAGAGAAGCGGGTCGAGCTCTACACGGAGACGCGCGTGGTCAGTGTGGCGGCCGACGGCGTCACCATCGAGCACGTGGGCGAGCAGTCGCACGTCCCGGCCGCCGGCGTCGTCTGGACGGCCGGCGTGCGCATGAACCCGCTGGTCGAGCGGCTCGATTTGGAGAAGACCGGGCGCGGGCAGGTAGTTGTCGAACGTACCTTGCAGGCCCGCGGCCGCCCGGAGGTCTTCGCCCTCGGCGACATCGCCTACTTCCCCGACGTGGCCCCGAGCCTCGCGGGCACGGCGCAGCTCGCCTTCCAGCAGTCGTCGCTGGTCATGAGGAACGTGCAGGCGCTCATAGACGGGGGCGTCGCGCAGGCGGGGCGCTTCGAGGAGTTGGGCGAGGCCGTCAGCCTCGGCACTGACGACGCCGCGGTGCTCGTCGGCGGCCGTGTGGTCGAGGGGCTCATCGCGCGCCGCGCGCGCTTCGCCCTCTACACGACGCGGCTGCCGACCTGGCACCACCGCCTGCGCGTCGGCGCGAGCTGGTTCTTCGGCGGCAACCCGCCGCGCCCGCTCGGGCTGTGAGCCGGAAACCGCAAGGGACGACGGCGGGAAGCGTGACGGGCGAACTGCTCGTCGGCGTCATCTCCGACACGCACGGTCTCCTGCGACCCGAGGCCGTGGCGGCGCTGGCGGGCGTCGAGTTGATCCTCCACGCTGGCGACGTGGGCGCGCCCGAAGTGCTCGAAGAGCTGGGCCGCCTCGCCCCCGTCAGGGCCGTTCGCGGCAACAACGACCGCGGCCCGTGGGCCGACGGGCTACCCGAGCGCGAGATTGTCCGAATCGGCCGCCTCGCCCTCTACCTGCTTCACGACCTGAAGGAACTCGACCTCGTCCCCGAGGCCGAGGGCTTCCGCGTCATCGTCGGCGGCCACTCGCACCAGCCCTCGGTTGCAGAGCGCCGCGGCGTGCTCTACCTCAACCCCGGGAGCGCCGGCCCGCGCCGCTTCCGCCTGCCCGTGACGGTTGCGCTGCTGAGCGTCCGCGGCACGGAGGCCACGGCCGAGATCGTCGAGCTACAGGTCGGCCCAACCGCCCGGCAGAGAGTAAAAAACACACGCCCCGGTGTGTAATCTTTGCCCTTGTGGGCGGCGCGACCCGTCTGGCATGATGAATTTTGTGAGCCGGGGCGCTGTCCTGCTCCGGCCCGGCCCCGTCCCCGGCGCGCAAGAAGACGCGCCCGAATCTCACCGCCAGCACCAGGCCCGGACGACCCACCACCGTCGGAGATTTCCCAGACACGGGACGGCAAGCCCCCCGGCCCGCTTAGACGAAGGCCCTCCCGGCCGAGCCCGCTACAGATGGCTACTGCCACCAGTATCCCACTGCCGGCCCGCGGCGCGTCTCACACGGGCGCGCCGACGCCGGCCGCGGACAAGACCGACCGCAGCCTCCTGGTCGTTGACGACGACTCGTGCATCCGCCAGCTCTTCGCCGAGTGCCTGGGCGCGCGCTACTACTGCACGACGGCCGCCAACGCCGAGGAGGCGCTCGCCCTGCTCTCGAAGGGCGAGTTCGCGCTCGTCCTGACCGACATCAACATGCCGGGCCTGAGCGGCATCGAGCTGCTGCGCCGCGTCGTCGCCCGCCAGCCCGACACGGCCGTCATCGTCGTCTCGGCCATCGACCGCACCCAGCGCGTCCTCGACGCCATCCGCCTCGGCGCTTCCGACTACCTCGTCAAGCCCATCGAGCTCGACGTGTTGGAGCTGGCCGTCGAGCGCGCTCTCGAACGGCGCGCCCTGCTCCGCGACGCGCGCCGCTACAAGCAGGACCTCGAACGGCGCAACGCCGAGCTGGCCGCGCGTAAGACGCAGCTCGAACGCCTACAGGCGCAGATCGTCCACAGCGAGAAGATGGCTTCCCTGGGCCAGCTCGCGGCGGGCGTGGCGCACGAGTTGAACAACCCGGCCGGCTTCATCTACGGCAACATGGACTTCCTCGAAGAGCACGCTTCGGCCCTCGAAGAACTGCTGGCGCTCTACGACTCGGCGCCGCTGGCGGCCGAGGTGCGCGAGCGGGCCGAGGCGCTCAAGCGCGGGGCCGGCTACGAGGGCGGCGCGCTCGGCGACCTGCGCTCTATAGTCGCCGACTGCCGCGAGGGGGCCGAGCGCATCCGCAGCGTCGTCCAGAACCTCCGCACCTTCTCGCGCCTCGACGAGGCCGAGTTCAAGCAGGTGGACATCCACGAAGGGCTCGACGCCACCGTCCGACTGCTCTCGCGCTACTACAGCTCGGGCCGCGTGCAAATCTCGCGCGACTACGGCCGGCTGCCGCTCGTGGACTGCTACGCGGGCCAGCTCAACCAGGTCTGGATGAACCTGCTGGCGAACGCGGCGCAGGCGGTCGAGGCGGCGGGCGGCGGGGAGGTCTCGGTCAAAACCTACGTCGAGGGCGGGCTGGTGACAATCGCCATCGCCGACACCGGGTGCGGCATCGCGCCCGAGCACCTGCGCAAGATTTTCGACCCCTTCTTCACCACCAAGCCCGTCGGCGAGGGGACCGGCCTCGGCCTCTCCGTCACCTACTCGATAGTCCAGCGGCACGGCGGCTCGATCCGCGTCCGCAGCCAGCACGGCAAGGGCACGACCTTCCTCGTAGGACTGCCGACGACGGCGCCGCGCCCGTCCGCCGCCGCCAGGTGAGGGGCGCGCGGGCCACGCATTCACCAACAGGAGTCAATTCTTCACGATGGCTTACAAGATCATGGTCGTGGACGACGAGCCGGCCAACCTGCGCCTGCTCGAACGCCTCTTCCGCCGCGACTACCAGGTCGTCGCCGCCTCATCGGGCGCCGAGGCGCTGCGACTGCTCGAACAGCACGACGTGGCGCTCTTAATCACAGACCAGCGGATGCCCGGCATGACCGGCATCGAGCTGCTCGGCCACGCCGCGCGCTTGAGGCCCCACATGGTCCGCATCATCCTCACCGGCTACACCGATGTCGAGGCGCTGGTCGAGGCCATCAACTGCGGGCAGGTCTACCGCTACCTGACCAAGCCCTGGAACAACGAGGATTTGCGGCTGACGGCGGCCCGCGCGCTCGAACACTACGAGGCCAACCGCGGGCAGCACGAGCTGACCCGCGTCAACGAGCGGCTGAACGCTCGGCTGCGCGACACGGCCCGCGCCTTCGTCCGCACGGTGGCCGACGCGCTCGAAGCCAAGGACGAGTACCTGCACGGCCACTCGCGCCGCGTCGGCGGCTACGCCGCGGCCGTCGGCCGCCGGATGGGGCTCGGCGGGCAGGCGCTCGAACAGCTCTCGCTGGCCGCCCTGCTCCACGACATCGGCAAGATCGGCACGCCCGACCAGGTGCTACTCAAGCCCGGCCCGCTCGACGAAGAGGAGCGGGCCGTGGTCCGCCTCCACGCCGAGCGCGGGGCGCGGATGCTCTCGGGCGTGCCCGAGATGGAGGAGGTGGCCGAGGCCGTGCGCCACCACCACGAGAGCTACGACGGCACGGGCTACCCCGAAGGGCTCTCGGGCGAGATGATCCCGCTCGCCTCGCGCATCATCCACGTCGCCGACGCCTACGACGCCATGACCAGCCCTCGCCCCTTCCGCGAGGCCCGCGACCACGAGGGCGCGCTCCGGCTGCTCGACGCGCAGGCCGGCGCGCAGTTCGACCCGGCCGTCGTCCAGGCGTTCTTCGAGCTGGAGGCGCTCGGCGAAATCCGCCGCCGCCTCGCGCCCGACTCCTGGGCCGGGCTGCTCGGCGAAGCCTCGTTCCGCGTCTGCGAGCACGATCCCGGCTTCGACGAGCTGCTGCGCGACGTACGCGCCGACCCCGTGCTCGCCGCCTGCGTTCTCCGCGAGGCCAACACGAAGTACACGCTGGCGCCGACGGCGCGGCTGCGTGAGGCTTGCGAGCGCCTGGGCGCGGCCCGACTCAACTCCATCGTGGCCGGCAAGGGCACGCGCGACTACGCCGCCCCGGCCTTGCGCGAGTGGTGGGAGCAGAGCCTGCGGGCGGCCGAGGCCGCGCGCCTCATCGCCCTCCACACGCGCGCCCTCGACCCCGAAGAGGCTTACACGGCCGGGCTGCTGCACGACCTCGGCGAGGCACTGCTCTGCGCCCTCTTCCCCGGCGACACCGCCCCGCTCGCGCGCCTCGTGCCCGAGGAGCGGTGCGAGCGCGAGGTGGCGCTCTTCGGCGTGGACCACGCGCAGGTGGGCCAGTGGGTGCTCGACGCCTGCGGCCTGCCGCGCCAACTCGGCGCCGCCGTGCAGGCCCACCACGACGCCATGCGCATCAACGCGCCGGCCGCGCTCCTGCTCCACGTGGCCGACGCCGTCGCCCGCGCCGCCGACACCTACGACGTGGCGGCCGTGGACGCGTTCGGCTCCGACCGGCTGGCGCTGCTCGGGCTCGACCGCGCTCGCTTGGCCGACATCCACGCCCGCGCCGCCGCCGGCGCCGGGCTCCAGCTTGCCGCGCAGGACTGAAGAATCAGGCATCTTCCTTCCCACGCGGCAGCAGAGGGCCGCCGCCCCGCTTCAGGCGCGGGGCGGCGGCCCTCTCAATCTTTGCGCACGCGCGGCCGCGGCGCGGTTGCAGCGCGATTTCGGCCGGCGCGCCTGCGCCGCGCGCGTTTGACTTCGCCGCGCGCGGCGGTGAAACTTGGCACCTCTTCAGAGAATCTTTCCGAAGCGAGGCCAACACACAGATGAACAGAACCCAGCTCCGTCTCGCCCCCGTCCTGCTCGCCGCGCTCGGCGCGCTCGCGGGCGCCTCGTGCGCCCCGGCGCCGCAGTCGAACGCCAACACGCAGCCCTCGCCCGCCGCCGTCACCTCCAACCTGCCCGCCGAGCTGCGGCCGGCGCTCGACTCGATCAACGCCGGCGAGATGCTCGAACACACGAAGCGACTCTCCTCCGACGAGTTCGAGGGGCGCGGCCCCGGCACGCGCGGCGAGGAGCTGACGGTCGCTTACCTGACCGAGCAGATGCGGCGCATCGGCCTCAAGCCCGGCAACCCCGACGGCACCTACGTCCAGAAGGTCCCGCTCGTCGGCATCAAGGCCGAGCCGTCGGCCACACTGACGGCGGGCGGCCGCCAGCTGCCGATGAGCTTCCCCGAAGACTACGTGGCCGTCTCGCGCCGCCCCGAGCCCGAAGTCAGGGTTGACAACTCCGAGGTGGTCTTCGTCGGCTACGGCGTGGTCGCGCCCGAGTACGGCTGGGACGACTACAAGGGGCTCGACGTGCGCGGCAAGACCGTCGTCATGCTCATCAACGACCCGCCCGTCCCCTCCGGCTCGGACCCGAACGCCCTCGACGAGAACGTCTTCAAGGGCCGGGCGATGACCTACTACGGACGCTGGACCTACAAGTACGAGCAGGCTTCGGAGAAGGGCGCGGCCGCGGCCATCATCGTCCACGAGACGGGGCCGGCCGGCTACCCCTACGACGTAGTCAAGGGGAGCTGGGGGCAGGAGAACTTCGACATCAACTCGCCGGGCGCCAACGCGAACCGCGTCGCCGTCGAGTCGTGGATCACGAACGAGAAGGCGCGCGAGCTGTTCTCGGCCTCGGGGCAGGACTTCGAGGCGCTCAAGCGCGCGGCCGGCAGCAAGGACTTCCGCGCCGTCCCGCTTAACGCCCGTTTCAGCTCGACCGTCAAAAACACGCGGCGCGAGGTCCAGTCGCAGAACGTGGTCGGGCTGCTCGAAGGCTCAGACCCGCAGCTCAGGAACGAGTACGTCGTCTACACGGCCCACTGGGACCACCTCGGCAGGAACGAGGCGCTCCAGGGCGACCAGATTTACAACGGCGCGCTCGACAACGCCTCCGGCACGGCACAGGTCATCGAGATCGCCGAGGGCTTCACCAAACTCCCGACGCCGCCCAAGCGGTCAATCGTCTTCCTCTTCGTGACGGCCGAGGAGAAGGGGCTGCTCGGCGCCAAGCACTACGCCAACAACCCGCTCTACCCGCTCGAAAAGACCCTGGCGAACATCAACGTGGACGGCGTCAACCAGTGGGGGCGCACGAGCGACATCGCCGTCGTCGGCCTCGGCAACTCGACGCTCGACGACCTGACGACCGAGCTGGCGCGGATGCAGGGGCGCACCGTCAAGCCCGACCCCGAGCCGGAGAAGGGCTACTACTACCGCTCGGACCACTTCGAGTTCGCCAAGCAGGGCGTGCCCGCGCTCTACACCGACACCGGGACCGAGTACGTCGGCAAGCCGGCCGCCTACTCCGAGCAGAAGCGCGGCGAGTACACGAACGTTGACTACCACAAGCCCTCGGACGAGGTGAAGCCCGACTGGGACATGTCTGGCGCGGTCGAGGACGCGCACCTGCTGCTGGCAATCGGCCACCGCGTCGCCCAGGGCGACAGGTATCCCGAGTGGAAGCCCGGCACCGAGTTCAAGGCCAAGCGCGACCAGATGATGCAGCGGGCCGGGGCGGGCGCCACTGCCTCGCCGGCCGCGCCCGGCGTCAGCGCCTCGCCGTCCGCCACGGCCTCCCCGTCCGCGACGGCCACGCCGCCCGCGACGGTCCCGTAAGAGCGGCCGCGCGCCTCAAGGGGAAACGGTGATGAAAGCCACTCTGCGACTCTCATTCTGCCTGCTCTGCGCCTGCTGGCTCGCGCCGGCGGGCGCGGGGCGGCAGCCCGGCACGGTTGCGGCGGCCGGGCCGCGCGCCGTGCGGCAGGCAGCCCCGCAACGGCCCGCCCCTGCGGAGGCGAAGAAGAACGCGCGGCGCCCCGCCGACGAGCGGGCGGCGGGCGAGCCATTCGACAAGGCGACGCCCGCCGAGATGTCGCGCCAGTGCGTGACGCTCGACACCGAGGAGGGCACTGTCGTCGTCGAGATGCTGGCCGAGGCCGCGCCCGAGAACGCCCGCAACTTCCTCAACCTCGCCGCCACCGGCGCCTTCGACACGACGACCTTCAGCCGCGTCGTCCGCGGCTTCATCGTGCAGGGCGGCAACCTCTGGACGCGCGAAACGATGCCCCCTGCGCTCGCCCAGCGCGCCCGCCGCACCGTCGGCGACGAGCCGAGCGAGGTCAAGCACACGCGCGGCGTCGTCTCGATGGCCCGCACCGCCGAGCCGAACAGCGCCACCACACACTTCTTCATCCTCGTCGGCGACGGCCCCCACCTCGACGGCACCTTCTCGGCATTCGGCCGCGTCCGCTCCGGCATGGAGGCCGTTGACAAAATGAATGCCGCCGAGGTCGAGGGCGACGCGCCCAAAAAGCCCGTCCGCCTGCGCCGCGCGACGGCTGCTCCCTGCCCCGCGCCCGAGGCGCCGCCGCAGCCCTGAAGGGCGGGGCCACTCACGACCGAAACACGTGACGCGAAAAGCTCAGGGCGGCGAAGTAACTTCGCCGCCCTGAGCTTTTCTGCCGTTCATTCCGCGGAGATCAGTCCTCTCGGGACGGCCCTCCGGCGGGCCGGCTAGAGCACGCCCTTCAGCAGTTGCACGCCGACCTTGCCCGTCAGCGGGTTAACGCTAAAGCGCAGCAACGACCTACCCGTAGAGGCCACGCCCGTATCGCCCGTGACCGGCCCCCCGTCGCCGCCTGCGGACCCGGCGCCGCCGCCGGCGGCCCCCGCCGCTCCAGCCGCGCCGCGGTAGGCCGTCACCTGCGCGTCGAAGGTGAACAACTCGTTGCGCGGGTCGTTGAAGCGGAGCGTGCGTGCGCCAGAGGTCTCGCCGGCCGCGAACTCCTGCTCAGGCCCGATCTGCGTCGAGTAGCTGAAGGCCGCGGGCGAGGCTGCGGTGCCCGCGCCGCCGTTGTCGGCGTTCGCCACCCTCACCGTGCCCGAAGCCGAGTTGATGCGCACGACCTTCAGCGTCAGGTGCGGCAGGTAGGTTTCGGCCGAGGTGTTGGTCATCCTCAGGTCGAGCTGGAAGACGCCGCCCGAGAGCGAGATGTTCGAGAGCGAAGTCTCGACCGCGGCCGTGATGTCGGCCAGCGTGCGCCGGCTGACTACCACGACCTGCTCGGCCCCGCCGGCCGTGACGAAGTGGCCGACGCGGCCGGGGTGGATGCCGCGCACGCGGTAGCGCAGCTCACCGTTCGGCTGGTCCGCGAGCGAGAGGCTCTGCGAGCCCGCGCCGGGCGCGGCGATCATCTGCCACGTCTGCCCGCCGTCGCCCGAACGCTCGACCTCGTAACCCTGCTCGCCGCCCGTCGGCTGCCAGGCCAGGGTGAACGAGCCGTCGAAGTCAACGGCGCGCCCGCGGTTGTCTGTGAACTCCGACTCGACGGGCAGCGCGGCCGGCGCCGTCGGCCCCGACGTGAGCGTGCCAGTGATGGTGAACGGCACGGGGCCGTTGGCGTAACCCACCACGCGGTAGGTGTAGTTGCCGGGCCGCGGCGAGTCGAGCGAGAGCTGCTCGGGGCCGCCGAGCACGCCCGAAGAGGCGACGACCGCGCCCGACGGGTCGCGCAGCTCGAAGTCCATGTCCTGCGCCTCCTGCGTCAGCCAGTCGAGCCGCGCCTCGATGCGCGAGGTGCCGGGCGAGACCTCGAAGGGCACGTCAACGTAGGTCACGCCGGGCTCCAACTGCTGCCCGGCGTCGCCCGCCAGGACCAGCCCCTCGAAGTTCTGGTCAACGGTGCTCGCGTTCTCGGGCAGGCTCTGGCCCGGCCGGAAGAAGAAGGGCATCCGCAGGTGCTCGCCGTTGTCGGTACGCGCGGCCGTCACGTACCACTGCATCTGGATGCGCTCGAAGAGGACCTGCGTGCCGACGGTCTTGGCCGCCATCACGTCGCGCAGGCGGTCGCCGTCCACCGTGGCCGAGACCTCGAAGGTGGCAGAGCCGTTCGGCGGCACGGTGACCGAGAGCTGCGAGACCGCGACGTGGATGCCGGCCAGTTGCAGGTCGCGGTTGTTGGCGACGCCGAGCCGGAAGGTGCCGCCCTCGCCCGACAAATCGCGGACCGTGACCGGCACCGTCTCGGTGTGTGTGACGCGGCTGTTGATGACGGGCACCTCGCCGAACGAGTGGCTGCCGAGGATGCCGGGCGCCGTGACGCCGTCGCCGCGCACGCCCATCAGCGCCCGCGCGTTCAGCGCCTCCTTCACGTCGATCAGGCCGCCGCCCTGCGCGATGATCGAGTCGGCCGTCGAGGGGCCTTCGGCCTTCGGCGCGCCGCTCTCATTCCGCATGTTGGTGGCGGTGTTGATGAGCGCGGTGCGGATCACGTCGGGCGACCAGTGGGGCCGCGCCTGCCTGATGAGCGCGACGGCGCCGGCCACGTGCGGCGAAGACATCGAGGTGCCGTCGAGGTGCATGTAGTTGGGCGTGCCTTCGAGGGCGGCGGCGAGGCCGCCCAGCAGGCTCGCCGGGGGCACGGCCGCCAGCACCGCCACGCCCGGCGCCGAGATGTCGGGCTTGACCTGCCCGAGGCCGCGCACCGGCCCGCGCGAGCTGAAGTCGCCCATCTCGCCGACGAACTGGTCGGAGAAGAACGGGTTCATGCGGACCGGCAGGGCCGAGACGGCGCCGTTCGCCGGGTCGAGGCTGTCGTCGTCCGTGGAGGAGATGGCGTCTGCGAGGCGGTCGCCGTCGGGCGTCGAGACCGTGGCGGCCGGGATCAGAGTCCTGACGCCGTTGACGCTGCCGCGGTCGTCGTAAAGGATGACGCCGACGGCGCCGGCGTTATAAGCCTGGGCCACGATGTCGAAAATGGTGGCGCCGAGCGCGTCCTTGACGAGCGCGATGCGCCCGCGCACGCTCGCGGGCCAGGTGCCGACCGGGTTGAGAATGAAGACGTAACGCTGCGCCATCGAGCCCGAAGGCAAACTCGCCGTGCCCGACATCGGGTTGAGCTGGATGCGCGTGGTGCCGGGCTGAGCCGGGAACTGGCTGGCGGGAGAGACGGCGCCGGTCTGATTCTGCGGGATGGCCGAAGCCTGAAGCAGCTCGGCCGACCAGCCGGTGCCGCCGCCGGGGTGCGTGTTGGCGCCGACCGAGATGACGTGCCTGCCGGCGGCCGGGCTCCCCGTGGTGCCCTCGCCGGGGCCGCTGTTGCCCGAGGAGGCGACGACCGTGGCGCCCGTCAAAGCGGCGTTGCTGCACGCCACGGCGGTCGTCGTGTCGGGGCCGCCGGCCCCGCCTAATGAGAGGTTGATGACGTGGGCGCGGGGCTTGGGCTGGCCCGTTACGGTGAAGGGCGATACCGAGTCTTCGAGCGCCATCATGATGTCGGCCGACTCGCACCCGCCGACCGAAGGCAGGCCGAGGCTGCCCGGCGTCGAGCGCGTGGTACTGCACACCGTGTAGCTCATCAGCTTGGCCTGCGGGGCGACGCCGTGAAGCTCCACGTCGTCGGCCGTGTTGGGCAGGCCGTCGCCGCCGGGGTGGCGCGCGAGGTAGCCGGCCGCCGTCGAGGCGACGTGCGTGCCGTGGCCGAAGCCGTCGCCGACGTGGCTGTCTGTGAGCGGCAGGTTGTAGATGACCTTCCCGTTGGTCTGCGCGGCCGCGACGGCCGGGGCCACGCCCAGGCGCGGCGGGGTCGGGTCGCCGCCGAACATCGGGTGCGTCCAGTCAATGCCCGTGTCGAGCACGGCGATGTTGATGCCCTGCCCCTCGAAGCCTTCGCGCAGGTCGTCGAACTGCGTCAGCTCGGCCACCGCCCCGTAGACCTTGTGCGCGTTGATGTAGGGCACGCTCGTCTTAAGGGTGGTGTAGAGCGTGTGGTTCGGGCTCACGTCCTTAACTTCGGCCATCGCCTTGAGCGCCGAGACGGCCGAGCGCGGCACGTCGAGCGCGAGCCCGTTGTAGACGAGCGTGTAGCGCAGGCCGAGCGTGGCGGCCACCGAGCCGTCGGGCGCCTTCACGGCGCGCGTAGCGAGCGAGGCCGAGACGCCGCGCGAGGCCAGCGACGAGAGGAACGCGTCCTGCTTCGTGCGCAGGGCCGAGCGGTAGGCTTCGAGCTGTTCGTCTGAAACCTCCGAGCCCTGCTGCCGCATGCGCGCGGCGCGGACGGCGGCCGGCTCGTCCTTCAACTCGACGATGACGGTGACGGTGTCGGCGCCGTTGGCGGTCGTCTCGCGCGCCGTCCACGCGAGTGAGGCCGCGGCGAGCAGGAGGGCGGACAGGGAGACCAGAAGGGTGCGACGCGCGTGTGCGGACCTGAGAGACCTGGCGGACATGACTCTTCACTCCTCTCTGAAGCTATGCGAAGGCCGGCGTGCCTTCGACCTGTCAGTTCGCAGAAGGGACGGCAGAGTTACCCTGGCGGAACCGGCTGGCGAGGTTCTGTTCCTGAAATTCGCGGGGGCTTCGTCTCGGGGCTCCGGGGGCGGGGGCGTTCGCGGCCCGGCGGGAAAGGGCTTTCGCGCGCCCGGCGGCGGAAGGGTCGGTTCCCCGCCGCCGGGCGCGCGTCTTAAGGGTTGAGGGTTACCGCAGCACGCTGGCCGTCACGCTGCGCGTGAGCGGGTTGACGGTGAAGCGGACGAGGTTGGTGACGGTGCCGGCCGCCGCGGCCGTGCCGCCCGTGGCGGACGACGCGCCGGAGGTCTTCGGCACGCGCAGCGTCTGCGTGCTGACGATGCGGTAGTCCTGGGCCGCGCCGGCCCAGCCGACGACGCGGTAGACGTAACGCGTGTTCGGCTGGATGGCGGCCGAGACGCGCTCGTCCGAAGAGGCCGTGCCCGAGGTGGAGAGGACGCGGCCCGCCGAGTCGCGCAGCTCGAAGTCGAGGTCGACGCCGGTGGTCGGCGACGAGAGCTGACCCGTCACGGCCACGGCCCCGGCCTGCGAGGTGAACGGCACGTCAACGTAGGTGACGCCGCCGACGAGTTGCAGCCCCGTGTCCATCGCCGGGACGATGCCGGTGAACATCTCGGAGAACGTGGTCATCATGAAGTTCTCGTCGAAGGTCGGCTCGGCCTCGTATGGCGTGGCCTGCGAGGGGTCCACCTGGACTCGGGCGGTGACCACGGCGTCGAAGGTGAAGAGGCGCGTCTGCGGGTTGCTGAAGACGAGCTTGCGCGTCTTCGAGGTGCGGCCCGCCGGCAGCGTCTCGCGGTAGTAGAAGCTGGCCGGGCTGCCGGCGCGGCCCGTGCCGGCGTTGTCGGCGTTGGCGACCGAGACGGTCGAGTCCGAGATGGAGACGACGCGGAAGTCAATCGGCTGATAGAAGGTGCCGTCGCCCGCGCCCGCGCCGCCGAGGTTGCGGATGGCCTGGTCGATTTCGACCTTGCCGCCGCCGAACGAGAGGGCGGCGTTGATTGTCTCGACGCGGCTCGTCACGTCGAGGGCGGCCGTAGCGACGCCGGCCACGGCGCTGTTGGTCGAGACGCCGACCTGCTTGTTCGGGTTGAGCCGCATCGCGCGCACCACGTACTCGTAGCGGACCGGCGTGTTGACGCCGCGCGGGACGAAGACCTCTTCGATCAGGCCGTTGTCGGTGTAGCCCGACTCGCCGCCCGCCACGTAGGCGATGTGCATGAAGCCGTCGGTCTCGGCGTCGCCGTCCATGTACTCGCGGCCGATGACCGGAGTGATCTGCCGCCTGTTTGCCTTGTCGGTCTCGCGGCGCAGCACCTCGTAGGCGAAGGCGCCGGGCACCTGCGACCAGGAGACGCGGTTAGAGGTGGGCGAGGTCACGGCGACCGAGACGTTCTCGGGCGCGTCGGGCTTGGCCTGCGCGTCGGCGAACTCCGAGACGCGGGTCGAGATGGTCTGGCGGCCCTGCGAGTTGGGCGCGGCGGCGCCCACGCCGAGTTCCCTGGCGGCGAAGACCTGTTCGATTAAGGCGCGGTGGACGCCCGGCGCGTCCGGGTCGGTCGGGTCGGACGGGTAGAGCGACTGGTCGGCGATGATCATCGCGTCGCGGGCGCGGACCATCGTGTCGGGGTTGAAGGTCGAGAGCACGTAGATGGCGCCGAGCAGGATGCGCTCCCAGTTCTCCTTGCCGCGCGAGATGGCGACCGTCGGCTGGCCCGTGATCACGTCGGGGCGGACGAAGTTGCCGCCCGGCTGGCTCATCACCATCAGCTCGCGGAGGTCCCAGCCGGCGGCGGCCCAGATTTCGCCGTCGCGGTGCTCCTCGAAAGAGCCGCCCTGGTAGGTGCCGAGCTGCGAATAGAGCAGGCCCGAGTCGGCGTGGCGAATCCACTGCCGCAGGTCGGGGTTGCTGCCGGCGCTGCGCACCCTGTCGCGGTAGACGAAGCCGTTCAAGGGGTAGTTGCCGAGCACCGGGTTCTCGGCCGCCGTGTAGGCCCAGAGGTCGGCCTGCGCCTCGTTTAAGGCCGAGCCCTCGCCCGTGCCGAACGAGTCGTTTTCGAGGCCGGCGATGGGGCTCGAAATCGAGTGCATGCCTTCGTGGTAGGGCACGCCGAAGTCAATCGCCAGGTTGTTCAGGAGGTAGCCGTGGCCGTAGGAGGTCGGGTTGACGACCACGTTCTGGCCGGCGATGTCTTCGCCCAGAACCTCGCGCGACGAGGCCGAGACGGAGAAGGCGTTGTCGAGGCCAAGCAGCTTTTCGAGGAACGCCGGGTCCTGCGGGTTGGTCGGCGGCGCCAGCACGTTCGGGATGTGGACGTTGCCGATGAGCGGGCTCGACTGGTTCGGGTAGGTGTCGGGGAAGTGGCCCTGCCCGACGCGGCTGTGCTTCGAGTCGCCGGCGCGGTGCAGGTAGTCGATGTACTCGATCAGCGAGTTGATGTAGAAGAACTGCGCGATGCCGTCCTGGTGCTCGGCCGGCTCGGCGTTGGGGCCGTAGTGCTCGCGCTCGTAGGTGCGCTGTTCGAGGTTGGCCGGGTCGTTGTTGCGGAAGTGCCAGGTGCCGCGGGCAGCCTGCGCGAAGGGCGCGCGGATGGGGAGGGCGCTCTCGATGTGGGCGTGCTTGCCGGTCAGCGTGCCGTTGACGCCGGTGACGACGTTGGTCGGGTCGAAGTTGCGCAGGCCGATGCGAATCTGCCCGCACGGCGCCCCGCCCGTGACGCTGATGATGCCCTGGTTCTTCAGTTCGTCGGTGATGCAGGGAAAGGTCGGGAAGATGTCGGCCGTCATCGGCAGCGGGCCGTTATTCTGCTGGTACTTGACCGTGTCCTCGCGCAGCAGCACGGCACCCGAGGCGGCGTCAACGTAGTACTTGAAGAAGCCGAACGGGTTGCGCGAGAACATGTAGAACTTCCAGACGAGGCGCGGGCCGTCTGCGGTCGGGAAGACTTGCAGGTGCGGCCGCGGCGTCGCCATCGGCCCGAGCTGAGAGGCCAGCAGGTCGAGCGCCGGCGTCAGCTTCTCGGCCACGCCCGGCACCCACTGGACCTGGAAGCGCGCGAGGTCGGCCTGCGCTTTGGCGACGGCCGCCGCCCCGTCGAGCGAGGGCGTCGTGTTGACCTGAAGGTCGCGCTGGTACGGGCCGGAGACCATCTTGACGCGGCGCTCGCCGTCCATCACGACGCCGACGCCGGAGCCGACGACCGGAATCCCGTTGTAGGTCTGCTCGAAGTAGAGGAGGTGGCCGCCGAGCGCCTCGTGGCTCGACTTGAGGCGCAGCGTCCCTATGTCGCTGATGCCGAAGAGGGCGGCGTTCGTCTCGATGAAGGAGCGGGCTGCCGATTCGGGGTCGAGCGCCGAGGGGGCCGAGGCGAAGTCGAAGACGGTGTCAATCGAGCCGCTCTTCTTGTCCCAGCGGGCCGACACGGCCTGGTCGCCGAGGTTGGCCTTGAGGTCGTCGAGAGCGCGGAGCTGGGCCGGCGTCGGCATCTTCGCAACGACCTTCGAGAGGTTGACGTTGAAGTCCGGCGCGGGCGTCTTGTGGAGGTCGAGCGCGTCGGCGCCCGGGGCCGCGGCCTCGGCCTGCGGGGCCGGGCCGATCAGCGTCGTGCCGACGAGTGAAGCGGCCAGCGCGAAGGCGCCGAAAGCAGCGGCGAAGCGCCGGCCGCGGCGCCCTGCTCGCTGATTATTGCTGGCGGATAGGATGGGACTCATGACCTTTTCTCCTCGGATGTGGGTGGCGTCTTGCGCGACGGGCCGGTGGCCCGCGACTCGGCCGCTTATCTCTTCCCGCCGGGCGCTTGCGCGGGGGCGGCGGGGTTGTCAAGGGTTTCTCGTGTCGAGGTGGCACGAAGATAACGTGCGAGGCTTGAGCAATCCTTGAGTGGCCCTTGAGGGATTCTTAAGTGCGAAATAACTCTTCCGCTTCGCCGAAAAGGAGGCGCGAAACGGGGGCGAGGCCGGGCGGACTTCTGAAGAGAAACGAGGGCGGGCTGAAGGGGGCCTGGGGCTAAAGAAGCTTGAGGGGCCTTGAGGGGCTGAAAACGGCAGGGCCGCGGCGTGATTCACACGCCGCGGCCCTGCTTCGTCTGTGGCTTAGCGTGCGAGGCTGACGGTGCGCGTCAGCGGGTTGACCGTGAAGGTCAGCGTCGTCTGCACGGTGCGGAGCGCTTCGTCGGTCGCGGTGCCGCCGCCCGTCGTGCCGCCGCCCGAGCCGCCGGAGCCGCCCGACGTAGTGTCCGCGCCGCCGCCGGTCGGGGCCGTGCCGCCCGAGCCCGAGGCGGGCAGGTGCGCGCGGACGAGGGCC
Organism: Pyrinomonadaceae bacterium; assembly: GCA_035645715.1. GTDB lineage: Bacteria > Acidobacteriota > Blastocatellia > Pyrinomonadales > Pyrinomonadaceae > QHXN01. The sequence goes on from DASQMB010000074.1 coordinate 46,956, forward strand.
GTGAACTGGAACAGCTCGTTGCCCGGATTGTTGAACCTCAGGCGCCGCGCCGCGCTCGTCTCGCCCGGCGAAAGCTCGTAGCCGAACGTGTTCGAGTAGTCGAAGGAGGCGGGGCTGCCCGCGAGGCCCGTGCCGCCGTTGGTGGCGTTGGCCGCCGTCACCCTGCCGGACCCCGACTGGATCGAGGTGATGACGAACTGGAGCGGCGGGTAGATGTTAGTGGCCGCCGACGTGTTCCTGAGCGTCTGGTCGAACTGCGCGAAGCCGCCTCCGAACGAGACCGTCCCGTCAACGATTGAAGCCTGCACCATCGAGGTCACGTCGACCTCGACGCGGCGGTCAACCCGCACCTCGCGCGCCGCGCTCGGCGGCCCGGCGACGAAGCCGTGCTGGACCGCGAAGAGGCCCAGCACGCGGTAGCGGTAGTTGCCATTGCCGCGGCCCGTCAGGTCGAAGGTCGTCTGCGAAGACTCCACGTCGGCCAGCCGGGTCCAGTTCGAGCCGCCGTCGGCCGACTCCTCGATGCGGTAGCGGGCGGGCATGACGCCGGCCGCGGTCGCCGAGTATTGCAGGGCGTAGTCGCCGTTGATGTCCACGGGCGGGTTGCCCTCGACCTCGTTGCCGGCCACGCCGTAGATGACGGGCGCGGCCGCCGCCACCGTCGGCCTGACGGCGCGGTAGTAGAAGGGCATCCGCAGGCGCTGGCCGCCGTCGGCGCGGGTGGCCGTCACGTACCACTGAATCTGCGCGCCGTCGGCGATCTGCTCGCCGTCTACCTCGACGCGGACGCGATAGCCGGCCGAACCATTCGCAGGCACCTGGACCGAAGTGATCTCGTTGCCGGCCTCGTCTGTGAACGAGACGCGGACGTTGCCGCCGCCGGCCTCGCGGACGTTCGAGGCCGACAGGTTGTAGGTGCCCGCGCCGGCGCCGCCGCGCACGTCGATGATGTTGACGGCCTGCGTGCTGGTGGCAGTGCCCTCGACGCCCGCGATGGCGACGTTGCCGAAGCTGTAGCTGGCGGAGAAGTCGGGGTTGCCGGGCGAGGTGCCCACGAGCGGCGAGACGCCGATCTCAAACGGCCGCACGGCCGGCGGGCGGCCCGAGGCGCCGGGGTTGCCGGTGCCCATCAGGGCCTTCGCGTTGGCCGCCGCGGGCGCGTCGATCAGGCCGCCGCCCTGCTCGTTCAGGGTGTTGACGCCGTCGGCGAGCGCCGTGCCGTCGGCCCAGCGCAGGTTGGTAGCCGTGTTGACGAGCGCGGCGCGAATCATCGCGGGCGTCCACGTCAGATTCTTCTGCTTGACGAGGGCCGCGACGCCGGCCGTGATCGGCGAGCTGAACGAAGTGCCCGAGGCCGAGATGTAGCCGGTCGGGTTGAACATGAAGCTCGGGGCCGGCGAGACGCCGCCCGCGCGCACCGTCGCCGACAGGATGCCGACGCCGGGCGCCGTCACGTCGGGCTTGATCTGGCCCCAGCCGCCGACGGGGCCGCGCGACGAGAAGGCCGCCATGGCCGGCTTGAACGCGCCCTGCCGGACGCGGACCGGGAACTCGGAGAGCGTACCCTTCGCCGGGTCAACGCCCGGCGCGTCAGTGGACGAGAGCAGGTCGAGAAGGTAGCGCGCGTCGGACTCCTGGATGGACCAGGTCGGGATCGCGGCGTGGCCGACCGTGATCTTGGCGAGGTCGGGGCGGATGATGATGGCCGCCGCCGCGCCCTTCGCGGCCAGGGCCGCCGCCACCCCGGCGAAGGCGCCCGAGGGGCGAGCGATGGCGATGCGCCCGCGCACCGAGTCGGGCACGTCGGCCGCCGTCTGCACCGTGCCGGCGAAGACGTAGTATTGCGCGATGACGTTGCCCACTGTGGGCGAGCCGCCCGCCAGCGCGAGCTGGATGCCGGTGCGCTGGCCCGGCGCGGTCGCCTTGTTCGAGCCGTCAACGAAGCCCGTGCCCGTGCGGCTGACGCCCGAAGGGTCGAGCACGTCAACGAGGTCGTTCGGGCGGCCGTTGTCGAAGGCGCGGTCCATGATGATGTCTTCGGCGGGCTTGCCGGGGTCGTTGTTGGCGCCGACGGTCAGCACGCGGCGGCCGGTGCCGGGCGAGCCGATGGTTCCCTCGCCCGTGGGGTTGGTTGCCGTCGCCGCGCCGCTGTTGCCGGCCGAGGCCACGACCGTGACGCCCGCGAGCGTCGCGTTGTCGCAGGCCACGGAGGTCGGCGAGTTCGGGTCATTAACGGTCGAGCCGAGGGAGAGGTTGATGATGTGCGGGACCGGCTTCGGCTGGCCCGTCAGGGTGAAGGGCTGGACGGCGTCCTCGACGGCCATGATGGTCGAAGGGTTGAGGCCGGTGCCGACGGCCGAGAGCGTCTTGTAGCCCATCAGCTTCGCCTGCGGGGCGACGCCGTGCAGTTCGATGTCGTCGGCCGTGCCCGGCAGCATGTCGGCGCCCGGCGCGCGGCCCAGGTAGCCGGCGATGTCGGCCGCGACGTGCGTGCCGTGGCCGAAGTCGTCACCGGCGACGCCGGCCGTCAGGTTCAGGTAGTAGATGACCTTCTGGTTGCGCGTGGCGAGCGCCGGGCCGACGCCGAACTGCGGCGGGGTCGGGTCGCCGCCGAACATCGGGTGCGCCCAGTCGATGCCCGTATCCACGACGGCGACGATCATGCCCTCGCCGTGCGCGCCGCCCGACGAGACTTCGTCGAACTGCGTCAGCCGCGCCGGGGTGCCGTAGACCTCGGGCGCGCGGACGTAGGAGACGGCGCGGTCGAGGTGCGGGAACATCTGCTCGGCCTCGTGCACGGCCTTGACGCCGTCGAGCCCCTTGAGCACGGACAGGGCCGCGGCGGGCACTTCGAGCGTGACGCCGTTGTAGACGTAGTTGAAGCGGAACTTGATGCTGGCGGTGGTGTCGCCGTTGGGCGCCTCGACGCCGGAGAGGACGTAGCCGACGCCGGCCGCGGCCGCGCGCGCCAGGAAGTCGTCCTGCGCGGCGACGAGCTGCTGGCGATAGCCGGCGAGGTCGAAGGGCTGGCCGGAGGTCTCGGCGCGGTACTTGGCGACGACGGCCGGCTCGCCTTCCAGTTCGACGATGACGGTCTTCGTGGCGGCCCGCGCCGCGGCCCGCCCGAACGGCAGCGTCGCCAGCCCGGCCAGCAGCGCGAGCACGACGGCGAGGCAAAAGCTTTGGAGCATCAATGCGCGTTTCATCTTCATCCTCCTGGGGCGGCGGGCCTGCCCCGCGTCTGGCGGGGCGGCGTCGCGTCCGCGTCGGCTGTCAAGGCGTCTCGCCGGCCTTACTCTTCGTGGCCGGCCGAGCCGCTGAAACCTGTCTTGTCAAAAAGGGCGCGGCTCGGAAGGTGGTCCCCTTTCCCCCGAATGAGACCGCCTTCCGAACCGCCTTCTCAGCCCCGCGCTCGTGTGCGCCGTCTGCCTTGCCCCTACAGCCGGCGCGCGCGTGGCGAGAAACGTCGTGGGCCTTCCGAAACCCACACTGTCTTTTAAAAGAGCTTCCGGCGCATGACCTGCCGGCGGGATTTTGGCGGCGGGGGCGGCGGCCCGTCTCTGCCAGCGAGTCGCCGCCCCCGGCCTTCGTCCCCGACTTCCGCGGACACCGTCCCGACAATCGGCGGCCGCTTCCGCGCGGGAGACATCTGAGTTGCCTAACTCATGTTCGGAGGATAGCGGGAGGGCGTTGAGCGAAACTTGAGCGCGCGAAAAAAAACGGGCGCCCCCGTCCGCATCGCGGGGCGCCTGATTTTTCAGCAACTTAGCGGCGCTTGAGGAAAACTTGAGGGAATGACAGGGGAGGTGACAAATGACGAGTGACAAGTGACGAGAGAAGAAGCGGCGAGTGACGAGTGGGCGCGGGCGTGAGAGTGGAGCGTGAAAGTAACGAATTACGAGGGCGGGAGGACTAACGAGTAACAAGAGAAGTGACGAGTGACAAGAGAGGGATTTGCTCCCTCTTGTCACTCGTCACTCGTCACTCGTCACTCCTGTCAGTAGCGGGAGAGCGCCGCGAGCGCACGCGCCAACTCGGCGCGCGTAAAGCCCGAATTGGGCGCGAAGCTGGCGGCCTGCGCCATCAGGCCGCGCTGGACGGCCGTGGCGGCGTAGCCGCGCCACTGGGTCGGGATCGCGGCCTCGTCGGCGAAGCCGGTCGGCGAGAAGGTCCGCGACTCGGCCTCCTCCTGGAGCCCGGCGGCGCGCACGAGGGCGACGGCCACGGCGAGGCGCGTCGCCGTCGCGTCGGGCCTGAAGGCCGAGCCGCGCGCGGCGTCGGGGAAGAGGTGAGCGGCGCTCTCGACGAAGTTCATGGTGGTCGTGCCGGTCACGTCCACGAAGTTCGGCGTGGCCGGGACGTACTGCGGGGCGCGGCCCGCGGCCACCAGCGCGGCCGCGAGGTCGAGGCGCGAAAGCTCCCGGTGCGGGCGGAAGAGCCCTGCCTCGGGCCACATGGTGTAGGTGCGCAGGGCCAGCTTGATGTCGTTGACCGTGGCGGCGTCGAGCCCGGCGAGGTCGGAGAAAGGCGCGTACTCGGCCCGCGCCGTCTCGAAGACGCCGAGGTAGCTCTGCGACTGAAGGCCCATGCCGAGCGTGTGGCGGACGCGGACGCGCCAGCGCCCCGCGGCCGGCGAGTCGAGCAGAGCGCGCTCGCGTTTGCCCGTCAGGCCGGGCAGGTTGAGGTAGTTCGACTCGGCGCGGACGGCGCCGGACGGGTCGAGGACCGCCAGCCCGAGGTCGCTCGCGCTCGTCGGCGGCCCCCAGGCGATCTGCGCCGAGGCGTAGACGGCGTCGGCCGGGACCGGGAGCGTCGTCTCGTGCGAGCCCGCCGGCAGGACCGTGCCGCCGAACTCGCGCAGCGGATCGAGGATGAACTTCACCTGGCCGAAGTCAACCGCGCCGCGGAAGAGGCCGATGCGGCGCTCGGGGAAGGCGGCTTCGAGCACGGCCGCGTGCGTGTTCAGCATGCCCGCCCCGGCCTCGTGCGCGAAGTAGGCGGGCAGCGGCGTCGCCGTGCGCTGGAGGATGTCACGCACCTGCGCCGGCGTCAGGCCCGGGTTGGCTTCGAGCATCAGGGCGATGGTGCCGGCCACCTGCGGCGCGCTGAACGAGGTGCCCGAGGCCGTCGTGTAATAGGGCACCTCGGTCGCGGTCAACTGCGTCGCGTCGCCGCCCGAGGTGGCGCCGGCGGCGCTCGTCAGGCTCGTGCCCGTCGCGCGCAGGGAGACGACACTCACGCCCGGCGCAACCAGGGTCGGGCGCGCGGTGGGGCTGCCGAACTGGCCGCGCGACGAGAAGCCGGCCAGCCGGTTGCGCGCGTCAACCGCCCCGACCGAGATGACCCACGGCGCCTGCGCGTAAGGGTTCAGCGAGTTGAGCCCCGGCCCGGCGTTGCCGGCCGAGAAGACGACGTTGACGCCCGCCTCCGTCAGATGGCGCGTGGCGATGTTGACGGGGTCGTTCGAGTCGTAGAGCGTGTTGGCCGAGAAGCTACAGTTGACGATGCGGACCGCGAGGTCGGGGCGCGCGAGCAGGTAGTCGAACCCGGCCAGGACGTTGAAGAGCGAGGCGTCGCCGGCCGAGAGGCCGACCAGCCGGGCCTTCGGGGCGTAGCCGCGGTACTTGCCCGACGAGCGCGTGCCGTCGCCCGCCACGATGCCGCCGACGAAGGTGCCGTGGCCGCTGACCTGATCGGTCGTCGTCAAATTCTCGACGTTCGAGGGCGCGGCGAAGCCGACGAGGTTGGCGCCCTGAAGGTCGGCCAGCTTCACGTTCTTGATGACGCGGCCCGAGAGGTCCGGGTGGTTGCTGTCGAGGCCCGTGTCGAGGATCGCCACGCCGACGCCCGCGCCCTGCACCGGCCCGATGGAACGGAGGTTGAGCAGGTCGTTGTCGTGGCGCATGCGCAGGAGGCCGGTCCGCGTGCGGCTGGCGTCGCCGGTCCACTGCAAGGTCCGGTTGCCGTAGACCGAGCGCACGGAGGGCAGCCGGCTGATCTGAAGGAGTTGCCGCTTGCTGGCCGAGATGGCGACCATCGGCAGCACACGGAAGCGCGTCCCACCACGCACGCCGACGCTCTGGAGGGCGGCGATGTCGTCCTCGCTCACGGCGCGATGGTAAATGACGACCGCGTTAACGTTACTGTCGTCGGAGAGACGGTCGAGCAGCAGCGCCAGCTCGGGGTCGAACCCCCGCAGGCCGAAGCCTACGGCGTCCACGCCCGTCATGGTCACACCGTCAACGCCGGTCATCGTCACGCCGTCCACGCCCGTCATGGTGACGCCGTCCACACCGGTCATCGTCACGCCGTCTACGCCGGTCATGGTCACGCCGTTCGTCGGAGCCTCGAAGACGGTGCCGTCGGTGCGGGTGGCGACGATCTGCGCGGCGCTATCGACGCGGACGCTGTCCACGCCGGTCATGGTCACGCCGTCAACGCCCGTCATCGTCACCCCGTCCGAAGCCGCACTGTTGAACCCGTCCACGCCCGTCATCGTCACGCCGTCAACGCCGGTCATGGTCACGCCGTCACCGCGGCGGATGATGACGGAGTTGACCACCCAGGTCGTGCCGTCAACGCCCGTCATCGTCACGCCGTCTACGCCCGTCATCGTCACGCCGTCAACGCCGGTCATCGTCACGCCGTCCACGTGGGCCGCGCGGTAGGTGTTCGCGGCGGGATACCTGGCGCCGTCAACGCCCGTCATGGTCACGCCGTCAACGCCGGTCATCGTCACGCCGTCGGGGCGGATGTTGTTGGCGCCGAGTCCGAGGATGGCGTCTACGCCGGTCATCGTCACGCCGTCAACGCCCGTCATCGTCACGCCGTCAACGCCGGTCATGGTGACGCCTTGCGAACGCTGGACGTGCAGGCCGGCTGAAGCTGGGAGGGCACCGAGGAGGACGACGAGCGCGATGGCGACAGTGCGCCGAAAAACTTTGGGGTTAGCGGGGTTCATTTTTACCAACTTTAGGGCGGAAGCTCCGGCTGAGGTTCCGGGCGCAAGGCGAGCCCTGCGTCGGGAACAGGTCGCTGCGAGGATACGGTTCGGTCTGCGGCTGAACTCGTCCTTAATCTTGTACATCACTCGGAATCAGTCTTTTGTTGCGAAATGCTTCTATTTCTCTGCTAGCTCTCTTGCCTGGAGATTGCGGCCAAAATTTTCAGGCTTCGCCCGTCAATTCGCGGAAAATCCTGCGCGTCTCGGCCGCCGGCTCGACGCCCAACTCCTTGCGCAGCAACTTCCTCAGCGTCTCGTACTGTTCGCGGACGGCGACGCGGTTGCCCTGCGCGGCGTGGGCGCGCATCAGGCGGCAGTAAACGTCTTCGCGGAACGCGTCTTCACGCAGTATTTGATGCCCGAGAGTGACGGATCGTGCCCAATCCTCGACCTTTTGCGCCGCGTCGGCGAGGATTTCGAGCAGCCGTAAATACTGCTCGCGGTAGTAGGACCGCTGCTCATCGACCCACTCGTCGTAGGAGCCCTGCATGAATTCGCCGCGGTAGAGTGCGGCCGCCTCCTCGTAGGCCCTGATGAACCCTTCGGCGTCGCGCGAGCGGCGCGCGGCGTCGCCCTCGGTGACGCGGCGGTCGAACTCCTCCGTGTCGATCCGGTAGGAGAACTCCGGGTTGAGCTGGTAGTCGCCGTCGCGGTAGAGCAGGAAGTTCTGCTTGAGCGGCTGGCGGCTGTTCAGGGCCTTACGGATGTGTGAGATGGTCGGGTGAAAGTTCTTCTCGACGGCGGCGAAGTCGGCCTCGCCCCAGAAGGTGTCGATGATGGTGTCCTTCGAGGCGCGGCGGTGGCGGCGCGAGGCGATGAAGCAGAGGATGTCGCGGGCGCGTCGCGTCACCCAGGCGTCGGCCGCGAAGGGGCGCGCAGGGTCGCGGAAGATTTCGACCGCGCCGAGCATCTGGACGGTCAGGTCGGCGGCCGGCTGCGACGAGACGACGATGGACGGCCGCGCGACCGGGGCCGCCTCGCCCGCGGGCGCCGCGCCAGCCCCGGCGCCGGCCGGCGGCGCCGTGAGCTGCTCGCGCAGGTCGGCCGGCAACAGTTCGAGGGCGTCGGCGAAGACCTGCGGGTACTCCGAGGCCCAGCGGCGCAGCCAGTGTTCGTAGTCGTAGCGGGCCGCGAGGTCGAGGACGCGGCGGAGGTGTTCGAGCGCCGAGGCGTCTTCGCCGGCCGCGTGCTCGCAGACGGCGAGCAGCATCGCCGCCGGCGCCTCGTTGCAGTAGATGCCGTGAGCGCGGAAGTAGGCGACGGCCTCGCGCAACTCCTCGCGCGCCTCCTCGGCCCGGCCCTGCGCGACGAGCACGCGACAGCGGACGAGCAGCGCCCGCCGGCGGTTCATCTCGTCGTGGGCGCGGGCTTCGACCAGCCTGTCGAGCAGAGCGCGCGCCTCCGAGAGGTCGCCGGCCTGCAAGGCGAGCAGGCCGCGCTCCTCCCACAGTTCGGTGCGCGCGACGGCGATGCCGGCCTCGTCGTAGGCGCGCTCGGCGCGGTCGTAGTACTCGACGGCGCGGGCCAAATCGTTCTGCTCGCGGTAGAGGTTGCCGTAGAACTCGAAAATCTCGCCGCGCAGGCCGGCGAGGTTGAAGGTCTGGCAGATTTCGAGGGCGCGGTCGAGGTGCTGCTCGCACAGGTCGAAGCGGCCGGTGTGGAGGTAGCAGCGGGCGATGTTGAGGTGGGCCGCGGCCTCCTGCGGGACGGGGGGCGCGTCGGAGTTCTCCTCCCTCACCATCCGCCTGAGCCACCGGAGCGCCTCGCCGAAGTCGCCGCGCACGCCGGCCGGCGTGCCGAGGTTGTGCGAGATGAGGCGCGCGTAGTAGCGGTCGCCCCGCTCCTCGGCCGACTGCAAGGCGGCGCGGAACTCGCCCTCGGCCTCGGTCCACTGTCCGAGGGCGACGAGGCAGAGGCCGCGCGTGTTGCCGCACTTGGTCCGCACGACCGAACGCTCGTCGGAGAGTTCGACGGCGCGGTCGAGGTAGGAGAAGGCGGTGGGGCAGTCGCCCCGACGCCGCGCCAGCGCCGCCAGAGAGTGCCAGACCTCGGCCTCGCCCTCGCGGTCGCCCTGCTCGCTCAGGAGCTTGGCGGCGCGGTGGAAGAGCGACTGCGCCGCCTCGTACTCGTCGCGCAGGCGGGTGACCTCGGCGCGGTGGGCCAGGGCGCGCGGGTGCGCTTCGAGCGCCTGCGCGGGCAGCGCGTCGGCGAACTTTTGCAGCGAGGCCAGGGCGCCGGCCGCGATCCACTCGCCGCCGTGGTCGGCGATGACGCGGGCCGCGCCGTCGAAGTCTTCGGCCGCCAGCAGGTGGTGCATGGCCTGCTCCCACTGCTTGCGGCCCATGAAGTATTCGGCCAGGCGCGCGTGCTCGGCGTGGACGGCCGAGCGCCCCTCCTCGACGCGGAAGCGGCGATGGAGGAAGCCGCGGAAGAGCGGGTGGAGGCGGTACTCCTCGCCGCCGCGCCCGTCGGCCGCCAGCGACATGAAGACGTTGCGGCGCACGAGCGCCTGTAGGGTCGCCGCGTTGTGCTCCTCCGGGTAGAGGCGGCTGCACACCTCGGGCTCGATGCTCTCCAGCAGCGAGATGCGCAGCAGGAAACGCTGCACGCGCGGGTCTTCGTCGGCGAAGACCTCCTCGGCGAAGTAGTCGAAGATGTCGCGCTCGCTCTGGCGGAGCACCTCGACGAGGTCGGGCGCGGCCGGCCCGTCGGTGCCGCCGCCCGCCGTGCCGACCTGCCGCTGCGCCACCTGCCGGACCAGTTGCAGGGCCGTGATCCAGCCGTGCGTCCGCTCGCGGTACTCGGAGAGCTGTTCGGGCGTCAACTCCAGGTCGAAGACCTCGCGGAACAGCTCGCGCGTCTCCTCGTCGGTGAAGAGCAGCTCCTGGCGGTCGATGACGGCGAGCGAAGCCTGCGTCCGCATCCGCGCCAGCGCCAGCGGCGGCATGTCGCGCGCGATGATGATGACGTGCATCAGGTCGGGCAGGTAGGCGAGCAGGCGGTCGGTGGCGCGGTGGACCGGGGTGTCGGTGCCGAGGTGGTGGTAGTCGTCGAGGACGAGGATGAACTGCTGCTCGGCCCGTTCGAGCACCTCGTTCAAGAGCACGTCCACGGCGCGCTCGGGCGTCTGAGCCAGTTCCTTCGCGGCGTCCTGAAGGTAGGCCATCGTGGCCTCGCCGAAGCCGGGAACGACCTGGCGGATGCCGTGGGCGACGTAGCCGAGGTAGACGAAGGGGTCGGCGTCCGTGTGGTCGAGCTGATACCAGACGAAGGGGCGCTCGCGCGAGCGGAGAAAGTCGGCGACCAGCGTGGTCTTGCCCGAGCCGGCCGGGGCTGTGACGAGCGTGACGGCGTGCGCCAGGTTCTGTTCGAGCCGCTCGGTCAGGCGCGGGCGCGGCAACAGGGAGGGCGCGGGGCGAGGCGGCAGGAGCTTCGTCCGCAGGAAGAAGGTGAGCGCGTGCGTCGGCGCCGCGCCCGCCCCCATCGCGGGCGGCGGGGCGGCGTCCGGGCGGCTCTCCCCCTGACGGTACGGCCTGTTAATCATCGCTTCGGGGCCTCGCCGGAATTAGCGCCAATGGCGAGGCTCGCGGCGTTTTGCCGTCTTCGGTTGTGGTCTGGGCGTAGGCGAAAGTTGCTGCCCTCTGTCGTCGGGAGACGCGGGCAAGGACGGAACGGCGAAAAGTTTAGAGTCTCAACTCCGAAATTTCAAATCAGATACCGGATTTTAGATGCGGGACGTTAGTTTACGCCCGACTCTCACACCACCGTCCGGCATCCCCCTCAGGCAGTGCCGAGGTTTGACTTGCGGAAACCCTTGACGAGCCGCAGCGTGCGGCGCGACTGCGCCTCGCGCCCGCCCCCCTGCCTTTCGGCGGCTCGCGCGTCGCCGGCCGACAGGGCGCGGGCCTCTGCGTCGAGCAGGCTGGCGCGGCCGCGCGTGCGCAAAAGCGATTCCTCGGCCCGCTCGGGCGACAGCCCGTAGGTGCCGAAGAGGCGGCGCGCCTCGGCCAGCGTGAAGGCCAGCGCCTCCTCGTCGAGCACGCAGAGCGTCTGCTTCGAGCGCATCCGCCAGAGCGGGGTCGGCGGCAGGCTGCGGCCGATCAGGACGAAGTGGACCTCGGGCGGCAACAGCGGCAGCAGCTTGCCGAAGAAGGGCACGACCCAGCCGGCGTCGTAGATCAGGTGCCAGTCGTCAATCACGACGAGCAGCGGCTCGTCGCTCTCCAACAGCTCGTAGATGAGGGTCGCCACCAGCGGCGACACGTCCGCCGCGCCGGCCTGCGTCGCGCCGGCCTGCTCGCCGAGGGCCGCGAGGACGCGCTTGCCGAAGCCCGGGCGCACTGCGCCGACCGCTGCGCACAGGTAGCGGAAGAAGGACGACAGCTCGGAGTCGGGCGCGTCGAGCTTGTACCATGCCACTCGGCGGCCGCACTCGCGGGCGAAGTCGGCCGCCAGCAGCGTCTTACCCGTCCCGGCCCGCCCCTGGATGATGGTCGAGTTGCAGTTTTCGAGGCTCGCCCGGAGCTGCGCGAGCAGCCGGTCGCGCGACAGGCGCGGCGCCTCGGCCGGGGGGGTGATCTTGTCGGCGATAACCTGCGTCATGTGAGCCATTCTTTCGCCCGTGATGTGAGGACCTAAGCTCCTGAGCCGGCTCGGCTTACCTCCCGCGGGAGTCTCGACCGTGCCGAAACAGGCTGCCCGACTGCGGCCCGCAACAGGGATTCTAGGCGGCAGACTTGAGGAATACTTGAGGGGGAAAAGCGAAGAAAGAAAGGGAAACAGGAAGAGGACGAGGGGGGTTAAGGGCGGAAGATTGGCGGCCGGTAACGGTGAGGGGAAGGACAAGGCTCGCTCCGGCGCCTCATTCCCTGTTCGCCGTCTCCCCTTCCCCTTTTCCCCTTTGGCGTCTTTAATTTAGGGGCGCCCCGCCCTCGCCCGCTCGTGGAGCGTGACGCGGACGCCGTCGCGCGGGCGCAGCGACATGGCCGGCAGCAGCTCGACGCGGTGTTCGGGCACCAGACGGAGGCGGAACCTCTGTGCGACGGTCGCCAGGACGAGGACGGCCTCCATCATGGCGAAGGCGTTGCCGATGCAGACGCGCGGGCCGCCGCCGAAGGGGAAGTAGGAGTAGCGTGGGCGGCGGGCGGCCTCCTCTTCGCGCCAGCGTTCGGGGCGGAACTGCTCGGGCTCGTCGTACCAGCGCGCGTCGCGGTGCATGACCCACGGGAACATGAAGACCTGCATCCCTTCGGGAACGTGGTAGCCGCCGACCTCGCAGTCGCGCGCTGCCTCGCGCCCGACGCCGAAGACCGGCGGGAACAGCCGCATCGCCTCCTTAATCACCCACTCGCAGTAGCGCAGCCGCGGCAGGTCTTCGGCCGCCGGCGCCCTGCCGCCCAAAACCTCCCCGAGCTCGGCGTGCAGGCGCGCCTCGGCCTCGGGCGAGAGCGCGAGCAAATACCAGGCCCAGGTCAGGGCGAGCGCCGTCGTCTCGTGTCCGGCCAGGAAGAGGGTCATCACCTCGTCGCGCAGTTGGCGGTCGGTCATGCGCGCACCATCCTCGTCCTGCGCGCGCAGCAGCATCGAGAGCAGGTCGCCCTCGTCCCGGCCCGAGGCGCGCCGCTCGGAGATGAGGCGGTAGACGACGCGGTCAATACGGCGGGCGGCGCGCTCGAAGCGGAGGCGGGCCGGGGTCGGCAGACGGTTGTCGAGCACCCACTTGAGCGTCGCCTGCCGCGTGAACGGCTCGACGATGGTGGCGAGCGCCTCGGCTATCTCGTCCGACTCGCCGGACACGTCGGAGCTGAAGAGCGTCGAGACGACGATTGACTGCGTGAGCCGCGTCATCTCCTCATGCGCGTCGCGCGCCTCGCCGTCGCGCCAGCCCGCTAGCAGGCGCTCTGTCTCTGCGACCATCTGCGCGCCGTAGGCCGAGGTGCGCTCGCGGTGGAAGGCGGGCTGCGAGAGGCGCCGCTGGCGGCGCCAGAACTCGCCCTCGCTCGTCAGCAGCCCGTTGCCCACGAGCCGCAGGAAGAGCGGCGACTTCTGCACGATAGTCTTGACGAAGTTTTTGTTGCCGGAGGCCAGCACCTGTTCGACGTGGTCCGGGTGCGAGAAGAAGTAGGCCGGCACGTAGAGGAAGCGCACGAGCACGGCGTCGCCGTACTCGCGGGCGCACCGCTCGATGAAGGCGAGCGGGTCGCGGTTGAACTCCGCCATGTTGCCCAACAGGCGCTCGCCCGGCGGCCCGTCGGGCACGACCTTCACGGCTGCCGTCATCGTCTCCCCTCCCCGCCGGTCAGACTTCGAGGAAGCCCTCGCCCATGTAGTAGCTCCGGCCGCCGACGCGGACGGCCGTGATCCGCTCGCCCTCCCGCTCGATGCGGATGAAGACGAAGCTCGGGCGCCCCATCTCGACGCCCTGCTCGCTGACGATCTCGGCCGCGCCGCCGCCCGCGGCCACGAGGCCGTGGCGGACTAGATAGCAGCCGAGCGGCCCGCTGGCCCCGCCGGTCGCAGGGTCTTCGGTGATGCCGAGGCCGGGCGCGAACATCCGGCTGTGGACGGTCGAGCCGTCGTGCACGACCTCGCGCGTGAAGAGGAAGACTTCGGGCGGGACGCCGCGGCCGGCGGCGCGTTCGATGAGGTCGGCCCGCGGCCGCGCGCGGCGGGCGGCGTCGAGGCCGCGCACTGGCACGTAGAGGAACGGCACCCCGCACGAGACGACTTCGAGCGGCAGCCCGGGTTCGAGGTCTTCCTCGCCGAGCGAGAGCATGGCGGCCGCGAGGCCGCGGTCTTCGAGGCGCGGGCCGAACACGGGGAGCGGCTGGCTCATCTCGGCGAAGACGGGCTCTCCCCCCTCATAGACGACGCGCACGGGGATGGGGCCGACTCCCTCTTCGAGCGTGACGATCACCTCGTCTGCGTCGCGGCGGACCATGTGCTCGCGGGCGAGGACGTAGGTGGTGCCGACGGTCGGGTGGCCGGCCATCGGGAGTTCCTGGTCGGGCGTGAAGATGCGGACGCGGTAGTCGTGGCGGGGGTCGTCGGGCGGCAGGACGAAGGTCGTCTCCGAGAGGTTGAACTCCTTGGCGATGGCCTGCATCGTCTCGCCGGAGAGGCCGCGGCCGTTGGTGAAGACGGCCAGGGGGTTGCCGCCGAAGGCCCGGTCGGTGAACACGTCAACGCGGTGGTAGTGGAGTCTTCTCATCTTCCCTTTCGCGCGGCCGCCCGTCTCCCCCGGCGCGCGACGCCCGGGCGGCGCGGCCGCGGTAGAGCGGTGCGTTTTGTGTCCCTCTCGTCGGAGAGGTCCGCCCGGGCGGCGGCGCGGCCCGGGCCGGACCAGACGCGCTCAGGCTTCGAGCGCCTGCTCGAAGTCTGCGACGAGGTCCGCCTCGTCTTCGAGTCCGACCGAGACGCGGACCAGACTCTCGCCGACGCCCATCCGCTCGCGCCTTTCGGCGTCGCGCCCCAGCCCCCACATCGCGGCCGGGTGGACGACCAGCGTGCCGAAGCCGCCGAGGCTCGCCGCGTAGTCGGCCAGCCGCAACCCCTTAACGAGACGGACGGCCGCCTCGTAGCCGCCGCGCAGCTCGACCGAGAGCATGCCGGTGAAGCCGCTCATCTGCGCGCGCGCCAGCTCGTGCTGCGGGTGCGATTCGAGACCGGGGTAGTAGACGCGCCCGACCTTCGGATGCGCTTCGAGGAATCGTGCGAGGGCGAGCGCGTTCGAGTTGTGACGCGCGACGCGCAGCCCCAGGGTGCGCAGGCCGCGCAGCAGCAGCCAGCCGTCGAAGGGGCTCAGCGTCGCGCCCGAGACGAGGGCGAAGCGCCACGCGCGCTCGACGAACTCGCGCGTGCCGACCACGCAGCCGGCCGTCAGGTCGTGGTGGCCGCCGAGATACTTGGTCGCGCTGTGGATGACGGCGTCGAAGCCGAGCGCGAGCGGGCGCTGGTTGACGGGCGTGGCGAAGGTGTTGTCCACGAGCGTCAGCACCCCGCTCTCGCGCGCGAGCCGGGCCACCTCGCCGAGGTCCGTGAGCCGCATCAGCGGGTTCGTCGGAGTTTCGACGTAGATCAGGCGGGTGTCGGGCCTGAGCGCGTCTGCGAAGGCCGGCGCGTCCGTTTGGTCCACGAGCGTCACCTCGACGCCGAAGCGCGGGGCCACCTCGGCGAAGAGGGTCGCGGTGCCCGAGTAGTGTTCGCGCTGCGCGATGACGTGGTCGCCCTGCCCCGCCACCGAGAGGATCGCGGCGAAGACCGCCCCCATCCCCGAGGAGGTGAGCAGCGCCGCCTCGCCGCCTTCGAGCCTGGCGATGACGGCCTCTGCCTCCTGGTGGGTCGGGTTGCCGTAGCGCGTGTAGAACTCGCCGGGGCGCGCCGACGCGGCCACCTCCGCGAACTCCTCGGACGAGCCGGCGGTGAAACTCGTCGTCATCCAGATCGGCGGGTTGACGGCGCGCGTCCGGTTCCACTCGTCGCCGCCGTGCGTCAGGAGCGTCTGCACTCCGCAACCCTCGAACTCGTCTCTCTCCATCCGGCCAAAACCCTCCCGCTCCGCAAAAGAGATTGAACTGAGCGGCCGCGTCCCGCGCGCCGCGCGCCAATCATAACCCGCCGCGACGGGGCGGCACAGCGCGCCCGCCCGACGCCGGCCACGAGGGGACGGAACGCGTGTTCCGTGCGCAGGTCGAGAAGGTGAATCCGCCGGCCGGCAAGCGGCTCAGGTTCTTCCGCCGCTTCGACGCGCTTACTCTTCCGGCAGCGTCCAGGTCTGCCCGACTTCCGTGAGGGCGACGCGGTGGCGCTCGGGGCCGGCGGCCCGCAGGGCACGTTCGACGGGCTCCGCGGCCGGCTCGCGGCTGAGGCGGAAGGTCGAGTGGTGCATGGGCAAAAGGTAGCGCGCGCCCATCTCGTTCGCCATCGTCCAGGCTTGCTCGGGGTTGGCGTGGGCGTTGATGTAAGGGTCGTAGCCGCCGACGCCGAGAATCGCCAGGTCCACACGGACGCCGCGCCGCGGCAGTCGGCCGAAGGCCGAGGTGTAAGCCGTGTCGCCGCCGAAGACGAGGGCTCGTCCCCGCTTCTCGACGAGGAAGCCGCCGTATCCGCGGTGGCGGTCGGTTAGCTTGCGCGCGCCCCAGTGGTTGACCTCGATTGACTCGACGCGTGCGCCGCCGACTTCGGTTGACTCGCCCCAGGCCAGCTCGTCTACGCGCGCGAAGCGGCGGACGAGGTCGCCCATCCCGCGCTGGACGACGGCGCTCGCACGGCGCGGCAGGCGGCGCAGCGTTGCCAGGTCGCAGTGGTCCATGTGCGCGTGCGAGACGAGCACGGCTTCGAGCGGGGGCAGCTCGCGTACCTTGAGGGCGGGCGCCACCGTCCGGCGCGGCCCGAGCGTGGCGACCCCGAGGCCGAGCCCCACGCGCGGCCGAAGCGCCGGGTCGGTCAGCAGCCACGTCCCGTAGAAGTTCATCAGGACGGTGGCGTGGCCGAGCCACGCCACCGTCAGGCGGTCGTCGGGCCACGCGGCCGGCTCCGGCCGGTGCGGCGCCGGTGCCACGGGCACGCGCGATTCCCTTATCCGCTCGGCCACGAACCGCCCCGCGAACCTCCGCGCGAAACTCGCGTAAGTCTTCAGCTCTTTAACGGAAACACTCATCGTGCCGACTTGGATGCGCGGGGCGCCCGGCCCAGCGGCCGGCTAAGACAAAAACCGCCCGGAGGTTCGTCTTCAACTCCGGGCGGTTCACCTCTTAACCGTGCGGGTCGCTACCTCCCCGACAGCAGGAACACGTCGTATGCCCACCGCCCCGGCCGTGCCCCGCCCACGCCCGACACTTTCGCCCGGAACCGGAACAGGTTCCCGTGCCCGTCCCGCCGCATCGACTCCCTGTAGTCGAGCGAGATCGTCCCGACGCCCGAAGCCGGCAACCCCCTTAGCTCTCCCGGCCCCGAGATGCCATCGTGATTCTCATCCCGCCACAGCCGTAGCGAGGCGTAGACGGCGTCACCGGCGTCAATCATCCCGTCGGAGTCGCCGCCCTTCTCCGGCCCGTCATATTCGGCCAGAGCGAGGAACCCGTTCCTGTGGTGTCCGGCCGGCGGGTCAGGCTGAGGCGTGTAGTTGCCGAACATCTCCGCGCCGCTCTCTATCCGTCCGCTGCCGTCGCGGTCGAGGGTGAGCCACGAGTCGTCGGAGCCGGCCGCGGTCCACGACAGTTGTTGCGGGAGGCCGTCGTTGTTGAGGTCGAAGCGGACGCCGCCTGCCGCGTCGGTCAGCGAGAATCCGTCGCCGGCTGTGTCCACGAGGACGGGAGAATTGCAGGCCGGGCTCTCCATGCCGGGGAGGTCGAAACCGCCGCCGAGTTGGCCGCCGCCGTTGTTGACGCAGCCGTAGACGCAGGAGCCGGTCAGCCAGTTCCAGGTGCCGCCGGTGAAAAAGCAGTAGTCTTCGGGCGAGGGGGGCGGGGCGGTAGCCGAGCACGTGTTACTGGCGAAGTTCCAGTGCAATCCCATCGCCTCGCACTCGGAGGGCGTCTGGGGCGGGACCGGCGGAGTTGGGGGCGTGGGCGACGGCGGGGGGAAGGCATAGAGCAGGGATAAACAGTGTCTACAGCTAGTAGATCACAAGAAGTTATACTTGACGGAATATTCCCTGCTTGATTTGGGCCATTATAGTCATTTGGGTTACAGAGGTTATTCATAATTGTTTGACCTCTAATATCGTGCGAGCACGGATGATATTCAGGGTCACGCCTGAGGTGGTCCAGGCGCGCTAGGTGTCCTAGCTCATGCAGCATAATCTTCTTGAAGATCGTGTCATAACCGGGCAAATCTGGTCTAAACGTAGGGCCATCCGAAGCAGTGAAGTAATTCGGATTAAAAGTAATCGCAGCTCCTGAAACAAAATTATTGACATCAACTCGGGTCACTCTCGTCTCCGCAGGCGAGCCAGTTCCGTTTGGTCCGAATTGGATTCTCAGACCATACGGGCTATTTTCATTTCCTGGCTGATAATTTATCTTTGAGCATTGCTGGTGTGCGCTGTTCTACTCTGCTATGGCCGCTATGATTTGTGACCTCTCCGTATTAGGGATGTTGTGGATTTCATACTGCACGGTGACGTTAGGCGGATATCTGTATGTCGGGTCAGCCTCTAAGGCAGGATAGCCGCAAGGGCCTAAGAGGGCCTGTGCATAGGCCCCCCAAGCAACCACACATAGTATCGAGAAACAACCCAAAACCACGACGGCCCGAGTTATAGATACACGTCCGGCTATGAGTGCCATGTAGACTCTCCTTGCAGGTATGGCAGTTGAGGTTGCTGTCTCTTAGTACAACGAGTGGTTAGCGCAGGGCTTGGCCGAAGTGGCGTCCCGAACTCCGTTCAAGAATGAAGTGACATCGCCAAGTGTTTGCTCATTACGCTCTAGTCCGAGAGCTTTGTCTCTGTCCAGTAGAAAAGTTCCGTTGCCGAACGCCTGGTAGTCACCAGTCTCAGGGATGAATTTTAGGAAAAAGAGATATCGTTGATTCACCTGGAAAGGTAGGAACCGCCCAGCTATAGCACGCACTTTACGCCCATTTAAGATGACCTCTCCTCCCGGCCGCACCACAGAGATGTGAGCCTCCCTCTCGATGCTAGTTCCCGGGTTGTTTTTTATCACTTCATCTACAGCCACGCTGTATACAGAGAAAATGAAGTCATCGGCTTCTGTAAGTTGCGAGTAGGATTTTCCTGTCAACGAACCGATAATGATAGCATCTGCCTGGTGTGCGTAGCTCGTTAGAAACTGACTAGGGTAGGTCGGACAATTAGAAGCAGCTCCGATAAACGGCGGGTAGATGATTGATTTAATAACTATTTCGCCGGCCCCGTGAGCAGTTTCTTCACTCAGCTTTCGACCGGTCTTATGCCTTTGGAAACGACTGCCTATGAACCTGTCTTTATCAGTCTTATCTCCTTCTCGCACCGGAGTTGCCTTATCACTATTATCCCTTGTCCCAGCTTGCGGGAAAGTAAGATTTACTACCGCCGATAGACCGAGTAGACCAAGTAAGACTGAGAGAGCAACAGAGGATTTAAGCATTACTGCGCCTCCGGATTGACGTGGGTTCGTATTTTATTCGCCTACAGACACTTTTCTGAGGAACTGCACGTTGACTTCACCAGGAGTGGAATAGCCATCCGGGTTCTTCTCAGAGCAAGGATAATAAGATGCGAAAAGATCGTGAGGGCGAATGTTACAAGAGAAACAAGGCTGAGTAGACCGTGCCAGTTCTCTACGGAGAGTTGCTCTTTTACTACCGACACGAATGACTTGTCAATATGAATTGCATCTAACTTAATCAAGCAACGCGATTTATAATTTCCGGATATCTCTTCTATCAAGGATTTTCGGAGCCAACCGCTCATCACTTTTGCGAGGCTGTCAGGTACTTCGAGGAGTTGCCGCTCCGGCCCTTGCCTTCTGGCCCGCCGAGCGCGGCTGTTGTATCCTTCCCGGCGTCTCCCTGAAACTTCTTCAACCCGACAACACGAAAGACGGAGGTCCGACCCAGATGCTCTCGAAGAGAATGTGCCTCGCCCTCTCCCTGCTGGTCGCCGCCGCGCTCGGCTGGCAGGCCGGCCCGGCCGCCGCGCGCCAACAGCAAAAGCCCGCCGGCCCGATCCCCCTGAAGGCCGCCGACGAGACGCCCGCGCCGGCACAGGACGCGCAGTCTGCGGCGCAGTCCGCGCTCGCGCGCCTGCTCGCAGACGAGTGGGAGTGGACCATGCGGCAGAACCCGGTCTGGGCCTCGTTGCTCGGCGACCGCCGGTTCAACGACCGCTGGGGCGACGCCAGCCTCCAGGCCGTCGAGGCGCGGCAGCAGCACCGCCTCGAAACCCTTAAGCGGATGCAGGCCATCGACCGCGCAGGGCTCTCCGTGGCCGACCGGCTCAACTACGACCTCTTCCGCAAAGACCTCGAAAACGACATCGAGGAGCACAGGTTCCGCATGTACCTGCTGCCGGTTAACCAACGCGGCGGCGTCCAGACCTCCGACGAGCTGGCCGAGCGGCTGCGGTTCCAGACCGTCAAGGACTACGAGGACTGGATCGCGCGCCTGCGCGCCCTGCCCGTCGTCGTAACCCAGACCACCGCGCTGATGCGCGAGGGCGTGCGGGCGAAGCTGCTCTGGCCTCGCGCGGTCTTACAGCGCGTCCCGGCGCAGATCGAGAAGCAGGTCGTCGCGCGCCCCGAGGAGAGCCCCTTCTACAAGCCCTTCAACACCTTCCCCGAGTCGATCCCGCAGGCCGAGCGCGAGCGCCTGTCGCGCGAGGCGCGCGAGGCCATCGAGCGGGGCGTCGTCCCGGCCTACCGCGACTTCCACAAGTTCTTCACCGCCGAGTACCTGCCGGCGTCGTTAGAGCAGGTCGGCATCTGGCAGTGGCCGCAAGGTGGGGAGAGCTACGCCTTCCTCGCGCGCCAGTACACGACGACCGACATGACGCCGCAGCAGATTCACGATAAGGGGCTCTCGGAGGTCGCCCGCATCCGCGCCGAGATGGAGAAGATCATGCGGCAGGTCGGCTTCCAGGGCACGCTCAAGGAGTTCTTCCAGAAGCTCCGCACCGACCCGCAGTTCTACTACAAAGACCCGCAGGAGCTTTTGGAAGCCTACCGCGCCATCTCGAAGCGGATCGACCCGCACCTCGTCAAAGTCTTCCGTGTCATCCCGCGGATGCCCTACGGCGTCGTGCCCATCCCCAACAATATCGCGCCCGACACGACCACGGCCTACTACAGCCAGCCGGCGGCCGACGGCTCGCGCCCCGGCCTCTACTACGTCAACCTCTACCGGCCCGAGACGCGACCCAAGTACGAGATGATGGCGCTCTCTCTGCACGAGGCCGTGCCCGGCCACCACTTCCAGATCGCGCGGGCGCAGGAGCTGGGCGAGATACCCAACTTCCGCCGCTTCGGCGGCTACACGGCCTTCATCGAGGGTTGGGGCCTCTACGCCGAGTCCCTGGGCGACGACATGGGGCTCTACGACGACCCCTACTCGAAGTTCGGCCAGCTCACCTACGAGATGTGGCGCGCCGTCCGGCTCGTCGTCGACACGGGCATGCACGCGATGAAGTGGGACCGCCAGAGGGCCATCGACTACTTCCTCGACAACGCGGCCAAGAGCGAGAACGACATCGTCAACGAGATCGACCGTTACATCACCAACCCCGGCCAGGCGCTCGCCTACAAGATCGGCGAGCTGAAGTTCAAGGAGCTGCGCGCGCGCGCCGCCCGCGAGCTGGGCGACCGCTTCGACGTGCGCGAGTTCCACGACGAGGCCCTCAACTCCGGCGCGGTCCCGCTCGACGTGCTCGAACGCAACATCAACGACTGGATCACGCGGCAGAAGGCGCAGCCGAGCCCCTCCCCGGCCAGCCGCTAGACGAAGAGGAAGGCGCTCGACCACCGGCACAGATGTCGGCTGACTCTCGACACGACGCGCGCGTGACCGCGTGGGCGCCCGACCTGCTGCTGTCGGCGGTCGGGCGCTTCGAGCGCGGGCGCGCTCTCGTCTCCGACGCGCGCGGCTCAATCGCCGCCGTCGTCCCGCTCGGCGGGGCGGTAGGAGACGAAGAGATCGCGCGCGCCGTCTCCCGCGCCCTCGGGCTGCCGGCGGGGGGCGTGCGCGTCGCGCGACTGGCCGGGCGGGCGCTCCTGCCCGGCATGGTCAACGCGCACTCGCACGCCTTCCAGCGCGTCATCCGCGGGCGCACAGAGCACCGCAGCGCCGCCTCGCGCGACTCCTTCTGGACCTGGCGCGAGATGATGTACGCGGCGGCCGAGCGCCTCACGCCCGAGGGCGTCTACGACGCCTCCCGCATGGCCTTCCTCGAAATGGCCGCGGGCGGCATCACGACGGTCGGCGAGTTTCACTACCTCCACCGGGCCGCCGACGGCCGGAGCTACGACGACCCGAACCTGCTCGCTAAGGAGGTAATCCGCGCGGCCCGCGACGTGGGCGTCAGGATCGCCCTGCTGCGCGTGGCCTACGCCCGCGCCGGCTTCAACCAGCCGCCGCACGAGCGGCAGCGCCGCTTCGTCGAGCCCGACCCGCAGGTCTTCGTCGCCGACACCGAAGCCCTCATCGAAGACCTCGCGCGCGACGCGGCCGAGGCGTCGGGAACGGGCGGCGGCACAGGCGCGGGCCACCGGCCGGCATGGGTGGGCGTCGCGCCGCACAGCGTGCGGGCCGTCGGCGTCGAACATTTGCGCGCGGCGCGCGACCTGGCCGCGGCGCGCTGCCTGCCGGTCCACGCGCACGTCGCCGAACAGCCCGCAGAGGTCGAAGCCTGCCTCGCCGAGACGGGCCGCACGCCCGTCGAGTTTCTGGCCGCGGAGGGGTTGATAACTTCGGAGTTCACGGCCGTCCACGCCGTCCACGTCTCGCCCGCCGAGATCGGCCTGCTGGCCCGCGCGGGCGCGTTCGTCTGCGCCTGCCCGACCACGGAGAGGAACCTGGGCGACGGCGTCGTGCCGGCCGACGCGCTGCTCGAAGCCGGCGTCGGTGTCGCGCTCGGCACAGACAGCCACGCGCAGATCGACCTGCTCGAAGACGCGCGCGAGCTTGAGTATCACCTGCGGCTCGTGCGGCTCGCCCGCAACGTCCTCGCGCCCGGAGCCGGCGCGGGCGACGACGAGACGCGCCCGCACCCGGCCTCCGCGCTGGCCGCACGCCTCTTCGACTGCGCGACCGCGGCCGGCGCGCGGAGCGTCGGCCTGAAGGGAGGCGGCGCGCTCGCTGCGGGCTCGCCGGCCGACTTCTTCACAGTGGACCTCGAAGACCCGACCGTGGCCGGCGCGGGCGACGAAGACCTGCTGGCCTGCGTCGTCTTCTCGCTCTCGCGCGCCGCCGTGCGCGAGGTCGCGGTCGGCGGGCGCCTCGTCGTCGAAGGCGGCCGCCACGCCGCGCAGGAGGAGACGGTCGCACGCTTCGCCGCGCTCCAACGCGAACTCTGGTCCTGAGGCATGAACGTCGAAAGAACACTCGCCGAACTGGTCGCCATAGACTCGCGCTCGTCGGCCTCGAACCTCGGGGTCGTCAGGCACGTCGCGCCGCGCGCCGAGGCGCTCGGGATGCGCGTGCGCCTCTACCCTTACGCGGACGAGGCCGGCGTCGAGAAGGCCAACATGGTCGCCGCCTGGCCGCCGACGTTTGAAGAGGGCGGCGAGGTGGAGTTGGCCCTGGTCGGCCACACCGACACGGTGCCATTCGACCCCGGCTGGTCGGAGGCGCTGACCCTGACCGAGCGCGACGGCAGGCTTTACGGCCGCGGGGCGTGCGACACGAAGGGCTTTATCGCGGCGGCGCTCGGGGCGCTCGAAGCGGTCGATCTCGGGCGGCTCGCGCGGCCCGTGGCCCTGGTGCTGACGGCCGACGAGGAGGTGGGCTGCCTCGGCGCCAAGCGTCTCGCGGAGGGGCGCGCCTTCACGGCGCGGGCGGCAATCGTCGGCGAGCCGACCCGCCTTCAGCCGATGCGCGCCGGCAAGGGCTACTGCCTCGGCGAAGTCGTCGTGCGCGGGCGCGAGGGGCACAGCGCCTACCCGGCCGGCGGGGCCTCGGCCATAACGCGCGCGGCGCGGCTCGTCACGCGCGTCGAGCGCGTGGCCGAAGAACTCCGGCGCGAGGGGCACGAGGCTTTCGACCCGCCGGAGACGACCATCAACGTCGGCCTCATCCGCGGCGGCACGGCCAAGAACGTCATAGCCGGCGAGTGTCGCTTCACGCTCGAATGGCGGCCCGTGCCGAACCAGCCGGCCGGCCGCGTGGCC
Source organism: Pyrinomonadaceae bacterium (assembly GCA_035645715.1). Taxonomy (GTDB): domain Bacteria; phylum Acidobacteriota; class Blastocatellia; order Pyrinomonadales; family Pyrinomonadaceae; genus QHXN01. The sequence continues at coordinate 70,782 of DASQMB010000074.1, forward strand.
GACCTCGTCCGCCGCGAGATCGAAGACTTACGCGCCCAGGACCCGGCCTTCGACGCCGAGCTGATCGTGATGCGGCTCGACGAAGGCTCGGAGACGCCGGCCGGCGCGCCGCTCGTGCGTGCCCTCGAAGAGTTGACGGGCGAGCGGGCCGGCACGGTCTCCTTCGGCACCGAGGCGCCGCAGATGCGCGAGCTGGGCGCCGCGGCGGTCGTCTTCGGCCCGGGCGACATCCGCGTCGCGCACCGCACGGGCGAGTTCGTACCCGCCGACGAGCTGCGCCGCGCCGCCGAGATTCTGCGCGCCGCCGTCGAACGCTTCTGCGCGCCGGGGCATCAATAAAGGTCGGCCGCGAAAACGCGCGGGCGCCGGAACCCGTTTAAGGAGGGCCGCCCCGCCCCCTTCGCCGCGGGACGGCCTTTGCGCCCCCGCCCAGCACTTATGAGTAATCCGAGACTGCTTTCACTGCTTTTCGCCCTCGCGCTCTGCCTCGGCGCCGGCGCCCCCCCAGCCGCGGCGCAGTCGCCGGCACAGGCCCCCCTGACGAGCGAGGAGTTTCTGGTCCTCGTCCGCCAGTTGCCGAAGCGGCCGGCCCTCAAGGGCGAGATCATCGAGGAGCTGCGCCGCCGCGGCATTGGCTTCACGCTGACGAGCGGCCTGCGCTCGGTGGTCGCCACCAGGAGCGGCAACGACCCCGAGCTGCGCCGCGCGCTCGAAGAGGCCGAGCGCCGCTTCCTCAACCCCGCGGCAGCCGCGCTGCCCTCTGCGGGAGAGGCCGCCGCGCTGCTCGACAAGGCCCGCGAGGCGACGCTCGCCGCCACCGAGAAGATGCCCGACTTCGTCGTCAAGCAGCTCATCTCGCGCTCCTACGCCCACGGCCGCACGCGCAACTGGCGGCAGCAGGACCGGCTCGTCGTCGGCGTCAGCTACCGCGCCAGCGAGGGCGAGAAGTACCGGCTGCTCGCGCAGAACGGGCTGCCCACGGCGGGCGTCGTCGCCGACGAAAGAAGCGACTACGCCGAGACGGGCGGCACCAGCTCGACCGGCGAGTTCGTCACGGCCCTCAAGGCGCTCTTCGACGAGAAGAGCCGAACCGAGTTTAAGGCCGTGGACACAGACACCCTGCGCGGCCGCCGCACCATCGTCTACGAGTACGAGGTCAAGCTGCCCAACTCGCAGCAGTTCATCACCTACGGCCGCGAGCGCAGCGTCAAGGTGGGATACCGCGGCAAGGTCTGGCTCGACCGCGAGCTTGGCCGCGTGCTCCGCATCGAGTCGAAGGCCACGGACATCCCGGCCGACTTCCCCGTCACGGCCACCGAGCGCGCCGTGGACTACGACTGGGTGAATATCGAGGGGCAGGGGCGGTTTCTCCTGCCGGCGCGCGCCATCCTGGAGATGACGGCGCTGCACGGGAGCCAGCTCGGCCAGACGCGCAACGACATCCAGTTCCGCGGCTACCAGAAGTACGGCGCCGAGCTGCGCATCATCGAAGAGGACATCGTGGACGAAGACCTGCCCGTCGAACCCGAGAAGCCCTGAGCGGCCGGGCGGAACCTGAAACGAGAGAGGGCGGCGGGGCCGGTGGCTCCCGCCGCCCTCTCTCGTTTTGCGCGGGCGTGCTGCCGGCCCGTTCGGTTCCTGAGCTGAGCATTCTCGCCGGGGCGAGACGTTGACACCCCGCCCGGCCTGTCATATCTTGCTCGGCGCCCCGAACTGTCCTGCCTTCCCGACCCGGCGGACCACAAACCCCCCGACGATTTCAAACGACAGCGGCAGAGAGAGCGCGGCCCCGCGAGGGGTCCGAGTCCCGTCCGCCGCCTGTTCGCGCCGCGCGTCGGTCGCTGGCGCCGTCCTCGCCAGAACTTTCCTCGGAGACCGGATAAAGAAGAAGGAGGTTATTTACGATGTCATTCAAAAGGGGGCGGCGAGTCGCCCCGATACTGCTCTCGGTCGCTATCAGTTGGGGCTGCAATTCTACGAGCGAGACGGGCGGCGGCCCGGCGAGTCAGCCGGCCAACGCGAACGCGGAGACCGCCAAAAAGGCTCTGCGGCCCGACGCCGAGGGGTTCATCCCCTCAGGGACCGGCACAGAGAAGGAGAAGCCGGCGCCGGGCGCGGCCAACGTGCAGGGCAAGGCCCTTTACAACGGCCAGCCGGCCGCCGGGGTCGAGGTCAAGCTGTGCGAGAAGTTCAATCGTTTCCTCGGCGGCTGCGGCGGCGAGACCTTCACGGCTAAGACGGACGCCGCCGGCGAGTACTTAATCAAAGACGTGCCGCCGGGGATTTACGAGGGGCTGATCGTTAAGGTCTTCGACACGGACTACTACGTCTTCGCCACGGCGGGCGTGGTCAGCTCGGCCAAGTACAGGGTCGAGGAGGGCCGAACCTTCTTCGCGCCCGACACCAACCTCTACAAGCAGGACCTCAAGCTCACGAGCCCTAAGGCCGGCTCGAAGGTCGCCCCGAGCAGCATCGAGGTAAAGTGGGAGCAGTACCCGGACGCGGCCTACTACAAGCTCAGCGTCCATGCCGACAACTCCTCGGGCGCGAAGACGGATTACGACTACATCAACCGGCGCGTTGACGGCCTCTCCTTCCCGCTCGACAAGCCGCTCGCGCCCGGCACCTACACCGTCAGGGTCGAAGCCTACAACGGCGCCGACAACAGGCTCTCGCAGAGCCCGAACGACATCAAATTCACCGTGGCAGGCGACGCCGCGAAGTGAGTCTGGCGGCGGCGGTCCGGGCACCGGGCGGGGCGCTGCGCACTACTAAAGAGTGAGGGGGCGCCCGCAAGCGCCCCCTCACTCTTTGTAGTGGCCTCTTCGGCCGCCCCCTCGCTCGCCGCGGCGGGCGCGGGGGCTTTCAGGCGTCGGCCTGCCCGGCGTAGCGGGCCGTCGAGGCGTCCGAGACGGAAGGCGCGTCCTCGGGGAAGGCCGCACGCCGGATAATCTCTCGGCCTAACAACGGCCGCCGCCCCGACCCGCATCAACGAAAGTGCAAACACCAGACCGGGCCGCCCGCGCGGACGCTGGCAGACGGCCGGCGAAGTGTGCTCGCCTGCCCGGCGGAGTCAACCACGAAACTCAAACGGGAGACGGCGTATGAAAAAGTTGTGCCTCTTGTTCGTTCTGCTCTCCTGCGCCGGCACGGCCCCGGCGCAGGAAGGCGGCAACCGGATTTACGGCAACCGCGGCTACTACAACCAGCAGCGCCGGCAGCCAACCACCAACACCGGCGGCCTGCTGGCGTCGCACCGGTCCAACGGGTACTCCATCGAGGCGAGCGTCTTGACGAACCTGAAGCCCGACGCCTTCGTGGCGGTATTCGGCATCGCTGAAGAGGAGAAAAGCTCGGCGGCGAGCAACGAGAAGGTCAACCAGAAAGTCGAGCGGTTCGCCGCGGCACTGGGCGGAATGGGCGTGACCAGAGACGACATCTTCGTGGACTTCATCACGCAGACACGCGTCTACGACTACACGGTGCAGGGGGCGCAGGCGAGGGAAAATTTCTCCGGCTTCGAGACGAAGAAGACGGTCGCCGTCCGGTACAGGAGCCGCGCCCTCTTCGAGAGAATCCTGAGCGCCGCGGCCGAGCAGCAAATCTTCGACCTGATAAAGGTTGACTACGTGGTCGGGGACTTCGACTCGGTCCGCGCCCGCCTGTTCGACGCCGCGGTGAAGGTCATCAAAGCTAAAGAGGCCAGGTACGCCGGCTCCCTCGGCGTCACGCTCAGGCCCGTCGGCCTCGCCAGCGAGAAGTACGACGCCTTTTACCCCTCCGACAGCTACGAGCGTTACCAGGCTTACGAGACGGGCTCGGCCTACACCAGCCACCAGAACGCGAGCACGGTGGTCCAGCGCAAGAGCGCCACTTTCTTCTACGAGCCGTTCGACGCGAGCCGTTTCGACGCCGTGATTAACCCGCTCGGCGTCGAGCCGGTCGTGCAGTTCACGCTCTACCTGCGGATGGATTACGAGGCGGGGGCGCCCAGAGAGAGACAGCCCTAAGTAGAGTCGGCGCGGCGGGCGGGCGCTCCAGTGACGGGGCGGAGAAGAGGGGGCGAGGCGGCGCTGCCCCCTCTTCTCCGCCCCGCCGGCGGCTCTCAGGCGTCGGCCTGCCCGGCGTAGCGGGCCGTCGAGGCGTCGGAGACGAAGGGCGCGTCCTCGGTCAAAGCCTCGTCCACGAGCCTGCGCTGTTCGAGTTCGTGGACGGCGTAGGAGCCCGTGGCCGGGCTCGCCGAGATGGCGCGGCCGACGTAGTAGGGCCGCTCGCAGGCCGACATCAGCCCGCGCAGGCGCGGCTCGACGAAGGCCCAGCCGCCCATGTTCTTCGGCTCTTCCTGCGCCCAGACCACTTGCGCCGCGTTCGGGTACGAGGCGAAGACCTCGCGCAATCCGCGCTCGGGGAACGGGTAGAACTGTTCGAGCCGGACGACGGCCGCGCGGTCGTCGCCCGACTTCTTCTTCGCCGCCGCGAGGTCGTAGTAGACCTTGCCCGAGCAGAGGACGACGCGGCGCACCTGCGAGCGGTCCTGCACCTCCGGGTCGTCAACGACGGGGCGAAAGCCGCCCACGGTCAACTCTTCCACGGTCGAGGTCGCGGCCGGCAGGCGCAGCAGACTCTTCGGCGTCATCACGACGAGCGGGCGCGCGGCCCGCTGCCTGACCTGCCGGCGCAGGAGGTGAAAGTACTGCGCCGGGGTGGTCGGGTAACAGACCTGCATGTTGTTCTCGCCGCACAGTTGCAGGTAGCGTTCGAGCCGCGCCGACGAGTGTTCCGGCCCCTGCCCTTCGTATCCGTGCGGCAGCAGGAGGACCAGTCGCGTCGGCTGCTGCCACTTGTCCATGCTCGGCGCGATGAAGGTGTCGATGATGACCTGCGCGCCGTTCGAGAAGTCGCCGAACTGCGCCTCCCACATCACGAGCGCGTCGCGCGCCACGACCGAGTAGCCGTACTCGAAGCCCATCACGCCCTGCTCGGAGAGCGAGCTGTCGAAGACCTCGACGCGCGAACGATCTTCGCCCGCCCGCGTCATCTCGGAGAGCGGCGCCCAGGGCTGGCCGGTCTGCGTGTCGTACATGATGGCGTGGCGCTGCGAGAATGTGCCGCGCCCCGAGTCCTGCCCCGACAGACGGACCCTCGCGCCTTCGAGGCCGAGCGAGCCGAAGGCGACCAGCTCCGCAAACGCCCAGTCCATCGGCGCCCCGCCCTCGCCCATCTTCGCGCGGCGGGCGAGCTGGCTCGTCATCTTCGGGTTGAGGTTGAAGCCCTCGGGCACGACCGCGATTTTGTGCGCGATCTGGCGCACCGTCTCGGCCGAGACCGGCGTTTCGACCACGTCCGAGCCGTCCTCCTCCTGCGCGGGCGCGGGCAGCGACTTCGTGGCCGGCTTCTCGGACGCGATCCGCTTGGCGCTCGCCAGTATCTCGTCGTAGCGGGCGACGACCTCGCGCGTCATCCGCTCGACCTCATCCTCGGTGACGGTGCCCTCCGCGACGAGGCGCGCGGCGTACTTGGCCCGCACGCCGGGATGGGCCTTGACTCTCTGGTACATGAGGGGCTGCGTGTAGCTCGGCTCGTCGCCCTCGTTGTGGCCGAGGCGGCGGAAGCCGATCACGTCGAGCACCACGTCCTTGTTGAACTCCTGGCGGAAGTCGAGCGCCATGCGCAGGCAGCGCAGCGCGGCCTCCGGGTCGTCGCCGTTGATGTGGAAGATGGGGAGCTGCGTCATCTTCGCCACGTCGGTCGAGTAGATGGAGGAGCGGCTGGCCTCGGGCGAGGTGGTGAAGCCGATCTGGTTGTTGACGATGAAGTGGATGGTGCCGCCCGTGCGATACCCCTTGAGGTCGGCGAGCTGCAAGGTCTCCATGACGATGCCCTGCCCGGCGAAGGCCGCGTCGCCGTGGAGCAGCACGGGCAGGGCGCGGTCAATCACCTCGTCGCGCGAGGCGCCTTCGAGCTGCCAGGCGTCCTGTCTGGCCCTGACCATCCCCTCGACCACGGGGTCCACGAATTCAAGGTGGCTCGGGTTGGGCGAGATGTGGACGCGGACCCGTTTGCCGCCCGCGGTGGTCCGCTCGCCGGTCGCGCCCTGATGATATTTAACGTCGCCCTCGTCGGCCGGAAAGCTCGGGTGGACCGAGCCCTCGAAGGCCGTGAAGATGCGCTCGGCGAAGTCGCCGACGACGTTAGTTAAGACGTTCAGACGCCCGCGGTGGGCCATGCCGAGCGTGATGTCTTCGACGCCGCGCTCGGCCGCGCGCTCGACCAGTTGGTCTAAGAGCGGGATGATCGTCTCGCAGCCTTCCAGAGAGAAACGCTTCTGGCCGAGGTACTTGGTGTGGAGGAAGCGCTCGAACTGCTCGGCCTCGATCAGCTTGGCGAGCAGGGCCTTCTTCGTCTCGGCGTCCAGCGGCTCGGGGTAGACGAACTCCTGCCGGATGCGCTCGCGTAGCCAGAGCTTCTGCTCCTTGCTCTGGATGTGGCGATACTCCGTGCCGACCTTGCCGCAGTAGGCGCGGCGCAGGATGTCGAGTATCTCGCGCAGCGTGGCCTTGTTGCGACCGCCGAGGCCCCCCGTGATGAACTCGCGGTCGAGGTCCCAGATGGTCAACCCGTAAGTCTCGATGTCGAGCTCCGGGTGGTACTGCACGGGCAGAGCGTGTAAGGGGTCGGTGTCGGCGACGAGGTGGCCGCGGACTCGGTAGGCGTTGATGAGTTCGAGGACGCGCGCCTGCTTCTCTATCTCCTCGCGCATGTCGGCGCCGCCCAAAAGCGCCGGGTTAAAATCCTGCGACCAGCGCAGGGGCTGGTGCTGGATGCCGAGGTCGCGGAAGATGCGGATGTAAAAGTCGTGCTGGCCGAGGAGCAGCTCGTGGACGCGTGCGAGGAACTGGCCCGACTCGGCGCCCTGGATGACGCGGTGGTCGTAGGTCGAGCTGACGTTGACGACCTTGCTGATGCCGAGGCGCGAGAGCGCGGCCGGCGTCATCGCGTGGTACTCGGCCGGGTACTCGATGGCGCCCGTGGCGATGATGGCCGACTGGCCGGCCATCAGACGCGGGTTCGACGAGACGGTGCCGATGGTGCCGGGGTTCGTCAGCGAGATGGTCGTGTCCTGAAAGTCGGGGATGGTGAGCTTGCCCGCGCGCGCGCGTTTGACCACGTCGTCATAAGCCGAGAGGAACTCGGCGAAGCCCATCCGGCCCGCGTCCTTGACGTTCGGCACCAGCAGCGTGCGCGAGCCGTCCTTCTTCTCGATGTCAATGGCGACGCCGAGGTTGACCTCGGAGCGGCGCAGGCGGGCCGGAGTGCCGTCAACCACGGCGAAGCCGTCGTTCATCTGCGGCACGGTTTCGAGCGCGCGCAGGATGGCGTAGGCGATGAAGTGGGTGTAAGACGCCTTGCGCTTCTGCTCCTTCAAGTGCTGGTTGACGATGACGCGGTTCTCTTCGAGCACCTTGACGGGGATCAGCCGGTTCGACGTGGCCGTCGGCACGCCGAGGCTCGTCTCCATGTTCTCGACGATCTTGAGCGCGCCGCCGCGAATCGGCTGGGCGTCGCCGCGCGCCTGCTGGCCGGTTGCGGGCGTGGCCGCCGGGGTCGCGGGCGTCGGCGCAGAGGCGGGGGCGGGCGCCGCCGTCCGCGCCGAGGCGGGCTGTGTCGCCGTTGATTCGGCCGGCGCGGGCGCGTCGGCGGTTGCGTGCGGCCGCGCGTGGGCCGAGGCGCCGTTGCCGCCCGCCGCGGGGCCGAGCAGCTCTGCGAAGTAGGCGCGCCACGATTCGTCTACCAGCGCGGGGTCGCTGCGATAGCGGCCGAGCAGTCCTTCGACGTAGGTCGCGTTGGCGCCGAAGTTCTCGGCGATGATCTCCGACAGGTCGGTTCTCTCAGGTTCCTGGCTCAAAGTCTTAACCACCTCTCGCGGCGGGAAGGACGCCCAGGCGCGCTCTCGCTCGATGAAGGGGCGGACCGGCCGCGCGCTCTGGTCTTCCGGCTGGAATCTATGGCTCGATAGCCTATCACCATCCGCACACGTTTGCACCCGCCGCACGGGACGCGCACGCCCGCCGCACGAGACGAGCGCGTGCCCCGCCGCGCCGGGGGAAGCACGCCGCGCGTGACGGGGAAGCACGCGGCGCGGGACGGCGCGACCCGCACCGCGCGACGCCGCGCGCGGTGCTATACTGCGCCGCCTCGGCCCGGTCCTTCGCCCGCCGGCCGAGCCCGAATCCGACTTCATTCCGAACCGATGCCGACCGTCTTCACACACGCCTTCGTCGCCGCCGCCGCGGGCCGCGCCTACGCCGGCCGCGAGCCCCGGCCCGCGCGCCTCTACGCCCTGGCCGCGCTCTGCGCCGTGCTGCCCGACGCCGACGTGCTGGCCTTCGTCTTCCGCGTCCCTTACGGCAGCATGTTCGGCCACCGCGGCTTCACACACTCCTTCGCCTTCGCCCTGCTTTTGTCGCTCGCGGTCGTGTGGGCTTTCTTCCGCGAGCGGCGGGATAAGAAGTCGCTCGCCCTCTTCTTCTTCCTCGCCACGGCCTCGCACCCGCTGCTCGATATGCTGACCGACGGCGGGCTCGGCGTCGCGCTGCTCGCGCCCTTCAGCGCCGAGCGGTTCTTCCTCCCCTTCCGCCCCGTGCGGGTCTCGCCCATCGGGCCGAGCTTCTTCGGCGAGCGCGGCCTCGTCGTAGTCTTGAGCGAACTGCTCTGGGTCTGGCTGCCGACGGCCGGCGCCGTCGCGCTCACCATCCTCCTGCGCCGCCGCCGGGGCGTCACCGGTTAGAGCTCGTCGGTTAGAGCTCGCCGGCTAGAGAGGCGGGGAGATGTTGCGACTCGCGCGACGCAGCCGTTATCATCCGCCGCCGAAAGCCTTCCCGCGCTCACCGCCGCACGCCGAACCGGGTGATGAGCCGCGAGTTATAGCATTATCCTCCGCATGGACGCGCCCGCTCGCCAAACGCCGGGGCGACGCGGGCCGAATCCCTCCGCCCGGAGGGCGGCGAAAGACAGGTGACTCGATGACGGACAAAAAGCGCGCGGGCCGAGAGAGCGAAGACGAGCAGGCGAAGGCAGGCGCACGACGCGAGTCGCGCCGGAGGTTCACGAAGCAGGCAGTGGGCGCAGCCCTCGCCACGCCCGCCGCTCTGGCCGCCGCGCGCGGGCAGACCCGGCCGGCCCCGCCCGAGGCGCCCGCCCCACCGAAGCCGCAGCCCACGCCCGCCCAACAGCAGTCGCAGCCGCCGTCGCCTGCCGCCGCGGCCTACCTCGAAGTCGCCCGCGCTCTCTACGGCCAGCACCTCACGCCCGAAGAGTTCGAGCGCCTGCGCCGTGATCTCGAAAACAACGTCCGCACCTCCGAGCGGCTGGCGGCCGCCAAGCTCGCCAACGCCGACGAGCCCGACTTCGTCTTCAGCGCCTGAGGCGCGAAGCACCCGGCAGAGCCCGCGGGCGAACACTTCGACGAGCACTTCGACGAGCCGCCGCGCGGCCCAACGGCCGGCGAGAGCATAGAGACCGCGAGAATTGACATGCTGCCTGACGACATCCTCTACTCGACCGTCGCCGAACTCGCCGCGCAAATCCGCGCCCGCCGCCTCTCGCCCGTCGAGCTGGCGGAGGGCTACCTGCGAAGGCTCGAAACCGTGGGCCGGTCACTGGGGGCCGTCGCCGCCGTGATGCGTGAGAGCGCGCTCAGGGAGGCGCGCGAGGCCGAGGCCGAAATCCGCCGCGGCCGCTACCGCGGCCCGCTGCACGGCATCCCTTATGGCGCCAAAGACCTGCTCGCCACGCGCGAGGCCCCGACCACATGGGGCGCCGCGCCCTACCGCGATCAGCGTTTCGACTTCGACGCCACCGTCATTAAGCGCCTGCGCGAGGCGGGCGCCGTCCTCGTCGCCAAGCTTTCGATGGTCGAGCTGGCAGGCGGCATGGGCTACAACCGCGCCGACGCCTCTTTGACCGGCGCCTGCCTGACGCCGTGGAACACGGCCTTCTGGAGCGGCGGCTCGTCTTCGGGGCCTGGCGCGGCCGTCGCCGCCGGATGCGTCGCCTTCGCCGTCGGGTCCGAGACTTCGGGCTCTATCATCACGCCCGCGGCCTTCTGCGGCGTCTCGGGCCTGCGGCCGACCTACGGCGCCGTCTCGCGCCACGGCGCGATGGCCCTCTCCTGGACGCTCGACAAGCTCGGGCCGATGTGTCGCTCGGCGGAAGACTGCGGGCTGGTCCTCGCAGGCATAGCCGGGCGCGACCCGCTCGACCCTTCGTCGCGCGACTCGGACCAGTTGCCGCGCTACTCGCAGCAGGGCCGGCTCCTGAACCCGCGCCGCGGCGAGCGCCGCCCGCGCCTCGCCGTGATGAAGGACTCTTACGATAAGGCCCAAGAGGAGGTGAGGCGCAACTTCCTCGCCTCGCTCGAAGTGCTGCGCCGCTCGGCCGACGTGGAGATGGACGTACCGCTGCCCGGCGACTTCCCTTACGGCCCCATCGTCGGCACGGTCGTCAGCGCCGAGGGCGCGAGCGCCTTCCGCGACCTCATCGCCTCGGGCCGCGTCAAGGAGCTGGCCTCGCCGCGCGGGCGCGTGGGCGGCTTCTCCGCCTCGCTCGTCACGGCCGTCGATTACCTCCACGCGATGCGCCTGCGCCGCCCGGCGCGCCGCGCCTGGGCCGAGTTCTTCAAACGCTTCGACGGGCTGGTCGCGCCCTCGCGCTCCACCGTGGCCTACCCCGCCGACAGAAACTTCGAGGACGCTTACCCCGGCATCGCGGCCTCCTCGCCCATCGGCGCGAGCAACGTCGTCGGCGTGCCGGCCGTCTCCGTCCCGAACGGCTTCGGGCAGCACGGCCTCCCGACCGGCATCCAGATAATCGGACCGGCCTGGGGGGAGCGCGACCTGCTCGCGCTCGGCGCCGCCTACCAGTCGCAGACCGACTGGCACCGCCGCCGGCCGCCGGCTCCCGCCGCCTGAGCCGCCGCCTGAGCCGCCGCCGTCGAGCCTTACGCGGGCCGGCCTCAACTCTTCCGAACTTTCCTTTTCGTCTTCAATTTTTTGGACGCCGCCGCGCCTGCACTGCAACTGTCGCCCTGTTACTGCATGTTTTCGCCGTGATTCGCGCGGCGCCCCCTCCTGCCCCTCCGACCGCGCTAAACTCCTGCCGCCCGGCCACTTCCCTCGGCAAGCTCGGCCCCTGTGCCCGTTGTGCGGGATGCCGTGGCATCATCCTTGCCTATCACTCCGGCGGAGTTTCATAACGAACTCTAATGGCAGAGAGGGGATGTTGCCGCCCGTGGCGCCGCCCTTACCCGGGCGCGGTGTGGCTATCGGGAAAGTGTCACACGACGGGCTGAAATGTCCGTTTCCGTGCGCTACAGTCGGCGCGACGCCGCGAGGGTGATTGAGTCGGCACTCTTTTCACGCGTGAAGTTTTCGTGAGAGCTTCACAAGACTTTCGCCGGACAACTCCCCGACTCCAACCAGACATCTTGTGATGTTACGCAATTCAACCGCTGTCAACTGACCTGGAGGACTCTTCAATCATGCGTAGGCTTTTCCTAGCCGCCCTCTTCGCCGCCATCTGCGCGCCGACCGCTTTCGCGCAGACCGACGACTACAACAAGGCCGACTTCTTCGTCGGCTACTCACACAACCGCGTCGACACCGGCATCGGCGACGACGACCCGGACTTCGACGACATCTTCGAGGAGCGTGAAGGCTTCAACGGCTTCAACGTCTCGGCGAAGGGCAACGTCAGCCGCTACGTCGGCATTAAGGGCGACTACTCTTTCCACCGCAAGAGGCTGAGCGAGACCGTCGCCGGCACTACCTTCGACGTGGACTTCGACCTGCACACGGTGGTCGGCGGCGTCGAGTTCAAGGACAACGCCCGCGAGACGCGCGTCAAGCCGTTCGCGCACCTGATGGCCGGCATCGGCCACGCGAGGGTCAACCTCGACGGCCCCCCGGCCTTTGACGACACGCAGTCCGAGACCGGCCTCGCCGGCGTCATCGGCGGCGGCTTGGACTTCCGCATCAGCCCCCGCGTCGACTTCCGCGCCATCCAGTTCGACTACAACCCGACGCGCATCGAGGGCCAGACGGCCCACAACTTCCGCATCGGCATCGGCTTCGTCTTCAGATAAACCGGGCCGCAAGGCTCGACAGCAAAAAAGGTCATGCCCAGCGCTCTCGTGCCGGGCATGACCTTTTTCTTCGCGCGCCGAGCGGCCGTCCTTCGCGGCCGTCCTTCGCCGACGCCGAGCGGCCGCCTTTCAGCCGCAGGCCGAGAGCAGGCGCGGCAGGTCGAGCACGAGCGCCACGCCGCCGCCGCGCAGTTCGGTCGCGCCGCTCACGCCGCGCCAGCGGGCCGCGTGGCGCCCGAGCCCGCGCGCTAAAACCTCCTCGCGCCCGAGTAGCTCGTCGAAGGCGACGGCGGCCGGCGCCCCGCCAGCGGCCGCGCGCGCCACTACGAAGGGGCGCGGGTCCGCCCGGCCGGCCGCCGCCGCCTCTGCCTGACGCCCGAGCAGTCGGCTCAGGTGTAAGACGGGCAGGCTCTGGCCGCGCCAGGCGATTGATAGTTCGCCGGAGTTGTCGGCCGCCAACGGGCCGCCATCCCCGTGCGGCCGCGCTCGGTCAGGGCCGCCGGGCGACTGTGCTCCGGCGGACTGTACAACCGCCGTAACGCCGCGCGAATCGAGGCAGTAGAGTTCGCCGTCAGCGCGGACGACGAGCGCCGGGACGAGGGCCAGGCGTGCCGGCAGGATCAGCTCGAAGGAGGCCCCGCGCCCCGCCTCGGTCCTGACGCGCACTTCGCCGCCGGCCCGCTCGACCGCGCGCTCGACCGCTTCGAGGCCGACGCCGCGGCCCGCGGCGCCCGTCACCTCGTCGGCCGTCGAAAAGCCGGGAGCGAAGATCAGGCGCAGCGCAGCCTCTTCGCCGAGCGTCGTGCCGGGGGGGACGAGACCGCGCGCGGCGGCCACGCGCCCGATCCGGTCGGCGTCAACGCCCCGGCCGTCGTCGGCGACGCGAAGCGAGACCCTTGAGCCCTCGGCCGCGGCCTCGACGCGGACGCGCCCGCGCGCGGGCTTGTTCAGGCGGAGGCGCTCCTCGGGCGTCTCGACGCCGTGAGCCGCGGCGTTGCGCGCGAGGTGCAGGAGCGGGCCGGCGACCGCCTCGGCGAGCGACTTGTCCACGCGCACGTCGCCGCCACGCAGCTCGAACTCGACCTCACGGCCGGCGGCGCGGGCCGCGGCCCGCCCGGCCCACGCGGCCACCTCCATGACGGGGCCGAGCGCCACCAGCCGCAGGCCGATTAAACGTTCCTCGAACTCAGAGAAGCGGCGGCGGACGCGTCCGATTCGCTCGGCCGCCCCGCTCGCGGGGTCGCGCGCCGGCGGGGCGGCGGGTGGGGCGTGCGCCGCCGCGGCCGACGAACCGCCCGAGGCTTCGAGCGCGGCGAGGGTCTCGCGGAACAGGTCGTGGGCCGAGGCTATCAGTTCGTCCAGCTCGTCGAGCGGCACGCGCACGCTGAGGAGAGGCACCGTGTCCGGCACGGGGGGGCCGCCTCCGCGTCCGGCGCCGGCGAGGCGCGCGGCGAGCTGCTCGGCCTCGGCGGCCTCTGCGAGTCCGACGAGTTCGGCGGGCTCATCCAGCGCGCCGCCGCTGTCGCTCGGGGCGTCTCGTTCGTCGAGCGACGCGCCGAAAGAGGCAACGCGCGCGAGCAGCGCCTCGCGCCCTTCGCGCGTGGCGTAGACGATGCGAAAGACTACGCGCGTGGGCGCGCCGGCCCTGAAGCCGGGCAGGGTCGCAATCACTTCGCCCGCCTCGGCCAGAGCGGCGCCCAACTCCCTGAACCTCACGTCGAAGTCCGAGGCGTCGAACTCTGCGAGCACCACGAAGACGCGCGCGCCCTCGGCCGCGGCCTCGCGCAGTCGCGCCCGCTCGGCCCCCCCGAGCGCCTTTTCGACCTCGAAGGGTAGGGCCGCCTCCGCGCCCGGCCAGGGCGCTTCGTCGGCGTCGGCGTCGCCCGCGAGTCGGGACGCGGCCCGCAGCCGCTCGACGAGCGTGCCGGGGCCGGGGCGGGCGGGGTGGCCCGACGGGGCGGCGGAAGCTTCGCCGGGCGAATCGGCGGGGGGTTCGCCGCGGCGGGCGCGGAGCAGGTGCGCGGCCACGGTCTCGGCGGCCTCGTCGAAGAGGTCGAGCGCGGCGGCGGCGGGCACGCGGGCGCGGCGCACGGCGTCGAGCAGCGACTCGAACTCGTGCGCCAGTTCCGCGAGGGCTTCGAGCCCGTGGGCCGCGGCCGAGCCCTTTAGAGTGTGCGCCTCGTGGAAGATCGCGGCCAGCAGCCCGCGGCGCGCGCGGCCGTCGTCGAGCGACGCGCGCAGGGCTTCGAGCCCGCGCCGGATCGTCTCCGTGCGCTCGTCGGCTTCGGCGATGAACTCCGCAAGCTGCCGGTCGGGCATAAGTAAGAATGAGGGGCGCGGGCCGGGGCGACCGGAGTGCGGCCGGCGTGTGCGCGGCCGCGTGCCGCCTGGAAAATTATAGCGGCGCGCACGCCGCTTCGGGGGCGTGCGCGCCGCGGGTTCGGTCGGCCGGGGCGCGTGTCGGGCCGCGGGGCAACAGGAGCGCGGGCGGCAGGGCGGGCGAACGGGCGACGGCGACCGTCCGACCGGCCGCCGGACCGGTCGCGCTAGTTGGCCGAGGCAGACCTCTCACCCTCGCCGCCTTCCGCGTCGTCGGCATCGGCATCGGCGTCGTGACCGTGCGGGCCGCCCTCCGGGGCCTCCGTGTCCCGGCCGCCGCCCTCTTCGTCTTCGTCGTGGCGGAGGTCGTCGGGCTGCGGGTGCTCGCGGTCCAGGTCGCGCTTGATGGCGTCGAGGATGCCGTTGATGAACTGCGTGGCCTCGAAGGTGGAGAAGCGGCGGGCGATCTCCAGCGCCTCGTTGATTGAGACGGTGCGCGGCGTCGGCTCGTGTAGGAACTCGTAGACGGCCAGGCGCAGGATGTTGCGGTCAACGACGGCCATCCGCGAGATGCGCCAGTGCTCGGCGCGCGAGCGGATGCGCTCGTCTATCTCCTCGATGTGACCGAGGGTGCCGACGGCGAGGCGGGTGGCGAACTCGCGCGCCCCCTCGTCCAGCTCAGGCTCGCCCAGCTCGTCCCAGTAGGCGCGCACCAACTCATCGGCCCGCACCGATTTGCCGACATCCGCCGCAAAGAGCATCTGCAAGGCACACTCGCGCGCCTTACGCCTTGAACCCATGATGATTTCGTGAATCGTGAATCGTGAATCGTGAATCGTGAATCGTGAATGGAGTTTTTAGTTTCTGGTTTTTAGTTTTTAGATTCTGGTTATCGTCTCGGGCGAACTGACCGCTAATAACTAAAAACTAGAAACTGAAAACTAAAAACCGTCTTCCCTATTCACTGTTCACTTCTTTGTACAGATTGACTAACTCGACGGCCGCCAGGGCGGCCTCGAACCCCTTGTTCCCGGCCTTGACCCCGGCGCGGTCAATGGCCTGTTCGAGCGTGTCGGCGGTGACGACGCCGTAGAGGACCGGGACGCCCGTGTCCAACCCGGCGTGGGCGATCCCCTTCGTGACCTCGCCGGCGACGTACTCGAAGTGCGGCGTCTGCCCGCGGATGACCGTGCCGAGGCAGATGACGGCGTCGAAGCGGCCCGACCCGGCGACTCTGTGCGCGAGCAGCGGAATCTCGAACGAGCCGGGCACGCGGAAGTGCTCGACCGCAGCTTCCGATGCCCCGAGCCGTTCGAGCGCGTCGAGCGCGCCTTCGACCAGCCGCGAGGTCAGAAAGTCGTTCCAGCGGCTCGACACGATGGCGAAACGGAACCCCTCGGCGTTGAGTCGGCCCTGTCGGGTGCGCGGCTGCAAGTAAAAGTCACCGCCTCTCGGTCCTGATTTGTGAATGAGAGCAAGGGCAGTATAGGAAAGAAGGTGAGAAGAGACAAGCGAGACAAAGTTTCACGGCGAACGCGCGGTCCGCACAGGGATTAGAGGGCCGCGGATCGCGCTCGCATCACTCGCCCCTGAATTGCGGCGGGCGTTTTTCGAGGAAGGCGCGCGTGCCCTCGCGCACGTCGGCCGTGGTGAAGAGGCGGGCGAAGAGTTCGGCTTCGAGCCTGAGGCCGTCTTCGAGCGGCAGGCGGGCGCCGCGCGTGACGGCTTCGAGGCAGGCGCGGGCTGCGAGCGGGGCGCCCGCCTCTGCGACCGCCCGCGCCAGCGACTCGGCCTCGGCCTCCGTCTCTTCGGGCACGACGACGCGGTTGACGAGCCCGAGCCGAAGGGCTTCTTCCGCCCCGACCCCTTCGCCCGCCAGCATCACGGCGAGCGCGCGCGCAGAACCTATGGCGCGCGGCAGGCGCTGCGTGCCTCCGTAAGCCGGGACGACGCCGAGGCGCGTCTCGGGCAGCGTGAAGAGCGCGTCGGTCGCGGCCACGCGGAGGTGGCACGCGAGCGCCAGCTCGCAGCCGCCCCCGGCCGCCGCGCCCCTCACGGCCGCGACCACCGGCGTGCCGCACAGCTCTACGGCCTCGCAGACCTCCTGCCCCAGCTCAGCCTTGCGCCGCGCGCCCTCCTCGTCCGTCCCGTCCAGCTCCGAGATGTCCGTGCCGGCGCAGAAGGTGGGGCCGGCCGCCGAGAGGACGACGGCGCGCAGGTCTGCGCGCGAGCGCACCGCGGCGAAGATGTCGCCGAGACGTTCGAGCATCGCCCGCGTTAGGGCGTTGCGCCGCTCTGGGCGTTCGAGCCTGACGCGGGCGATTCGTCCGTCCTCCGAGTAAGTGACCTGTTCGCTCATCCCTTTAGGACGCGACCGCGCGCCAGCGGCTCTCGGGCACCTCGAAGTCGTAAGACTCGCCGTGGCTGAGGTAGACCATGCGTTCGGTCAGGCCCGCCTCCTCGACGGCGCGCTTGAAGTCTTCGAGCGGCGACTTGAACACGTCGTAGTCGTTGTAGTGAATCGGTATCGCCTTGCGCGGGTTGATGAGGCGGACGGCCTCGACGCCCTGCTCGGCGTCCATCGTCAGCAGCACGCCCATGATCTTAGTGCCGCCGAGATGGAAGAGGCCGAGGTCGATCTCGGGGTAGCGGCGCGGTATCTCGCGCAGGTCGTCGTAGAGCAGCGTGTCGCCCGTGATGTAGAGGCGCAGGGCCGTGCGGCCGTCGGCCGCCGCCGGCCCGAATTCGAGCATGCTGCCCATGACGGGCGGCAGCGCGAAGTCTACGACCGCGGGGCCGTGGCGGCCGGGCATCGAGCTGACGCGCACGCGCGCCCCGCCCTTCTCGACCGTCGCGGCCTCCCAGGTGTCTAGGGCGACGGCGGCCGTGAAGCCCTTGTCAACCAGCTCGCCGGCGGCGTGCTCGGTCGTGATGATGGGCACGTCCTTGCGGAGCCGCTCCTCGGCGATGCGGTCGAAGTGGTCGCCGTGGTAGTGGGAGAGGACGACGAAGTCGAGCGGCGGCAGCTCGTCGATGTCGAGCGCCGGCTCGGTCAGCCGCTCCGAGGTCAGCCCGTAGCCGAGGTGGACGTGGTCGCCCGCGTGCAGAAAGTTCGGGTCGGTGAGGATGGTAAAGCCTGCATAGCGCAGGATGACCGTGGCCGTGCCGACGAAGAAGACCGAGCCGCGGCCGAAGTCGGGCCGCGGCTCGGCCCCGGCCGGCAGTACGAGTTGCCTCGCGTCGCTCATAACGCTTGTTCCCCCTTGCCTCTTGTGGATTTGGGCCGAAGCTTACAGCAAAAGGGCGGGCGCGGGAAGGGCGCGCGCGGCGGTCGTTCGGGGCGCGGCCTTCATGGTCGGGGGCCGGCGGACGAAGGGCGGCGCGGCCCTCGACGATGAAGGCCGCGCCGCCCCGCGGCGGCTATCTTCTCTCGACCCCGGCGCCGCTCAGACGAGTTTCATCGGCGTGGGATTCTTCGGGTCGGTGTAGTCGTAGAAGCCGCGGCCCGACTTGCGGCCGTAGAGGCCGGCCTTGACCATGCGCTTGAGGAGCGGCGGCGGCGCGAAACGCCTCTCGCGGAACTCTGCGAACATGATCTCGGCGATGTAGTAGGTGGTGTCGAGCCCGACGAAATCGAGCAGCGTCAGCGGCCCCATCGGGTGGCCGCAGCCGAGCTTCATGCCGGCGTCGATGTCCACGATTGAGCCCACGCCCTCTTCGAGCGCGCGGATCGAGTCGAGCAGGTAGGGCACGAGCAGCCGGTTGACGATGAATCCCGAGCGGTCGTCGGCCCGCACGGGCACCTTGCCCAACCCCCGGCCGAACTCGACCGCAGACTCGTAGACCTCCTCGTCGGTCAGGATGGTGCGGACCACCTCGACGAGCTTCATCAAAGGTACGGGGTTGAAGAAGTGCAGGCCGACGAAGCGGCTCTGCCGCTCGGGCCGCGTGGCCGTCAGCATCTCGGTGATCGAGAGCGACGAGGTGTTAGAGGCGAAGATGGTCTCGGGCTTGCACAGCTCGTCGAGCCGCCCGAAGGTCTCGCGCTTGACCTCAAGGTTCTCGACGATGGCCTCGATGATGAGGTCGCAGTCGGCGAGGTCTTCGAGCGTGGTGGTGCCGGTCAGGCGGCCGCGAATCTCCTGCTGCTCGTCGGCCGTGATCGTGCCCTTCTCGGCGAACTTCGCCAGCGACTTCTCGATGCCGGCGAAGCCGCGGTCGCAAAACGCCTGCTCGACCTCGCGGACGACGACATGGTGGCCGGCCGTGGCGGCGGTCTGCGCGATGCCTGAGCCCATCAGGCCGCAGCCGAGCACGCCGACTTTCTTGATCTCCATTCTCTTTCTCTCTCCTGTTTCGGAACGGGTTTGTCTTGCTGCTTTCGATTCGTTTGCCCGGGCGCCCCCCCGCCTACTTCTCCTCGCCAGGCCGGGCGGGCTCGGCCTCCGGCTTCGCCTCCTCGATGATCAGGTTCAGGGCCTTGCCGTCGGTGCGGACCCACTCGGCGAAGCGCCGCGACCAGTCGTTGAGGTCTTCACGGAGTTGGCGCGTGCGGCGGCGGCGCTCGGCCTCGGGCGGGTCGCGCTCGGCCGACACCCCGCGGGCGCGCTCGACCAGGGCCTTGAGGTCGTCGCGCAGCGCGTCGGCCCCCTCGTTGACGCTCGGGGTCCGGCCGAGCTGCTCGGCCGCGGGCGCGAGGGCCTCGGCCTGCCCCCGGTCGATGAAGGCGCGTAAGGCCCCCTGCCCGGCGTTGACCGCCTCGGTGAAGGCGACGATGTTCGACGGCTCGCCTGAATCGAGCCCGAAGCCCGGCGGCTGCCATGCCGGCAGCGGCTGGTGGAAGTTGCGGGCCGCCATCAGAAAGCTCGCGGCGACGAGCAGGAGGCAGGCGGCCTGGAGGAAGTGCCAGGCGTAGGCGACCGGGCCGCGCGGGCCGATTCGCTTGTAGCCGACACAGAGCGCCAGCGCCATGCCCGAGACCAGCCCGCCGAGGTGCGCGGCGTTGTCGATGAAGCCACTGCCGGCGTAGCCGATGAAGAGGTTGATGAGGATGATCGGCAGCATCCCCGTGCCGAAGGCGCGCTTGAGCCCTTCGGGCAGCTCGCTCCGGTACTTGATGCCGAAGACGAAGAGGACGCCGACCAGCCCGAAGAGGGCGCCCGAGGCGCCGGCCGAGGGCACGTCGTGGACTTTGAAGAGGAAGCGGCCGAGCGCGCCCGAGGCGGCCAGCTCCGGCTGCACGGCCAGGTAGCTCGCCGCCACGCCCGCCACGCCGCACGCTATCCAGAAGACGACGAACTTCGCCGACCCGTAGAGCTTCTCCACGTAGGGGCCGAGCATGAAGAGCCCGTACATGTTCGTCAGCAGGTGGAGCGGGCCGAGGGCCGGCATCTGGACGTGTAGGAAGATGGGGGTGACGAACCGCCACCACTCGCCCCGCTCGTTGATCAGCGCGTTGAGCTTGGCGCCGTAGGCCACCAGCACGTTGCCCGTCGCCCCGCCGTCGAACGACATCATGAGGTAGAGAAAGACGTTGGCGATGAGGAAGACGAAGGTGAAGGTGGCCGGCCGGTTGATGATGGCGCGGACGAAGCGGGCGGTGGCCGGGTCCGGCTGCGGGACGGCGGGCCTCTCGGGCGCGGGCCGGCGCGCCGCAGCCCCGCAGGCCGAGCAGGCCTGCTCGCCCGCCCCGACGATGGCGCCGCAGTCGCGGCACAGGCTCGGCCGCCCGGCCGGCCGTGCCCCCTCGAACGTGTCTCTCTCTGCCAAGCCTTCCGCCTTCTGGCCCCGCCGGGCGCGCCCGCCCGCAATGCACGTCCGCGACGGACCGGTCGCGCGGCGCGCGTCGTGTCAGTCGGGCCGGGAAAAGGCGCGGCGTCGAATCACTTATAGTTTACTGCCGGAGGAGACCGCCGCCCGAATTCTATTTCGCCCGCGCCCAAACGGCAAACGGAGGCTGTTTTTAGTTAGTTTTCAGTTTTCAGTTTTAGTCGGCGTGTGGCCGAGAGCCGGCGGCTGACCGCAGAGAACTAAAAACTGAAAACTGAAAACTACTCCTCCACCTTCGCACGCAGTTGCAGCTCGCGCGGGGCGCCCGCGGCGGTTGTCAATTCGAGGGGGAGGCGCCAGTCGAGCGTCTTGATGCGGCAGACGCCCGTGTTGTCCTCGCGGCAGTAGTAGAGCGTGAGCCGGACGCGCACGGCCGCAGGGCCTTCGCCCTCGCCCTTTAGCGCGACGCGCAGCGGCAAGGCCAGAGACTTGTCCGTGCCCGCGAGCCTGCGCGGCGGGGCACCAGGCTCGGCCGCCCGCGCGCCGACCGAGACGAGGCCGAGGCGCCCGCCGCCGTCCTCGATCTCCACCTGGTAGCGGTGCGGCGCCGACGGGTTGAGGTGGTGCCCTTCGGGCAGAGACACGTCGACCGTTATCGCCGCCTCGCCCGCCGCGACGCGCTGCGCGGGCGTCTTCACCTCCTCGGCGTTCGGTCCGAAGGCGGCCGAGTCACCGTCGCCCGCCGCGGCGTCGGGCACGGCCGGGGGCGCGAGGCCGCGGATGGGCAGCGTGCGCGTCCGCTTCGTGCGGAGGTCAACGGCGCGGACGGCGTGGTTGTTGGTGTCGGCGACGTAGAGCGTGCCGGCGGCGACGGAGAGGCCGCCCGGCTCGTAGAAGGAGGCGGTCGAGCCGTCGCGCTGCCCCGGCCGGCCCGTGCCGGCGAGGGTGCGTACGTCGCCCGTGCGCGGGTCGAGCGACTTGATCTTGTGGTTGTAGGTGTCTGCGACGAGGACGCGGCCGTCGTGGTAGGCGAGGCCGAGCGGGTGCTGTAGGCGCACGTCGTCGCCTCGGCCGTCGCGGTCGCCGAACTCGAAGAGGTCGCCGCCGGCCAGCGTGCGCACCTGCGCTTTGGGCTTCACCCCGGCCGCCTCGGGGAGCGCCACGGCTCGGACGATGTTCGATTCGCTGTCGGCCACGTAGAGAGAGCGCCCGTCGGCGGCGAGGCCCGAGGGTTGCGCGAAGGCCGCCTCCTCGCGCGGACCGTCGAGCCGGGCTTCGTGGCCGGTGCCGGCGAAGACCGCGACCTCGCCCCGGTCGAGGTCGAGCCGCCAGAGCTGGTGCGGCCCGGCCATGGCGATGTAGAGCGTGCGGCCGACGAGCTGCAAGTCCCACGGCGAGGCCAGCGGGACGACGCGCGCCAGCCCGCCGCGCCGGCCGTCGTTGGGCGACTGCGCGCCCGTGCCCGCGATGCGCTCGACCGTGCGCGCCTTGAGGTCCACGCGGCGGACGGCGTGGTTGCCCGTGTCGGCGACGTAGAGCGTGTCGCCGTCGAGCGCGAGCCCCTGGGGCTGGCGGAAACGCGCGCTCTCGAACGGGCCGTCTTCGAGGCCGGCCGCCCCCGAGCCGACGGCGTAGAGGAACGCGCCGTCGAGCGTGGCGACGACGACGCGGTTGTGGTTCGAGTCTGCGACGAAGAGGCGGCCCGAACGCTCGTCGGCGAGCACCTTGCCGGGGAACGCGAGCGGCATCGCGGCCGTCTTCGCGCTCTCGGGCGCGAGGCTGAGCGGGCGCTCGTCGAGCTGCCCCCGGCGGCGAAACTCCTCGACCAGCGAGCCGATGGCGTGGTCCAGCGCCTCGTAATGGCCCTCGCCGCTGACCGTCTCGACGACGTAGCCGGCCGGGTCTACCAGCACCTGCGTCGGCCAGGCTTTGACGGCGTAGGCGTTCCAGATTCTGAAAGAGGCGTCGTTGACAACGGGGTGCTCGACGCCGTAGCGCAGGACGATGCGGCGGATGTTCTCGGTCTCGCGCTCGTTCTCGAACTTGGCCGAGTGGACGCCGACGACGACGAGCTGGTTCGGGTACTTCGCTTCGAGCCGCTTGAGGTCCGGGATGACGTGGATGCAGTTGATGCAGCCGTAGGTCCAGAAGTCGAGCAGCACGACCTTGCCGCGCAGGGCCGCGAGCGTCAGGGGCCGCTCAGTGTTCAACCACCCGCGCCCGCCTGACAGCTCGGGGGCGCGCACGCGCCCGGCACGCCTCTGCCCCACGCCCTCACCGCCTTTCGCCCCGGCGCCTTCGCCCTGCGGCCCCGCGAACGAAGCCCCGCCGTCCCCCACCGCGAACGCCGCGCCCGCCGCCAGCAGGCAGACCAGCACGACGGCGACCGCCCTCGTCTTTTTTATAAAACTCAATGCTCGTGTCCTTCTCGCCCGGCCCCGTCTGCGCCTTCGCCCGCGCCCGCGCCGGCTTCGAGTATCTGGTCGAGCCGCTCTACGGCGCGCCGCAGGTGCGGGATGGTGATCGAGCCGCCGACGACCAGCGCGACGTTGAAGGCGTCGAGGAACTCGGCTCGCGTCACCCCGAGCGCCGCGCACTGCTTCAAGTGGTAGGTGACGCAGTCGTCACAGCGCAGCACGGCCGAGGCCGCGAGCCCCATCAACTCCTTCGTCCGCTTGTCGAGCGCGCCCTCCTCGTATGCCTGCGTGTCGAGCGCGAAGAACCTCTTGATGCCGAGGTGGCCGCTGCCCAGCAGCTTCTCGTTCATCGCGGCGCGGTAACGGTCAAACTCGTCCATGCAGCATCTTCCCCCTTCACCCGCGGGGCCGCGGCGACGCGCGCCCGGCCCCTCAGTTCGATTTACGTGTCGGCGACGGTTTCCGGTTTGCCGACAGTGTAGCAGACCGCGCGGACCGGGCGCCGCCGCCCGGCGCTGACGCCGCTGATTGGCCGCGCCGCGGTTTCGCGCGTTCAGCTACGGAGGGCACACGCGAGCCACCGGCGGGGCGAAGGGAAAGCCCCGGGACAGGCCGGCCCCCACACATAATTAAATTCATCTGTACGCCCCGAGGGCAGGAGACAAAAACCGTGTCATTCATACGTCGCTACGCTTCAATCCTCGCCCTGTCGATAACCCTGACGGGCCCCGCCGCCGCGCAGACGGCCGCGCCGCGCGCGACAGTCGTTCCGTCGGCCACGGCCGAGGGCCTGCGCTTCACCTCGATTGACGGCGCAACCGAGATGCGGCTGGAAATCTATTCGGCCGCCGGCCAGCGCGTTTACGACTCGGCCCGGCGCCGCGGCAGCGTCCTCGACCTGTCGGCGGCCGAGGCCGGGCAGGCCGGGCTCGTCGATGGCTCTTACCTGTTCGTCGTGACGACGCTCGACCCGAACGGCCGCGCGCGCAAGTCTTACGGCACGGTCGTCGTCAGCAACGGCCGCGCGACGGCCGAGGCGGCGGTCGCCGAGCAGTTGAAAGCGGCGCAGGGGGCGGCCTCGCAAATCTCGGGGCAGGAGAACGCGGCGGCCGGCGACGCGGCCGGGGCCGAGACGGCCGCGGTCGTCGCCGCCCACGACGGGCGCGACGGGCAGATCACCTCGACCTCGGGCGCGCTCACGCTGCGCACCGGCGACGCCTTCAAGGGCGAGGACCGCGAGCACGTCCGCGTCACGCCCGAGGGGCGCGTCGGCGTCGGCACCGACCGGCCCGAGGCGACGCTCGACGTGGCCGGCACCATCCGCGCCCGCGGCGGCATCCGGTTCGAGGACGGCACCACGCTGACCTCGGCCTCGGGGCTCGGCGCGCGCAACACCGCGGTCTCGGTCGCGGCCGACGGCGACACGACGGCCAACGCCAGCGGCACGGGCACCTCGGGCCGGCTGCCAAAGTGGATGGACGGCGCGGGCACTCTCGGCGACTCGGCCATCTCCGAGGCGAACGGCAACCTCGTCGTCAACGGCGGCAACATTCAAATGACCGCCAGCCCGAGCGTGCACTCCGACAGCAACCTGCTCTTCATGGACAGCAACGCGAAGACGGCCGGTTTCATCGCCAGCCAGACGCCGGCGTTTACGGCCAACAACGGCCCCTACTTCGCGATGCGCGGCAACTCCTACTCGCTCTTCCCGAATCAACGCGGCGCGCTCTCGATCTCGGCCGGCAATGTGGTGTCCCCGGTCGGCCGCGAGGGCACAATTCTCTTCATGACGGGCAATGACGTGCCCCGCGTCTCGATCAAGCCCTCGGGCGATGTCGGCATCGGCACCGAGACGCCGGGCGCCAGACTCGACGTGGCCGGCAGCCTGCGGATCAGCGGCGCCGGCAGCGGGCTGGTCTTCCCCGACGGCAGCATCCAGACCACGGCCGCGAACGGCAACAGCGGCTCGGGCGGCTCGATGAGCGGCACCTCCATCGTCTCGGCCGTCAACGACCCGGCCACCCTCGGCTTCATCGGCGACAACCGCGTCTCGCCGAACCTGGCGCGGCTGAACGGCGCCAACGCCTGGACGGGCGCCAACGTCTTCGGCGCGGGCCTTTCGGCCAACAACTCTCTCATCACCAACGTCGGCAACCCCGTCAACGCGGGCGACGCCACGAACAAGGCTTACACCGACGCCAACTTCGTCAAGTTCGTCCCCGGCGCCGAGCAGCTCTCGGTGGGCGACGCCAACGGCACCGCCCCGATGATCAACCTGCGCGGCGGCTCGACCTGCTGCTCCGGCCCCGGCGGCCACACGCCCGCCTGGTTCAAGGTCTTCCAGAACGGAAGCTTCGTCGCCACCGGCAACCTCGGCATCGGCGTCAGCCCGATGCAGGGCAAGGGCTACCGCACCTCCTGGGACAGCTACAAGGGCGCCTTCCGCTCCGGCTACGCCGACAACGAGTGGGACGACGCCACGGTCGGATTCTTCTCGTGGGCCGGCGGCTCGAACTCGACGGCCGAGGGGCTCTACGCCCTCGCCTTCGGCGACACCAACTTCGCGCGCTCGACTTCGAGCATCGCCTTCGGCAGCGGCAACGAGGTGAAGGGCGCTGCCGGGTTCGCGGCCGGCGCGGGCAACCACGTCTGCGACACCTACGGCGTCGCCTTCGGCAACAAGGCGCGCTCCGGCGGGCCGCTCCTCAACGGCAAGTGCAACCCCGACACCTTCATCATCCGCGGCCTCGCGGCCGTCGCCATCGGCTACAACGTCACCGCCGACCAGGACCACACGACTGCGATGGGCAAGTTCGCCTCGAACAACGGCTTCACGGGCACCTTCATCTGGTCGGACGGCTCGGCCCAGCAGAGCGCCGACACGTTCCGCAACACGGCCAACAACGAGTTCGCGGCGCGCGCCACGGGCGGCTTCCGCTTCCGCACCAACCTCGGCGGCACGACGGGCTGCAACCTGCCGGCCGGCTCGGGCGTCTTCAACTGCACTTCGAGCCGCGCGACCAAGGAGAACTTCCTCGACGTGAACGGCGGCGACGTGCTGGCGCGGCTCAGGAAGGTGCCGGTCTCGACCTGGAACTACATCGCCGAGGGCAAGGAGGTCCGCCACCTCGGCCCGATGGCCGAGGACTTCTACCGCGAGTTCGGCCTCGGCACGAACAACACCTCCATCGGCGTGCAGGACCTGGCCGGCGTCAGCCTCGCGGCCGTCAAGGCGCTCGACGAGCGCACGGCCGAGTTGCAGAAGAAGACCGAAGAGGTCGAGACGCTGCGCTCGAAGGTCGACACGCTCGAACAGCGCCTCGCCGCGCTGGAACAGCTCCTGCGGGCGCAGGGCGGGCAGGCGCAGCCGCGGCAGTAGTCGCGGCCGCGGAGGAATCGCCGCGGCTCCTCTGGTACGCGGCGGCAGGGCCGG